>JAFXSD010000076.1 GCA_017525905.1 Elusimicrobiota bacterium | reverse complement strand
TTATTACATTCACAATAATTTTGAATATTCCAAAATTCTTGCTTTGTGGGCAATGGAACTCGGAATTCCGTTTATTTATGCATCATCTGCAGCAACTTACGGTAACGGAGAAAACGGTTACGATGATCAATGTGATATAGATAAACTTGCTCCGTTGAATATGTACGGCTATTCAAAACAACTTTTTGACTTATGGCTTTTGAGAAACAAATATAATAATAAAGTTACCGGAATAAAATTTTTTAATGTTTTCGGGCCTAATGAATATCATAAAGGAACAATGAAGAGTGTTATATGTAAAACTTATGATGATGTTGCACAAAAAGGAATAATAAGATTGTTTAAATCTTATAACAGTAAATATGGTGATGGTGATTCTTTAAGAGATTTCGTTTATATAAAAGATGTCGTAGAGGTTATGATGTTTTTATTAAACAATCCTAAAAATACCGGATTATTCAATATAGGTACCGGTAAAGCAAGAAGTTGGAACGATATTGCAAGATCGATGTTTGCCGCAGTAGGTAAACAAACAAATATAGAATATTTTGATATGCCTGAAATTTTAAGAGGGAAATACCAATATTTTACGGAAGCAAAAATGGACAAAATAAAACAAGCCGGTTGTAATCATAAATTTATGGAACTTGAAGATTCCATTAAAGATTATTGCAGTTATTTGAAAAACAAAAGTTACTTGTAAAAATTGTTTGCACTATACATTAATTATAAATTGTAAATTATAAATTATAAATTGGAGTAGGTATGGATTTATTGAAAAAAGTGTTGAGTTTAAAAAATAAGTCTATTTTGGTTGTCGGTGATACAATGGTTGACAGGTTTATTTGGGGAAAAGTTTCAAGAATTTCTCCGGAAGCTCCCGTTCCTGTTGTTGAAGTAAAAAATGAAACGGAAACTTTAGGCGGTGCGGGAAATGTTGCAAGTAATATTACTTCTCTCGGGGCAAAAGCATATATAGTTACCGTTATAGGAGACGATCTTAACGGTTTACATATGAAAGAAATGCTCGAAAACAAGAGAATAAACACAAGTTATATAGTTGTAGATAAACAAAGGCCTACCACTTTAAAAACAAGAATTGTGGCATCAAATCAACAAGTAGTTAGAGTAGACAAAGAAATAAAAGGTGCTTTTTCCGGAAAAACGGAAGAAAATATTTTAGATAATATAGATGCTGTAATGAAAGAAGTTGACGGTGTAATAATTTCGGATTATGCAAAAGGTATAGTTACGAATAAAGTATTGAAAAAAATCATAACTCTTGCAAAAAAGAAAAGAATTCCCGTAACGGTTGATCCTAAAGTTGAAAATTTTAAAAAATATAAGCATATAACTTGTATGACACCGAATACAAAAGAAGCAATAGAAGGTATGAATGCACAACATCAGGGAATAAAAACGGATATGGATATTGCTAATCTCGGTAAAAGAATATTAAAACTTTTACAATCCGATTCCGTTCTTATTACCAGAGGTGAAAAAGGCATGACGGTAATAGAAAAAAATAAAATCACACATATTCCTACAAGAGCAAAAGAAGTATACGATGTTACCGGTGCCGGTGATACTGTTATTGCAACAATGACACTTGCTTTGGCAGCTAAATGGAAACTTGTAGAAGCTGCCGAAATTGCTAATTTTGCAGCAGGTGTTGTTGTAGGTAAAGTAGGAACGGCAACTGTTACAATAGAAGAAATTATAAAAACGATAAAAAGTTTTAATAAAAAATAGAAAATTACATATAGAAGATTTAAAGATTATTCTTCTAATCTTTCATTTTTCCAAAAGTACGGAGTGTTTTTATATGAAAACGGCAGTAGTGATTCCTGCAAGATATGCATCAAGCAGATTTCCGGGGAAACCTTTATTTTTAATAAACGGGAAACCTCTCATATTGCATGTCGTAAGCAAAGTATCAAAGTGTAAAGGTGTAAATTGTGTTGCTGTTGCTACCGATGATAAGAGAATATTCAATACTGTAAAAGCAGCAGGTTTTAATGTTTTTATGACACCTGCAACTTTAAAAAGCGGGACAGACAGAGTAGCATATGTCGCGAATAAATATTTAAAAAATTATAATGTGTTCATTAATGTTCAAGGTGATGAACCGTTGATAGATAAAAAGCTTGTGGAAAAAATGGTTGAAGAATTTAAGAACAACAGAAAACTTGAGTATTTAACTGTTGCTTATAAAATGAAACCGACGGATGATGTATCAAATCCAAACACGGTAAAAGTTATTTTTGATAAAAATAAGTATGCATTATATTTTTCAAGATATCCGATACCTTTTGTGAGAGATGAAAAAAATAAAAATAAGGCAGATTACTATAAACATATAGGTGTCTACGGATATACAAAAAAATTTGTTTGTGAATTTACGAAATCTAAACAGACAAAACTTGAAATTTGTGAGAGTTTGGAACAATTAAGAGCATTGGAACAAGGTAAAAAAATAAAAATTATTATCTCTGATAAAGATCTTCAAGATATTAATGTTATTGAAGATGTTGCAAAGGTTAAAAAAGCATTAAAAAATAAATAATATAAAAAGCAAAGGAGTTTATGGAATGAAAACAAAATATATTTTTGTTACCGGAGGAGTAATATCATCCGTAGGAAAAGGAATTACGGCAGCATCAATTGCATGTTTACTTAAAGCAAGAGGATTAAAAGTAAATATATTGAAATGTGATCCTTATTTAAATATTAATCCGGGGCTTTTATCACCTATGCAACACGGAGAGGTTTTTGTTACCATAGATGGTATGGAAGCGGATTTGGATTTAGGTCATTATGAAAGATTTATCGATCAAGAGACAACAAAAGTAAATACCGTTACTTCAGGCAGAATATATCAAAAAGTTTTAAACGATGAAATTGAAGGAAAATTTGCCGGTAAAACCGTTCAAGTTGTTCCTCATATAACAAATGAAATAAAAGAAAGATTAAAAGCGGTAGCCGGGGACAGTGATGTCGTTATGGTTGAAATAGGGGGAACAGTAGGAGACATCGAGGGCCTTCCTTTCTTGGAAGCAATAAGACAATTCAGAAACGATATCGGCAGAGAAAATGTATTGTATGTTCATGTTACATTGATACCATATATAAAAGCATCCGAAGAATTAAAAACAAAACCTACTCAGCATAGTGTTCAAAAGTTAAGAGAAATAGGTATAGAACCGTCAATAATTCTTTGCAGAATGGATCAGCATTTAACCGATGAAATCAGGGATAAAATATCTCTTTTTTGTAATGTGGAAAAAGATGCGGTAATCGAAGAGAGAGATGTTCAAACTTCAATTTATGAAGTACCTGTTCAATTGCATGAAAACAAAATAGATGATTTGATAGTAAAATATTTGAAACTTGATGCAAAACCCATAGATTTAAAACAATGGAATGATATGATACATAACTGCAGATGTCCGGAACATCAGGTTACCGTTGCAATAGCAGGGAAATTTATAGATTTAAAAGATTCTTATAAAAGTGTTTTCGAAGCATTAAAACATGGCGGTGCAATAAATATTACTGAAGTTAAAATAAAATATGTTGATACCGATTCTCAACATTTGGAACAGGATTTGAAAGATGTAAATGCAATTATCTCTCCCGACGGAGACAGCGGCGGGACTTTAGACGGAAAACTCAATGTAATAAAATATGCAAGAGAGAATAAAATTCCTTTCTTCGGTATATCGTTAGGTATGCAGAGTGTTATTATTGAATATGCAAGAAATGTTTGCGGAATAAAAGATGCAAATTCTTTAAATATAGATAAAAATGCAAAGACACCTGTTATAATTCAAACAAATGCAAAAAATAAAGATGGACATTTAATGAGACTTGGTTCTTGGAAATGCAATGTGACAAAAGATACAAAAGCTTATGAAATTTATAAAAAGGATGTTATAAGCGAAAGGCACAGACATAGTTATGAAGTGAACAAAGATTATGTTAAAATATTGGAAGAAAAAGGACTTGTTGTATCCGGTTATTCTGCCGATGAAAACAAATATGTTGAAATCGTGGAAATAAAAGATCATCCGTGGTTTGTTGCTGTTCAGTTTAATCCGGAGTTTCAGTCAAGACCGACCAGACCGCATCCGTTGTTTGCAAATTTCATAAAAGCGGCGCTCATAAATAAAAAACAATAATTGTTTATAAAAGAAAAGAAACACTCTTTCTCTAAAAAAGGGTGTTTCTTTTTTTTGATAAAATATATAGAAATTCAATATAAAATATTGATAAAAAAACGTACAAGTGTTATACTTTATGTGTATGAAAAAAATCGCAATTCTTTTTCTGTCTTCTGTGTTATTTTTCGCATCTGTAGATTTTTCGTGTATTTCAATATTAAATAGATTTTTTGATAATACACAGAAAATATCTGTGTCTGCCGTTATATCCGTCCAATATAAAATTTTTGAGCAAACAAAACAGGCTTTTTCCGAAATTTGCGGCAACATACTCGAGGATGTAAATCTGTTTTTATCTTCATCAAAAAAACAAAAAACACATGCAGCATTTCATAAAGTTGTTGTTAATAAAGAATATTTAAAATATTGTTTTTCTTTTGTTGCCTTTATAGAAGAGAAAATAAAAAATATTACTTTCTATGGAGATAATATTAAAGTTCCGTTGTTTTTCTTTTTGTTTGTGTTTATATTTTTATTACGATATTTGGGGCTTTTATTTACGTTTGACGGGATAACTATGTCTACACGGTATAAAAAGGCATATAGCATGTAAAAATGCTATATGCTTTTTTTATTATAAAGAGGAAATGATGATAAACAATTTTTTGAAGAAAAATTTTAATTCAATAAAAATCTGTGCCGTTTTTACGGCCGTATGCTTTTTGGTATCTGCATTAGGTGCAAACCTTTATGCACTACCGCAATCGGAAAAAATAAACAGTAAATACGAAGATGTATTTAATAAAGTAAGTAGTATAAGTGCCGAATACGGGAAAATAACATCAAGTAAAGATGCACAAAGCGATATAACGGTAATAAATATACAGGATTTACATTGTCATCCTCAAACACAAAGAAATATAGCTAAAATAATCGGTCAAATATCGGATAAATATAATTTAAAAAGAGTTTATGTTGAAGGCGGATACGGAGACATAGATGTAAGTTGGTTAAGTTCCATAAAAGATGAAAATATAAGGAAACAAGTAATAGAAAAGTTGTTGGAAGAGGGAGTTTTAACCGGAAGCGAATATTATAAATTAACAAGTAATAACGGTAAAGTGGAATTAAAAGGTATAGATGAAGTAAGTTTACATCAAGATAATATAAAAAGATTGGCTTGGATTATAAATAACCAAGAAAAATATAAACAAATAACCGAAAAAGTAAACAGAGAAATAAGTATGTTAGAAAAAACATATGTTAACAAAAGGAACGAAAAGTTCAATAAAAATATAGAAAAATATTTGTTGAAGCAAACAGATGACAAAAAATTTTACATACAATTGATAAAATATATTCGGGATATCAATAAAAATCCGAAAAAGTATAACAATATAACCGCTATAAGATTGGAAGATTATCCGAACATTTCCAAGTTTATGTTAATGATTAAAAATTCGGATACAATAAATATAAAAAAAGTAAAATACGAATTGCGGGAATTAATATTGTTATTGAAAAACAAATTGCCGTTTGGTGTTTATTCTCAATTATTGAAAGAGACGAATAATTTTACAGATAACCAAAAATCATTGGAATTGATAAATTCGTTGTGTGCCAAAGAAAATATAAATTTAAATAATAATTTTAAAGAGTTCGTGAAATTATTGAATATAAATTTAGATAATCAAGATTTTAATCCTATAAAATTGGTTTTGGAAGAAAGGCAATTAATAAACGAAATAAGAAAAGCTCTCTCTTATAATAACGAAGAATATGAAATAACTTTTTTGTCGGATTTCAGCAGATATTTTAAAGATTATTTGGAATATAAATTAACAGATGCCGATTGGAAATATTTTGAAAGAGAATATGAGCATTTTAGAAATTTATATGCGAAATATGCTGCAGTAGACAGAATAAAAGAAATAGAAAATGATTTTAATGAAATAAACAAATATTACGATATAAACGATCAAAGAAATAATATTTTCGTAAAAAATCTATTAAAAGACGAAAAAATACATTTGATGTCAATCGATAAACTAAGGCAAGAAGACGAAATGTTAAAATCTTCGAAAGAGGTAATAATTGCCGTAACCGGAGGTTTTCATAGTAGTGAATTGGAACAATTGTTGGCAAAAAACGATGTAAACACTATAGTAATAACTCCTAAAATAGATGAAGATATAAAACAGGCAAACGATAAGTATATCGAACTTATAAACTTGCAAAGCAGATTAAAAAGTCAGGCTTTATCGTATACCATCTTTTCTTCTGTAACAGATGTCGATAAACAGAAGATATTAATATCAACGGTAAAAGATCTTTTTGGGGGAAATGCAGAAAAAGTAAAAGAAGTTTTTGGAAAAGATGCAGATTTAAGTTTGTTAGATGAAAAACAGATTATAAACACAAAAGAAAAAAACGAAATAAGAAATATAATAGAAACTGCCGTAGATCAGGTTTTGGCCGTTATTCCGCAACAAGGTATGCGGGATATTTTTGTTCCGAATATAGACGATATAATGTTGAATATGGCAGAACTGTTTGTTAGAAAAGGATTTTATTTTAGCAAAGGAATGATATTTGATATAGAAAACTCAAATTTAAGAGGGAAAGATTTAAGAGGAATACCTGCGGAAATTTATTCAAGAATGTTACCGAGTTTACAGAAAGCTTTACTTGAAGTTGATAAAAATTTTAAAGGTAAGTTTTATAGAACTGCGAGTGATATAAAACCTTCCTATGATGAGCAGGCTGCAAGTTGGTTAAGATCAAACGGAAGATCTATAAACTATTTTTCAATTTTTGCTCCTTTGTCCGACAGAAATAAGCTTTTTAACACATTATCCAAAACACCTCATATTTGGGAAGAAATTATATTTAGAGCCGTTCCTGTAAGTATTGCTGTTATTTCCATGTCTTTTCCTGCGATATCTTGTTTAAGTGTTCCTGTTGGTTTAATGCTTTTTGCAATATTTCAATATCAATTTGTAAAAGCACACAACATAAGTGCTTGGATAAAAGAAAATAATTTAGATTGGAAAACTTCGGATATTTTGTTAGCAACTTTATTTAATATCTTTCCCGATAAAGATTCAAAAGAAAAATTTAATACTGATACAAAAAAAGCAGAAGTTGGTTCCCAAACAAGATCAAGATTTTTACCCACACTTTTATTATCGATTCCTTATTTATATTCTTTGTTTTTTGCACCAAGTATTGCGGTTGCCGTTTTAGCTACCATTATAGGGGTTTCTGTTCATAAATATTTAAATTTAATATTAAAAAATAAATTAAATATCTTTGATGAGGTAAGCAGGTTTGCCATATCTCCGGATAAAGATTTTAAAATAGATTCAAATTATTCTGTTTCGTTAAAAAACAGTGATGATACACAAAAATTGATTTCACTGTTAAACGGCAGGAAACTCTCTAAAGAAGAAGCTGAAATTTTGGTGGATATTATTTTAAGTAATGTTGAACAATACGGATATTTTATAGAACTTTTGCAACAAATAAGGAACAGGTTTATGTGTAATGTTGAATTGTTGGTTGAAACTCTTGCCGAGAGAATTGATATAACAAATACTAACCAACTTAATCTTTTTAAAGAAATATCCGAAAACTTGACTTTGAAATGGGAAACTGTTTTGCCTACACTTTTTAAAAGGATGGATTTGAATAATGATGCAAATGTTTCATTGATAAAATATTTTATATCCAAAAATCAATACAATTCCGAGTTAAGTGTCATAGTAGTGGAAAAAGCTGATTTTAATAATAAAAATCATTTATCTATAGTGAACGATTTAAAAAGTATTAAAGACGATGTTTTATCCGCAATGATGAATAAAACAGATATTAAAAAAGTAGAACATTTAAGTTTAATATTAAATTCGTTGTTGAAGGCAGGTTATTTGTTCTCTTTTCAGAATCTTTTTTCCGATATAATCAAAGAAATTAATTTGTCGGATAAGCAGGTACTGAAAACTTTTTCCGACTTTATGAAAAAAGACGAACATAGTTTAAGTGATAATAATATTAAATCGCTTATACAGAAAATAAATTTTGAAGCAGATGAACAGGTTGAACTATTAGAGTTTGTTTTAAAGAAAAATGCTGCCAATATTGATCTTGTTTTTGATGTTTTACTTGCCAATAATATTGATCTCAATGATACAAGATATAGCAAAATATTTAAAATAATAATTGATAAAATGTTATCGAAATATAGTTCTCATAAAGATGCAAGAAAATATTTAAGCTCAAATATTTTCTTGCTTCCCGCAAATTCTATTCAAGGGAAATATGCGTTTAGTTCATTAATAGATTTATTACATAATGAGTTAATTGCTCATCAAAATAAATATTTAAAAATAGTTAACGGTCGTATTGCTGTTAGAGTAAATGAAAACGGAACAGATCCGACTCTTGAAAGTATTTTGCGTTTTACGAAAGATATCGATGCTAAAAAAGATTTATTTGATTCTGAGTTGAAAACAAAATTTAACGGTTTTGTGAGGGAGTTGAATTTCTTCAAAGAAATGGAAAACAGAACACCTAAGATATCATATACGAGAAATCTAAAAATTGCAGATTCTGCAGCAAATAATTTAACAATAGAAGAATTTTGTAAAGAAAAAAGCTTTTCTTTAATAAAACAGACACCGAATGTGTTTTTTGACAGCAGGCGATATTCTTTTACAAGTGTATTAATTTTTATTTCTAAAAAACTTTTTAATTTTAGACCGAGTCAGCATAATCCTACATACATTATGACAACAAATACCGTGGATGCCGAAAAATTAGACGGAGTTATTTTTCTTTTTGATATATATATGAAGTTGTTGGATGAAAACTTGTATACTTTAAACAAAATTGACGGCTTAACCGATTTTTCTTCTCAATTTGATGATATTGTTTATCACACAAACTTAATGATAAATTATTTGGAACAAATTAGTTCTCAAAATGTTTCTTTATTTAAAAGATCTTTAAAAAATATATTAGATAAAATTGAAAATAATGATACTACAATTGAGGAGCAAAAAAAACCCATAGAATCTCAATCAAGTAATATAATTGAAGATATACCGACAATAAATGCTCTTGCTAACAGAATACATCAACAGGCAAATATGTCGTTCGTAATGAAAGTAATGCATTCTTTGAGCGATTATGAAGATGTAGGATATAATACATTGATTTCAAAGGATGCTAACTTAATATCTGTATATAATTTGTCAGCGGGCAACATAAATCCGCAAGTGGAAAGATTTTTGTCGGATTTAGCGGAAAATCCGGATTTTTCAACAGATATTAAAACTCCGATTTTTGTAAAAGATAATATTGTATTGTGGGTGGCAAAATTGGGAGCACATTCCGTAAGAATTCTTATAGATTTTAATGAAGAAACAAAATCTATTCTTGTAGATTTTCATGAAGGAGCAATAGATGACGGAAGTACAATTAGAATAAAAATGCTCGATAATATTTTAACAAACATCGGTTTTGAAGTTAAAGAATCTGTTCGGGATTTTGAATCAAGACGATTACCCGTCGGAATTGTTGCCAAATTAAATAAAGATGTAGGATTAACAACCGGTATGGATTTTAATAATATTGCAAAACAAACGGTAATTCTTTTTAACAATGCCGCTTCTTTAAACAATCTTATAAGCAACAAATTTCAAATGAGACATAATATTGACGTCGCAAAACTTGCGATAATGGATATATATTCAAGATATTATGCATTGAGTTATATAAGAAGTAATTTTGTGAGAACCAGACTTAACAGCAGAAGAAATCTTAATAAAATTTTAAAATCATTAGAGTTACCTTTAATTCCGAGACAAGAACAAGGTTTTTGGACATTTTTAAAAATAGGGATGATAAGGGTAGGGTTTATAAAAACATACGGACAAAATACAATAGACAAATATATAAACAAACCGATAGAACGAGCTTTTGCAACCGGTTATTTAAAAATAGATACGGATGGAATTTTAAAAAGAGATACCAACTATAATCCTCTTTCTTCAGCGGCAAGAAAAATGTCCGAAATGCTTAATTCTGAACCCGGAAATTATCAAGAGACGGATATGCTGAATCAAGGTGCATTACTGTCCCAAATTCCGCAAGGTGATTTAAATTTTACAACAATAGGTAAAGTAGGCGGATATGTCGTAAAAACAGGATATATAAAGTTGAACAATGGGAGATTGAACGAAAACACAAAAGGAGAATTTCTGGCAGTCACAATTTTGGTCGACAAAAACGGTATTTTAAGATATTCTTCAAGTGAGCTTGCAGGTTTTCCTCAAAATTTAAAATCTAATGCCGGAAGAATATCTCTTAACTTACAACAATTGGCAAAAATACTTGAAACAGAAGGTTATAAAACATATCCGATAGAACCGTTAAACGATGTGGAAATTTTAAATTACAGATCTAAATTGAAAGAACAGATATCGGAATCAAAAACTGCGGTTGCTTACGGAACAATAATTTCTACTTCCAAACAAAAAAGAAAAACTGTTTTCGGATTAATGGATAATAAAAATACAAGTGAAAGAAATGTGTATATCAATAAATATGCAAGTCCGGACAATGTCAAAGAAGCGTCGCAACATCAAGTATCATTATTTACTGGAGGATCTTATTCCAGTCATGCAGCTATACTTCTTAGAGAGTACGAAAAAACTGCAATGATAGTAAACGATTCTCAAATAATGGATAAAGATAAAAAAATGAGAATAAAGTTCTATCAATCTATAGGAAATGTAAGGCAGGAAGAAGGTTTGCAGGTACAAGATATAGAAGAAAAAGATATAGTATTACAGGAAAATGATATTGTTTTGGTAGACACAAAAAACAATAAATTATTATTATTCGAAAATAAAGTATTTAAAAATGCAAAAGGGAAAAATGTTTTATTGGAATTGCAGGAATATATAGACACACATCAAGAGGGGAAAATAAAAGATTTTATTGAAAGGTATAAAAGCAATAAATTTATCGATAGTATTATTGAATATATTTATTATCAATCAGGAGATAATGATTGGTTGGCAAATTTATTGACAATATATAGAAAGCAAGAAATTACCGAAGAATTTGTTCCGTATGTAGAACATAGAAAAATAAATAAAAAAGTTTTAAAACTTCAAAATTTCTTACCTCACACATCAAAAAACAAAGTGTATCGCTTTGGTGAAAAAGAATCTTTAGATAGTAAAAGAGTAGGAGCAAAAGCGGCAGGGCAGGCAAAATTACATTTATCAATCAAACAACTGAAAAAAGATACAGGAATAAAAAATGTGGCAAGTCCAAACGGCATTGTCATAGATTATGAAATTCTTGAAAAATTATTGGGAGAGCAATATTCTTTTCTATACAACAAATTGGAAACACTCATCAATAAGGAAGGGAAAACAAATTCCGATTATAAAGAAATTCAAAATATTATATCTCAAATCACGGATTTAATAAAAGAAATAAGTGACGACAAAATAATAGAATATATCGGGGAAGAAAATTTAGAAATGTTTAAGGATAAACTTGCGATAGTAAGATCTTCTGGCGTAGGTGAAGATTCAGAAGAACATTCTGCGGCGGGAATAGCGGAAAGTTACGGGAATGTTGAGTATGACGATATTGCGAAAGCAATAAAAAGTTCTTTAGCTTCTTTTTTCTCTCCAAATGCTATGGATTACATGCTTAAATCAAAAGTTTTAATAAAGCCTACAATATTAATTGAAGAATGGATAAATGCCGATAAAGCCGGAATAATGATGAGTGAAGACACAGAACATAACAGACTTGTTCAGGTTATAAACGGACAAGGAGATGATATTGTTTCCGGAAGAATAAATCCGTATTCTTTTGTTATAGACATAAAAAGCGGGAAAAAAATTGACGGATCTTATACAAACAAACAGACAATAACCGACGAAGTTCTGCAAGATCTGGTAAAGATAATGGAGTGGTTCGAACAGACCGAAGGTTATCCGGTAGATATAGAGTTTTTAATAAAGGACAATATTGTTTACATTGTTCAAGTAAGGCCTATAACTACTTTGGTAGACAATACAAAAGAAAATCAACTCAAAGAGTTACCGATGGGTTTGGCTTCAAATATAACAATTGTTCCGGATACGACTTTAACTTCAAAACAAAAAAATAAAATAGCAAATGATACAAAAACAATAAAAAAACTTTTTGAAAAATATCAACACAATGTTAATGAATTTGAATATTTATTAGAAGATTTTATTGAAACGGAAGAGAGATTTTTAAAAGCTGATAAAGAAAACATAAATACCGATTTTATATCTCTAATAAAAAACAAACAAGATTTAATTCAAATAACGAATTTAATGAAAGAGATATTAAGATTAAAAATAAATAAATTGGAAACCGAAAACAATTTGTTGGGAATATGGATATTTTTAAATGATAATTTTAATAACATAATAAATACTGAATTGCAAAGTTTTTTTGATAGAAACACATCTTTAGTTCATAAGTATTATATGGCTTTGGCTATATCAAGATTCATAATCAATGTAGTAAATGTAGATAATATTGATTATTATGATAAAAACTTTAATGAAATTATAAAAATAGCAACCAAAATTTATGTTTTCGTATTGAAAGATCAAAAAGACAGAGTTGTTGTTGATAAAAATACAAAGTTTATTTCTCTTTCCGCTGCATCAAGTGAAGAACAACCTTTTGAAGATGCAGGTCTTAAAAAATTATTGGAAATAATGAATATTCCGATTTCGGATTCATCGCAATTTTCATTTATAAATGCTAACTTTGTTTCTGCATTGCAGGCAAAGAGTGAATTTCTAAAAAAAATATCGATGTTAAAAAACGAAGAGTCTGTCTTGGTTTCCTTTGACGGACACGGTCTTGACGATTCTCTGTCTGTAGGTTTTGGTACAGATATAACAAGTGCCGAATTTGCAAAAGCTTTGATTTCTGCATACAATAAAGGAATGAATTTAAGCAAAATTACCATAAATTTAAGTTCATGTTATTCGTGGTATTTTGCAAATAATGTCTATGAAACTTTAAGCAAAGAATTTGATAAACTTGAAAAACAAGGAAAAGTTGTGGAAAGACAATTTCCGATAATTTGGGCTTCTTCCGGGCATGAAGCACAATATGGTTATTCCACATACTATAAAGAAAATAACAAAATAACTACGATGAGTAATGAATGGAACGGACTTATAACCTCGATAGCTGAAACACATCCTGAAACAATAACAGTAAAAAATATCTTGCAGGCAATGACGGCAGTAGGTTATTCAAATCCTACATTGTTTGTGTACAGCAATTTTGCCAAGAAAAATATTGAATTAGCTGCGTCGCAAATATTGAATATATTTGAAAACAGCAGTTTGGCGGAACATAAGTTATCAATGAAAGAAAAATTACGAAAAGCATTTAAAACAAAACAAAACAAAATAAATCATATCAGCTTTTTTGAGTTGTCTGTATTTGCTCCTCTTAAAAAATATAATAAATTCTTTTCTTTGTTGCATAAATTTTCTCCGATATGGGAAGAAATATTTTTTAGAACTTTACCTGCAAGTTTTGCCATTTTACCGACAACCTCTTTAATTGTAAATTTTTTAATTATGATAATTTTTACTGCATTTCAAATTCAGTTTTTAAGAGCACATAATATAAGTTTATGGATACATAAAAATAATTTTAATTGGACAACGTCACAGATTTTAAAAGCTGTATTGTTTAATGTTTTTCCAAATAATGAATTAAAAGATGATTTTAATTTTGAGCAACAAATTAATATGAATAATCAAACGAAAGAAAGAATTTTACCTACAGCTTTTTTATCTGTCCTATATATATATTCAATATTTTTTGCTGCTAATATTCCTGTTATTGTTTTGGTTTCGGTTGCGGGGATTGTTGCTCATAAATTTTTAAATTCTCTTTTATCAAAGGAAGATAAGAAAGAAAAATCGGTAGCAATAAATTATCGAAACATAAAAGCATCGGAAATCGAAAAATTAATTGAAACAAAACGAGCAGAAGAAAAATCTGATGTGACGGAAATATATATATTGGATGATATTGAGAATTTGTCAACACAGAAATATGAATTAGTGAACACAGGAATAAAAGTTGACGGAGCAGCTATATTTAAAATTAATATTGATAATGTTTTGATTTACGGAGCATTGAATACTCCAAAAATAAAAATTGCAAAAACAATAAATGAAAGCAATCAATTTAAACGAGAAATAAAAAATATTTTGGGATTGAAAGGAGAAATAGAGATAGACGGAATAGTAATAAGAAACGGAGGCGGCATAGGAATAAATGACGGATTATTAGAAATAGGAGAAATGGAGTTGCCGGGGAAAAACGGTGTTGGAATAAATGATTTTATGCTTTCTGCTTTAGAAGTAAAAAGAACAATAGGAATTACTTTCGGACAAAAAACAATAATAGACTTAAAACAATTATCCGGGCAGGATTTGTTAACCGCATTGGAAAACGGAAGAACAAGAAAAGTTATAACGGAAGAACAATTCAGGCAATTAAATTTAGATGAAAATAAAATTTTGGAACTTAGAAAAAACGGTATAGAAATTTATGTTGTAACACAAAGCGATATATATAAAAATACCGGAATTTCCGGCAAGATAATAGAAGAAAAAGAGAAGTTTTACATATATGATTATTATACGGATGAAAAAATAGAAGTTGATGTTTTAACAGCAGAAAACGGGTTGGAATTTTTAGAACAAAAAATAATAAATTCGGATAAACCTATAATGATAGATATTGAAATATTGAAAGAGAATTTTCAAGGTAAAAATGTCATAGAAGCATTTGAAATTTTAGGAACACTATTGGGAAAGATAAAAATAACAATGGGGTTAAGAAATCTCAACGGTAAAGATATAGAAAATATAGGTTATAACATTAGATTTGATAAAATCCCGGAAATTACATTCGGCGAAGCTCAAAAATTGTTAAAATCATCGAATTACATGGAAATAATGAGTCTTGTAGGTGAAGATAGTGAATTTGGAATAATATTGAAAAGTATAAGAGACAAGAAAGATAAAAGAATGTTAGAGAAATTTATTGACATAATAAAAGAAAGAATTTTAGTTAAAAGTAAATTAATCGAAACAGGTAACGAATTTGAAGGTATAGAATTAAAAGATAAAAAATTAGAAAGACTGTTAGGTGTTTTGTTGATAAGAGCAGAACAAAACAATTATGAAACTTTATCTCAAGATGAAACTGAATTTTTAATGAAAGATATTACCGGTTCAAATGCAATGAATGTGTTGATGGAATCCATGAAACAATTGGAAATATCAAATATCAAATCCGGAATAAAGGATTCTGCAGAACAAGAAATGTTAGTGAACAAAATAATACAAATAATATTGTTCAGCGATAGAATAAACGGTAAGCAAACACAAGAACAAGTAGGTATAAGTGATATATCAAGTTACAGAGCAATGTTAGCTGCCGCCTAAACATTTATTAAAAAAAGTTGTAAAATCTATAATCGTAAAAACTTGAAGGTATTTTTGTTTTGTGTAGTAGTCGTTTCCATACCTCTATTTATCCATACATCCATACCTCAAAAATGCAAAGCAATTGTTTTAGGAGTAAAAAATGATTACATTTTTAATTGGATTAATAATTTTATTTGCAGGATATTTTACATATTCAAAATATGTTGAAAAACAATTTGAACCGGATGACAGACCAACACCTGCTTATTCAATAAATGACGGTGTGGATTTTGTTCCGTTAAGTACTAAAAGAAACCAAATGATACAACTTTTAAGTATTGCAGGTATGGGACCTATTGTGGGAGTGATACAGGGAATATTGTTTGGCCCTATAGCTTTTCTTTTAATACCTTTGGGGTGTATTCTTATGGGTGCAGTTCATGACTATGCCGCAGGAATGATATCCATAAGAAATAACGGTATGCAGGTTACAGGTTTAATACAAAAATATTTAGGTAAAAGTTGGTATTATATATTTTTCGGAATAATTGCAATAATGATGTTGCTTGTTGCCGTAGTGTTTGTTTATACATCGGGAGACCTTATTGCTTCAAAATTTTTTAATGTTGCCGATTTTTCTTTAAAGAATAATACCATCCTATATATTTATGGCTTGATAATAGTTTATTATATGCTTTCAACAATGTTTTCAATAGATAAAATTATAGGCAATATTTATCCTATATTAGGACTGATTTTAATTATAGGAACATTACTTTTGGTTGTAGGTTTTTTTGTAAAAGGTGTAAATTTACAGGAAATAGATTTTACCCATCTTAATATGCACCCTAAAAAACTTTATTTAATTCCTATATTTTTTATGACAGTCAGTTGCGGACTTTTATCGGGTTTCCATTCTACACAATCAACAATAATCGCAAGAACCGTTAAACACGAAAAAGAGGGGAGAAAAGTATTTTATGCAATGATGTGTGTGGAGTCTTTTATTGCTATGGTTTGGGCGGCAGCCTCTATGACGGTTTACAGCTTAAATATCGTTCCAGACAAGTTTGTAGGAGAAATTCCTGCAATACAAATTATAACCGAATATTTCGTTCCGTCATACTTGGCATTTATAGTTATAATAGCAATAGTTGTGTTACCTATAACGACAGGGGATACTTCACTAAGAGCACTGAGATTAACTTTATCCGATGCTCTCAAAATAAAACAAACAAAAGTTACCGGAAGATTTTTAATAAATATTCCCGTATTTTGTGCGGTTATTTCTTTGCTTTATTTGGTAAAATCTCAACCGGACGGATTTGCTCTTGTTTGGAGATATTTTATGTTCGTTAATCAATTAATAGTTTTGCCTACATTTTTTTACGCAACAATATATTTATACAAGAATAAAAAGAATTATTTTATTACTTTGCTGCCCGGATTACTTTTCGTTTATATAGATATGCTTTTTATATTAAATGCAAAAATAGGTTTTAATTTAAGTTATGCTCTTTCAAGTATAATTGCATTAATTCTTGTAGGAATAAGCATATTTTGGATTTCAAAAAGGGTACATAAAAAATCTTTTTTGGAGAATATATAAATGAATATAACATTTGAACAGGTTATAACAAAAGAACAAATAAAAGTTTTGGCAGATACGGCAAACGTCGTTTGGCACGATGCTTTTAAAGAAATTTTAACTTTGGAACAAATTGAATATATGATAAAAAAGTTTCAGTCTTTTCAAGCATTGTCACAAGCTATAAATGATAACGGATATAAATATTATTTAATAAAAACAGATAATAATGTTGCCGGATATACCGGACTTCACGAAGAAAACGGTAAGATGTTTTTAAGTAAACTTTATATTTTAAAAGAATATAGAGGGAAACAAATTTCTTCTAAAACATTTGATTTTATTGAAAAATTAGCGAAGGGAAAAAATTTAAACTCTGTTTGGTTGACTGTGAACAGAAACAACAAACATGCAATAGCTGTTTATAAACATAAAGGTTTTATTTTAATAAGAGAACAAGTTGCAGATATCGGTAATGGGTTTGTTATGGATGATTTTGTATTTGAAAAAGTCTTATAGAATCGTTTTGTGATATCTCTATTCATCTATTTTCCCGTCCATTAGATTTTTTTCTTGAAAGTTGCTTTTATAAGTGCAGCCTCTTTTTCAGGCGTTCCTATAGAAATTGTAAAATCCGTCTCGGAATTATTTTGAACTTTTGCCGTTACTATATTGTCTTGTATAAAAACCGGTTTTTTAAAGTTTATTTCCATTTCATCTAAAATATAATCTTGTTTAAATTGTTGAGTAAATGTTTCCATTGTCCACATGGGGTAAACACAATTGTTCACATGTCCGTTACTGTCGATATCGTCTTCTCTTATTTGTATTTGTTTTTCAAAATCAATCTGTTGAGGTGATTGTATTTTTGTAAATTCGGATTCTACAGCTCTTTCCGGTAGAACGTCGTAAGTAAGATTAAAACTGTCAAATTTTATCGGTCTCATTCTTTTTGTGTCTATCATTGCCCATTGGCTTGATGCTGCAATCAAAACATTTTCGTTAACATCTTTTATAAGGAAATCTCTTGTTGCAATGAGAGCCGTTCTTGCACATGGCCAAGTTTCAAGAGTTATTTTATCGAAAATTTTAGGTAAAGAAAATATTTTTATGTGATAAGCTCTTCCTACCCAAGCCAAATGATTTTGTTTGTAAAAAGTATATCCTACATTAAGTTTTTCGGCATGAGCATCTGCCATATCTTGTAATAAATGAAATATGCTTATTATTTTTATTGTTTCATTTCTGTTACATTCGTAATTTGATATTGTATGTTCTTTTATAAGTTTTTCCATAACAAAGCTCCGAATAATTTTCTTGGTATTATACAAAATAAAAAAAATTTTTAATAATAAAAGGTAATATATTGTTATATGTGTAACGATTAATTATTATTTGATTTTTCAATATAAATTGATTATAATATGTAGTGAGAATATAAAAAAATGTTGTTCATATAAAAGGGGGACACTATGGCTATAAAGTCTTTTGTATTGGATACAAATGTCTTGTTGCATGACCCTGACTCAATGTTTGCCTTTAAGGATAATAAAGTTGTTATTCCTTTAACGGTAATTGAGGAATTAGACAATTTTAAAAAACTTAATGATGAAAGAGGCAGAGGGGCAAGGTTAATTTCCAGAAGATTAGACGATTTAAGAGCAAAAGGGAAATTAACACAAGGTGTTCCTTTAAAAAATGGCGGAACTTTAGTTATAGAGATGGTTCATAAGGTAGATTTTCCGGAAGAATTTACTGTTTCCAAATCCGATCATCAAATACTATCCATAGCTTTGTACCTTAAACAAAAAGGTGAAACCGTTATATTTATAACAAAAGATATCAATTTAAGAATAAAAGCCGAAATTTTAGATATCGTAACTCAAGATTATGAAAAATCAAAAGTTAAAATAGACGAAATTTACAGAGGATGGAAAGAAATAATTATTTCACCCGATAAAATAGATAAATTTTATAAAAACGGTAAAGTTGAAGTTCCTAAAAATATTGAATTTTATGCTAATGAGTTTGTGTATTTGAAAGATGAAACAGGTTCTTCAAAAAGTGCTTTGGGAAAGTATTCGGCAGAAAAAAAAGTTATTCAACCTTTATTTCATATAAATTCTCAACCTTGGGGATTAAAACCATTAAACATAGAACAAAGATTTGCATTTGAACTTTTATTATGCGATGACATTTCATTGGTTACGTTAATCGGTTTGCCGGGTGCAGGTAAAACTTTGCTCGCTCTTGCGGCAGGTCTTCAAAAAACAGTGGAAGAAAGACAATTCAGAAGATTATATATTGCAAGGCCTATAATTCCCATGGGAAAAGATATCGGATTTTTGCCGGGCACAAAAGAAGAAAAGCTATCTTCTTGGATGGGTGCAATAAACGATAATCTTGAATTCCTTATGGATAAAGGTCATGAAGATTCAAAAGTCGATGAAAAAATAGATTATTTGTTTGAATCAGGGCAGATAGAAGTAGATTCTCTTACATATATAAGAGGAAGATCTTTGCCTAAACAATACATAATAATAGATGATGCTCAAAATTTAACTCCTCATGAAGTAAAAACAATTATTTCAAGAGCCGGCAACGGAACAAAAATTGTTTTAACCGGAGATCCGTACCAAATAGATAGCCCTTATTTGGATGCATCGTCTAACGGATTAACTTATTTGGTCGATAGATTTAAAGGACAGTCGGTGTTTGGACACTTAATGTTTTCCAAGAGTGAAAGAAGTGTTCTTGCCGCATTGTCATCGGAGTTGTTGTAAGAAATGTCTCAAAAAGAATATTTTGTTGATTTACATATACACACATGCTTTTCTGACGGAATTTTTACACCTGAACAGGTTGTTGAATATTCATCAAGAGTAGGACTTTCGGCAATAAGTATTACCGATCATGATACAGTTGATGGTGTTCAAAGAGCTGTAGAGGCCGGTAAAAAATACGGAGTCGAAATAATATCCGGTATAGAATTGTCGGCGGAATTGGACAATGTTACAAGAACAGAAATGCATATTTTGGGATATTATGTAAATTGGAAATCTAAAAGTTTTAACGATGCTCTTGCAGTGTTTAAAAAAGTAAGAATTCAACGAGCAAAAGGTATATTTGAAAAATTAAAAAACTTAAATATTGAGTTGGACCCTGAAGGTTTAATTTCGGGTGTGGGCGACAAAGTAATAGGAAGACTTCATTTTGCAAAAGCTTTGCTTGAAAAAAAATATGTTTCTTCGATATCTGAAGCATTTCAAAAATATTTGGGACTTGACAAACCCGCTTATGTTCCGAAACATTACCTTTCCCCTAAAGATGCAATATCTCTTATTATAAGAGCAGGCGGAATTCCCGTTTTGGCACATCCTTACTACGGGCATTACAGCAATAAAAATATTTTTAAAGGACTGATCAACGATGGACTTATGGGAATAGAAGCTTGGCATACCAGTCATCCGCAACATATAATAAAAAAGTTTTTGTCTATCGCCGATGAAATGAATTTAGTTGCAACCGGTGGCTCGGATTGCCATGGTGCTTACGGTAAAAATGCAACACCTTTAATAGGAAAAATGAAAGTTCCTTATTCCGTTTTGGAAGCTTTGGAAAAGAAGAAAAGACAAATAGAAGAAAAAAACAATACACTTCTTTAAGTGTATTAATATCATATAGTTATGAAATCAATTAACAAAAATCTTTTTTTAAAAACATTGGAATGCCCTGTATATGCATGGCATTTGTATAGAGGTCTTGTTCCCAAAGATAATTCTTTAACAGATGATTTTTTAATAATGGAAGCAAAAAATATTCATAATATGGCAAAATTGTTGTTTAAAGACGGAGTTCAGGTTTCAGGAAAGTTTGACGAAGCATTACAACAAACAAAAGATTTAATAAAAGATAAAACAGTAAAAACAATTTTCGAGCCTGTTTTTGAATATAACGGATTTGTTGCAAAAGCGGATATTTTGCACAGAACGGAAAATAATTTGTGGGAAATAATAGAAGTTAAGTCGGGAAATAAATGGAAACACAAATATATATCCGATACTGCATATATAAGTTTAATAGCGACAAAAACAATATCTTCGCTGTCTAAAGCAACTCTTTATTTATTATCAAAAGATTTCAGATTGGGTAATTCAATAGAAGAACTTTTTACTAAAGTTGATTGCAGTTTTGATGTTTTCACGAGAGCTGAAGATTATTCTATTTTATTAGACACCGTAAAAGATATTTTGTTTGCCGAAACTCCAAAAAAGAAAAAGCTTAAAATGCCTTGCAAAAATTGCGGGCTTTTTAAACAATGCACGGGGGAAGGTATAGAATACCATATCTTCGATCTGCCAAGACTTTCACAACTTGTTTTTGATAAGTTATGTGAAAACAAAATTTATGATATTAAAAATTTACCGGAAGATATTGAACTTACACAAATGCAAAAAATTGTAAAAGATTGTGTTATTAATGACAAAGTATATATAAGTCCGGAGTTAAAAACAGAGCTTGAAAAGATAGTATTCCCATGTTATTATTTGGATTTTGAATCTGTTATGACTATATATCCGTTATATAATAATATTGCTCCGCATACTCAAGTTTTAACGCAGTATTCGGTACATAAATGCGACAGAATAGAACATATTGTAGATCATTTTGAATATATCGCAGACCATAAACAGGATTGTAGGAAAAGGATTGCCAAACAGCTTGTCGAAATTCTGGGCACACAGGGAAGCATTATTACTTATTCTTCGGCGGAAAAACAGATAATAGAAAAACTTATTTTGCTTTGTCCGGAACTTGAAGAACAATTCGAAGCAATAATAGAAAGAATAGTGGATTTAGAAGCAATATTGAGAGTAAACTACTATGATAAACGATTTCACGGAAGAACATCTATAAAAAAAGTTTTGCCGGTTATGATTCCTCAAATGAACTATAATGAACTTGAAATAGGCGAAGGAGGTTTGGCACTGTCGGCCTTTGCTTATATGGCTATGGGTTTATATGACGAGGAAAAAGTTAAAGAAACTAAAACAAACCTTTTGAAATATTGCGAACAAGACACTCTTGCTTTGGTGGAAATGCATAAGTTTTTATATGCAGCCGCAAATAATAACAGTTTATAACTGTTTATTCCAATTAATATCCGTTGTTTATAATAAATACGAACTTGAATAAAAAGTTATTCGAAGTTTATTTGGAAAGTTTCTTATCTTTTACAAATGCTCTTTTTGCGGTTTTAAACATTATTTCCAAATCCAATAAGAACGAAGAGTTTTTTACATACCAAACATCATAAGCCAATCTTACAAAAGCATCTCTGAAATAAATGTTTCTTTGAAAATTATTTTCAAATGTAGGAAGTTGTTCGGCAGAATAATTTCTGGGTGCTTTAAAATTTAATTGTGCCCATCCGGTTAATCCCGGCTTTACTAAGTTTCTCAATTTATGAACCGAAATGTTTTTATTTAGTAATTCATTGTCTTCCAATTGTAATGGCCTCGGTCCTACAACGGAAAGATTTCCGTCTAAAATATTTATCAATTGAGGTATTTCATCCAATCTAAACTTCCTTAAAATTTTACCTAATTTGGTTGGAGTTTCCGTTCCGTTTATAAAAGTTCTGAATTTACATAACTGTATAGGCACGCCTTTGAGCCCGACTCTTTTTTGAAAAAATATAGGGTCTTGTTTATCGATAAGAAGAATTAAAAGATAAATTATTATCCCTATTGGTAAAAAGACAGGAAACAAACAAATTGAAAATGAAATATCAAAAAGTTTTTTAATAATAAAATAAGTCGAATTTTGATTTCTGTTATCTATATTGTTTATTAACCAAGTCATATTTTCTAAAGATTCTTTTGATAATCTCGAGAATGTATATTCAAAGAAAGAAAAATCCGTTAAACATTTGATTCCTTTTGAAATAAAGGTATTGAAAATCATTTCTGTTGTTGTTGAGTCTTGATTAAGAAGGTTATTGGATACCAATAACAAATCTATATTTTTTATATCTAAATTGTTGGGAATATCACAAATATTATTGAACTCTTGTACGATTTCATAATTGTTAGTATTTTTTAATATTCCTTTTAATCTGTTCAAAGTTCGGCTTGTTCCTAAAGTAATAATTTTAATTTGTGAAAAATGCAGACTTCTGTATAAAGCTCTTGATAAAAGTACATAAATATAGAAAATCAATAAAATTAATAATAGGTTTGTCTTCGGTGTCGGAACTTCAAAAAGAGTTGCTCCGAAATATATTCCTGCCGCAGATAGTATGAAAGAAATAATAAACGATATAAATATTTCGATAAAAATATTTGAATGTTCTTTGTGAATTCGGTTAAGATCGTAAAAGGAAAAAATCAATAAAAGAATTATATTTAATATGAATACCGGGAACATCACTTTGCAGTTTTCTAAAAAAAATACAGTAGGATTTAACGCGACATCAGAACGAATTGTAATGATTATCGCTGTAAGTGTAAAGAAAACTATAAAATCTAATAACAAAAACAAAAATCTCATAGATTTTTTCCCGTGTTTTTGATAAATATTATAGCATTAAAAGATGAAGAAAGAAATATTTTTTTATTAGTAATTTCTTTTTATTTTTGGTAAAATTATAAAACTATGAATACAGATATAATAAATTCGGTTCAGGAAATTATAAAAAATATAAGAGAGAAAGGAGATAGTGCGGTAATAAGCTATCTTAAGAAGTTTGATGGTGTATCTTTTAAATCTGCAAAATATTTAAAGGTTACCGATAAGCAAATAAATGAAGCGATAACAAAAGTATCCGCTGATTTAAAAAAAGCAATAAAAACTTCATATGCCAATGTTTTGGCTTTTCATAAGAAAGAATATTCTAATATAAAAAAACAATGGTTACTTACCGATAGTATAAAATCTGTAGGACAAATATATAGACCTATAGAATCGGTAGGTATATATGTTCCCGGAGGAAGATTTTCTTATCCGTCATCCGTTATTATGAATGCCGTTGCGGCTAAAGTTGCCGGTGTTAAAAGAATAGTTATGATGACTCCTCCAAAAAAAATGAGTAAAGAAGTTCTTTTTGCAGCAAAGCTTTGCGGAATAAATGAAATATACACAATCGGCGGAGCCGTTGCAATTGCAACTCTTGCTTACGGAACAAAAACAATAAAACCCGTGAATATGATAGTTGGCCCGGGAAATGCTTATGTTAACGAAGCAAAAAGACTTGTTTTCGGTAAAGTCGGAATAGATTCGTTGGCAGGCCCCAGCGAAGTTGCAATTGTTGCAGATAGCGGTGCGGATAAAGAATATGTTTTATATGATTTATTGGCACAGGCCGAGCACGATACAATGGCAAAAGTATATTTGTTGTGCAGTTCAAAAGAAATAATAAAATATATAAAGAAAAATTTTGATAAAGAAAAGTTAAATCAAGTTAAGATTTATAATGTGGATACGAAAAGAGCTATAGAAATGGTTAATGATATAGCTCCGGAACATTTGGAACTTCTAATAAAAAATGCAAAACAAACGGTATCCGAAATTTATAATGCCGGAGCAATCTTTGTGGGATACAATACGGCAACGGCGGTAGGTGATTATTGGGCAGGTCCTTCACATGTGTTGCCTACGAATGCATCTGCAAAATATTCGAGCGGGCTTTCGGTTATGACATTTATGAAAAGAAGCAGTTATATTGAATTGAAAAAAGTTACAACTTCTGTAAAAAAACAAATCGCAGATTTTGCAGAATCCGAAGGTTTGGTAAATCATAAAAAATCTATAGAGGTAAGAAAGATATAATGAAAGTAGAACTTTCTGAAAGAGAAATAGAACTTATTATAAATTTGCTTACGGAATCCGTAAGTAAAGTTACCGATGGAAAAGATCAATTAAATTTTTCCATAGATGAAGTTATTTTATTGGAAAAGTTAGATAGAATATTGAAATTTAAAGACATGGGAAATGTTTTAGACGATAAAGATTCGCCAAAAACAAAATATTTAAATTAGAGAGAAAAAATGAGAAAAGCACACATTCACAGAAAAACATTTGAAACAGATGTTGATATTGAATTGAATTTGGATTCAAATAAAAAATCTTCAATCAATACAACCATACCTTTTATGGATCATATGCTTACATTGTTTTCTGCACATGCCGGAGTATATCTTAATATAAAGGCTAAAGGTGACACGGAAATAGACGATCATCATTTAGTTGAAGATATGGGAATTACTTTAGGGCAAGTATTTAAACAAGCCTTGGGAGACAAAAAAGGTATTGTAAGATACGGTCACTTTTTGTTACCTATGGACGAAGCTTTAGCATATATTGCACTTGATATTTCAGGAAGACCGTTTTTAAGTTATGAAGCTAAAATAGAATTTCAAAAAACAGGCTTCAATTACGATTTGATACAAGAATTTTTTATTGCTTTTGTTAATAATGCAGCAATAACTCTTCACATAAAAATGATGAAAGGGAGAAATAATCATCATATAGCAGAATCGATTTTTAAAGGATTCGGAAGAGCATTGGCAATAGCAATAAGTATAAATAAAAAAATAAAAAATAAGATACCTTCAACAAAAGGTTCTATTTAAGGATGAAATAAGATGATAATAATACCTGCAGTAGACATAAGACAAGGAAATTGCGTGATGCTTAAACAGGGAAAAATAGCGGACGAAACTATTTATTCAAAAGATCCCGTGTTTATGGCAAAACTTTGGAAAGCAAAAGGTGCTGAAAGATTACATGTTGTTGATTTAGACGGATCTTTTTCCGGGAATCAATCAAATAACCAAATCATAGGAAATATTTGTTTAAGTGTTGATATTCCGGTTGAAGTCGGTGGCGGAATAAGGAACATGAAGAGAATAAACGATATTTTTACTTTGGGTGCATCTTATGCAATATTGGGAACAGTTGCTATTTATAATCCAGATATTGTAAGACAGGCAATAGAAAAATACGGTCCTGATAAAATTATAGTTGCATTAGATGTTTATGAAGGCAAAATTGCTATCGGCGGATGGAAAGAAATTACACCGGTAACGACTGAAGAAATGATAGAAAAATTAAAAAATATGGGAGTTAGGGAAATAATTTACACCGATATATCAAAAGACGGAATGTTGAAAGGACCTAATATTGACGGATTAAAGAAAATAGCAAAAACAAGCGGAATGAATGTTATAGCTTCCGGAGGAGTAACTACCGTAGACGATGTTAAAAAAATAGCAAAACTTGAAAAGTATGGTGTTACGGGAGCAATCGTAGGTAAAGCACTATATACGGAAGATTTTAAGTTGGAAGAAGCAATAAGAACTTTAAATAAAAAATAAAAAGAAGTTGTGGGGGAAAGAAGATATGTTGGAAATTACAAAACAATTGAAATTCGACAAAAACGGATTAATCCCGGCAGTTGTTCAAGATTATAACGACGGTGCAATTTTGATGATTGCATATATGAATGCTGAATCATTTGAAAAAACATTGAAAACAAAAAAAGCAACATATTGGAGCAGATCAAGGCAGAAATTTTGGATAAAAGGTGAAGAATCGGGGAATATACAAAAAGTAAAAGAAATTTATTACGATTGTGATGCGGATTGTATATTGTTAAAAGTTATTCAGGTCGGCGGTTCGGCTTGTCATACCGGTTACAGAAGTTGTTTTTACAGAAAATTATCTTTTACCGGAAATACAAGAATTGTAGGAAAAAAAGTTTTTGATCCGAAAAAAGTTTACGGAAAATAGAAGTTTCTGCAAAACAAAAATTTGAAGTATAGATGTTACAATGCTTATTATCCCGAATTGTTTAGGGATTTATTTTAATCGTTTGAGGATATAATGTTAAAAGTAAAAATTTGCGGTATAACAAATTATGACGATGCATTGAATGCAACAAATTTGGGAGCAGATTATTTAGGCTTTCAATTAGTGAAAGATTCTCCTAAAAAAGTTTCCGATAAACTGTTAAAAGAAGTTAACGAAAAACTGCCTCCTTTTGTTTTGGCTGTAGGAATATTTGCAGATCAAGACAGTAAAGCTATAACAAAAGTTGTTAAAAAAACAGGAATAAAAATTGTTCAATTGAATGGCAGCGAGACTCCGGAATTTTGTAAAGCATTGGCGGTATCGTTGGGCATAAAAGTTTTTAAATATATGAAATTTACAAGTGTGACGGATGTAATAAAGTTACAGCCTTATATAGGTAATGTGGATTATTTTGTGTTGGATATTTCTGCAAAAGATGAAAATGGCAATGATGTACTTGCACTTGAAGCTCTTTCCGGCCTTGAACAAATAACAGTTCCTTATTTCATAACAGGAAATATATCTTCGGAAAATGTCGGTGAAGTTATGGAAAAAGCAAAATCATTCGGAATTGAAGCGGATACAAGCATAGAAAGACTACAAAGAAGAAAAGATTTTAATAAAATGGCAGATTTTATAAAAAATGCTCACAGTTTAAGGTAATTATAATGGAACAAATAAATATACAAAGAGCAATAGATACATTAAATTTAGAATCTCAAGCTGTAAAAGATCAAATAAAACATCTTGATGAAAATTTCATAAAAGCAGTTTCTTTAATAGAAAAATCTTCGGGAAGAGTTGTTATTATAGGACTTGGAAAATCCGGTCATATAGGCAGAAAAATAGCAGCGACTATGGCTTCCATAGGAGTTCCTGCAATATATTTGCATCCGGCAGAATGTTTGCATGGTGATTTGGGTATGATAACTAAAGGTGATGTTATTATTATGTTATCGTATTCCGGTGAAACGGAAGAAATTAAACAGGTGTTGCCTGTGTTACAAAAAATGAATTTAAAGATTATAGCAATTACAGGCAAAATAAATTCTTCCACATGGAAAAACTGTGATGTTGTTATTGATTCTTCCGTGGAAAAAGAAGCTTGTCCTTATAATTTGGCACCTACATCATCCACAACGGCATTACTTGCTTTAGGTGATGCTTTGGCACTTGTTTTATCCGAAAGAAAGGGATTTAAAAAAGAAGATTTTGCGATATTTCATCCTTTAGGGGCTATCGGTAACAAAATTAAAAGATTAACAATGAAAGTTAAAGAGATAATGAGACAAGGTAAAGCAAATCCTATAGTTAAAGATAGTGCAACGGTTCAAGACGCATTATTGGTTATGACAGGAACACGAGTTGGAGCAACAAGCGTTGTAGACGAAACCGGTAAACTTGTAGGCTTTTTTACCGATGGAGACTTAAGAAGGCAAATTCAGTTACATGATAATTTGTTAAAGAAAAAAATATCCGAAGTTATGACTAAAAATCCTTCAACATTAACTCCTGATATGCTTGTGGGTGAAGCTGAAAAAATATTGCAGGGGAAAAATATAGATAATATTCCCGTTGTAGATGAGAAAGGAAATCCTGTAGGTATTCTTGACGAAAGAGATTTGTTTTCCGAATAAAATTAATAAAAAAATATAAAACGGACTGAGCTTTTATAGAGCTTTGTCCGTTTTTTTGTTGAATGAGATTTTTATTTTAAAAACCATTATGTTTATTATCAAACAAACCAAAAAGAAGAGTGTTAAACTTAATATGCAATAAGTTGCATAACCTATCCAAACAGTATCTAAAGAATAAATTCTGAAAATGTTTACAAAATAAGTTGAAGGGAAAATATAAGCTGCTATCTTTAAATATGAAGGTAACATATATATCGGCCAAGCAAATCCCGAAATTAGAAGAACCGGCATGGAATAGAATGTTAATGCACATAATGATACTACCGGGCTTTTAAATAAGTGTGAAATTGCCATAGCAAAAAAGACTATAACAAAAGAATAAATTACGGATAAAAATAAAAGATTTATTATTGAAGTTTGAAATATGGAATTGAACGGGAAAACAAAAAACACAAATAATAACATCATAAAAAAGGCGGCACATACATAAGGAACAGCTTTTCCGAATAAAATAGGCATAACTTTATTGTTTGTTATTTTATATAAATCGTTCCATGTTTTTTCTTGCGTTTCCAAACTCATCGTATGACAAACAGCCACTATAAGAATTTGTTGAAAAATTGCAAATAAAACAAAAGGAACAAAAAAGTTTGCATAAGTCTTTGTAGGGTTAAACATCCACTTAAAATTTCCTTTTATGGGCTGTATCATTTGCATTGCGGAGTGTTTTGAAATTCCGTTTTTTATTAAGAATTTGGCGGATACTTGAGCAGACATGAACTGAGAAGTTGTAACTATTGTTTTTATTGCGGTACTTGAAACCATGAAATTGCTTGCATTTGCACCTATAAAAGCAAAAGTACTTTTTGCTCTTTTTAGGTTTGTTGAAAAATTGCTCGGTATAAAATAGAACAAATCTACTTTATTTGTGAAAATTGCATTGTAAGCTGCATATGTTGACGGGAAATAATCAACAATATTGAGTTCCGGTGTAGAGTCTATCATTCTTCCGTACTGTCTTGATACTGCGGAATTATCTTGATTTACAAGAGCAATTTTTATATCTCTCGGATTTTGTTTATGATATATGTATGTTATACCAAAAGAATATACAATAGGAGCAATTATACATATCAAAACTAAATCTTTTGATGTGAAAAATCTTTTGAATTCTCGTAATAATACTTGTTTAAATAATTTAAGCATTTACTTTATTTATCATTCCTTAATTACTAATGCTTTTTTTATTGTTTTATTTCTTATTCTCAAAAATATATAAGTAAGTAAAAAATATAAAATAAACAATGTTAATAATATTTTAGCAAACGGGATTATGTACTCAGGTTGCATATTTTGTTGAAATATTTTTCTGAATCCTTCCAAATAAGCAGATAAAGGAATAAACTTTGCGATAGTTGCCATTAATACAGGCATTTGTTCCAAAGGCCATGTATATCCTGATAACAAAAAAGCCGGAGCGCCTATTAAAAGACAACCTTTTAAAGCATCAATTCTGTTACCTGTCACTGCAGGCATAAGCATACCCAGTAAAATTGTTGAAAGTATAAACAGTACACTTAAAATTATTGCACCGGAAGTATTTCCGTCGAAAGGTATTTGAAATGCGGGGAAAAATATTCTAAACAATATTTCAAAATATATTACGGATATTATCGTGTATACAATAAGTTTTCCTGTTATAAATAAAAATATGGAATTTTTGTTTTGCTCTTTCTTCTCGAGCTCTTTTCCTATTGTTAATGTCCCGAAAATTAAAAAAAGTTGTCCTAAAATTGAAATCCATATTCCGGGAGTTAAAAAATATCCGTAGTGGTATGTTGGATTAAATAATTTTGATGTGTCGTTTTGTATAGGTAGCATCATTGCTTTTGCTTGCTTTGATTGTATGCCCTTCTTTTTCATCATGGCATTTTTTAATCCTGCATTTATCGTTCCTAAAATACTTGCACCTTCTATTTCCGAAAGGTTTGCTGTAAGATAGTTTGAACCGTCGATATAGAAACTTATTTCTGCAGGTAAAGATTTTTTTATGTTTTTTTGCGTATCTTTAGGAATATAAACTCCCATATATATTTTGTTTCTTGTAAGAAGGTATCTTAAATCCTCAATATCGTCTAATTTGTATTTAACATCGAAAGCATAAGATGTATCAAAATATCTTGATATAGTTCGTGAAATTTTTGAATGATCTTTATCTATTACGGCAATAGGCATATTTTGAACGTTTCCGTAATAATATATACCGCCCAAAAAAATAAAATCTATGAAAGGCCACAAAAATATTAGGAATAAATAGTATTTGTTTGTAAATATAAGTTTTAATTCTTTTATAATTACATCTGTTAAATATTTCATAAAAAAGCTCTGCTTTTTTTTGATGTATGAATATATGAATGTGCTGTCCCTCTATATCTTTTAGTCCTTAAGAACTGCCGTCATTCCGGGTCTTAAATTTTCTATTTTTTCACTCGGCTTTGCTCGTACTTCAAATGTTTTTAAATCATAATTGTTTTGTTGATTAGTCGGTTTCCATGAAGCAAAACTTGCCATAGCGGAAACATAACTGATTTTCATATTTAATGTTTCTTTTATTGCAGGTATATACACTTTTATTTCTTTATCTTTTTGAAGATTATTTAAAAGATCTTCTCTTATATTAAACACAACCCACATATCGTCTGTATTAAGCAATGTGATAATAGGATAACCCGTGGCAACAAGTTCTCCGGGATTAGATATAACTTGCGTTACTTCACCGTCTATCGGTGCAACTATTGTAAGTTCGTCGTAATAAGCCATTATCTCATTTTTTTGCCCTTGAGTAGCATTTATTTTTTGTAAAGCTGCATTATATTTATATTCTACTTCGTCGTATTGTTGTTTTGGAACAATTCCGTCTTTATATAAAGTTTTTATTCTGTTATATGTTTTTTCGGCAAGCAAATATTGGTCTTGAGCTTCTTTTAATGCTGCATTTATTGTTTTTAATTTGGCATCAAGTTCTTTTCCTTCAAGCCTTCCCAAAATATCACCTTTTTGAACAGATTGTCCCTCGCTTATAAAAATTTCAGCTATTCTTCCGGGAACTTTTACACCGATATCAATTTCCGTGGCATCAACTTCTCCGGAAATAGTTTGTTTAGGCTTTGAACATGCAAAAAGTGTTATCATCAAAAAGAATAACAAAATTAACGAAAATCTATTTTTCAACATTTTTATTATCTCCTATAATATTATCCAGTAATAATTGCGAATTTCCGCATATATCCATAAGTTTTGCATAAGCAACATTAAAATCGAATAGTGCTTGAGATTGCTCCAATCTTACTTTTTCCAAAGCAAGTTCGGCATCAATTACTTCTATTGAAGTTGCAAGACCTTCTTTAAAAGATTTTTTATAAAGATTTAAATTCTCCTCCGTTAAATCTTGAGAACTTTTTAAACTTTCATATTGTTCAATAGCAGACATAGCTTCATGATGATATTTTTTAACGGCGGTATCAATCATTTTGTTTGCATTTTGGACATATAAATCCAATACTTCGGATTGTTTTGAATAAGCTTTATACTCTGAATAATCTTGTCCTCCGTTGAAAATATCCAGCTTTGCATTTAATCCGGCAACCCATTCAGGCTCGAACAATGTTAAATTGTCTTTATATATTTCATATTTTCCGAATGCTGCAATAGTGGGTAAAAAAGTTCCTTTTGTTGCTTTTTTCTTTTGATTAAGCATATCTTTTTTTTGTTGCATATCTTTTAATGTTAAATTGTTTGAATAAGCAATATCTTCATAATAATTAGCTTCTCTTATATTGTCGATCTTTTTAAAATCCGTTACGAGATTAACTTCTTCAAGTTCAACACCTATTATGTTGGATAAGACAACCAGGGCAAGCTTCAAATCTCTTTCTGACTGTTGATATTCTCTTGTCGCTTGTGCAAGAGCAACTTCTGCTCTAAGTTTGTTTGCCTTTGATATCATACCGACTTTAAATAATTTTTGAGCATTGTCGTTATGTTGAATAATATCATCCAAATAATCTTGTCTGATATCTCTTGCTTCTTGAGCAAGCTTTGCTCTGAAATAATTTTCTATTACCGATGTTATTGTCGAGTTTAAAGTCTTTGAATATTCCAGTTCGGAAATTTCAAGTTCTGCTTTTCTTGCTTGAGAATTTGCTGCAATTTTACCGCCGGTATATAACGGCCAAACAACGGCGGCACTAAGTTTATAAAAAAGATCGTCTTGAAATTTCATATTGAAATCGGGAATTGCCTTATTAAGACTATTTTTAAAAGCATCTATATATTCTTGCGGTAATGTCGGATTGGAAGCTTTGAAAGTGGCAACTGATGCTCCTATAACTGCCGCTCTTGCATCACTTAAGTTTAAATTTATCGAATCGTTTATTTTGTTTACGGAACCTTCAACATATACATTAGGATAATGTTTTCCTCTTGCAGCTTTTAAGTTGTATTTGGAAACTTCTTTTATTTTTGCGGAAGCATTGATAAGTTCGTTATTTGCAATTGCACATTTCAAAGCTTCAGACAATGTTAAGGAATATTTAGCATATAAAGTTGAAGAAATTAAAAATAAACAAGTGAATAATATTATAAATTTTTTCATGTTTTACAGATACCTTCTTATAATGGAATATAATCCTGAATTATATTTTTTTTTATAACAATAGTCAAAGAAAATTAAGTTTGACAACAACTTAGTTTTATGTTATATTTTCTACCGAGCGGTAAACAAAAACGGGATTTAAGAATTATGGATTCAAGAAAAATATTATCAAAGATAGCATATTATTATATTGCTTTTACAAAAAAGACATTAAGACTTAGAGTTGTTGAGTTGGTGGGAAGATTTGACGAACAAAGTGTTTATGCTCTTTGGCACGGTGAACAGATTTTACCTTTATGTCTAAATTCAGGAAGACAAATTGTTGCTATGTGCAGTATGTCTAAAGACGGGGAAATTCAAGCCGGAGTTTTGAAAGATTTTGGATTTATCGCTGTTAGAGGTTCTTCTTCAAAAAGAGCCGAGAGAGCTTTAATTGAAACAATAAGGTATGCAAGAAAAGGTCATTTCGTGGCTTTTACGGTTGACGGGCCCAAAGGACCGATACATAAGGTAAAATCGGGGCTTTTGCTCGTATCCCAAAAAGTCGGTATAAGATTAATACCGATATCCGCAATAGCAAAAAATTCTTTAACATTTACTAAAGCCTGGGATAAATTTAAAGTGCCTCTTCCGTTTTCAAAAACAGTTGCGGTTTACGGATACCCGATAGAAATAACAAAAGATGATAATTTGGAAGAAAAAGCTTTGACAGTGGAAAAAGAATTGAACAAGTTAAGTGAATTTGCAAATAAATATTATTGGTCTAAAGACATAGATGAATATTTGAGTCATCATCCGAAACCGAAAATTTTTATTAAATGTAAAAACAATGTAAATGACTGCATTGATAAAATAAAAGAATTAAAACAAAAATATCCGTCGGCAGTATTTACTTTATATGTGCCTGATAAAGTAAGTAAAAACATTCCTTTTACACAAGATATTGCCGTTATAAATAAAATAACATCAAATCTTAAGGAAGAATATTTTGATGTTTGTTACGGGACATCTTTTTTAGATAATTTTAAAATAAAGCCAAACTTTAAACTTAGTTTATAATTTTTTATCAGTTTAATTAAATCAATAACTCAATAACCGAACAACATTATAAAACTTGTCTTTTTTGTCGATAAAAATGTAAAATATCAACCATTATGTATATTTACTTTTTAATGCCTTTAATAGGTTTTATAGGAATGTTTTCCGGCGGTTATTGGGGAGTGGGTTGCGGGTGGCTTATAGTTCCCACTATGTTGATTTTCGGTTTTACTCCGAACGAAGCTGTCGGTGTGGGATTATTACAGATGGTTCCTTCCATTCTTATGACAACCGTTCATGATATAAAAAGTTTACAATGGAACAAAGATTCCGTTGCCGTAAAACTTGTCATTCCGTTGGGAGTTGGAGCGTTTTTGCTTGCATTTAGCGGGAAAATAGTAAATAAATTCTTTTATGAAAGGTTCGGTTCTATTGCACTGCTTGTTATATTTTGTGTTTTCATGGTTACATTGGGTTCTCTTGTTCTTTTCGGCAAGACTACGGAATACGAAACAGATGTCCCGAAAATTTCAAATACACAATCGCTGATAGCTTTTTTTATAGGTATGGTCGTTGGAGTTTGCAGTTCTATTATGGGAGTCGGCGGTGCAATATTTTTCAGACCGACACTTGCCAATATTTTTAAAGTTCCTGAAATGATAACGGCAAAATCAATAAGAATACTTTTGCTTGTAACGACTTTTACCGGTGGTATGTATTATACTTTTGCCGATGGTAAACCTGATTGGACGATAATAATAATGTCTTTAATAATTGCCGCAGGCGGAATGATAGGTTTCCCTATGGGAATAAAAATTCATAACACTATACTTGCCAACGGATACGGAAAATATGTAAATAAAAGTTTTGCGATTGTTACATTGATAGTTCTTACAAATACACTCTTAAATATTTTCGGCTTTGTGGTTTTCAGCAGATACTTGATGATAACTATAGCGGTATTATTGTTTATTTCAATAAACATATTTAAAAACTATACCGACAATCATAAAATAAAGATAAATAATAATATACAATAAAATCGTAAAATGATATAATAAACGAAATTTATTTTTGAAGGTATAAAATGAAAAACATTTCAATATTGGGATCGTCGGGCTCTATAGGCGTTCAGGCTCTTGATTTTATTTCAAAAACAAAAAAAGAATTTAAAGTTTGCGGACTTTCCGTCAACTCAAATATAGAACTTTTAAAAAAGCAAATAGCAAAATTTAATCCTGTTGCAGTATCGGTTTTTTCAAAAGAAGATGCCGATAAATTACAAAAATGGTGCAATGAAAAAAAGTACAAGGTTAAAGTGTTTTTTGGAAAGGAAGGATTAAATAAAATTGCATCCATAAAACAGGTTGATATGGTTTTGTCTTCGGTTGTCGGTTCTGTAGGCCTTGAACCTTTGCTTTGTGCTATAGATAGCGGAAAAGATATTGCATTGGCAAACAAAGAATCTTTGGTTATGGCAGGTCGTTTAATAATGCAAAAAGCAAAAGAAAAAGGTGTTGCTGTTCTTCCAGTAGACAGTGAACATTCGGCAATTTTTCAATGTATAGGAAAAGAAAATAAAAAATCAATAAAAAGGATTCTCCTTACCGCTTCCGGCGGACCGTTTTATAAATCAGATAAAAATTTTAAAGATATAACGGTTGAAGATGCTCTTGCTCACCCTACATGGAAAATGGGAAAGAAAATAACGATAGATTCCGCAACACTTATGAATAAAGGGCTTGAAGCAATAGAGGCTTCCGTTTTATTTGATGTTCCGATGGATAAAATTGATATTCTTATTCATCCTCAATCCGTGATTCATTCCATGGTAGAATTTAATGACGGTTGTGTTATGGCACAATTATCAAATCCGGATATGACTTTACCGATACAATATGCTTTGTCTTATCCCGAAAGGAAAAATTGTTATATTAAAAGATTGAATTTAACGGAAGTTGCAAAATTGGAATTTTTTAAACCTGATTTTAAAAAATTTAAATGTTTGCAAATAGCATATAAAGCCGCAAAAACGGGTGGAACAATGCCGGCCGTTATGAGTGCTTCAAACGAAGTTGCCGTCAAATCTTTTATTGACGGAAAAATAAAATTCGATATGATTCCGTATGTGGTTGAAACCGTAATAAAAAAACATAAGGTTATAAAATCAAAGAATATATCAAAATATTTTGAAGCGGATTTATGGGCAAGGAAACAAGCCGAAAATATAATAAAGAACATAGAGGAATGTAAATAATGAAAAAAACAGTAACTTTTTTAATTCTTTTAACAGCAGTTTTTATGATGTCAAATAATTTGTTTTCGGAAGAAATAGAATCTTCCGAAATTCTTGTAGAACAGGGAGAAATTGTTTCTCAATCGCAGGAAGGAACAAATACAGAAAAAAAAGTTGAAGAAAAACATATTGAAAACGTATCACCCGATATGGTAAAAGGCATGCATTTAACTGTTTTTGCATCGGCATCTCAAGTTCATAAAACAAGAACCGATGATTTGTTAAACAATACCGAAATGAATGCCGTAGTTATAGATATAAAAGAAATCGACGGAAAAATTTCGGTTAAAAATGTTGCGGACGGTCTGTCATATTCAACGGATATTCCGAGTGTATTACCGTATTTAAAAAATGTTAAAAGCAGAGGAATGTATGCGATAGCAAGAATTGTGGTCTTTAGAGATAATGTTATGCCCAGAAAAAGACCCGGTCTTGCAGTAAAAAATCCCGACGGTACTCTTTGGCAGGATAAAAAGAAATTTACGTGGTTGAATCCTTATAAACAAGAAGCTGTAGATTATATTCTTGAACTTGCCGAAAAAACAGCAGATATGGGATTTGATGAAATACAGTTTGATTATATAAGATTTCCTTCCGACGGTAATACAAAGCTTTGCAGATATGGAGTTGAACATTCGTCTGTAACAGCTTCGGCTAAAATAGTGGATTTCTTAAAACAAGCAAGAAAAAGATTATCGCCTAAAGGTATAAAAATTTCAATAGATGTTTTCGGATTAACTACGACGGAAAAATCCGATATGGGGATAGGTCAAAAAATAGTTGAAATGACGGAACAGGTGGATTATGTCAGTCCGATGATATATCCTTCTCATTATAACAACGGAGAATACGGAATACCTAATCCGAATAAAGAACCGTACAGAACTGTTTATATTGCTTTGCAAGGTGCCAAAAAAAGAATACCTGCAGAAAAATTAAGACCGTGGTTACAGGATTTTTCTTTGAAAGGTGTACCGTACGGACCTAAAGAAATCAATGCTCAAATTCAGGCATGTTATGATTGCGGAATAAAAACATGGTTATTATGGAATTCTGCATGTAAATATACGAAAGCCGGTTTAAAATCCAAAGAAAATCAATATTCTTATACGAAAACATCCGATGAAAAAATAAGGGAATTGTTGAAGTATAAAGATCCGAATGCTTCAATGCAAACAAGAGCAAATAATGTTAATAAACCGGCAAATACCGGTACCGTAAAAAAAACGGCAGGAGCTTCTGTATCACGACCTGTTGCACAAAAAACTGCAAGAAACAATGTTAAAAAAGGTACAAAAACAGCAACCAAAAAATAGGTGTAACTTTTTTTAATACCAAGGAGTCTAATTTATAGTTTATGGAAGATAAAGAGCTGATTGAAAAAATCATACAAGGCGATGAAGATCTTTTCAGCATAATAATAGACAAGTATAAAAACAAGGTCTTTAGCATAATCTATTCTTTTTGCGGACGAACAAGCGATTGTGAAGATATAGCACAGAACGTGTTTATTAAGATTTTTAAAGCTTTACCGAAATTTAAATTTGAGTCGGAATTTTCCACTTGGATGTACAGAATAGTTATAAATGAAACGATAACGATATCCAAGAAAAAAAAGTATAACATAGTTCCTTTAGATATAAATAACAGTGAAGATGAAGAAAAGAGTAACTTAATTGATTTTTTGAAGTCTAATGATAATACGGAAAAAGAGTTGATGCAAAAAGAGACACAAAAAATGGTACAAGAAGCTCTGGCGAAACTGAAAGATAATTATAAAATGGTCTTAACTTTAAGAGATATAGAAGATTATTCTTACGAAGAGATAGCAAATATGATGAATGCATCGGTTGAAAATGTAAAAATTTGGATTTTCAGGGCAAGAAACAGATTGAAAGAAATTTTAATGGAAGGGGGTAATTTAAAATGAACTGCAATAAAGCACAAGAAATGATTTCTCTTTACATAGATAATGAATTATCCGCACAATCTGTTTCCGAATTATTGAAACATTTTGAAGAATGTCCTAAATGCAAACAAGATTATATTTTTCTTAAAAATGTTAAAAATGTTTTAGCTGATATACCTAAAAAAGAGCCCGGTGCCGACTTTACGGCTTCCGTTATGAATAAAATAAAAAGCGAGAATATTAAGAAAGACGATAATGTTGTAATGTTCGGTTCTTTCTTTAATTCGATGAAGAAAAAAATAATTATGGCTGCAGGCTTTTTATTTGTTGTAGCTTCATCATCTTTTTTCTTTATGCATGATACGAATTTAAATAAACAACAAAACGAATATGATTCCGCTTCAGCTATAGAATATTATTTCGGTGAAAATGATTATGCGGATATGGATATAAATAATGACGATTACGAAGAATATATTTCGATGTTTTGTTAATATAGTTTAATTCTTATAAAAAAATAACCGCCGGAATTTTGTTCCGGCGGTTGTTTTTTTGTTTATCAAACTTAATATTTATAAATTTTTTCGGAACTTAACACATCAAAACCTTTATCACATAAGAATTTTGCAGTATCCGGATAATTTTCTATTTCCAAAACTATTGCTGCGGTTGTTCCGTTGTTTAATAAGAATCCGTAACAATCTTCAATATTTATTTTGTTTGAAGATAATGAAATTAATAATTTATTGAAACTTCCTGGAACATTATCTACAACAACGGCAATAATTTGCCTTTTGCTTACGGCAATTTTGTTTTCTTTTAAAACATTAAAAGCTTTATCCGGATCGTCAACCAACAATTTCATTACTCCGAAATCTCCGGAGCTTGCAAGAGACATTGCTCTTAAGTTGATATTGTTGTCTGACAAAATTGTTGTTATTTTTTCCAACTTTCCGGGATTATTTTCTAAAAATACAGATATATGATATGCCATTTTTTTTCTCCTATATTTCTTTTATTTTTTTGCTCTTAAATCTATTACTCTTTTTGCTTTACCTTCACTGACCGGCAAACTTCCAGCTTCAACGAATTGAACTATAGGTGTAACATCAAGTTCTTGTTTTAATTCACTGATTAATTTATTTTGTAAGTTTTCCAAATCTTTTAATGTTCCTTTAAAAGTATCATTGTTTATTTCTATCTTTATTCTTAACTTATCCATACAATTATGGTCAATTAATTCGATAACATAATTCTTACCTGCTTCAGGTATAGACAATATTGTTTTTTCTATTTGTATCGGGAAAATATTTACTCCGTTAATAATCATCATATCATCTGTTCTTGCGGTTATTCTTGCAATTCTTCTGTGTGTTCTCCCGCAAGCACAGGGTTCCGATATTATTCTTGTTAAATCTTTTGTTCTGTATCTCATAAGAGGCATTGCCTGTCTTTGCAAAGTTGTCAATACCAATTCTCCTTCTTCACCGTCCGGTAAAGGTTCGAATGTTTTAGGATCTACTATTTCGGGATATACATAATCTTCCCAAATATGCAGATGTTGTTGATATTGACACTCAAAAGCAATTCCGGGGCCTGATATTTCGGACAATCCGTAAGAATTATAAGCTTTTACATTATATAACTCTTCTATCTTCTTTCTCATTGCTTCACTGTGCGGTTCGGCACCTATGAAAAATATTCTTAAGTTTAAATCTTTTTTTACATCTATACCAAGTTCTTTTACCGTGTTAGATAATCTTAATGCATAACTTGGCAAAATATGAACGACGGTCGTTTTAAAATGTTGCATAAACCAAAGTTGTCTTTTACTGTTTCCGGGACCTATAGGAATTGTCATCATTCCTAATCTTTCTCCTCCGTAATGAAATCCGAGTCCTCCGGAAAACAAACCGTATCCCATTGTGTTTTGAAAAACATCCGTGCTTCTTGCTCCTGCACAATACATTGATCTTGCCGATATGTTTGCCCAGTTTGCAATATCGTCTTTTGTATGAAATACTACTGTCGGATTACCTGTAGTTCCCGATGAAGAATGCATTCTTACAACATCTTTCAAATCCGTTACCAAACAACCGTAAGGGAAAGAATCTCTTAAATCCTGTTTTGTTGTGAAAGGTAATTTAGTTACTTCATCCAATGATTTTAGTTCGCCTATTTTTGCGAGTTTATCTTTGTAGAATTGTGATTTTTTTGCGAGAGCAATTTGTTTGTTGATACAGTCTAACTGAAATTTTCTTAAATCCTTTCTGTCCATCGTTTCAATGTCTTTTTGCCAAAACATTTTACAATTTCTCCTATAAAAATATTTTAAAAAATATTTAATTTTAATATAATACTTGATTATAGCAAATTTAGATATAAAAAGGCATATATGGAAATGATAGTAGGAATAGCATATAACCATCTCAAACCGAATGCAAAACAATATTGTAATGAAATTGCTTCTTGGCTAAAAGGTAGAAGAATAAAAGTTAAAAATATTTCGTATGACATTGTCAGAAATCCTAAAGTTGATTTTATAATTTCTCTCGGTGGAGACGGAACAATATTGAGAATAAGCAGATTGGTTGCCAAATATTCAATTCCTGTTATGGGGGTTAATTTAGGAACACTCGGTTTCTTAACGGATACCGATATGAAAAATGTTTTTAATTCTTTAGAAAATATTTTAAAGAACGGAATTGAATGCGAAGAAAGAATTATGCTGGATATTGAAATTGCCACTAAGAAAGGAACCGTAAAAACAACGGCATTAAATGATTGTGTTATAAGGTCGGTATATAACGGAAGACTTACATCCATAGATTCTTTTATAAATAAAAAATTTTTATCAAGTTATAAAGGTGACGGTGTCGTAATAGCAACGCCTACCGGTTCAACGGCATATTCGTTGGCTTTATCCGGTCCTATAATTTATCCTACATTATCTTTGTTTATTATAGCGCCGATATCTCCGCATACATTAACACACAGACCTATGATTTTGGATTCCGATAATGTCTTGGAATTTACATCAACAAACGATAATAAAAAGACGGATTTGATAGTATCTGTTGACGGACAAGAAAGCTATATTTTGGATAAAAATAAAAAAGTTAAAATAAAACTTTTTCATAAAAAAGCAAAACTCATAAGAGACAGAAATTATTCGTATATAAATACATTAAAAGCAAAATTAAAGTGGGGAGTTTAGGTGCTTACTTCGTTATCCGTTAGAAATTATGCTTTAATTGAAAACATTACCATAGATTTTAAAAAAGGACTTACAGTCATAACCGGAGAAACAGGTTCCGGAAAATCAATTATTATAGACTCTATAGATTTGTTGTTGGGTGCAAGAGCAAGTACAAGTGTAATAAGAACAGGAACAACATCTTGTACAATCAGTGCTGAATTTGATATTTCAAAAAACACCAATGTAAAAAATATTCTTTCCGAATTATCTATAGATTGTGAAAATGAAATTATAATCAGAAGACAAATTGATTCCGCAGGGAAAAGTAAAGCTTTTATTAACGATATTTCCGTTAGCATAAATACACTTTCCAATATCGGTAAATATTTGGTTGATTTTTATGCTCAGCATAAGAGTAATATGTTGTTTGAACAACAATATCAGAGACAAATTGTTGATAATATTGCAGATAATTCCAAACTGCTGGAACAACTGTCGGTTAAATATGATAAATTGGAAAGTTTAAAAAATAAAAAAGAAGAAATTGAAAAAGCTAACACGGATAGAGAAAGATTGTTGGATTTATATCAATATCAAATAAATGAGATAAATAAGGCAAATTTAAGTTGTGATGAAGAAGAAAAAATAGAACAAGAATTGCCGAAATTAAAAAACGCGGAAAAAATAAAAAATGTTACAACGGAAATGTTATCCATCCTTTACAAACAAGAACACTCTGTAACGGATAACCTTTCAATAATAAATAAACAAATTTCTCTTTTGGAAAAATACGGAATAAATATTGATAATATCTCCAAAAACATCAATTCTACAATGACTCAAATAGACGATGTTTATAGAGAAGTTGAAGATTTGTCGAACAATATAGATGTTACCCCTGACAGTTTGGATGCTATGTTGGAAAGGCAACAACTTATAAAAAAATTAAAATCAAAGTACGGGAAAAACATACAAGAAATTATTGATTATGGCAAAAATTTAGAAGACAAAATAAAATCACTTGAAAACTACGAAACAAACATAACAAATATTCAAAAAGAAATTGATTTTTTATTGAAAGATATTACAAAATTATGTCAACAAATATCAGATAAAAGAAAAAAAATTGCAACCGTTATATCAAAAAAAATAATATCGGAACTTGAAGATTTAAATATGAAAAATTCTCAATTTGAAATTTCGGTGGAAAAATCGGAAATATCAAGAACAGGTTTTGATAAGTTGGAATTTATGTTCAGTGCAAATAAAGGGGAAAAACTTTATCCGTTATCTCTTGTGGCTTCCGGCGGAGAAATATCAAGAGTAATGTTGGCATTATCAACAACAATATCCGATAATTATAATGTAGGAACTATTATTTTCGATGAAATTGATACCGGAACGAGCGGAAAAACGGGTGAAAAGATCGGCAAAAAATTAAAAAGTTTATCCGATAACAGACAAATTATTTCCATTTCGCATTTAGCCCAAATTGCTTCAAATGCGGACAATCATATAAAAATATATAAAGAAACCGAAAAAGGCAGAAATATCACAAAAGCTAAAGTTTTAAATGCTAATGAAAGAATAGAGGAAATAGCCAAAATCATTTCCGGAGAAAAAATCACGGAACACGCCATAAAACATGCCGAAGAACTTCTTAACGATAAATAACAAAAAAAGCACTTCGTGCCTTTTTGTTGAGGTATAGATGTATAGAAGTATGGATGTATAGATTAAAATCACTCTGTGATTTTTTATATATTCCTTTTCAATAGCAGTTTCTATCCTTCTATCCTTCCATACATCTGGATTATCTTGCAATTTTTACTATTTCAAATTTCATTGTTCCCGCGGGAAGTTCCACATCAACTTTATCTCCTGCAACATGACCTAAGAGACCTTGTGCCAAAGGGGAACCGATAGAAATTTTCATCTCGTTAGGATTTGCTTCTTCTTCATCTACAATTGAATATTCATATTCGTCACCGTCTTCATCTTTTATCGTAACGGTAACACCTATGAATACTTTGTTAGGATCAATATTTAATTCTTCAATAATTTTAGCTCTTGAGAGTTTTGAATCTATTTCCGCAATTCTTTGCATAAGATTTGTTAATGCTTCTTTTGCTGCATGATATTCTGCATTTTCTCTTAAATCGCCATGCTCTCTTGCTCTTGCTATTTCATCTTGAATTTGCGGTTTTCTCTTTTGCAATCTGTCCAACTCTTCTATAAGTTTATTTCTTCCGTCTCTTGTCAAATAAATTTCACCCATTTTATATTCTCCTAAATAATTAAATTGATTTTTTATACATTGATAAAAGTTTTTTTACCCATTTATCTTCGGGAACTTTACAAATTATTTTACCTTTTTGAAATAAAATTCCTTCGCCTATTCCTCCGGCAATTCCGAAATCCGCTTCTTTCGCTTCTCCCGGCCCGTTCACAACACATCCCATAACGGCTATTTTTATGTTCTTGCGAGTTGATTTGTTTTGAACTTTTGCCAATTCTTTTTCCAATTCATCAACAATCTTTATTAAATTAACTTTTGTTCTCGAACATGTGGGACATGATATTACTTCAACTCCCGTTGATCTCAATCCCAAAGATTGCAATATTTGATAAGCAACTCTGACTTCTTCAACAGGATTTGCTGTAAGAGATACTCTTATGGTATCTCCCAAACCTTGAGCAAGCATTATACCCAAGCCTACGGAAGATTTTATTGTTCCTCTAAAAATGGAACCGGCTTCCGTTATTCCCAAATGTATGGGATAATTTCTTTTTGTAGCAAATAATTTATATGCTTCAACAGTCGTTTCCACATTTGATGCTTTAAGAGAAACAGCTATGTCACCGAAATCACAATCTTCCAAAATTTTAACATGCTCGATAGCTGCCTTTACAAGAGCTTTTGCTTTGTCTTTTGTTGAAGAAAATTCATGAACTTCTTTCAAAGAACCCGCATTAACACCTATTCTTATGGGAATATGTGCTTTTTTAGCTTCTTTTACAAGTTCCATAACTTTTTCTTTGGAACCGATATTTCCCGGATTTATTCTGAGTTTATCGATACCCTGTTTTATTGATTCTATTGCAAGTTTATGATCGAAATGAATATCCGCAACTAAAGGAATTTTTATATGTTTCTTTATAAGTTTTATATTCTTTGCGGATTCCATATCCGGAACGGAAACTCTTATTATTTCACAGCCTGTTTCCTGTAACTCTTTTATTTGTTTTACGGTTGCTTTCCAATCTCTTGTATCGGTGTTTGTCATAGATTGAATCGCAACAGGGTTCCCGCCACCTATCTTTACACCGCCGACATTTATTACTTTTGTATCTTTTCTTGTAAACATATTAATACCTTTCAGTTAAATAATTTGCCAATACCTAATCTTATTAAATCACTGTATGTTGCAAATAAAAATATAATAAGTATTAAAAATAATCCGATATAGTTATATACTGCAATAACTTTTGTGCTTATTTTTGTTCTTATAATTCCTTCCAACAAAAATAAAACAATCATTCCACCGTCAACCAACGGAATCGGAAGTAAATTGAAAAGTCCCAAAGCAACGGAAATAACAGCTAATAATCTTATATAACTTTCGAATCCGGATTTTGCCGAATCGGCCATAAATTGTATAACGCCTATAGGTCCTGCAACTTCCGGCTTTTCCCATTTTACCAGTTTATCCCACAAATATTTTAATGTAAATGTTGTCTGATAAATCGCGGTATCACATGCAAAATAAAAAGATTTAAGAAATGAAACTTTTTCTTTTAATACCTTGGGCTGTATTCCCAACATTCCTGCACCTGTTGTAGGATTTTTATCCAATACAAAATTAAAATCCAATTCTTTATCATCTCTTAAAACTTTCAAATTTACTTCTTTTTCTGCTTTATCTTTTAAATTTGATATTAAACCAAGCCAGTTTTCTATATCCGTTCCGTCTATTGAAACAATTTTGTCGTTAACAAGGAGCCCTGCTTTTTGAGCACAAGAATCTTTTGCCAAAACACCTATTTTTGCTTCATCGGAAATAGTTGCAAGTCCCCAAATATTAAAAATAAAAGCAAATAATAATATTGCAAAAACATAGTTCATAAGAGGACCGGCAAAAACAATCATTATTTTTTTATAGAACGGCAATGATAAAAATTCATCTTTTTCACCTTTTACATCATCAGGATTTTCTCCTGCCATAGCAACCATTCCGCCTAAAGGGAACAAACAAACAGAATATCTTGTATCTCCCTTTGTAAATCCCCAAATTTCTTTGCCGAAACCGAGAGTGAACTTTAAAACTCGAACTTTATATAATTTTGCTACAGTGAAATGTCCGAGTTCGTGAATAAATACTAAAAATCCTAAGCCTATAATTACTGCCAAAATTTGAATAAGAATAACTATCATAAAAAACTCCTTTAACTAAAATATAAAAAAAACAACACTGCAAGATTTCATGTTGATAAATCTTGCAAAAAAAAATATCATTAAGTTTCGAAAATTATACCATTTTTGTTGAAACAAATAAATATGTACGGGGGAAAAAATTAATAATCTTTGGATATTGTTAAAAAGAAGTTTAACATTGTGGCTGTTTCCTGTATTTATTGTAAGTTTGTTTATTGAACAATTTACTATATCCGGCGAATATATATATTGTTTGGCCGGTATATATTTTTTCACTATTGTTAAAAATTATTTAAAAAATAATAGTTTATTATTGTTTATCAGCAGAATAATATTGATATTTTTAGCTCTCATTGTTTTTGTAAATAATACGATAATTTTTAATGAATTGATATTAAATGCAATAATCTTTATTTTTTGTGCAACAGGAATATATGTTTTTTTCTTTTTTTTATATAACAGAAAAAATAAAAATTTTATTTTAAATTTTTATAAACTTAATTGTTTTATTGAAATAATTTTTGCCGTATCTTTGTTGCTTTGCGGAGTAAAGAGTTTCGTTACTTTAAATATTTTGTTTTTTGCAATGTGTGATATTATATACAAAATTGTAATATTGTCGGTAATATTAAACTTAAAGAAGAGATTTTGTTCTTTTTAGTATATTATTGAAAAGGCAAAAGCAATAAATGTTAACACATAACATATAATCGTAAAAAATAACCAAGATATAAAATCCCTGTTGGTTTTATGCTTTATCAGCTTCGAAAACAGTAAGTAAATAAGTGATAATATTGTTGAAAATAATTTTGCAATCAAAAATATCAGAGCATAAACGATAATTAACTCTACAAAAAAATTATCTAAAAAACCGGTTAAAAACGTTTGTTGATTGATAAGTATAACTAAAAATATACAAAAAATTAATTGTATTATAAAAAATAAAAATTTTTGGTTATAAAACATTATTTGCCTTTTCCGTTTTGCTTAATTCATTTAAAGCATCATCATTTCCGCAATAAGCCGAAATTTTTAAATATTCTTTAGCTTTATTTAGGTCGTTAATTCTTTTATATGCCATACCAATATAATAATTAACTTTTCCGTCGTTTGGCTCGATATTTAAAGCTTCTTTGTACCAGCCTATAGCTGTTTCGTAATCTCCCTTATTAAAATGTAGATTGCCTATTTGATAATACGGATAAATATAGTCGGGAGATATTTGAATTGCTTTTTTATAGAAATCCTCAGCGGTAACAAAATCCTCTTTTTCTTTGTATATTTCGGCAATTTTATAATATGCGGATATATCATTTTTGTTACCTTCAATTGCTTTATTGTAATATTTCAAGGCATCATCGAAATTCTTTTCCTTAAAATAGGTGTTGGCTATAAAATTATAAAATTCACATGAATTATCGATATCTTCTTCGGAAGCTTTTGTATAATATTGCCGTGCTAATTTAAATTGCTTGTTTTTTTCATAAATATTGCCTAATAATTTATAAGAATCTTTGTTTCTTGAATCTAATTTAATGCTTTTTTTCAGATAGTTTATCGGAATTCTGGAATTATTAATATTTATGTTTTTTATTTGCGCAAAATATGAATATGCAAGTAAATAATACATTTCACTTGACTCTAAATGATTTTCTTTCATATCATCAAGAACTTCTATGGATTTTTGATAATATCCCATTCTTGTAAGAGCGGTTGCCGTATTTATATATATTTTTTCATCAACGACTCCCATCGACATAAGCTTTTTATAATATTTTATTGCTTTAAAATATTCTTCATTCTTGAAATGATGAGAAGCTTTATATATAAAACCGTCTATGTTGTATTTTTCTGTTTGTTTGTTGTAGTAAAATACACATAAAACTATAAATAAAATAGTTATTAATATACTGAAAGTAAAATTCCTTTTTATTAGCATTTTTTAATTTTATAAAATAATTATGCTTGATACAAATTCAAAAAAAATGTATAATTAACTCCATTATTTACAGTAAATGGAGAGATGGCCGAGTTGGTTTATGGCACTAGTCTTGAAAACTAGCGTAGGGTTTCCCTACCGGGGGTTCGAATCCCTCTCTCTCCGTTTTTTTATTTGCAGGAGTTTTGTATGTCTCAAAAGCAAGAAGCTGTTGAACCTGAAATTGTCGATGAAATAAAAGTTCAAGATAATAAAAACACCAAAGAAAGTACAAGCAAAAAAATTTGGGCTTGGATTCTTTTTATATTAGCTGTAATTTATGGCGCTTCTCCGGCAGATTTAATTCCGGATATTCCGGTTGCAGGTTGGATAGATGATTTTACAATAGGTGCTGCTGCTTTCACAAATCTTATACACCAACAATTTTTTCAAACAAACGAACAGATTAGCAGGTTGTTAAAGAAAATAAAATGGATTTTGATTTCACTTGTTTTTCTTATAATTCTTGTAGCACTTTTAATAATAACTTTAATAGTTAAAAACTAGAGTATCAATACAATCTTCCACCATTATTTTGTATAATATCACAATTATGAAAACTATATTATTATTAACAGTATCAAATGTTTTTATGACATTTGCGTGGTACGGGCATTTAAAATTCAAAGATTTATCGATGTGGAAAGTGATATTGATTTCTTGGTTCATAGCTTTTTTTGAATATTGCTTTATGATTCCTGCAAACAGATTGGGATATGGTCAATTTAATGCCACGGAATTAAAGATGATACAGGAAGTTATATCATTGACTGTTTTTGCACTCTTTTCAATATACTATTTAAACGAACATTTTAGGTGGAATTATATTGTAGGGTTTTGTCTTTTAGTCCTTGCAGTATTTTTTGTTTTTAATAAATGGAATTAGAAAATGTTTTTACCTACAACTAAAGAAGAAATCAATAAATTGAATTGGGACAGGCCCGACATAATTCTTATATCGGGAGATGTTTATGTGGACAGTCCTTTCAGCGGAACTGCTGTTATCGGTAATTGGCTTACGATACACGGTTTCAAAGTTGCCGTAATTGCTCAACCGGATACAAAAACCGATGATATTTCCAGGTTAGGTGAACCTTCTTTATATTGGGCGGTAAGTGCAGGTGCAATGGATTCTTTGGTTGCAAATTATACAGCAAGCGAGAAATTCAGAAACGAAGACGATTTAACTCCGGGTGGAATAAATAATAAAAGACCTGATAGAGCCTGTATGGTTTACACAAACCTTATAAGACGATATTTTAAAAACACTAAACCTATCGTTTTGGGCGGGATAGAAGCAAGCTTGAGAAGAATAGTACATTACGATTTAAAAGATAAAAAACTCAGAAGATCTTTGTTGCTCGATGCAAAAGCCGATATTTTAGCTTATGGTATGTCTGAAAAAACTATGCTTGAACTGTCATATGCCTTAAGAGACAACACAGATTATAAAAATATTAAAGGATTATGTTATATTTCAAAAACACCGAAAGAAGAATTTATAAATATTCCTTCTTTTGAAGAGTGTGTTGCGGATAAAAATCTTTTTAGAGAAATGTTTAAAACTTTTTATGATAATTCCGCATATACAAATTCCAAAGGATTAAATCAAAAACACGATACAAGATATTTAATACACAATCCTCCGCAGGAACAACTCACTCAAGAGGAACTTGATAAAATTTATGATATGGATTTTACAAGAGAGGTTCATCCGTATTACGAAAAGCAGGGAAAGGTAAAGTCTCAGGATACGATAAAATTTTCCGTAGTATCACACAGGGGATGTTGCGGTGAATGTAATTTTTGTGCAATTGCAGTTCATCAGGGGAAATCTGTTATATCAAGAAGTAAAGAATCCATAATGAAAGAAATAAACAAGTTAGTTCAAAAACCGGATTTTAAGGGGTATATTTCCGATATAGGCGGACCTACAGGGAATATGTATAAAATAGCATGTAAATTGCACGGAACAACGGGAAGATGTAAAAATAAAAGATGTTTATATCCGAATGTTTGTGAAAATATTATTTTTTCGCACGACAAACAAATTGATTTGTTGTCCGAAGTTGCAAAAAACGACAAAATAAAAAAAGTATTTGTATCTTCCGGTCTAAGACACGATTTAATAATGGCGGATAAACAAAACGGTAAAAAATATCTGGAATATATATCAAAGAACAATATATCCGGTCAACTTAAAATAGCGCCCGAACACACTTCCGACAAAGTTTTGGATATGATGGGCAAACCAAAACAAAATATATTTTTGGATTTTATGAATGAATTTAAGAAAATAAATTTACCTTTAAACCAATTTTTAACTTGTTATTTTATGGTAGATCATCCGGGTTGCAGTGTATATGATACCGAAGATTTGCTGTTATTTATTAATCATAATTTAAAGTTTCGTCCGGAGCAGGTTCAAATCTTTACACCTACACCGTCAACGAATGCAACACTGATGTACTATACGGAACAAGATTTAAACGGAAACGACATATTTGTTGAAAAAGACAGAAATGCAAGAATGAAACAAAAACTAATCATAACACAAAGTTTAAGCAATGATTCTTCATCTTCGTCTCATTCCAAAAATAAATTTAATTCAAAAAGAAATTATTTCACTAAATTCAGGAAAAGATATCGGAAATAAAAAAGTCGGGCGATGGTGATTTTTCCCGCAGGATTTGTGACCATAACACCCGACAATTTTATTTATAGTCTATAAATTATCTTTTGTCAATATTTTTTTCAATTCTTGTAGGTTCATAGATAATTCCGGATCTTGGTTGTATATATCTTTTGTATTGTTCCGGCGATAAAATTGATTTTAACTCAATTTTTGTATCAACATCTAATTTGTACAAATCTTTTGATATTTTTGAAATTTCATCGGATAATTTTGTTATGTTTTTTTTATCAATGTTTTCTTTATCGAATTCTTGCCTTAAAGAAAATTCTTTTTCATTTAATTGTTTTCTTAAGTTCTGTTCTTTTCCTCTCTTGGATTCAAGTATTTTTGTAAATTTTTCTTTTTGTTCTTCGGATAATCCTATTCTTTCGGCTAATCTGTCATAATGTGTTTTCGGTTTGAACAATTTATTATATTGTTCTGCAGTTAATATTTTTCTCATGCCGTCTTTTTTTGCAATGTCGGTATCTATTATCTTGTCGGATAAATCTTTTAAATCTTTTGTTATGTTTTTTTATTTCTTTTTCATTGTATTTCTCTTTAAAATATTCTTCATTTAATTTTTTTGTTTTGGAATTAAATTCTTTTACTAATTTATATTTTGTTTTTCTGTAATCTTTTTTTAATGCTTTTAAATCTTCTTTTTGTTTATCCGTAAGATTCAAATCAGCAAATCTCTTTTCGAATCTTTTTTTGTTAAAGTGTTTTTTAGTATATTTAAAATGATTTTTACCGTGATATCCCATATCTGTGTCAAAAATATCAATTTTGCCGTCTTCATCGATAAATTCTCGTTCCTGAAATTGAGACGGGGGAATAAAGCAATCTTTATCTTTTATGTACGGCTTTTCCGCAAAAACTGAAACCGTTAACCCAAAAAGCATTACCAAACTTAACAATATTTTTGTCTTTTTCATACCAATCTCCTTTTTACAACAAATTTTGTTTTCTACAAAATTTTGACTGTTATTTTTGTAAAAAGTTACATTTAATTTGTTGTTTGTTACTTATTTGTTATAAAAAGAGATATAGTTGAACTAATTGAAAAAAACAATTTTTTAGGATTTTCAAAACGATTATTTGATGTTAAAATGATGTTCGGTGTTTCTTTAATAAGTGTTTTATTCGCCCTGAAGAGGTGAAGTTTTTCGTCTATTTGGGTAAATTTTGGGTAATTCCTTTGCTGATAATAGACCTTTTTAACTCTTGCAACTCTTCTATTTGCCTATCTATTTCCTCAATACTAAGTTCTTTTTTATAATTAACATTATATACCTCGTTTGCTATAGTTTTTTCTCTCTCAATTGTATAATGTCCGTATGCTTCTATTATTTTATGGTTGTTTATTCTTGCCGTTTTCATTATGTCTCGTTCAGCTATGTTTGGATTGTTGACCGCATGTGTAATATATGTATGTCTGCATATATGAGCGGAACCGTGTCCAATTAAATGTTTTAAATGTTTTTTTATTCGTTGGCTTAAATTGCGAAGCTGTTCCTGTGTTTTTATTTCTTTTCCTATTACATATACTCCTTTTTTATTCAAACTATTTAAATATTGTATTAAATTATTCGGCATTGTTAAACTTACCGGCTGTGGGTTATGTTTGAATGTTTTGTATGGATGTATAAGAATTCTGTTAGTTCTAAAATTTATATCTTCCCATTTAATCGTTGCTGCTTCCTTTAGGCGAAGCCCGAAAGATAACATTAAATAATATAGTGTTTTTAGGTCCGGAATATTTGTTTGTGTAAGCATTTGTTTTATTTCGTCTATTGTAAAATACTCTATTTTTCTGGCTATAGGAACAGGAAAATCTGATATTCCTTTGGCTTGGTTTTTACAATCAAGCTCCAAATCGTTAACGGCAAAAGACCACATACTTTTGATACAATGCATATTTCTGTTTATGCTTGCCAAAGATACTTCTGATTTTCTGAGAGTGCGAAACTTCTCTATCTTTTCTCTGTCAAAATCTTTTAAATATTTTAGATCCGGAAAAAGACGATTGATAACTTTTATTACTCCGTAATCGTTGCTGTTTGTGGCTTTATGATTGGTACAGTATTCCAAATATAATTTTGTAAAGTGTTGCCAAAGTAGTGTATCTATATCATATTTCCCGGTATGATTTTTTTTTGATTTTTTGAGGTCCGATAAGAATTGTAGTTGTTCGTATTCGGCTTCTTTTTTGGATAAACTGGTGCATGTGTAACGGCGGAAATGTCCGTCGATATCAAAATATCTGAAACTGTATTTGCCGTTTCGTTTATCTAATTTTTGAACCATTTCTTATTCCTGTGGGCGGCAGACTTTGCAAGGCCTGTAACCGCTTTTTATTGCCTGTTTATAAGTGTCAAAAGAAATTAAATTGTAAATTTTTATTCTGCTTACATAATGACATTTTTCTCTATGAAACACATCCGATTTTATTGAAGCAAAGAAAATAAATATAAAACAGAGTGATATTGAGAGAAATTTAATCATTTTGAATATTATCACAACCATCCACAAATTTAGACACAAAATATATTGCTAAAATATCTATCACAACACCTATTAAAAACATAAAAGTTACTATAAAATTCTTAAAAAGCAATATGATTATCTCAAAAGGCAGTAGCTCGATCGTGGAGAAAAATATTATAAGTTTTTTTGTCAGTGTATCTAATTTAAAAAAATAAGAATATATAGATAATGACGATATTGCTATCCAGTGTAACATAGAAAACCAAATTACAACACCAATACCGGCAATAAATCCCGCTGCAATAGAAATATATTTTATAACATCGGTTTTATATTTTGTGATTCTTGATGAATCAAATTTATTAATAAAATATCCGAATACAGTAACAAGAATAATTCCTATTGCCGTTTCCTGAGGTATTTTGTTTATTTGCAATGTAATTAATTCGTTGCCGATAAAATAAAAAGATACACATATTTGCAACCACATTACAATTTCAAAAAATACCGATATAGTTTTTTTCATTTTTTACCTTTTTTTGATTCTAAAAATTTTATTTTGTCTTCCAAAAAGTCATTCCTTTCTTTTAATATCTTTATTTTTTCATCTTTGAGTTTTATTTTTTCTTCTAACATTTTAACTGTATTTTGTGAATTGATGTTTACATCTCTTGCAGTTATATTTCCGGTGCTTACAGAATTATCTAAAAAAAAAGTTATAGGAAGTTTTAGAGCTTTTGAAATTTTTTTTAGCGACGGAGCCGACGGGTTTCTTTTGCCTGTAATCCATTGATTAATCAAACCTCTGTTTGTGGATATTATTTTTGCAAATTCTTCTTGTGTGTATCCCGCGGCCTTAATAGCTTCTTTTAATTTTTTACCGAGCATAAATATCCTCTTTTTAATTTTGTTGTTGACAAAATAAAAAATGTTTGCTATATTTTTGCTATCAAAATGCTATATTTTTGATAGCAATACACAAAACAATCAAATGGCGAGGAAAAAAAATTGAGTGAAAACAGTCTTTTTATCACAATACGCAAATTTAATAAAAACCGTAGCAGCAATAACTTTTTGTTATTGTGTCCTCGCCAAGGAGCTACGAATAGATAGCAGGTTGTCTCACTCACATCCTGCTATCTTTTATTAATTATAGCCGTTTTGCGTGGTTTTTGCAACGGCTGAGAGCGGTTGGGGGATGTTATGCAAATAAAAAAATATAAGCCTGATGTTAAAGATTTTTTTGGAGATAAATATGTTAATGCAGAGTATCTGCGACGATTTTTTAGTTTGAAAGATTGCGATGGTGTGTATCGACGAATGCAACAGTGGGGGATTATGGGAAAAAAATTCGGTAACGGACTTAAATATTGGAGTTTAAACAAAATTAAAAAGGAGTTAGAAAAATGAAGTGTTATTCGGTAGAAAGAATAGATAAAGTGCTTGAAAGGATGTTAAGTTATGTTGCATATAAAACCAAAATTAAAAGGACTCCTTTTTTAGACAATATGCTTATTAGAGATTATATCGTTACTCAAAAAAGAAAAGGCAATATTAAATTGTATGAGACCTATTTGCAATATATAAAAAATAAAACTGAAAAAATTGCTTGTGGTATGAGCCAAGCCGGTGGAATGGATTATGTAATAGCAACATATCAGTTTGATTTTGATGTTGCAAAGGCAAAATTAGACGTAATAGAAAAATATAAAGGAGAAAAAAATGTTTAGAATGATTTGGGCTTTAGTAAGATCAATTGTTATACCTGCTGCATTGATATGGTTTGTGTTTGATTTGTATTGTGCATGGTATTTTAAGTTGTTTTTAGTGTTGTTTGTTGTGAATTCAGTAATTAATGATTGGCGTATAGGGTATTGGCGAAACGAGTTAAAAGCAAGGACTCAACCAAGAAGATGGTAATTGAAGTTGTAGAGGTGCCTGTATTTTATCAGTGGGAAGACGGTAGTTATGGTATTAGGAAGTTTGAACTGGAAGTTATTGAGAGTAACATTAAGGAACAATGCAAAAAATGTTTTTTTAATATAAACGGGTTTCATTGTCCGAAAATACCTTGTGGCGGAGTTGCTCGGCAAGATAAAAAATATGTGTATTTCAAGGAGAAAAAGTAAATGAATATAAGTTTAAGAGGATGGATAAGGCTTATTCGATCTCACTTTAATGAGTTGCAAACTACTATAGCCACGATTACAGAAGATTACAAAGCAGATATTTTTGACGAATTAGTTGAAAAAGAAGAAATAGCACAAAGTAAAGTGTTCGGATTTATGCAAGATATGAGTAATATTTTTGCAGGAATAAACGAATTAAAAACAGACGAACAAAAAGTTAAGTGGGTTGATAATATAAAACAGCTTCTTTGTGTTGAAGAATTAAGATATTGCAAGGATCATAATTGTTTATTGAGAAGAAAAGGAGATAAAGAGTGAAAAAGTTTATCGAAATAAAACAACTGCGATATGTAACTAAAGAAAAATATCCGGCACCTTACGAATATGAGATGTTAGCAGATGACCGACCAAGAATTGTAACAGAAGAGGTTATAACCAAACAAATAATACCTATAGACACTATTAAAAAAGTTTTTTGCCAAGAACCTACAGAACTTTTAATACGAGACGAGAAAGAAGGTCTTATTTATATTAAAGTAAAAAATTCTTACGAAGATATAAAAAGCAAAATGGGAGATTTGTTATGTTAATTTTTCATCTAAAGAAAGAGTGGTTTGAAAAGGTAAAATCCGGAGAAAAAACACACGAATATAGGGTTTGCAATAAATATTGGACTGCAAGAATAACAAGAATACAAAAAGAATTTGAAGAAAGAAAACAAATAATTGATATGACGAAACAACATCCGGATAAAGTCGTTATATGTTTTACAAACGGTTATCCGGGATACGATGATTTAGATAAATGTATTTCTGCGGTCATAAAAAACATTTCAATTATTGACGGCAAAAATACGGATTTAAAATACGATGGAAAAGTTTTTGATATTGAGTTTGAGGTATTAGATTAAGGAGGAGACAAATGTTAAGGATTGGATGTAATGCAAAATGTATTGAGATAATGAAACAGCACCCCAAAAAAACTATATGCGGCAAAATATTATTAGGCGGTGGTTCTACCGGCAACGACGTGCTGTTTAAAGTTGAATTGTTTAAAGATCAGGCTCTTATTGCCTTTCCAAAATTTTCAACAATTGCAATCGGTTTTCAAAAGGAAGAAGACGAAAATACAAATTTGCCGTATGTTTGTGATGAGTTGGAAATTTACAATCATATTAAGTGTAATAAGTTTTATAAAGAAATTAAAAGGAGAGCCTGTATAGAAGCAATAAAGATGTTACAAGTGGCTTGTGGAGTTCTTGAATCTATTATTCAAAACAATAAGGAGATATTTAAATGAAAGTTATAAATGTTGAACATATTGTTTTATCAGAAGCAAACAATCAAGAAGACCTAAATAACAAGATTGTCGGACATATATGTCAGCTTGTTGCTACGGAACGGCTAAGAATGGGACAAAAGGTACAACTTAATTATAATAATGCACAAGTGAAAGGAGAGGTAATATTAAGAGGTAAAACCGCAAAAGATTATTATATTTATCATTTCCGTATTTTATCCGGAAAACATCAGGAGAACCTAAAACAATGATTAATACAATACTTAGATTGATTAAATATCATTACGAAAAAGACGAAGAGCAATTTAGAGATGTTTGCAGACAAACAATACTTGATTTTAGGGCAATAGATAAATTTGAGTGTGCCGAAATGATAGCTGTTTATATGGGAGAAAGAAATGAACATGTTTGGAGTGTAACGGATCCGGAAAATGAAATTGAAAAAATGAAACGAGAAATAAGAGAACTTAAAGAACGATTAAAGAAGAAAAAAGATTTGTTTGTTAAATTTTTACAAAGGAGACAATTGAATGATTGATTATTATTTAAGTATTGTAAGCAAGTTTTTTAATACACCAGAAGTATTATTGTCGCCAATGGATAAACTCCAAATATTATTTGCGATTGTTTTACCTATAGCTTTAATTTATTTGATTTTCGTTGTAATTGTAGAAATTATAAATAAATTTAGGAGAAAATAAATGTCGATAACAACAAGAGATAAAATTCAGGCAATAAAAAGAGAGTTGGGATTTAGAAAAAAAGTATATCCTAATTTGGTTTTAGCTAAAAGAATGACGCAAACTCAGGCGGATAGACAAATTGCAATTTTCGAGGAGATTTTAAAAGATTACGAAGATTTGCAACAAAGAGAAAATAAACAAATGAAATTATTTTAAGGGTGCAAAATGAAAGAACAACCTCAAGATTTGAATGCTGAGCGAGCTATAGTAGCTTGCATGATTGTAAATTCCGATATTATCGGCGAAGTGTGTGCACGATTAAGCGAAAATGATTTTTATATGGGAATACACGCAGATGTATTTAATGTATGTAAAAAGTTATGGACGAACGGACAGAGTGTTGATATTGTTACTGTAAATAACGAATTGAAAAACAATAAAATTTATGCCGAGAAAGGCGGTGTCAATTGGCTTTCTCGGTTAGTGGATAGTTTGCAAACTACGGCGGGATATAGAAGTTATATTGATATTGTGCGAGAAAAAAGCATTTTAAGAGCAACTTTGAAAGCAGCAATGCAAATTGCTAACGATGTATCAGAGCAAAGCAAAACCGCAAAAGAAATATTAGATAATGCGCAGCAAGAATTATTTGCCGTTGCAAGTGAGAATGTTAAAGATAACAGTTTAACGGAGATTTATAAAGATATTGTTGTTGCTGTGCAAAATATTGAATATTTGCATAGTAACAGGTCCGCCGTGCCGGGGCTTGCAAGCGGATTTGTAGATTTGGATAAGAGGATTGGCGGATTCCAAAACGGAGAATTGATAATTATTGCCGGACGTCCCTCCATGGGAAAGACAGCATTTGCTTTGAATATTGCTGAAAATGTGGCTACAGCAGGAAAAGCGGTTGCAGTGTTTAGTTTAGAAATGAGCCGTAAGTTGTTAATACAAAGACTGTTATCATCCGTAAGCGGTATGAGTGCAAGCAAACTAAAATATGCAAATATTGCAGATAACGAATGGGCTGAATTATCTAATGCAGCTCAAGCATTGGGTAATATGAATATTTTGATTGACGACAGTGCCGATTCTACGGCGTTTGATATTCGAAGTAAAAGCAGAAATTGTGCAAATAAATTAAAAACTAAAGGAAAACATTTAGATTTGATTGTAATCGATTATTTACAGCTTTTAAGGGGAGACAGTAGTATTAAAGATAAGAATAACCAAATAGCTGATATTTCACGGCAATTAAAAAGTTTAGCGAGAGATTTGGATGTGCCGGTTATTGTTTTAAGTCAACTTTCGAGAGCTCCGGAGCAAAGGGGAGTAAAAAACTCTATTCCGGTATTAAGCGATTTAAGAGATTCCGGGGCAATTGAACAAGATGCAGATGTTGTTTTGTTTGTGTGGAGAGAGGGGTATTATAAACCGAACGACGATACAGTGCAACGAAATGCAAAGATAAGAATAGGAAAAAACCGTAACGGTGCATGTGGCGATATAGATTTAATATTCGAAGCAACCCAAACTAAATTTTTTAATAAGGAGAACGAGCAATATGGATGATTTATTTGAAAATAAAAGAAAAGGCTTGATAGATGTTGAAATATGGGAAAGGTTAGCAGGGCTTAGGATCGCAGGAGAAACACATCAGGTGCTATATGTAATATTGGCTAAGACTTACGGCTATGGTATGAATAAAAATTGTATAGAAAATATTGAGTTTGTAGAACTTACCGGATTAGGCGTTACAAATGTTTTAAGAGGTTTAAAAAACCTACAGAATATGGGAATAATAATAAAAGAAAAAGTAGGCAAAAAAAACTATTTTACGGTTGTAAAAAATACGAAAAAATGGCAACAAATTATCAATATTGATAATGCGGTTGGAAATTTAGAAAAAAATCAAAAAAATACTTTAAAAATAGACGATAATCAAGAAAAAAAAGATGTTAAAATTATCAAAATTGATAACAATTTGAATAATGAAGAAAAAAAAGAACAAATTATCAATATTGATAACACGGTTGAAAATTCGAAAAAAGACCTAAAAATCAATAATAATTTACAATTAAATAAGCAAATTATCAATATTGATAATAAACAAGAAAACAATTTAAAAATCAATAAAAATTTAAATGAATACGAAATTACAAAAAAAAGTTTTTATAATAATATATATATAAATAATATTAAAATTAATATCGAAGATATTAATAACAAAAAATCACTAATCAATTCAAGTCATGCAAGTAAAAGGCTTTTAGGTTATTGGTGTATGTTGTTTCAAGCCGAATTTAATAACCAATTTAAATGCAATTTCAAAAAAGATATGAGCATAATGAATAGAATATTTACAACTTACGGAGAACTTAAAGCAGCTTATATTATTAAAGAATTTTTTAAACTTGCGACGAATAAATCCGCTTGGCAATATAACAAATTTTCTTTAGAAGTATTAGAAACATCCTGTAATCAAATTTGTGTTGCGGCTGTAAACAAGAGAAAAGAGCAAGAAAAGCAAAAAGAACAAACACAACATATAGACATCAAAAAAAATAAAACACAAGATATAGTATATAAGACTGTAAATTTTAATGTAATGATGGCGGACTTAAAAAAGAAATACGGGCAACTTGAAGCACTTAAACATATAGATGAGTATAAAAAAAATTGGAAACAAGAACTTGCGAGACTTGTGCAAGTTTTAAAATTTGTCGTGCAAAAATAAAATTTTTATTGACATTTTGTTTTTTATGTTGTAGAATTCGAAAAGGCGAGGATAAAAAAAAGAGTGAGAAGGATATTTTTTTATCTTGGCTTTTTTTATTTGTAGTTATAACAATTTAACAAATATAGACGGTAATAAGCAGAGTTAAGTTCTGTTTATTGCCGTCTTTTTTTATTTTATGACGAGAAAAAGACAAAATTTGTTGTTTGATATCGACAAATATAAAAGTAAAGCTCCAAAGATAAAATTGATTCCGGATGAAAAGTTTTACAAGTTTGTTAGACGGAAATATGTAGAACGGAAAATATCCGTTAATTATAAAAGCAAATTAAGAGCAACGGAATATAACAGTTATTTGAAATTTGAAAAAAAAGCAAAGATAACCGCTTTAGGACGATACACTAAAATTGAGCGATTTATTATTTTTTTACATTTTCAACTTGGTTATGGACGACGGAAAATACATAAATTGATAGGTGTAAGTGAACGGCGGATATATGCTTTACTTTGCGAAATTAAATAATACCGTGTTTGATACCGGTATAATAATTTTATCGTCTATAAAACTAAAATTTTAAAAGTTAAAAATATTAAATTATCGTGCAGAAAAAACAATATGGAAAATGCTGAAAATTTAGAAAAAATTAATCTTCCTGAAACAACAGTTAATGCAATAGTTTCTGACCTTTGCATAGGGCTTGTTTCGCACGACAAAATTGCAAAAAAGTATAAAGTATCACCAGATACGATAACTAAGATAAGCAGGCTCTTTGGGGAGAGAATAGGACAGGTAAAAAAGGAAATTCGTGATTCCGTGCTTGCCACAACGAAAACTTGGGCGACAAAGACCGTCGAGAACCTGCAAGATATAACTAAGGATATATTGACGGAAATGGGGCTTAAAAAGAAGAGAGAAAAAGCCTCGCTCAGTCAATTGGCTATGGCGATGGCTATAGCCGTGGATAAAATTCAACTGCTATCCGGTGGAGTAACACAACGAACCGAGACCGTAAAAATGACAAGTAAATCCGAAATTTTAGATCTTCTAACCGACGGAAAACGACAAAATCAAAAATATATTGAAAAATCAACAAGTTTTGAGAGTGCTAATTTTGAAAAAAATAACGAAAAAATTGAAGATAATTCAAAAGTTACAAAAGTTTTAATTAAAAATATATTGAAAAATCAACAAGATTTAATAAATTAGGCGGTCTTTGGCAACTTAACATAACATAAGTTATCGGTATTTGACTGTATTTTGCGACGGTTGTTTTAAAGGGGAAAATTTAAACCTTTGTGGTGAGTTTGAAACTGCCTTAATGTGTGATAAAAAGTAAATTTATCGTGCATATACGTATTTTACATGATAAGTTTTAAAAAGTCAATAAATGTTTATATCCGGATCAGATAAAACAAACAATCGCACAAGCCGTATCAGGCAGGCAAACAATCATAAAAAAGGTAAGATTTTCGACGATAAAATAAAGATTTTGGGGCTTGAACTTAACATAATATTAAGTTTGATGTCCGGACACGGTGCCGGTAGGTCCCGACAGCCTCGCCTCTTTATAAAATGTCAGCCTTACAGAGAATTTTTTATAAAAAGCGAGATAAACAACGCAGAGTATAAGCGAATAAAATTTTTTATAACGAAAGCAAAGGCGGAAAATTTAAGAGATTTTTTATCGTTGATATAAATTAATGCCGTTGTAGTTTAACACGGTAAAACAGCAAGAAAATACTTTTTCTTTTTGATTGTTTCTCTGACTGAAAATAGAAAAAAATATTTTGGATGGCAGAAGTTTGTTCGAGACAAACCAACGGCGATTTTAATTTTATCAATTTTGATAATCTTGAGTTTTTAAGAAATTAAAAGCCTTTTATTAAGCGGTAGATTTTGAAAAAATTTTTTAAAGCCGGGCGGATTATCAATATTGATAATTTGCAAAAAAGTAACTTGCGAGCAACTTAAATTTGCGACGAGAAAAAATTATTTTTTTTCTTTTTTTTCGGCTTACAAAGCAACTTAAAAGGATAAGTAAATGAATTGTATCGATTGTAATTTTGCCACTGTAGAAGACAGTAAAAAGGGAACTTACTTTTATTGTGCAAAGTTAAGAAAGAAAATAGAAAGACCGTTTAGGCGGTGTATGGATAAAAGACAACATAAGAAAGATAAATATATTGATTTGTATTTGAAATTGTATAAACAGTATACGACAAAACAAATTGCCGCTAAATTCAGGTGGAGTTATAACCGATTATATGCTTTTATACAAAACAATTTATTACCGATATAATGCTTTCTTAGTTTAGACGGAAGAACACCAAAGAACCGGTGTATTTGGGAGTGTAGGTTCGAATCCTACAGAAAGCGAAAAATATAGAAAAAGTTTTTAAAAAAAGGAGACAGAAACAAAATGGTTGATTTAAACAGTGTAACATTGTCGGGCAGAGTTACTGCCGATAGTGTAGCAAGGATGACTAACTCAGGTAAAGAGTTGACGAGTTTTGCGATAGCTTGTAATGACGATTATAAAAATAAAAATACGGGCGAGTGGGTAAACAGAGCTTATTTTTTTAATTGTGTTGTGTGGAAACCGATGGTATTAAAAAAAGGTGAACCGGTTATAGTTACAGGAAAACTTGAAACAAATACAGAAGAGTATAACGGAGAAAAAAGGACTTATATTAAGGTTTCGGCAAATAGAGTTGTAAAGGTTATTGTTGAAAAGAAAAATTCCGATACGGCAACTGCACAGTCTGACACGCAACAACCTGATAATAAAGCCGTAGAAGATGATGATACGCCGCCGTTTTAATGCTGTCTCCTTGAAAACAGCATGGCTCCGTTCTTTTTAAAACTTTTTCAGGCGGAGCCGAAACGGCAGGAACGACAAAGACAAAGACTGAGGGATGGAGGGATAGAGGTATAGAGGGATGGAAACGGCAACGACAACGGCGGAAAAGAGGAAAAATTTTTGATGGATTGCGGAGCAGGTCCGCAATGACAAAAGGCAAGGAGATATAAAAATAATGACTTTTGAAAAGTTTGTAAAAGTTGCAGAAGTTGCAAAAGATAACGGATATAGAGAGTGTTATATTAAAAAAATAAATGCTTCTTTTTTATTTAAGAAAAACATTTATTTCAATATGAGCGGAATTTACAGGTATGAAAAAGGTAGGTTTGTCGTAATTTGTGATTTTGAAAAAGAAAAAAAAGAAGATTTAAAAGAAATTTGTAAGTTGTTAGGATTTGAATTTAAGGAGACAAAGTAATGACAAATGAAGATTTTGAAAAAATTTTAAAAAAACGTATAGAAAAAATAAATAAAGTTTTAGGTCGTAAAGCCGAAGAGTATGCAAGTACAAGCGATAGGTTGCACAATTTTAGCCAAGCAAGAAAAATTTTCAGGTGTAACACAAAAGAATATGCTTTACTCGGTATGCTAAATAAACATTTGGTAAGCGTTGTTGATATGATTGAAAAATGGGAAAAACACGGTATTTTACCGAGTGTAAGTATGGTTGATGAAAAAATAGGCGACACTATTAATTATTCGATTTTACTTGAGGCTTTATTTTTGGAAGATATTTTAAATAATGCAACGGAAAAAGAGACAGATGGTATATATTGTTGCGAAAAATGTGAAGATAAGCCGAACGACGATGTAAAAACAAAAGAGGTTTTTGTAAGAGAAAAATGTATAGTTGTAAGGTTTAATAATAAAACAAATACAAATCAGCCGTTTAAGTGTCAGTGTGGCAATGAATTTTATATTGATAAAGTAGTGCACGGATATATTTTTCACTGTCAAAAATGCAAGCAACATTTTATTTTACAAGAGGATAAAAATGGTTAAAAAATATGCTGTTATAGAAGTAAAACAAGGAGACTGTATATTTAGACAATTTGACACTTTTGAAGGAGATTATTTTTGTAATCGTGAAAAAGTGTGGCTTGACAGTAAAAACGATTGTAAAGGATGTAAGTATAAAGACGGTGGAGAAACCGTAAAACAGATTAAAAGTAAAATAAAAACGGCTTTAGCAAGAGAAAAAAATTTCAGTTGCAAGCAGATAAAAACAGCGGTAAATGCTGTTATGAATTTTATGGGAACAAAGGAATAATATTATGCCAAAATTTTCGGAACAAAGTTTTTCGTTACTTAGACAGTGCCATAGAGATATACAGGTTGTTGCTATGGCTGTTATAGAAAAAATAGATTTTACTATTTTATCTTCTACTATAAGAACAAAAGAACAACAGGAACAGTATGTAAAAGAAGGTAAAAGTAAAACAATGAACTCTAAACATTTACTTGTTCCATCACAGGCGATTGATATTGCTCCTTATCCGATTGATTGGAATGATAGAACAAGGTTTGCTTATTTGGCGGGATATTGGTTAGGAGTTGCTGAAAGATTTAAAAGTTTAGGACTTATAACGTCAAATTTCAGATGGGGCGGAGATTGGAACAGAAACGGAGAAACAAAAGATGAAACATTTTCGGATGTGGTGCATATTGAGATTATATAAGCGGCGGGTTATAAGGTTGTAGGTTGAACGGCATGAACGACAAAGACAAAGACTGAGGGATGGAGGGATAGAGGTATAGAGGGATGGAAACGGCAACGACAACGACGGAAGAGTGGAAAAAATTTTTTGATAGATTGCGGATCAGGTCTGCAATGATATAACGGCAAAATATAAAATGTGGAGGTAGATATGGCAAAGAAAAAAGAAGAGCAAAAACAAGAAGAAAAAACAACAGTAGAAGAAGTCGGAGTAAATCCAACAAACGATATTGAACAAGCAAATAAGGCAGAAGAGACACCAGTGTCTGAGACACCAGTGTCCAAGACACAAAAATGCGGAAGATGCGGAGCCAAAATTGTTAATGATGGACACCAGTGTCCTGTATGTGCGGCTCCGACAAGTTGGGAAAGATAACGGAAACGACAGGTGAAAGGGTGAAAAGGTGAATGGGTGAAAGGAAACGACAACGGAAACGGCGGAAAAGAGGTAAAAATTTTTTGATAGATTGCGGATTAAGTCCGCAATGACAATATGGGTAAAAGGCGGGTAATATGATAAGAGATTTAAGTAACGGAAAATGTAGTTGCGGGACGTTTGAAGTGGGTTCTACAGCTGTAAGCGTAAATGTGCCCAACGACGCAAAAGGTGTAAAAATTTATAGTGCGGACGAAAATGTGTTTTTTAATGTGAACGATGATCCGGGCACACAAACTAAAAACAGTTTGGTTGCCGGCGGGGTTGCTGTAGCAGGAATTTTGGAAACGAGAATTTTGCAGGACGGAAGCGACAGAATTTTAAAATTGCAATCTGAAAATGATTGTGAAGTTTTAATAGAGTTTTGGGGATAAAATAAAATGGATTTTTCGGCAATATTAAAAGATTTTGGTGTTGTAGGTATTTTTGTGATACTTGTGGTGATAGTGGCTAAGTGGGGTATGACTTATATTGATTCTATCAGGCAAGACGCAAAAAACGAAAAAACCGAGCTTATGAATTTTATTAAGCAGCAACAGGAATTAGTTAATAACAGTTGGAAAAACATTGAAGAGTTGACGGTTGCGATTAAACAGTTGTCTGCGGATATTAAACAGGTGAAAGAGTGAATGGGAACTGCAACGACAACGGCGGAAAAGTGGAAAAAAATTTTTTGATAGATTGCGGATCAAGTCCGCAATGACAAAGAGAAAAAAAAGGAAAAAATTTTTTGATGGATTGCCACGGCAACTTGTTGCCGTGCAATGACAGAAAGGCACAAGAGGAAAATAATGACTGAAAAAGAAAGAGTTGTTTTGCACGAGATGTTAAACAAAGAAGAGGGGACTGTTTTAATTTCTTTTTTGGAAGAGAAAAAAAAACAGGCTATGAATAAGATGTTAAGTTTTGATGACAGCAACAAAATTTTTGCCGAGTATAGTAAAGTTAAAACTTATAATTTGGTGATACTTGAACTTTTAAGCATTAAAAAAATAAATAACCAATCAAAGGAGACAGAAAACAATGAGTGATTTAGAAAAACAAATTAGCAGTGCAAAAACTATTGAACAGTTGGAACAGGCTGAAACACAAATAAAAGAAGAAAAAGTTGAAGATAAGAATAACGATACGGATAATAATCCGAACGGTAACGGTAACGATATGGGAGACGGTAACGATACCTCTCAGAAAAACGGTGCGGACAATAACGGTAACGATACGGGAGACGGTAACAGTAGCGATACAGGTTCGGACAATAACGATGGTAATCCGCAAGACGGTAACGATACCGACCAAGACGGTGTTGTAAATAAAGATAAAAAGAAAAAAACGCCTATTACGGATGAAATAAGAAAAAAATATGATATTCCCGAAAAGTTTAAATATATTGAAGATGTGATTGCATGGGGTAAGCAGAGCGAAAAGCAAAAAAATGTTGTTGACAGTGAAAGAGACAGAATTAAAACCGAAAACAATAAATTAAAGCAGAGACTTGAACAGTTGGAACAAACCGTGAAAAAGGTGCAGGATAAACAGAACGAGCCGACCGAAGACGAAAAACAAAAGATGATTGACGAATTTAATGAAAAGTTTATGGATAATCCCATTGCGGCAATAGAAGATATTGTTAAAAAGTTGAAAACAGATGTTAAAGATAATAAAACCGAAAAAACGGATATTGAAAAACAAAAACAAACTTTTTATAAGAACGCTCAAACAGAGTGGGACGATATAACTAAGGGGATGAGTAACGACGAAAAAGAAGAGCTTGCACAAGAATATAAAAAAATAACCGACGAATATCCCGAAATAATATCTTTATATGTGATAAGAGATATTTTTGAAGCAAGAAAAGCAAGACAAGAAAAAGCTCTTGCTGTTGAGCAAGAAAGAAAAAATAAACAAAAGCAGGCAGCAGCAACAGCCGCACCTGTTAAAACGGTTACAAAAGATAACGAAATGGTAGAAAAAATTAAAAATGTTAAAAATATGAAAGAGTTGAGAGAGCTTGAAAAAAGTATGAATTAGATATTTTTCTTTTTGGTTAACTTAAAAGACCTTGTTTTTTTTGTAACAGGTAATCTTTAACGTTAAACAAAAAATAAAATAAAAACTCAAAAATAAAAGACCTCCGGTTTTTTCGGGGCAATCTTAAATTGAGCGGGCAGTAAAGAAGTAAAAAAGCAAAAGTTTAAGATTTGCAAAAAATTGAAAAAACGGAGGAATTTTATTATGGCAACTACAACTACAGCCAACTTAAGCCCGTTTGTGCAGGCTTATTACGACAAAAGATTGTTGCTCATGGCAAAACCTTTGATGGTAGCCGAGCAATTTGCACAAAAAAGAACACTCGAACAAGGAAATGGTAAGACGATATATTTTACTCGTTATCAACCGTTACCTAAAAACAAAACTCCTTTGACGGAATCTGCTACCGGCGGAGTAACCAACAAAGCATTACAACAACAGGAAATTTCGGCAACAATTGCATGGTATGGTGATGTTGTTGAAATATCCGAAATTGCTTCTCTTACAGCTATTGATAAAGGTGTAAAAGAGAAAGTTGATATTGTGGCAAACGCTTGCGGTGAAACGGTAAATTCGTTGATTAACGATTGTATTGGGACAGGTTTTATCAGAAGAAGAGCCGACGCAGACGGAACATATCAGAAAGATGTAGTTTCTACTGCTACAGGCACAAAAACAACAATTATCGCTTCCGGTTTGACAGAAGCGAACGACCATTGGAACGGCGGATATGTAACATTTACAGATCCTACACAACCGAATTACGGTATTACCGTAAAAGTTACGGACTTTGACGCTGCAACAGACACTTTAACCGTTGACGCCTTGCCTGTAGCTGTGCCTTCAGGTGCGGCATTTAGGGTTGTTGTGGGAACCGGTATTGCTGCAACAGATGTGCTTAGTTCTGCTGCAATTAAACTTGCAAGAAGAGACCTCAAGAGAGCTAAGGCTATGCCGTTTGAAGACGGAAAGTTTGTATGTATAGTTGATCCTGACACGGAATATGATTTTATGAACGATTCCGAATGGAAAGACGTTAAAAAGTATCAGGACAAAAAAGACATATATGATGGGGAAATCGGCGAATGGTATGGAATAAGGTTTGTTTCTGCAACCGAAGTGTATAGAGAGTCTGTTGCGGGTGTAGCAAGCGAAACGGGTGCTGTACACGTAATAACACTTTTGGGCAGAGAAGCTTACGGTATTGTGGATCTTGACGGTGTAAAGAGAAAAATCATCGTTAAAAATCCGCAAGATTTGGCACAACCTTTGGAAATGACCGGAACCGTAGGTTATAAAGTGCCGTTTGTGGCAAAAACATTGAACGGCGTGTTTGGTGTGAACATCCTTTGCGGTGCAACCGCTTAAACATAATAAAGAGTAGAGGAAGCCTCTTTGAGGCTCTCCTCTTGCTCTTTTACAAATAAAGGAGATGTAAACGGATGAGTAAATATAAAAAAGCAGAAGCAGTAGAAATAAAAAAGCCTAAACAAAGTATTTATTTGGACAATAAAGATGTGGACAATATACTTGATTTTAAAGTTAATGAAAAGGTGGTTGTAAAAGGTTACGGCAGAGTTAAAAGCGTGTCGCATTATCAGGAAGAAGACGGAGACAGATACACAATGTCGGTAGAGTTTGACAACATAAAAGTTTTGAAAAGTGATTTAACTAAAATTGAGCAGGCAAGAAGTTTGAAAGAGTTGAAACAAATAGAGCAAGAAATTTAACCAAAAAAAGGAGACGAGTGTAGATATGGAATTATTAAAACAGATTTTTGTAAATGGCGGATGGGTAATACTTTTTTATGTTTTGTGCAGAGTTTTGTTTTGGATAATAAGAAAAACAAAAACGGAAAAAGACGATGTTATATTGGATAAGTATGTTAGTCAGGCTGTGAATTTTGCGTTAAAAATTATACCGCAAAATTCAAATGTGAATTGGGTTAAGTTTGTGGGTAATGCGTTAGGAAAATTCAGTGAAGCATACACGAAAGAGCAGGGCGACGCTCCGGATATTTCGACGATTGAAAAAGCTAAAAAACTTATAGAAGAAATTGCCGACAATATTGAATTTAAAAATGTTAAAGATGTGTTGGAACAATACAAAAATAACGAAACTGTAAAATGACTGTTTAGGTTGCAAAAAGTATGTAAAGCGGGGATTTGTTATTACAAAATTAAAAACAGTGCTTATATACCGAAAATAGAATTTACAAGCAGGTTGTGTATGCCGATAAGTAATGAAGTGATAAAAGGAAAATTTATTAAATTGACTTGGAGGTTCTGAAAATGCCTGAAAGTGATTGTCCGTTTTGGAAGTAAAAGAAAAAAATAAAAAAGTGAGGTGGATATAAAATGGGTTTAGAAGACGGTGTAAGAAATATACAAAGAACAAGAGCCGGTACAGGTAATTTGACAGTTGTTAGTAATCCGGATAATACAAATTTGGAAGTTAAAGCAAACACAATATACGATTTCGGCGACACGCCGATAACCGAACTGACAATAACATCGGCAGAAAAATCTTATCAAGAGAGTGTCATTTATTTCGTTACAGGAGGAACAATAACCTTTTCCGCACCGAATACTATTAAGTGGGGTGGCGACGGTTCTGCACCGAGCGGTCTTGAATTAAATACAAGATATTGCATATCAATATGTAACGGGTTAGCAGAGATAGATACATTTGGAACGGTATCATAGGGGGTGTGACTATGAGTATGTTTTATGAATTGCTAATGAGAGCAAAGGAAGTATATGCGATAATTAAGGGAAACCCGACGGAAAACCCGAGCGGTGTATTTAGCAATTTTACCGACGACAACTATCTTATCACAAATGAAAAACTCCCTGAAGATGTTACCGAAGTACAAGTTGAATTTACAATGATGTCAACAATACCGAGTTCGGGAACACAAGCGATATTTAATGCAGGTTTAACAAGTTTGACATTATATAATAAGCAAGTAAGTATGTATGATAGCGGGTATAAAAATATAATACTACAATCCGATACTACGGGCGGTAGCACTTATGTCGTAAGATGTTTGATAAATGGGAAATCGTTATCGTTCTCTTATTCAAAAGACGGTGGTGCATTTATAGATTCTCTTAATTTTACAACGAGAAATAATTACAATGTTGTAAAATTCGGCATTGCATCTGCGGGTAGAAGTTTTAAAGGGAGTATAAATCTAAATAATACATTTATCAAAAGAATTGGGAATAGGTATTGGTTTAAAGGAAAAACAAAGCAGGGGGAATAATATATGTTTGGAAAAATTGTTGACGGAAAGTTAATTATAGCAAGGAATAAAATAGAAATAAAAAACGGTTGGGTAACAAACCCGACGGAAGAACAACTTAAAGATAACGGATATAAGGAAGTTGTAAGGACAGAAAGACAAAATTATGACAGTGAAACGGAAAAGTTGGTAGAAGTATATAAAGATAACGGTAAAAACATTGAGATAAGTTACACAAAAACAAAACTTACCAACGAAGAAGTGAACGAGAAATTGCAAGAACAAGAAGATGTTGAATTGGGCAAAATATCACAATTAGATATGCTGAAAGCAATTGTCGGGGATAAAGAAGTGGTAAGTAAAATTGAGGCAGTGTTAAAAACTGTATCATCTTTAGAAAATAAAAAGAAATGACAAAAATGCAACAAGGCGGGAAAATAGAATTATTATGTTTGAAAATGTGGAGCCTGTAAGATTTGATGAGTTTGTAAAAGCGAATAATATTGATTTGGAAAGTTTATCTGTTGATAAACTGAATGCTTTACTTAATTATAAATACGAGCTCGAAGACAGAGAAAAAAATTACGGGATATGTTATTACCGGCCTCAAGCCTATCAGCAAAAGTTTCATAACAGTTTTAAAAAAGTGAGACTTGCTTTGGGCGGTAACCAGACAGGTAAAACAGAGTGCGGGTGTGCCGAAGATATAAGAATTGCCTTAGGGCTCGACAACACAATTGAAAAAATGAAGTGCAGACCGCCATACAAGCTGAGAGTATGTGCGAACGATTTAGATAAAGGGATCCAGGAAGTTATTGTAAGTAAATATCAAAAATTGATTCCGCCCGAAACGTTAAAAGGCAGACCTGCAAAATATTCGGGCGGACAATGGAAAAAAATATATTTTAAAAACGGTTCCACTATCGAGCTTATGAGCTATGAGCAGGAAACCGATTTGTATGAGGGATGGACGGGGCACGGATGTCATTTTGACGAGCCGCCGCCACAAGATAAGTATACGGCCACTATAAGAGGTTTAATGAGGTTTGATGGTAAAGTGTGGATTACGGCAACTCCTTTAAATGAACCTTGGATATATGACGAGATTTATTTGAAAGGGTTACACGGTGATAAAGATACCGATATATTTGAATTTTCGCTTTTTGACAACATTTATTTGACGGATAAAGCAAGAGAATTTTTTATTAGTCAGATACCGGAAGAAGAAAGAGAAGCAAGAGTTTACGGTAAGTTTAAACATTTATCCGGGCTTGTATATAAAGAGTTTTGTGCTAAACACATAATGAAAAGTTTTGATATACCTCCTAATTGGGTGCGAATTTGTGCGATGGATTATCACAGCCAAAAAGATTGTGTTGTTGTGTGGGTAGCTATAGACGAAAAGGACAGGGCGTTTGTGTATGACGAACTTGTTACCGGAGGAACAGTGAGAGAAATCGCAGAAAAAATTGTTGCTAAAGAGCAGGAAACGGGCGGATCTGCCGAGTATAGATTTATTGATTCTATTTCGGCAACACCTGACAGAATATCCGGAAGAAATGCTCAAAGAGAGTTTGGAGCCGAAGGGTTAAGGCTTAAATGGAATCTTGTGTTTAGATCTTCTACAAAAAATTTTGTTGTAGGTAAAAATGCGGTATGTGAATATTTGCATATAAATTCTAACGGGGAACCGAACATATATTTTTTCGGAGATAAGTGTAAACAGCTTATAAGTTGTATGGGGAAATATGTGTGGAGTGAGCCGAACAGGCAAACCGCAATTAAAGAAAGGCCTAAAAAAGTGTATGACGATTTGCCCGACGCCTTAAGGTATGCACTTGTATTGAAAATTAAATATAAGCACGGTAAAGCATTTAGGGCTGTTGAGCAGGATAATTATGTTTATAATGCGGGTAGTGTTACCGGTTACGGGTTAGGACAATAAGAGGAGAAAAAATATGAATAAACAAAAGTTGCACCAAAAGGCTTTAAATTTTGTTTTAACTACTTATAAAAGGTATTCGGATAGAGAAGAAACAGAACAAAAGTGGATTGATTACGATAAGTTGTATAACAACAAATATTCTAAAAAAACGTATGTGAACGGTGTGGCTAACTTGTTTGTGCCGGAAACACGAAAAGCGGTAAGAACGTTACTGAATTTTTGTGATGAGTGTCTTTTTGCTAAAAAGCCGAATTTTAAGTTGCAGGGTGTGGGCGGATCGAACGATGAAAAGAAAGCCGAAATAAATACAAAGATTTTAAATTTGCAGCAACAGAAAATAAATTTCAGAACTAAAGTAAGACGATTTTTGGAAACGGCAATTATTAACGGGACCGCTATTGCTAAAGTGAGCTGGGTGCAAAAAAATAAGTATGTGTTGAAAGATTTGAACGAACGAAAAAGTGTTATGGATATAATTAAAAAAATAGGAACCGGCGATTTTTTTATGCCGAAAACTAAAAAAGATACCGTGCCTATTTACGATAATATTGATTTTAGTGTGCTCGAACTTGAAAATGTGTTTTGGGACTTTTATCGTAAGTGGGAAGAACAGGAAGCTATTATTGAAAAAATACCGAACGTAAGTGAAAGCGATATAAGAATTATGGTTAAAGGTAGCGACAGTTATTTTGGTGTTGAACAGTATTTGCAACAGCACCAAGCAGGTATTACCGAGCCCGATGTTACCGAAAACTATGCTCATACTGCCGACAGTGTGGGAACGGGCGACACGATGAGAGTAGATAAAAACAGACACGAGTTGCTTGAATGTTGGTGCAATTTCGATATTGACGACGACGGTATAGAAGAAGAGTGTATTATTACCGTTATAGACCAAAAGCAAGTAATAAGGTGCGAACTTAATCCTTACGATATTCAGGAAAAACCGTATGTGTTGTTTAAGTGGGAAGATATTAAAAAGGCTGAAAGTATAGGGATAGGTGTGCCGGAACTTGCAAAAGAAAGTCAACTTGCCTTAAACGATTTTATGAACCAGTTTATGGACGATTTGATGTTGATACTTGATTGTATGATGGTTGTGGACGCTCAGGCGGGAATACCTGAATCGGAGTTGAAATCAAGACCGAGAGGAATTATGCACAGCCAAACAGGTAAAGACGGGGTAACGTTTATAAGGCCGCCGAATGTAAGTGAGGCTGCATTAAGAGGTATACAGCTGGCTAAAAACGATATTATGACGGTTACCGGAGCTTCCGCGAATTTGCAAGGTCTTCCTGCAAGGTATGACACAACCGCCACGGAAGCTAACGCAATCAATAATTCTTCGCAAAGAGAAATATTTACAAAGCTTAGAACGTTTGAAGATGAAGTTATAAAAGCGTATTTGCGTAAAGCCTACGGTTACAATTTACAGTTTATGAGCACAAACGACGTTAAAAAAATTATCGGTGCCGAAGCGTTTGGAGCTTATATTGCTAATATGAATATTGATTTTGAAAGCAGAGATTATGATTTAAGTAAGGTATTGATGAGCGATTTTGATTTTGTGCCGCTTTCTGTGAGTGAGACGGAAAATAAAGTTGTTAAAGGGCAACAGTTATTAAACCTTTACAATATAGCAATTAAAAGTCCGGTCGGAATTTGGAACATTGCAGAGCTTGCCAAAAAGATTGCCGAAGTGTTAAATGACGGCGACCTTTCAATTATCTCTAAAGAAGTGAACAGTCAGCTTGTAAGTCCGGATGACGAAAATATTTTGATGAGCCAAGGAGAAACGCCGTTTGCAAAACAAAATGAGAACCATATAGCTCACATTCAGGTACATGAAGCGGTAGAACTAAATCCCGCTTATGAGCCGATAAGACAAAAACATATTGAAGAGCATGTAAAGTTTTTACAGTTGCAACAACAGCAACAACAACAACTTATGCAACAGGAAATATTAAGACAGTTGATGGGACAGCAACAACAGAAACAACAAGCAGGGGTGCCGATTCAGGAACAGCCTGTTTTTGCTCCTAAAGGGATGACGCCGGAACAAGTTGCACAGGTGCCGGGAGCTGTAGAAGCTCCGGTAAGTTTAAGGTAAGGAGAAAAAAAATATGCAATGGAGCGAAATTTTAGCAGAAATTAAAAGAAGTTTGAAAGAGCCTGAAACAGGCGGACATTGGACAGATAGCGAACTTTTAAGAAGAGCTAACTTAATTCAGGCCGACATTTGCAGAAAGACGGAATTGTTGTTGAAAACCGGTTCGGTAAGTTTTAATTCCGTAACGGAAAATTATTCTTTACCTGCCGACTGTTTAAAAGTTGTTGCCGTTGTGTATGATAACAAAAGGCTTATAGGAACTACAGCCCAACAACTTGACGATAAATGTTTGTTTAATTCTAAAGTGTGGAGACAAGAGTCGGGCGAACCTAAAATGTATTATCAGGAATTTAATGTTATAAATTTGGTGCCGAAACCTCAAACAGCAAACGATATAACGTTACATTATATAGGTGTTGCCGATGATATGGTAAATTCTACAGATAAACCGTTTAACAATACGGAACAGTTACAAAGTGCCTCGCAGGCAATTATTGACGGAGTTATTCACAGGTGTATGTTGGAAGACGGAAATGTTGCACTTAGCGACAGATACAACAGTTTATATTTGCAAGATTTAAAAGATATTAAAGATTTAATGTTTAATGTGGATAGAGCAACCGAGTTTGTTATTGCAAGACCGAGAAGATGATGACAGGTGAAAGGGTGAAAAGGAAACGGCGAAACGGCAGGTGAAAAGGTGAAAGGGTGAAAGGGAACTGCGGAAAAGATGAAGAAAATTTTTGATAGATTGCCACGGCGATAAATCGCCTCGCAATGACAGAAAGATACAAGAGAGAAAAAATTTTTGACAGATTGCGGATTAAGTCCGCAATGACAAGACGGGATAAAAGGATTAAATTATGGAAAGTAAAGGTGTAGACAATTTTTTGAAAGGGTTGATTTCAAGAGTATCCGACGATAAGATTGCCGATAATGCTTTCAGCGATTGTATGAATGTGGATTTGAGTGAAAAGTTTCTGCCGAAAAGCGTTAAAGGTAAAATTAAAGTTAATTCGGTTGCTTTTGATGATAAGCCGTGTCAAGGTATGACAATATACAACAATAAAGAGCTCGGTTCGTTACTGATTGTTGCCTGCGGCGGATACATTTATTATTCGCCGTTAAATACCGACAATTTTCAAAAATATAAAATCGATAATAACGGAACCTTGGAAGATGTGGTAATAGACGAAGATGTGAGAGTGAGATTTGCTCAGTATAACGACAGGTTGTTTGTTTTCACGGGGAAATATCCGGTAATTGAAAATTTGTCTTTTTCGGATTCGTGTATTTTGGTGCTGTACAAAACTTCGGCAACATTTATAAACAGAGATTCGTTTTATGCTTGGACAAGAAACGGACAAATTTTTTATACGCTTTCGGCAACTCCCGCAAACGGGGATGCTGTTTTTACCGATTTGTACAGGAGCAAACTTGCCGTTACCGTTGCAAGTTATGACAGCGGAACGGATAAGTTTACGGATTCGGATAATGCGAAATATTCAAGAACGAGCGGTTCCGATAAAGTCGATACAAATATTCCGAAAGGGTTAAAGATAGGATTTATACATCAGGAAAGGTTGTTCGGGCTTGGAAGTGTGGAAGATGATAACGGTGTATATTGGAGCCAGCCGTATGATCCCACCAGATGGACACCTGTTTACGGCCTTAATTATGATACCGTCGGAAAAGATGACGGCGAGATTATTACCGGCGGTGCTTCGTTTGGCGGTGCTTATGTTTATATTTTTAAACAGCATAATGTTTACAGATATTTGACTTCCGGTGATATTGATCAGTGGTCGAGCAATAAAGTTGACACGACTTACGGGTGTGTGTCGCATGAGACGATAAGACTTTTTAACGGTGTGTTGACTTATTTGAGTCCGGACGGGGTGGCACAGTTGAGCGGTAACAGTGCCGTTTTAATTGATGAGCAGATAAACGATAAGACGACTAATGTCAGTGTGGGCGATAATATTGTTTTGGAAAGAAGTTATACTAAAAATTCTAATTGGGACGGTTCCGGCGGTGCCGTGGTAAACGGTATAACGATAAAAAACAGCGGGATAGGGACAGTAAAAGATGTTGAAATAGGAGATAGCAATTATGATAAACATCTAAGCGATTATGATTTTTTAGGGGATAACGGATTTGTTGAAAACGGTGTCGTTAGGATAAGAGGTGATAGATATTGTGTGTTGTATCGTGAGGATTATGAACAAAATATTAGAGCTTTGTCTGTGTTTAATCAGGAAGATGCTTATGTAGGAATATCATCTTTACCTGTTATGGCAAGCAATGTAAATGTAAACAGTGTGTATATTAAAGGGACTTTTCTTTATTATAATTCTACTATTGGTAATGCAACAATGGAAATACTTAATAATAATATGAATGTTGTTGCACGATCAAAGAAAGTCCCTTTAAGCGATTTAGTTGGACAACAAGGTGTTAAGCCTGTTCAGAAATTTGAATTTGACCGATTCTCGATTCCTGCAAATACTCAATATTGGTTTAGGGTTACTATTGATTCTTCAAGTAGAGGATCGTTGTATTGTCTTTTGGAAAATGTGGATGATCCCGGAAATGGTTGGTATGCTAAAGGACAACACATAACAGATACAAGATTTTGTGTTGTTATAGCTGATGATAATATAGAAGATTACACATATATAACCAGAGAGATAGATACTTATTCTAAAAACTTTAATTTAAATTCTCTTGTGGTAAATGGTGCCGGCAACTATAGAAGATTTTATTTTGCCAACTATGATGAAAGTAAAAACAGTTGGGATGATATATCTAATGAAGATATACAAGAAGTTGTATCACAAACTCTTATCGGGACAGGTAAAAGATATATAAGAATAAAAGTAGTGTATGATATTCCCGGACACCTTGATCCACAAAGCTATCTTTTTTTTAGAACAAACGGAAACCATGTAAGCTATGGATCTATAACTTTAATTCAAATTTCTTTGGCTGATAGTTACTTTTATCAAAGCGAACCTATAAGAATTTCAGGTTCTAATCCGTCGGGTTGGAATATTGCAGAAATTGTGCAAAGAGGTTCTGCCGATGTTGATAATAAAGCTACTGTCTATATGAGAGCAGGGACAGAAGATAATATAAATAATGCTACTTTTGTTGAAATAACAAACAACGAACAAATATCCGGTTTGATACCGTTAAGACCTTATGTGCAGTTTAAAGTTGTGTTTCCTGTAGAAAGTGATAATGAAATAGGTTCTATAAAAATATCTTATTATACAAAAGAAGAAAAATTGAAAGTTTGTGCTTTTGTGTGGAAAGATAAGTACAGACTTAATATGCCGGCAAATAATGAAAGCGGCGAAAATTCTGTTGAGTATATTTACGATAAGGCCGGATATTGGACAATTAAAGATAACGAAAACAATTTTGATTATTGTGCAAGTGTGGACGATTTGTTTTCGTGCAGTGCCGCAACCGGAACCGTATATAAAAAAGAAATAGGATATAAAAACGATACCGAAAATTATAATTGCTTTTTTGTGACAAAGCGGTTTGTGTTGAGCGATTTCGAAAATTTGTACAGAAAATTTAAAGTAAGGTATGTTTCGACAACTGTAAATGTTACCGTGGGGGTAAGTGTGGATGACGGTGACTTTGTTGATTACGAAATACCTAAAAAAGCCAACTTAATTGAGGTGATAAAAACTTTGACCGGTATTGTAAGAGGACAGACCGTAAGGTTCAGGTTTGCTTGGCAGGCCAACGATTACACGCAAATACACAATTTGGTTTGGTATTGGAAAGTTTTAAGACATCTTAATATAGGATAATGCAATGGAAAAACCGTTTAATGTTTCCGACGATAAAACAAATACTTTGTTTAATATTCTGTTTAAAAATGTGCAGGATAAAAATTTTAAATTGTTTGACAATAAGACAGATGATGAAATTCTTTCTGTGTTGGATAACGGTAATGTGGGATTTAACCGTGTTGACGGTAATGTTTTTTTGTGTTTGAACGATTCCGGTTCTTTAAAAAAAATTGATTTCAGCGGAAGTGCAAGAGATATTTATATTACAGAACAATATTGGAACGATGGCAGTTGGTACAGAGTTTGGAGTAACGGGTTTATTGAGCAGGGCGGAATTGCAACAAATACCGGTTCTATGACTAAAAAAACCGTAAATTTATTGAAACCTTTTTCGGATAATAAATATACATTAATTTTTGGTGTATCAAACAACTATGATAATAATCAGCGGTGGAGCGAAACAGTAAAATCTACCGATAAAGCTACAGATAATTTTAAGACTGTAGGGTATGGAGTAAATGTAGGATATACTGGTTCTTGGAGTAGCAATGATACAAAATATATTGCCAATTCGTTCAGTTGGTATGCTTGCGGAAAATAGGGGAGATATTAAATGAATGTCGGATACAAATTATATAAAGATAAAGTAAACAACAAAAGTTATGCTGATATGGCGGTGTGGTGCAATAATAACAATGCACATATAGAAGATAAAGGTGATTATTTTGAAGTTGTGGAAAATGAGCCTGCGGCGGAACCTACAACGCAAGAAAAAGTTTTTGAGTTGGAAAAACAAATAGAAAATATAAATATGACTATGGTTAGAGATTTGTTGATTATTGCCGACGATGAGCAAACAACAGAAAAAAAACAAGAAGCAAAACAATATTTATCTCAAAAGAAAATACAAAAAAATGATTTGATAGGAAAAATAAATAAATTGAGAGAGGTGTAATTATGGCTGTGGCAACAGATCTCGCATTGTTGGGTGGTAGTACTTTAAGTTCGTTTTTGAGTGGTATGTTTGGCAGTAGCGAAGCAGACAAACAAAGAGCACAACTTGAAGCAAGTAAAAGGCGTGCAAGAGCTTATTTGAAAGATTACGGGTACGAAGAATATAACAGTCCATACGAAGATTTTTTTAATAATCTTATACAGGTTTACGGAACAGGTAACCTTACCAAAGGCCAACAACAACAGTTGAATCAAGCTGCCAACGAGGGAGCTTCTTCTATTGCTACCGTTATGGCTAACCGTGGCGGGACTATCGGCGGACAGCTTGCAGCAACAGAAAAATTCAATAACGATTTGGCAAGTCAAAGACTTGCATTGAGCGACCAAAATGTTAATACGGCCTTGAATTTGGCTAATACGAGAGACCAATTTAATTTAAGTGATTGGTTGAACCAGCAACAAGCAGGTATGAGACAGAAAGAACTGTTAGCACAGTATAGTTAACGGCGGAATGGTGGTTGAACGGGTGAAAGGGTGAAAGGAAACGGAAACGGCGGAAAACCGGAAAAAAGTTTTTGATGGATTGCGGAGCAGGTCCGCAATGACACAATATAAGGGGGAAACAATATGGCTAATTATGCAAACAGTGCGGGTTTTGCAAGAGCTTTTGATAATTTGACGGGTTTACTTAATATGTTTTTACAAAATCAGGTAAATAGAGATAATGTTGCCGACGATAGAGCCTATAAGGATAAGACTTATGAGCAAGAATTAAAAGATTCTATTGTAACAAGTATGATGAATAACGCGTTAAAAGGCAATGCTGATTTGTATGAGAATAATCTTGTAGCGGGTGAACAAAAGACTATACCGCAACAAACGGTTGCAGGAAGAAAGTTTGCAACTGTTGCTATGCCGCAAGAAAGTCAACAGAAAATAGACAAAATAAATATAAGTGATTTCGGTAGGTTAAGAAGTAACGATTTAAGGTATGTGCCGAAAGAAGATGTAACAAGCGGAAGTAATTATATGGTTTCGTTAGACGACCAGACCGCAAAAATTTTAAACAGTGTTTACAATACAAAATATATAGCGGGGCAAAGGGTGCCGTATAATTTGTTATCCGGACTTTCTTCTTTAACTACTAACCAAAGAAGACAGGAAAATGCCGGAGTGATAACGCCTAAAGAAGCAATGAGCCAACTTAATAAATGGATAAAAACGTTTGATCCGAGCGGATTGAAAAGCGATGACGATATTGTTGTAGGTATGGTGGAAAATCCTGTAGCTAACGGGTATTTGCAGGCAAGTGGACAGTATGATAATGTGTTGAAAAAATATAATACGATAATAAAAAACAGACAAGATTCTGCCGGAAACAAGCAACAAGGTGATGGCGGTATTTTGGGTAGAATATTCGGAAATAAAAAAGAAAATAAACAAAAAAATACTGACGACGATTTAAGACAAAAAGCTATTGAGCAGTTGCAAGCACAAGGGTATAAAGTTACCGAAGACAATATAAACAAAGTTGTTGCGATTTTAAAGAAAAATAAATAAGAGGTTTATTATGCTTGATTTGAGCGGATTAAACTTAGAGAAAGAAGATAAAAACAAAATAGATTTGAGCGGATTAGGATTAGAAAAGGAAGATAAAAACGAAATAGATTTGAGCGGGCTTGGATTGGAAAAACAGAAAAGAACCGTTACAGATGTGTTGGAAAGTGTCGGTAGTAAGATTTATGGCGGAGTAAATAAAATTGTGCAGCCTGCTACATATTTTGTTACACAAAAACAGACACAACAACAGACTAAAGCTGAGCCGATTTTAAGGGCTCCGACAAAAGAAGATGATAATACCGACGGGAAGTTTGCTGTTGAAAATAATCCCGATTATGCACTATCTGCACAAGACAAAATTAATGCTGATAGACAAGGGCTTGTTCAAACAGATCCGATTACACCGCTATTAATTCCGGGTATGGCTGCTACTACGGGCGGAATAATAACAAGAACTCCTGCAATGACAAAGTTAGGCACTTTGATATTTGAGGGACTTTTGCAAACAAAAAATGCGATTGTAAGAAATGTTAAAGGAAAACAATGGAATCCGTTTGAAATTGAGGGAGTGGCAGAACTTATACCGGATGATGAGCCCGGAGCTTTAAAGTTTATGGCAGGATTGGGCGAAATGGTAGCAGACGGTGTGTTGACCGGACATGTGGAAAATGCGGTTAAAAATAAGTTTATCAAGAAAACCGCTGATGATATATATAATCTTTATATTAAAAAGGGATGGGGTAAAGAAAAGGCAAACAAAGCTGTAAGCAAATTTAAAAATTATGTTATTGAAAGAATGACAGGAAGAACGGCTGAAAGTGTAAAAAGTGAATTGGGGCAAGATTTACAGTCGGGCAGGAAAGCTGTAGCTATACAAGGAGAGCCAAATCCGATTGATATTGATGAAGCTGTTAAGATAAACAGACAAGTTAATAAAATGGAAATTCCGCAAGCTCCTGAAAAACCATTGAAAGCCGATGCAGATATAAACATCGAAACAGAACCGGGGCGAATCGAAACAGAAAAAAATATTGTTAAGGCTAACAGAGATATAAATGTTGAAACAGAACAGGGAAGAATTGAAACGGGAGAAAAGATTTTTAATTCCGGCAATATAGAGAAGATAATAGTAAAAACAAGACCAACCGAATATATTAAACCTACTAATATTGATAAGTATGTAACAAAAAGAATTGAAGAAAATATTGTTGCAGCAAGAAATAAGAAAGAGAAAAAAACAAGTATTTCGAAAGTAAGCCCGGAACTTATAGCAGACGCTAAAGCTAACGGAATGGATTTAACCGGGTATATTCATAATATAGATACATCTGCAATAAGACATATATTTAAGAATCATGGAAATGTCAAAACCGAAAAGAGTAGAGGACAAATTGCTATTACCGATGAAGATATAAAAACTTTGCCTAATTATATAACCAAAAACTATGATTATATAGCATTCGGGTTAAAAAACGATAAAGGTTTGGATATTATAGCTTATGCTAAAAACATGCCTGACGGCTCATCTGTTTATATGGAAGAAGTAAGAACCGGTAAAAAAACTTTAACAACAAAAACTTTATACAAAAGACAAACCGGTATTAACCCTGACATTTTTAGAAGAATACTTCAATCTTCTATCGTCCCGAGTAACAATACCGGCACGAATATTATAGGACAAAATGGCAAGAGTGTCAATAATTTGGAAAATGACGCAATTGAAACAGGTAACGAAAACAGTGTTAATTATATAAACTATAATGATACTTTGGAAAACATAACGAAACAAGTGGGATCTGTTAAAGAAGATATTCTTAGAGAAAGGTTAGAAAATGTAGTTAGGAAACCTGTTGAGGAAATAATAAAAAATTTTCCAAACAATGTAACCGGTGATAATTTTGAGCTTGTAAAGGGTAATATTTATAAAATTAATAATTCGGCTTATGGTATATATATTGGAAAAGAAAAACAAAACGGTTTGTTACAATTTATTAGTTCGGGAAATCATATAAATTCTTTTAGTCCGAATAATGTATTAGTGGATGTTTCTGATAATTATGTTGTAACTGATGAAGAAAAAGAGATAGCTAAAAGATTTGTTAAATTTTTAGATAAAGATACCATTGAAATACAACCGCATGAGAGTTTAATAAAAAAAGACGCAGAACAAGTTTTTAGAAACAACAAAACCGTTGAACATAACGAGCTTGGAGCTACAAATTTTTCTGTTGAAACGGTAGATAAAATATTAAGGCATAAAGGCTTTGATACATCTACAGTTGTAAGATTGTTGCCGGAACTTTATAAAAACTCTGTTTTAATAGACAGCCCAACAGAAAAACAGTATACCGGAAACAAACAACATAAAAAACATACAAATATTGCTTTTTGGCATAACACTTTAAACAAATTTAAAATACAAAACGATAAAGGCGGTTACGATGAATACTTTGTAAGATTTACCGTTACCGAACAATATGCAGGTAAAAAGAAACCTAAAGGAAGTATAGGTGAAAGAACTTTACACTCTACAAATATTTCCGAAATAGAGATACAAAAAAAGGACGGTAATGCGGCAAACATCAGGACAACCCTGAGTGCAACATTACCATCCGATGATATTGTAGCCGATTATATTAAAATTGTCAACAAGATTTTGAAAAATAAAAATAAACCGAAAATAAAAAGTAATACTAAAGGAAATAATTTAGCTTCCGTAGAGACGCATGGTGTAAAGTTTGCAATTGAGCCGGATGAAAATGTTTCCGGAAATAAAGAAAAAGTATATCAGAGAACTTACGATCTTGCTGAAAAGTTTGGAGTTAGTATAAGTGAAAGTAATTATAAACCGAGAAATGCTACAGGTGTGTATTATGATTACGGATCTAAAAAGGGTAATGTGTTTGTAAATAGTTTGTTAAACATAGATACGGTTACTCATGAAGTTGTGCATGCTTTGGATGATAGACAAGATATAATAAGAAATATTATTGCAAATTCAAAAAATGATAAACAACAAAAAGAGATTTTAAGACAATTGCGTGAGTGTGCCATAAAACATTATGGGCTTAAGAGTATAGCAAGAAAACCTGTAGAGACTCAAGCTGCTGAAGGTATTGCAACAATGATACAGATGGCAATTGTTGATCCTACTTTTGTAAAAAAGAATTTTTATGAAGCGTTTACTTATGTTATGCAGAAATATCCACCGTTGCAAGATTTGTATGTTTCGGCAAGGCAGATTATTGTGGATTATGAGGGTATGACGGCAATAGAAAAAGTTTCTGCTACTTTGTATGATAAGCCGTTGATAGTGAAAAATAAAAACGAAATTCCGTTTTGGGTGTTTTTGGATAGAACAATATTTGATAGCGACGCGATTTTAAAATGGATGGATAATGATTTATATTTAACCGCTAAGGGATATAGAAAAATTTTGGGTAGTGTTATCGGGGCGAACTTGCATAATGAAGACGGCATGTTTTATATTTTAGATAAAGACGGAAATGCACAAGAAGTAAATATTGGGGACAATTGGCGGACTTTTTTAAAGAAAGTTGTAAAAACTAATAGTAATTTTGATGAGTATTTGGTTACAAGACGGTTTGTAAGTTGGTATAGAAAACTTGACGATTATGAAGTTACATTGAGTAGGTTAAAACTAAAAGTTGAACAAGCGAGAAAGGAATTTGAAGCTGATAAGAATAATAAAGCTAAGTTTGATGAGTGGAAAGATTATATTGCTTTGTATGCTAATGTAAAAGAAGAATACGACAAAATTGATACAATACTAAAAAATAATGGCAGGAACAGGCAAGATATAGAAACCGCTTTTAAAGAGTTAGATACTGATATAAACCAAAATTTGGCAGAAATTTATGATAAGTTGCATAATGCAACTCTTGAAACATTGCATAATTCCGGAGTGATAACGGATGAAGTTTTTAAAGAGTTTTTGGATAATTACGGGTATGCTCCGTTTAGCAGAAATGTGTATGATGAGATTTATGCTGACGATAAAAATAACTTTTTTAGTTCTGTTACAAAGCTTGCCGGAAACACTGTTGTTAAATATAAAGGTGTTAGCCAGCCGTTAAAGAATTTAAAAAGAATCAAAGGAAGCGAATTGGCTATTATAAGCCCTGTAGTGTCTTCCGTAAGGTTTATGGCTTCGGCTTATAGAGAAGCTTACAAATATATAGTTATAAATAAATTGGTGCAAATGGCACCGCATTTGCATGAATTTATGCAAGTGGTTCCGTATAGTAATGGAATGGAACATGCAAATGATGTGTTTGTTGGAAGAATAAAAAACAAAAAAGTGGCTGTAAAAATTAAAGATATAAATATTTATAATACTGTTAAAGAGTTGTTTGATATGGGGCTTAGTGATGGGTTATTAAAAATGGCTTTAACAAGTAATAGGTTGTTTACAAAGTTGACTACCGGATTAAGTTGGAAGTTTGCTGCTGCCAATTTCTTGAGAGATCAGGCTACCGCTTTTGTTAGTAGTAAAACAGGATATATACCTATAATAAGTAGTTTACAGATTCTTACAAATAAACAAGCTAAACCTTATGTAAGAGAGTATGATAATTTGTTTGGTGGTGATACTAATACTATGTTGGGAAATTTGGATATTGTTAGTCCGTTAGAAATGGGAAAAGCTTTAGGGGAAAGTAACGGACAAAAATTTTTAGGAGCGGTTGAAAAAGTGTTAGGGGCACCGTCTTCTTTTAGTGAGAGTTTGGCAAGAAGAGCAGAGTATGTTAGAATGAGAATCGCCGGGGCGGATATGAAAACTGCCAGTAGAGCTGCTGAAGAAATTACCGGAGCCTTTGGTGATTTTGGTAGGTGGTTTAACAGTGTATTGTTAAAAAGCGGTATTAAAGTAAATTCATTTTTAAATGCGACGTTGCAGGTTGGGAAAATATATCTAAGAAGTATTTCTAATCCTAAAACTTTAAAGAAATTTTTGTTTACGTTGGGATTAATTTCGTTAGCAGCTTTCGAACTTGCACGCAGAAAATTAGATAATACGGATGATGAGTATAATAGAATGCAATTTTTGCAAATTATGCCGGAAATGTTGACGAGATATTTGTATGTTTCTACAGGCAAGGAAGATGATTTTATAAGAATTCCGGTAGATAATGTTTTTGCAAGTTTAGGAGTGTTTGGTGCTATGCTTTATGCAAACGCTAAATATAATGCAAAATATAAACTTTCGGATATGGTGCAGGTTTTGACCGATGTTGTGCCTGATCAGTTTAACTTTGCTGTTACGGCTGCAAAGGTTGCTGAAGACGGGTTTGATGGTGCTTCGAGACAATTTATTTCGTGGCTTCCTCAGCCGGCTGTTCCTGTGTTTGGACTTGTTGCAGGTAAAAGAATTTTCCCGGATTTGCAAGATATAGAACCTATGGCTATTAGAAGATTACCTAATAAGTATAGATTTAATAACAGAACTTCTGAAACCGCTAAATATATAGGCGGAAAGTTGGGTGTGTCTCCCATGAGAATAGATTATGCTTTGGATCAAACTTTTGGACAGATGGGAAAAATGTTTATTAGAGGTGCCGAAAGAGTTTTGTATTCTTCGGATATGAATAAAAAAGACAATTTTGACGCGTCGATAAATACTTTTAGAAATCTTTCTTATTTTGCCTCCGGCAGATTGATTCAAGATTTTTATGATAACAAAAAATGGACGGATGAGTTATATTCGGCTAAAAAACAAGGCTTTGAGTTATCTTCGAAAGAGTTGACTTATTTGAGAATGTCAAAGCCTTATACAGATAAAATTTCTAAGATTTTACAAGAACATAATAAACGTGCTAAAGTGCTTAATGAAAACAAGAATGATTTAAGTTTAGATGAGCAAGAGAGAATTAAGAAAGAAATACAGAAAATAGAACTTAGAATAATTAAAGAAGTAGAACAATATAATAATGTAATTAAAATAATATAGTTGTGATTTGGGTAAAATTTGGGTAAATTCTTTGGCGGTTCGTAAAGGTTGAGAACGGTTGGTACGGGTTAAAAATATATTGTAAAATCATAGTATTTTTAGTTTTTGGACGGTGTTTTTGGTTTTGGGTTTTGCCATATAGAAAACGCCCTGAAGAGGAGTTGAACCTCCAACCTTATCCTTAGGACGGATCTGCTCTATCCAGTTGAGCTATCAGGGCATAAACTACAGAAGAATAGATGTATGGATGTATAGAGATATGGAAATTGTACAATTTTATATTAATTACCAATTGTCATTAAGTATTCTCTATTCCTCTATCCCTCCAATCTTCTATACTTCAAAATTTTGCTTTGCAAAATTTTAGTATTGTACTATCGATGAATATTCTATATCTTTAAGACGTTCTTTCCCGTTTAAAAAAGTTAACTCTATAACAAAAGCACAAGCTGCAACGGTTGCATTCATCTTTTTAACTAATTCTATTGCAGCACAAGCCGTTCCGCCCGTAGCAAGTAAATCGTCAACTATAAGAACATTATCTTTATCATTTAATGCATCGATATGCATTTCAACTGTTGCCGTTCCGTATTCCAAACTGTAAGTTGCCGAAATGGTTTTGTAAGGTAATTTTCCTTTTTTTCTTACAGGAACGAAAGGAACATTTAATTTTTGTGCAATAGAAATACCGAAAATAAAACCTCTCGATTCCAAACCGATAACTTTTGTTATATTTTTATCTTTGTATTTGTTAACTATTTCATCTATTATGCTGTTATATAAATTTATATCGGAAAGGAGAGGGGTAATATCTTTAAATATAACTCCTTTTACCGGGAAATCCGCTATATCTCTAACGGCTTTTTTAATAGCTTCTTTTATCTCCATGCCTTTCTCCTGTCACTTTGTCTTCTTTCTTTTAAATTATACTTGCTGTTTTGTCTTCTGTCCGATTGTGTTCCTCTTTGATCTAAAACCAAAGAATCTATAACCTTAGGATCGGCATATTTTAATCTTAAAAAAATACTTTTTAATCTTTGAAAAGCCTTTAACTCGATTTGTCTTACTCTTTCTCTCGACAAATCAAATTTTTTACCTATTTCATCCAAAGAATAAGTCGGTGTGTTGTTTATACCGAATCTCATTTTCAATATTTCCGCTTCTCTTTCCGGTAAACAATCTATTGCTTTTTGAACATTTTGTGCATTTCTTATAATTTCCGTTATAGCTTCAGGTGTTTTTGTTAAAGTATCTTTAATGTTATCTTTTTTTAGTGTGTCGGAATCATCACTCATTGCAACATCTAAAGAAGAAATGTTGTCCACTGAATAAATTGTCGAATTTATTTCTTCTGCCTGTTCCAACGGAATTTTAATTTTCTTTGCTATTTCTTTAACAGTTGGCTCTTTATTCAATTTTGCCATCAATGTACTTCTCATCTTTTTCCATTTATTTATGATATCGTACATATAAGACGGTATTCTAATAGTTTTGGAATTATCTTCAATTGATTTTCTTATGAATTGTTCTATCCAATAAGTTGCATAAGTTGAAAATCTAATATTTTTTGAAGGTTCGAATTTCTCAACTGCTTTAATTAATCCTATATTGCCGTCCGAGATGAGATCCATTAAATCTACACCTCTTTTTGTAAATCTTTTCGCTATGGGAATAACCAAACAATAATTAAGCTCAACTAATCTTTTAATTGCTTTTTTATTACCTTTTTTTGCTTTTATCCAAAGTTTCTCAACTTCTTCTTTTGTTGCCGGTTTTATAGTTTTTAACTGTTTAAAATAAGCCTGCAATAAATCGTCCGTCATTTTATATAAACCTAAACCTTTTTATAGTTGCTTTATGCACTTGTTGTTTTCATCAACGAAAACAAATTTCGCATTTATCGGCCTGTCGGATAGTTCAAATCCCATTATAATAACAATTTCACCTTTTTTTATTAAATGGGCTGCCGCACCATTCATGCAAATAGTTCCTGAACCCGCTTTTCCGGGAATAACATATGTTTCAAGCCTTGCACCGGAAGTATTGCTTACAACCAAAACTTTTTCTCCGACCCACAACCCCGCTTTATCTATCAAGTCGGAATCTATTGTAATACTTCCCTGATATTCAAGGTTGGCTTCCGTTACTGTTGCTCTAAAAATTTTTGAACTTAATACAAATCTCATTTTGCAAAATCTCCACGGATTATTTTGAATTCTTTTCTGCTTCTTCTTGGCATTTTTTACAATATCTGCCCCAAGGTATTGCTTCAAGTCTTGCTTGAGCGATATCTTCTCCGCAAGATTCACATTTTCCAAAAGTGTTTTTTTCTATTTTTGCTAAAGCATTGTCGATATCTTGCATCATTCTTGTATCGATACCGCCGAGTTCAAACTGCATTTCTCTTTCCGTACTTTGTGTAGCGGTATCTATTTCATCTCCACCGGTTTCAATTTCATTTTCGTTAATTTTTTTCGAGTTAAGTTTGTTTGTTATGGATGCTTTTTTTTGAGTTAGAGTCTTTTTAAACTGTGCTAATAACTTTTTGTTCATTTTTAATCTCCATATGTTTTTTTAATTTGCAAACACTTTTACCATCTTTAAAATATCGCCTTCTTGTCCGCTTATTCTTATACCTTTGGATGCCATTTCAACTAAATAATCACAAATTTCTTTTGATATTCTTTCTCCAGGTATAACAACCGGAATACCCGGCGGATAGGGGGTTAATACTTGTGCGGAAACATGACCTACCGATTTTGCCAATGGAATCTTTTTTATATCGTGAGATAAAAATACTTCTCTCGGTGTCATAACCATTTCAGTTGCAAGAGAAGGAATTTTTAAAATCCAATTTTTTTGAGTTCCTTTATATTTCTTGCTTATATCTTTTAATGCTGCTACAAGTTTTTGAACATCGTTCATATCCGAGCCTATGCCCATAATTGCAATAAGATTAAATGTATCCGAACAATCAACTTGAATATTGTATTCTTTTGCAAGTATAGAATCTACCTCATACCCCGAAAGACCTGTTTTTGTAACATTTATTGTAATTTTTGTTAAGTCCAAATCAAAATTTCTGTCTTTAATATCGGCCTTTGTTAAACATCTCATATTGGGAATTTTTTCATTTATTTCTTTTCTTGCCCATTCTGCCGCTTCAATAACTTTATCAAACATTTCTTTTCCGTGTAAAACGGCTTGTCTTCTTGCTAAATCTATACTTGCAAGAGTTAAATATTGAGGGCTTGTTGTTTGTAACATTGAAACTATTTTTTTCACTCTGTTGATATCAACAAGCTTAGAATTATGATGAAGAACAGAACCTTGAGAAAGTGCCGAAAGAATTTTGTGTGTTGATTGAACACATAAATCGGCTCCTGCATCAACGGCAGACATCGGTAATTTGTCGTTAAATTTTAAATGCGGACCATGAGCTTCGTCAACCAACAAAATCTTTCCTTTTCTGTGACATAAATCGGCAATTTTTTTAACTTCCGTTGCCACTCCGTTATATGTAGGGCTTGTAAGAAATACCGCTCTTGCTTCAGGATACATTTCAAGAGCATTTTTAATTTCCTCATAAGTTGAATTAAAAATTATATCCAAATTTTGATCTATTGTAGGTTGTAACCAAATAGGCCAAACTCCCGAAAGAATAATACCGCCCATTATTGATTTATGAGAACTTCTTGAAACTATAATCGAGTCTCCGGGATCACAAGCGGATAAAAACATTGCAATATTTCCCACGGATGTCCCGTTAACCAAAAATAACGAATGCTTTACTCCGTAAGCTTCGGCCATCAATTCTTCTGCTTTTTTTATCGGTCCTACCGGATCGTGCAGAGAATCTACTTCATCAAATACTGTTACATCGAACTTATAAAGTCCATCGCCGGTTACTTCTTTCAAAACAGGATCTATCCCTTTACCGTTTTTGTGACCCGGTGTATGAAATGAAGTAACATTTCTTTTTGCATGTCCTAAAAGTGTGTCAAAAATTGGTACTTTACTGTGTTTATCCATAGGTTCCTTTTGAGCTTATAAGCTGCTTGAAAATTTTACTAAATTTTTTATGTTAAATAAACTTTTTAGACGGCGTATTTTCCAATACTGCGGTCGATAATCCGTTTTTACCCAATAATTCTATAAACGGATCCGGATCTAATTCTTCTACATTCACCATCGTATGAACATCCCAAGTTCCGTTAGCTATAAGCATTGCCGCAACTACCGGCGGAACTCCTGCCGTATAACTTATAGCTTGAGCTTCAACTTCGTTATAACAATCTTTATGATCGCAAATATTATAAATAAATAATTCTTTATTCTTCTTATCTTTTTTACCTTTAATTAAACAACCTATACAAGTTTTTCCGGTATAATTCGGAGCCAAACTTTTCGGGTTGGGAAGACAAGCTTTAACAACTTTTAATGGAACGACTTCCAATCCTTCAGCTGTCTTTACAGGCTTTTCCGACAATAAACCGATATTTTTTAATACCGTAAATACATTTATGTAGTGGTCGCTGAATCCCATCCAAAATCTTATGGATTTTGCTTTAATATTTTTTGAAAGAGAATGAAGTTCGTCATGTCCGGTCAAATAGACAGGTTGAGAACCGACAACAGGAAAATCATATACAAGTTTATCCGCATGAACCGGTTTTTCTACCCATTGATTATCTATCCAGGTCCATACTTTATGAAATTCTCTAAAATTTATTTCAGGATCAAAGTTTGTGGCAAAATATTTTCCGTGACTTCCTGCATTTACATCCATAATATCTATTGTGGCTATTTTATCAAAATGATGTTTTACCGCCAATGCACAATAGGCATTTACTACTCCCGGATCAAAACCGCAACCGAGAATTGCGGTAACTTTCTTTTCAGAGCATCTGTCTTTTCTTTTCCATTCATAATTCGCATACCACGGGGGATTCTCACAAACTTTTGTAGGATCTTCATGGATTGCGGTATCTATATAAGCAGCTCCGGTTTGGATGCAGGCTTCCAAAATAGACATATTACAAAATGCACTTGCAACGTTTATAACGATTGTAATATTCAAATCTTTTATTAATGCTATTAAGGCGGGAACATCAAAAACATCTATTTGCTTGGATGAAAATTCATTATCAGGATTTTTATAATTCTTTTTTCTTTTAATACTTTCCAATATGGCATCACAACTTTTCAATGTTCTGGAACCTATGAAGAGTTTCCCGAAAACATCGTTGTTTTGTGCCAGTTTATGACAAACCACATGTGCTACGGCTCCGGCCCCGATAACTAAAACATTTCTTTTCATTTCAAGCACCGCCTCCTCAAGATAAATTGCTTACAAAATCTTTATATTTAAAACTTTTTACGACTTCAATTTTTCCGTTAAGTCTTTTCACTACTATAGACGGCATCGGTACACCGTTAAACCAGTTCATTTTTACCATACTGTATCCGGCAGCATCTTCAAATATAATTTTGTCGCCTGTTTTTAACGGTTTTGTAAATTTATATGTTCCGAAAATATCACCCGCCAAACAGGTTCTTCCGGCAACAATATATTCATACTTCGCATTTTTTTGCTCAGCCATTTTTGCGGGAGTATGATAAGTCAACAAATCCAACATATGTGCTTCCGTCGAAGAATCTATCACCGCAATATCTTTACCGTTATGTGTAATATCCAAAACGGATGTAACAAGTTTTGCACTCATCGTTATCGAAGATTCACCGGGTTCCAAATAAATCTGCACATTATATTTTTTTGAAAAATCTCTTAATATTTTACAAAATTTTTTTATATTATAACCATCTTTTGTAAAATAAATTCCGCCGCCGAAACTTACCCATTCAACTTTTTGTAACATCTTTGAATAATTTTTGCCGATGTAATTTAGAGATTGTTCCAAATTGTCCACATCTTCGTTTTCACAGTTGAAGTGGAACATAAGTCCGTTTATTTTATCCAAATTGTCTAAAATATCTTTTTTATTTATTACTCCGAGTCTGGAATTCTTTCTTGCAGGATCTGCCAAATCAAAATGACTGTAACTTATTTTAGGGTTAACTCTTATTCCTAAATTTTTATTTTTTACCAACGGATAAAATCTTTTTAATTGAGATATCGAATTGAAAATTATTTTGTCGGCAAACTTTTTTAATTCCAAAATTTCTTCTTTCGGGTATGCAACCGAATAAGCATGAACTTCTTTACCGAATTTTTCATATCCGAGTTTTGCTTCATACAAAGCACTGCTTGTTGTCCCGTCCATATATTTGGACATCAAATCAAAAACACACCAAGTGGAAAAACATTTTAAAGCCAACACGAATTTTGCGCCGGATTGCTCTCTTATAAAAGCGATCTTTTTCATGTTTTCCAATAGTTTTTTTTCTTCAATAAAATAGTAAGGTGTTTGTATTTTCATTTTATCTCTTATTATTGATAAAAATATCAAGTTGAATAAGTTTATAAAATATACAAAAAAAATGCAATGAAAATTTATACATTCAAGATTCGATAACAGGAGCTTTTTTATATACTTTTTACAAAAACCGGTGAAAGTAGTATAATTCCTGTAAGGGAAAAAGAAAATAAATATGAAAATAGATTTGGTTATTCCATGGGTATGCGAAGATGAAAATCTTCAAAAAGAAAGAGCTAAATATAGTTCTGATGATACAGATAAGCAAGCTTTGTTCAATGTAAGATTCAAAGATAACGGCGAACTTAGATATTTGTTAAGATCCGTAGAGACAAATGCGGGTTTTATAAATAAAATATTTCTTGTTACAAACGGACAAATTCCTCAATGGCTGAATTTAAACCATCCGAAAATAAATCTTGTAAATCATAAAGATATTTTTCCGTCGGATGCATTACCGACCTTCAATACACTTGCTATAGAAGCCTGCATACCGAATATACCGAATTTATCCGATCGGTTTTTGTATGCCAATGACGATATGTTTTTTGCAAACAAAGTTACCGAAAACTTTTTTTTCGATAAAAAAGGATATCCGATTATAAGACTTAGAAAAAATTTCAATCCGAAAGCAGAACCGAAATGCTTGTATGAGGTTTTTGTGAAAAATTCGTTAGACAAGTTTTCAAAAAAATTTAATGTTTGTTTACCGTATAAAGAAAATCACAATATAGATGCTTATTATAAACCGGATGTAATTAAGTGTATAAAAGAATTTGAAGACGATTTTAAAAAAACAATTTACAGTAAGTTTAGAGATAAAAATAATATAAGAAGAATTGTTTGGTCCTGTTATTCTTTTTATACAGGTCATTCAAAAATGAAATTTTATAATTTGTACAGACTTCCGTCATTTCTAAACAGACTGGCAATAAAAATTTATAACAAACTGAGAGATTCTAAATTTTTGTCGTCATATGCAAAGCAATATAATGTACAAAAGAATTCCCGTATTAAGCTTTTTTGCTTAAACGATACGGAATTTTCTACTGATGCCGACAGAAAAAGAGCAATAAATTTTTTGGAACAATATTTTCCAAACAAATCTTTATTTGAAAAATAAGATTACCTTTAAAATTTTCTGTATTTATTCTTCCAGGTTTTTTGCCGGCCAACCGTAATCTTTATATTTTGTTGCCGGAATTTCGTGTTTTTTTACATAATGCGCCAAAACTTCAGCTCTGTGTTTTTCTCGTCTTATTTCGTCGCTGTTGATAGCTTGAAATGCATCGTATTTGTCACCGAAAATTCTCTTGGCGCTCGGCATATATCTTGAACCGTCTTCTACTTGGTCAAACGCAGTTACTTCAAAACCGGTATCTGTTTGCTTTATATGCATAAGGCCCGGATGACTTCCTCCGGATACGGTTTCAAGCGTATCTCCTGCTAAATTATAATTGAAAACCCAAAAATCACCCCAAACCAAAATATCTTCTTCGTTTCGTTCATCTACGGCAACAACTGTTTGGAAAGGAACACAGTATTGCCCTTCAAGATATTTGCTGCCGCATTCGTTTACCAAGTATCGTTCAATGGCGGGGAAATAAGTTATTTCTTTTTCAACTTCCGATGTTGTTGAAACATCTTCGTTTGCGGAATTTGTGATAGTTGAGCTTGTATTTTGTTCTTCAATGGTTGTTTGTTTATTTTGGCAAGAAACAAATGTTAATGCCACAAAAAATAATGCAGTGACTACAATAATTTTATTCATTTTCTTCTCCTAAAATTTATTAACGGATATTATACATAAAAATTTTGTTTTTTTATATGGAGTGTAATTAGGTTACAAATTTACAACATAAAATAAAAAACAAACAAAAACACTTAGAGCATTTGCTGTTAACAGCCACCAGAGTGTTTTTGTAAATTTTATTTTTAATATCAGTTTTATAAATAAACCTTCTATGATTGTGTTTATAATTACAACAAGAAAATATGTGGTAAGCCAATGGCTCCAATGAAAAGTTCCTATACCGAATTTATCATAAGCATGGAATGCAAAATCAAAAACGAGTTCAGCCGCAAGGCCGGATATCGGAATAAATATTATTCCAATAATTGTTGTGATTAAATTCATTAAAATTGTAACTTTTGCAGCTTGTTTCCAATCAACTTTAGTGAAATATTTTACGAAGAACAGTTCAATAATTAAGCCTAATATAATTACTTTTATGCTTAACATTCCTCTTGCAACATAAAGAGCGGGCCAAACAACATCTGCCATTGCAGGCAATGCAAAAAACATAATTAATATTATAGCTGTTACAAAATTTTTAATATTCATAAAGCATAATTTTAATTTTTTGTTTCATCTATGAATTTTGTAAGTTTTTCCAATTGAGCTTTCGGGTTTTTAAACCAATCCGCAGACCAAATTCTATACATTTTCCAACCGAGTCTTTCCAATACTTCTTGTCTTAATCTGTCTCTGTCTCTTATTGTTGCACAGGAATTGTAAGCAGGACCGTCACATTCAATTCCTATCAGGAATTTATTGGGATTGTTTTTATCTCTGACGGCCAAATCTATTTTGTAATTCGAACAACCTACTTGAGGTGTTACTAAATAGCCTTTTTCTGTCAAAGCTTTATAAACAGACTCTTCAAAAGGAGAACCGAAATTATTCGTATCATCTTGTTTGGGAACTTGATTAATTGCCTGTTCTCCTCTTTGTGCAAAATCCAAATATGCTTGTAAAAGTTTTACACCCATACTGCTTGTCTTTTCGATATTAAAATCGGAAGCTTTAATTCCGCTGAACACTTGTATCATATATCTTGCTCTTGTAACCAAAACATTAAGTCTTCTTTCTCCGCCGTCTTGATTTATAGGACCGAAATTCATTGAAAGAATACCGTTTTTACCTTTAAAATATCCTACGCTTATCATAATAACATCTCTTTCATCACCTTGAACGGATTCCAGGTTTTTAACAAAGAAATATTCCTGCCCCGCATTATTAAAAAAATCTTCGCAGGAAGAATCTTCTTCTCTTAATTTTTCAATTTCATTTTCAATTAAACTTTTTTGTTTAATGTTTAATGTTGCAACACCTAATGACATGTTAGGATGTTTTTTTGCATGTTGCATAACCGCTTGTGCAACTATTTTTGCTTCTTCCAAACACATTTCTTCTTTTGTTGCCTGTGTGGGTTGGTGATACATGAATTTTACACCTAAGGTGTCTGATGTTTCAATACAATTAGGGAAAGTAAAAAGTTCACGATATAAATGTTTATTTGAAAAAGCAATTAAATGTTCATCTTTGCTTCTGTAATGCCATTTCAACATACATTGCGGGAACCCGGAAGTTGTGCATTCATCAAGAATACTGTCCAAATCTTCTCTCTCTGTTTCTTGTATTTGCTCGTCGTCAATTTCTTCTTCTTCGTTTTCAACAACTGTTTTAAAGAAAGATGTCGGCGGCAACTGCTTTGTGTCTCCCGTAACAACAAGTTTTGAACCTCTTATTATGGACCCGATACAATCTTCCGTTGTTAATTGGCTGGCTTCATCGAATATTACAACATCGAAATGAAACATGTTCGGATCTAACAGTTGTGCAACCGTTGTCGGACTCATCATTAAACAAGGTTTTAATTCCAAGAATAAATGCGGAATTGTGCGGATAATTTGTCTTAAAGATTTTCTTATTCGTTGAAGTTTGCATTGCCTTTTTAATTCGGAAACTTCCTGAGAGTATTCTCTTTTTGCATAATTTATATTTGTGGCCAATTGTGTTGCCAGTCTGTCTTTTGCGGAAACGATTTGCTGTTTATCAAGATTTCTGAATTCTTTAATCAGATCGTCTTGTTCCAAAGAATTAAACTGTTTTAATATTTCGTTGTTTTCGAATACGTATCCGGTTAACCATATTCTTAAAAATTGTGTTTCAAGTGCAACGGAATAATCATCTAAAGATAAGTTCGCTTCAGAACATTTGTCCCAAAATTCCTGCAGGTTTTCCTGTTTTATTTTATCTTTTAAATTTAAGAATTTTATCCACAGTGTCAAATCGTCCGCTTTTTCGGATATGGAAGAAAATCTTTTCTTCAAAATATCAAAATCAATATCCGTATATTTACAGGAAAAAGCTTTATCCCAATCAAATTTCAATATGTCGGTAATAATATCGAAATTATTTTTTATTGCTGTTTGCTTTACATTTATTAAATCGATAACTTCTTTGGTCTTTACATAATTTATTTTGTTTCCTTTTATTTTTTCCAAAATGTTTTGTGCGAAAACAGTTTGTGTGCTTATAAGCTCTTTGAAATTTAAAAACTGTTTACTGAGTTTTATTATATTTTCTTCGTCGGGATTATTTTTATCCCAAAAAGTTGAATAAAGAACGGTTCCTATACTGTCGCATTGTGTAAGTTTATCCGCACAAATATTTAACTGTTTTAAATTATTTAAATCGTAAAGAAGTTTATTAAAACCCGGTTTGTAACCATTAATGAAAAATTTATCAAAAGTTTTATATTCTTTGCTGAATTTAAAAAATAATTTTTTTACAAAATTATCTTTATATAACGATAAGTTTGATATTAAATCGTCTATATCTTGATTTAAAATAGTTGGATTATAGTTTTCTTTTATTCTGTTTTTGTAGAGATTAAATTGTTTCGTGTTCTCGCAAACAAGTTTAACATTTTCTTCCAATTTTAAATTTTTATCTTCTATGTAAGGTAAGACCGAGGGGGGAATATTTAAAATTGTGCATGCTGTTTCTAAAAATTTTTCTGTTTCCGAAATTTTTGTAACTTTATTTAACGAAAGTTCTTTACACAAAAAATCAATATTGTTTTCCAGTTCACTGATATTTTGTATAAGAGAATCCGTTTCATTTTTTAATTTTATTTTTTGTTCGAGAGAAATTTCTCTTATTTGTGTACCATACCAAGCAAAATCTTTGGGATTACCAAGTTTTTTCAGTGTTTCCGTTGTATTGGCAAAAAGCTCTTTTTTTGCAGACAAATCTTCTTTTGTCCATTTATCGTAATCTTTAAATATATATCTGAAATCGGGAATGTGGCTGTTATCCAATACTGTACCTATTGCTTTATATGGAGAATATTTTAATGTTCCCGCAGGAGCATGTAACTCTTTAGAGTAAATTTTTAAAGCTTTTATATCTTCTAATATTTTTGACAAACTTTGAGAATCGTAATTTCCCGTAAATTTATAATCGAGAGTATTTGAAAGTTCCGTCAAAACCGTTTTCCTGTTTGTTTTATTGCTGTGCAGCTCCAAACAAAAAGGCGCAAGTCCGTTTGCAGTCAATCTGTTTTTAACTACTTCCAAAGCGGCAATTTTTTGGCTTACAAATAAAACTTTTTTGTTTTGAGCCAAAAGTTCACCTATCATATTTGATATCGTTTGACTTTTTCCTGTTCCCGGAGGACCTTCTATTACAAGATTATTTCCGTTTTTAACAACTTGTATTGCTTGTTGTTGTGAAGAATCGGCATCTAAAATTTGATATGTCCCGTGAGGATGAACAATTTTGTCCAGTTCTTCTATAGGGCAGATATCTTCTATAGGAATTTGTTTTTCATTATTCAATCCGCAAATAGTTTCCACAAATTTATTTTGCTTTATTATGTATTGATATTCTTCCAAATCTTTATACATAACAAATTTTGCGAAAGAAAAGAGTCCTACATATATATTGTTTAGAAGTTTCCAACGGGATTTGGTTTTAATTTTATTTTGAATTTTAATAAAAACCTCGATTGGATCAAAATCTTCTTCAAGATTTATATCTTCCAAATTTATTCCGAACTCCCTTTTCAGTTTAAGTATTAATGCCGGGTTTAATATAACGGAATCTTCCGTATACTTTATTGTGTAGGGTTGCCCTATGGATTTTCTTTTTATTTCTACAGGAACCAAAAGGACAGGAGCTTCCATACATTCCGAACTGTTATCTTTTTCATACCACAATATACTTCCCAAAGCTAAAAACAAAACGTTATAGCCTAAATCGGCAGCCGTATTTTTGGCAGTAGAACTTATTTTGCTTAAAACTTTATTTAAGTCTTGAACAGGAAGTTTCGTTTGTAAATATTTGTCGGAATGTTTTTCGGTTAATCGTTCTTTAAATTCCGAGGCATTAAATTCCATTGAGTCGTTTAATTGTTCTGAAGAATTTTGTTCTTCCGTTTCTTTTATAGGTGAAAATTCAAATGTTTGTAAGTTTTGAACTAATGTTTTATATATTTCTGGCGGTTGTTCGTCTATAATTCTAAGGGCTGATGTTTTTGAAAATTTAAAATTTAATAATCTGTTTCTTTTAGATAAATCTATAAGTTTTTCTTTCCACTTATAAATTCTTTTTTCTATTGCATCTTTGTTTGAGTTTAAATTTTTTTCTGTTTCAGACATATAAATCCTTGTTCTTATTTAATATTATTTTTATTGTAAAAAATATATTTGTTAAAATCAATCAAAAATTTTGATTTATATAAATTTTGTAATTGTAATAAAGAATATAAGCTATAAATAAAATTGCAATAAAGAATGTATAACTAATAAATATCTGCGGAATAACAAATGCAAATATATTTGTTAATGATATAAAAATCAGTATTATATTTATAAAAAGTAAAAATATAAATTCTTTTGCATATATAAAATCATCATCTTTACTTAACTCCGAGTTTGCATGTATCATAAAACTTGCGGCCGTAAAGAGCATAAAATGGAACAAAATTGTCAAAGCAAATGAATTGTTCAGAGCATAATTTAAAACAATAAAACCTGTTGAACACATATAAATATTACAAAACAAGATTAATGCAAAAAAAGATCTGAAAGCAAAAACTTTTTTGTAAATAAAGAGTAAAACGGTGAGTATAAGGAATAAAAAAGGCATATATAAAACCAACTGAATACTCAATTTCCCGGAATTGTAAACAAAAAAATCAAATAATAAAAATATACATATTAAAATGTTTGTTGCTTTTGTCGTTGATGAAATTTTTTGTGTTGGAAGCGGGGACTTTCTTTGTTTCTTCAATTTATAAATGTAATATAAAAACAAAATTATAAGTATTGAAGTATAAATCCAAATTATGCTTTTATAACCGTTAGTATCGGTTAAGGTTTTTAATATAAGAACAAAGAATAAAAATATAGTGTTAATTAATGCCGATTGTTCGATGTAATCAAATAATAAATGCTCTTTCTTTTCAAATGTTTTTAACCGTAATCTGTAACAGGTTACATAAAATACGGAAAGAAGTATATAATTTAACAATATTGAGAAACTAAATGAAAAGAAAATCCAATATAAGCATGACAATATTATAAATCCCGTTATTATAACGGCTAAAGATTTCTTTTTTGTTCCTTGTAATAATTTCATGTTTTTTCACCCGAAACTTTTTTTGATTATAACCAATTTTTCTGATATAATCAAATAAGCAAAATAAGAATAAAGAGTATATCTGCATTGCAATGTCTGAAAGCTATGTAACAGTAAAAGAACAACTTTAAAATCACATTATTAACAACTTTCCTAAAATATGGTATAATAAAAAGATAAATTGTGAATAGTATAGCTAAAAATATTAATGATATAAGAAAAAGAATAGAAAATACATCAAACGGCAAAAAAGTAACATTGATTGCCGTTACTAAGACTTTTTCTGCGGATTGCGCAAAACAAGCTATAGATATCGGAATTTCGGACATTGCCGAAAGTAAAATACAGGAAGCAATACCTAAGTTTGAAGCTCTTTCAAATAGTTTGAACGGAATAAATAAGCATTTTATCGGTCATTTGCAGTCAAATAAAGCTAAAAAGGCTGTACTGAACTTTGATTTAATACAATCTTTGGACAGTATAGATTTGGCAAAAGATATAAACAGACATGCAAAAGATATCGGAAAGGTTCAAAAATGTTTAATTGAATTAAAGGTTTCAACTGAAGCAACAAAGTCCGGTGCATCAAAAGAAAAGGTTAATGAAATATATGATTATTGCGTTGCAAATTGCCCTAATGTTTTGATTTGCGGGATAATGACTATAGCACCTTATTTTGATGACAAAGAGTTGGTTAGACCCTATTTTAAGTTAGCTTATAATGTTTTTGAAAATATAAAAAAAATTAAAAATGACGGCAATTTTAACATATTATCGATGGGCATGTCCGATGATTTTGAAATTGCAATACAAGAAGGTTCAAATATGGTAAGAGTAGGAACAGCCATATTTGGGGAGAGAAATTATGATAAGTAAAAAGTTTTACGATAAAAAAGTTGTTTTTATCGGTTCGGGCAATATGGCAGAGGCCATAATTTCCGGTTTTGTAAAATATGATATAGTAAAAGCCTCAAATATTGTATGTAATGATATTTCCAGAGACAGATTGCAATATATGGCTCAAAAGTATGCGGTTTCAATTCAACAAGATAAAGATGAAGCTTTAAATAAAGCTGATATTGTTTTCTTAACGATAAAGCCTCAAAATTTCAAGTCTGTTTTAGGCGAATACGGTAAGAAAATTGCAAAAGCTAAAATGATAGTTACAATTGCCGCAGGTATAACTACCGAATTTGTGGAAAGTTATCTTTCAAAAAAATCCGTTATTATAAGAGTTATGCCCAACACTCCTGCACTTGTCGGTAAAGGTGCTATGGCAGTTTGCGGCGGTAAAAATGCAACAAAAGAAAATATTAATGACATAGCAGATTTGTTTTCCGTTATCGGAAGAGTTGTTGTAGTAAAAGAAAAATTAATAAATGCAATAACGGCTGTTTCCGGTTCGGGACCGGCTTATGTATTTTATTTTTCTGAAGTTATGAGACAGGCTGCCGAAAATTTAGGTATTCCTGCCGATATGGCAAAAGAATTGGTATATCAAACTATATTCGGTTCCGGCAAAATGCTTATAGAAAGCGGACTTGATGATACTGTTTTAAGAAAAAACGTTACTTCTCCCGGCGGAACAACTGAAAAAGCTATGGAAGAATTTTTAAATAGCGATTTTAAACAAGTTGTTTTTTCTGCTATTGAAAAAGCAAAACAGAGGGCAGAAGAACTTTAATATATAAATAAGTAAAGTAAGTATAAGCAGAGAGGTAAGAGTAATGATTATTAAAGTAAGGGTAATTCCTAATTCAAAAAGGAACGATGTTGTCAGCAGAATCGGTTCTATTTTAAGAGTAAAAATTGCTGCTCCGGCAGTTGAAGGAAAAGCAAATGAAGAATTGTGCGATTATTTATCAGATTTTTTTGATGTTAATAGATCAAATGTCCTTTTAAGAAAAGGTGAAAGAGGAAGAGAAAAGACTATAGAAATTACGGGAAGAACGGAAGAAGAGTTGGAAGAAGTTTTAGACACAATACCGTAAAATTTAATTTGCAGTTAAGAGATATAATATGAGCAATAAGACATCTGAAACTTTATATTGGGAAAAAGGAACACTCTTTTTGTTGGATCAAACAGAACTTCCGGGTAAAGTTATATACAGAAAATGTAAAACATATACCGATGTTATTAAAGCAATCAAAAATATGATTGTAAGAGGGGCTCCTGCAATAGGTGTTAGTGCGGCTTACGGTATGGTTTTGGCCGGGACAAAAATTGCAAAGCTTTCTCCTACGGAAAAAGTAAAAAATATAAAGAAAATTTCAGATGAAATGATACAGGCAAGGCCTACTGCCGTTAATTTAAAATGGGCAGTAGATAAAATGAGTACAATAGTAGAAAGTTCTTTAAAATTAAATCCGGAAAATTTTGTTGCAGCATTGGAAACAGCTGCAAAAGAAATTTATGATGAAGATATAGAAAATAATAAAACCATGGGCGATTTCGGTGCAAGACTATTGAAAAAAAATTCAGTAGTTCTTACACATTGTAATGCCGGTGCTCTTGCTACTGCAGGTTACGGAACAGCACTCGGAATGATAAGGACAGGTTATAAGAACGGAAAAATCAAAAAAGTTTTTGTTGATGAAACAAGACCTTATTTGCAGGGCGCAAGGCTTACCGCATGGGAACTTCAACAGGAAAAAATTCCATATACTTTGATTACCGACAATATGGCAGGATATATTATGAAAACCGAAAAGATAGATGCCGTTATTGTCGGTGCGGACAGAATTTCTTCCAATGGTGATGTTGCAAACAAAATAGGAACATATTCTTTGTCGATACTTGCAAGGTATCATAAAATTCCTTTTTATGTCGTTGCTCCTACATCCACGATAGATTTTCAAACTTTATATGGAACAAAAATAAAAATAGAAGAAAGGTCTGCCGAAGAAGTTATAAAAATAAACGGTAAAGATATAGCTCCTAAAGGCACACAGGTAAGACATCCCGGTTTTGATATCACTCCGGCATCAAATATTACCATGATTATCACGGAAAAAGGTGTTTTCAAACCAAACAAAATTTCTACATTAAAAAAAATTAAATAAATATTAAATAGAAAAGGTTAAACAAGAAAATGGAAAACGAAAAAAAAGATTATTCAAAAACTGTTAATTTACCTAAAACAGACTTTCAAATGAAAGCAAATTTAGCACAGAGAGAACCTGACTTTTTAAAAGAATTGTACGATGCTAAAATTTACGAGAAGATGAGAGCAAAAAATCAAGGTAAGAAAAAATTTATTCTTCACGACGGACCTCCGTATGCCAACGGAAATATGCACAGCGGACATGCTTTAAACAAAATTTTAAAAGATTTTATTTTGAAATATAAAAACATGAAAGGTTTTGACACTCCTTACACACCCGGTTGGGATTGTCACGGACTTCCTATAGAAACACAATGTTTAAAAGAATTAAAAACCGATAAACATAAAGTAGATAAAAAAGTTTTCAGGCAACAAGCAAGTGATTTTGCAAAAAGATTTGTTTCAATACAGAGAGAAGGATTTAAAAGATTGGGCGTATTTGCAGATTGGGACAAACCTTATCTTACATTAGATCCGAAATATGAAGCTTCAATTGTTAAAGTATTCGGTGAACTTGTAGAAAAAAATTATTTGTTCAGAAAGAAAAAACCTGTTTATTGGTGTTCATCTTGCGAAACTGCTCTTGCCGATGCGGAAGTTGAATATGCGGATGTTACATCCGATTCAATATTCGTAAAATTTAAAATTGTTGAATTGAGTGATGCATTAAAAGATAAACAAGATTTGTTGAAAGATTATTCCGTGTTAATATGGACAACCACTCCGTGGACATTACCGTCCAACGTGGCACTTGCGTTTTCACCTGTAGCAAAATATGTTGCTTGCGAATATGTATTAAACGGTAAAATTGAAAAAATAATCGTCGCAAGAGATTTGGCGGAAAATGTTAAGAACAAAATTTCCGCGGAAAGTTTTACCGTAAAAGCGGATTTTGACGGCAAAGATTTGGAATATATCAAATGTCAAAATCCTATAGTAGACAGAAAATCGCTCGGTATTTTGGCGGATTATGTTAGTATGGAAGACGGTTCCGGTATAGTACATATTGCTCCGGGACACGGACAGGAAGATTATCAGGCGGGACTTGCATATAAACTTGACATTATTTCACCTTTAAATGACGGAGGACAATTTACAAAAGAAGTTCCTGAATTTGAAGGAATAAATGTGTTTAAAGCAAATCCTTTAATAATCGAAAAACTTACAAAAGAAGGAACTCTTCTTGCAAGTATAAAAATAAGTCACTCTTATCCTCATTGTTGGAGATGTAAAAAACCTGTGATATTCAGAGCAACTCCTCAATGGTTTATGGGTGTGGATTTGAACGATTTAAGACAAAATCTTCTTAAAGAAATTAAAAATGTTAATTGGGTTCCCAAATACGGAGAATCCAGAATTACAGGAATGATACAAACAAGACCTGACTGGTGTTTGAGTCGTCAGAGATTGTGGGGTGTCCCGTTACCGATATTCTATTGTAAAGAATGCGGTGAACCTGTATTGGATAAAAAAATCATAGATAAAGTTGTTGAAGAATTTAAAGTTCACGGAGCGGGAATTTGGTACGAAAAATCCGCGGAGGATTGGCTTAAAGGTTTCGATGTAAAATGTCCGAAATGCGGTAAAACGGAATTTAAGAAAGAAGAAGATATTCTTGATGTTTGGTTTGATTCCGGCGTATCAAGTGAAGCCGTATTGTCGAGCGGAAACTATGATTCTTTGGAATTTCCTGCGGATTTGTATCTTGAAGGCAGCGATCAACACAGAGGTTGGTTCCAAAGTTCATTACTTCCCGCGGTTGCAATAAAAGGCAGAGCACCTTACAAAACAGTTCTTACTCACGGATTTTTGGTTGACGGTCAAGGCAGAAAGATGTCTAAATCTTTGGGTAACGGACTTGATCCTTTACAAATAATAAATAAGTATGGTGCGGATATTTTGAGATTGTGGGTTGCTTCCTGCGATTATAGAGAAGATGTAAGAATTTCGGACGAAATTATAAAAGGTCATACCGACACTTACAGAAAGATAAGAAATACAATAAGATTTATGCTCGGAAATATCAGCGATATGAAGAAAGAAGATATAGTAAAATTTGCGGATATGAACGAGATAGATAAATATGCTTTATGGACTTTAAACGAAGTGGTAAAACAGGCTGAAACCGGTTTTGAAAATTACGAGTTCCATAAAACAGTTAAAGTTATAAACGATTTCTGCACGGTATTTTTAAGCGGATTTTATCTTGATGCATTAAAAGATATTTTATATTGCGATAAAGTTAACAGTAAAGCAAGAAGAAGTGCGCAATCCGCAATGCTTGAAATAGTTACGGCATTAGTTGAAGTAATGTCTCCGATATTAACTTTTACAATGCACGAAGCTTGGAAAGAAATAAAGAAAATTAAACAAGATTTACCTGAATTTGTAACTTTGGTGGATTTTCCTGCGGTAAATGAGGAATATAAATTGGAAAAAGATGTTCTGGGAAAGTGGGAAACTCTTGTAAAGATAAAACAACAAGTTTTGGCTGAAACGGAAAAGTTAAGGAAGGACAAGATTATCGGTTCTAACTTGGAATCAAGTTTAACAATAAAATACGGTTCAAAGTATGAAAAAGCATTGAATGATATCGATTTGATAAACATTGTATTCGGCAGTTGGGATATTAAGTTAGAAAAATCCGATAATGCGGAAGAAATTTCCGTTGTTGCGGGAAAATCTTCTTACGGTAAATGTGAAAGATGTTGGAGACATATTGACGGTATAAACGAAGATGGTTTATGCCATAGATGTGCTGATGCAACAAAGTAAAATAAGGTTACATATATTGACGATAAAAACTCATAAATTCGGCTGCAACTTTATATTTTAAAACCTTATGTACCGCTTTCGCTGATGTACACTGCGATTTTAAAATATTTTGTTTCACTTGAATTTGTGAGTTTTTTTCCTTGTTTGTTACATTAAAAATATTAAGATTTAGAATAGTATAATGTTTTTGTAAAAAGAAAAAATTATGAAAAAATATTTGTATTTTTTATTGCCCTTAATTTATGTAGCGTTAGACCATATAACAAAATTTCTTGTTATAAAAAATATTCCGTATCAGTCATTTATAAAAATTAACGATTATTTCAATCTTGTAAATATATCCAATACCGGTGTAGCTTTCAGTATGTTCCAGGACAATAATATATTTTTTATTATTTTAGTGTCTTTTGTAATTTTGTTTGTAATATATTTTCTTATTAAAAATAAAGAAGAACTTACAAAATTACAAACACATTCTTTGCTTTTAATATTGGCAGGGGGGACAGGTAACCTTATCGATAGACTTTTTAGAGGTGCCGTAGTGGATTTTATAGATATCGGATATAAAGATGTTTACAGATGGCCGGCATTTAATGTTGCCGATTCTTGTGTTTGTATAGGTGTAGCATTATTTATTATCTCTCTTTTATTCTTCAATAAAAAAGCCAAAGTATAAATCTATACCTTGGCTCTTTATTTTATTTTTACAGTTTCTGTTCATCAATATTTCAAAATTTTGCTTTACAAAATTTTATTCCCATTCAATTGTCGCAGGCGGTTTTTGAGAAATATCATAAACAACTCTGTTAGCACCTTTAACTTCATTTATTATTCTTGAAGATATTTTTCCTAAAATTTCGTAAGGCAGTTTTACCCAGTCGGCAGTCATTGCATCTACGGAATTTACGGCTCTTATAACTATAACGTGCTCATAAGTTCTTTGGTCGCCCATAACTCCTACCGTTTTTACCGGAAGAATTATTGCAAACGATTGCCAAATCTTTTCGTATAAGCCCGCTTTTCTTATTTCCTGATCAACAATTAAATCGGCTTCTTTAACTATTCTTAACTTTTCTTCCGTTATTTCGCCTAAAGTTCTTATTGCAAGTCCCGGTCCCGGGAAAGGTTGTCTGTCTATAATTTCGTTAGGAATATTTAATTCTCTTCCCAATTGTCTTACTTCATCTTTAAATAAAGATTTTAACGGTTCAACCAATTTCATTTTCATTTTTTCCGGTAAGCCGCCAACGTTGTGATGACTCTTAATCGTCACAGCTTTGCCTATTTTTGCACTTTCTATAACATCAGGGTAAATTGTACCTTGTAACAAGAAAGATATTCCTTTTATTTTTTTTGCCTGTTTTTCAAATACATCTATAAAAGTGTGTCCTATGATTTTTCTTTTTTGTTCGGGATCGGTTACACCTTTCAATTTATTTAAGAACAATTTTTTTGCATCTACTATTATTAAATTTTTACCGAACTTTTTACCGAATATTTTTCTGACTCTCTCCGTTTCACCGAGTTTTTGTAAACCGTGGTCCACATAAACACTTACCAACTGTTTTCCTATTGCTTTGTGCATCATTATTGCCGCAACGGAAGAATCTACTCCGCCGGATAATGCACATAAAACTTTACCTTTGCCGACTTGTTTTTTTATTCTTGCAATTTCATCTTTTATATAGTTTTTCATTGTCCAATCTTTGTTTACTTTACAAACTTTGAACAGGAAGTTATCCAATATTTGTTTCCCGAACGGAGAGTGGTGAACTTCCGGATGGAACTGAACACCGTAAATTGTACCTTCATTATTTACTATCGTTGCATTGGGACAATTTTTTGAACTGGCAACAACTTTAAAACCTTTGGGAAGTTTCGTTAATTTATCTCCGTGGCTCATCCATACCGGCATTTTATTTTTTAGTCCCGAATAAAGTAATGATTTTGATTTTATAACTATGTCTGCTAAACCGTATTCTCTGTTCTTGGAATGTTGAACTTTTCCGCCCAACTGTTGAGCAATAAGTTGCATACCGTAACAAATACCAAGTATCGGAACATTCATTTTCCATACTTTTGAATCGGGTTTAGGTGCATCTTTTTCATAAACACTTGCGGGACCGCCGGAAAGAATTATTGCTTCAACCGTGTTCAAATTTTCTATTTCATCAAGTTTTTTATTTCCGGGGAATATTTCACAATAAACTTGGGATTCTCTTATTTTTCTTGCTATAACTTGGGTATATTGTGAACCGAAATCTAAAATCAAAATCATAAAGTTGCTCCTTTATAAGTAAAGAATAATAACATTGAATAAAAGCATTATACTAAAATAAATATATAAAGTAAAAAAGTAAAACCTCAATTTATAATTTATAATTAATGTGTTTTCTGCATTGCAAAAAACTTAAATTAAAAAAATTGCTTTGCATTTTTTACCGACATTATACATTGTACATTATCAATTATACATTGCCGTTTTATTGCCTTTTTAGTGTATATTTAATAAAATAAACCTGTTATTGCTTAGAGAGAAAATTTATGAAAAAAAATGTTACGGCAGATACTAAACTTTTAGGCATTTTCGGTAATCCGGTTTCGCATTCTTTGTCACCGGTAATGCATAATAATTGGTTCGAAAAATATAAATTAAATTATTTGTATTGTGCATTTGATATTTTGCCTGAAAATTTAAAATCTGCTGTTGAAGCTGTAAAGACTTTAAATATTTTAGGTATAAATGTTACCGTTCCGCATAAAATTGAAGTTATGAAATATCTCGATAATATAGATATTGCCGCAAAAACTATAGGCAGTGTGAACACAATAGTTAATAAAAAAGGTAAATTATACGGATATAATACGGATTGGCAGGGTTTTATTACGGATTTAAAATATAAAAATATAGCTTTAAAAAATAAAACTATACTTGTTATAGGTGCAGGGGGAGCGGCAAAAGCAATTTTGTATAGTTTAAATAAATTAAAAGTTAAACAAATTTATTTAACATCGAGAACTATTGATAAGGCCAAACTTACAGCTGAAAATTATAAAAATATTTCTGTTTTGGATATACATAAAATTTCTGCAAATTTTTTAAAAAATATAAATTGTTTGATTAACTGCTCAACTTGCGGAATGGGGAAAAAAGATAAACTTCCTTTTGCAATAAAAGATTTTAATAAAGATATAATTTTCTATGACATTATATATAACAAAGAAACTCCGTTTAAGAAATTTGCCGCAAAAAATAAAATAAAATATTTTTCCGGTGAAGGAATGTTAATTTTTCAAGGTGCTGTTTCTTTTGATAAGTGGACAGGAATATTTCCCGATACTAAAAAGACTTTATCCCTTATCAAAAAATTTATGAGATAAAAATGTTAATATTATTAGTTTTGTTTATATTATTCCCTGCAGTTATATATTTTTTTGTTTCAAGTACAATTAAAGCAATAATAGTATCTTATTGCTTATCCGTAATTCTTTTTATCTTGATAAAAAAAAGTAATAATAAAGAAGTTGTATTGCTTGATACGACTGTAATAAACGATGATAGAATTATAGATTTTATAAACTCTAATGTGTATCAACAATTTTTGTTACCGAGATTTGTTATAAGAGAAATAGATGCAAAATTAGAAAAGGTAAAAGATAAACATTTGGAAGAAAATTTAGAAAAAATAAAACAAAACAGTAAGGTAAAAGTTCTTTATAGAAACTATTATAAAATTAAATCATCGGAATTTAAGATGATAAAATTAGCAAAAGCTTTAAATGCAAAGATAATAACTTTAAATTTTAATTTGAATAAAATGTCCGTAATGCAAGGTATAAAAGTTGTAGATTTAAACGATATGTATGAAAGATTAAAGCCTACGATTTTGCCCGGACATAAAATTACGATTTTTTTGGTTAAAGAAGGCAGAGACAAAAATCAGGCAATAGGATTTTTAGATGACGGTACGACGGTTGTTGCCGAAAACGGGAAAAACTTTGTAGGTAAAAGAGTTAATTTAAAAATAACATCAATGTTACATTCGTCCGATAATAAAATGTTGTTCGGTAAAATACCGAACGAAGATATTTTGGAAGGAAAATTGTAAATATGAATTTTGCAGCTGTTATTGTTGCAGGCGGGGCAGGTAAAAGATTTGGTTCAAAAGAACCGAAACAGTTTTTGTTATTAAATAAAAAAAAGATGTTTATATGGAGCATACTTGCATTTAAAAAAGTTAAAGAATGTAAACAGATTATACTTGTTGTTCCGGAATATAAACTTTTGGGAATGGAAAGGTATAAAAAATTATATAAAATAGATGTCGTTTGCGGCGGTAAAGAAAGGTATAATTCCGTTCAAAACGGTTTAAAAGTTGTTAAAGATAACATAGATATTGTTGCCGTTCACGATGCGGCAAGACCGCTTATAACATCTGAAATAATAAAAGAAGTGTTTGACAGTGCCGTTAAGTACGGCGGAGCAATAGCGGCAAATGTTGCAAGAGATACGATAAAGTTTTCTAAAAACGGTAAGAATATAACGAAATCTATCGACAGGAACAATATTTGGCAAGCACAGACTCCGCAGATGTTTAAAACGAAAATATTAAAAAAAGTTTATTCAAATAAAATACCGAAAAATGTTACCGACGATGCACAACTTGTAGAAAAGTTCGGTAAAAAAGTAATGTTGGTTGACGGCGGTTATGAAAATTTTAAAGTAACTCAACCGATAGATTTTAAGTTGGCTGAAGCAATCTTGAGAGATAGAAGGGTAGAGGAATAGAAGTATAGAAAAGACAACGGTAAAAAATATTGTTGATAGTAATTTCCATACATTCATATATCAAAAATTGCTTTGCAATTTTTAAGGAGTAAAAATGTTTGTAGGCTTCGGATACGATGTTCACAGATTTAAAAAATCAAGGAAACTTTTTCTCGGCGGAGTAAAAATATCGGATACCAACGGTCTTGACGGACACAGTGATGCGGATGTTTTGGTTCATGCTTTAATGGATTCTTTGCTCGGTGCCGCGGGAGAAAATGATATAGGACATTTTTTCCCTACAAACGATGACAGATATAAAGGTATATCAAGTATAGAACTTTTAAAAATTGTAGTTAAAACTTTAAAGAAAAAGAAATTTAAAATAATAAATACGGATATGACGATAGTTGCGGAAAAGCCTAAAATATATCCTTACATAGATCAAATGAAAGATATTCTTTCAAAAACAATGGGTATATCTAAAGCAAGAATAGCAATAAAGGCTACTACTAACGAGAAAATGGGCTTTATCGGCAGAGGTGAAGGAATTTGTGCAATGGCGGTTTCTTCATTGAAAAAAATAGTTAAACAAGGAAAAGAAGATGATAAAATTTTATAACACATTAACAAACAGAGTAGAAGAATTTAAACCCATAAAAGAAAACAATGTGTCGATATATATTTGCGGAGTTACACCTTACGATGTTTGTCATTTGGGACATGCAAGAGCTTATGTAACTTTTGATGTTATTAAAAGACATTTTATGAGAAGCGGATATACGGTTAATCATGTTCAAAATTTTACGGATGTTGACGATAAAATTATCAACAGATCTTTGGAAAAACAAATTTCGCCGATAGATTTGGCAAAACAGTTTATAGACGATTATTTCATGCAGATGGATAAACTTAATGTTATAAAAGCAAACACTTATCCGCAAGTTACTAAAATGATACCGCAAATAGTGGAGTTTATAAAAAAACTTGAAGAAAAAGGTTTTGCCTATAATGTTGACGGAGATGTTTATTTTTCCGTAGATAAATTTAAAGATTACGGAAAACTTTCAAAAAGAAAATTTGAAGAAATGAGAGTTGGAGCAAGAGTAGAAAAAGATTCAAAGAAACAAAATCCTTACGATTTTATATTATGGAAAAAAACGAAAGAAAATGAACCTCAGGAAGTTTCCTGGGACAGTTTTTGGGGTAAAGGCAGACCCGGTTGGCATATAGAGTGTTCCGTTATGTCTACGACATTGTTGGGTAACACTATAGATATTCACGGCGGCGGCCAAGATTTAATATTCCCGCACCACGAAAACGAAATTGCGCAAAGTGAAAGTTGCACGGGACAGCAGTTTGCAAATTATTGGATACATAACGGATTCGTTACGGTAAACAAAGAAAAAATGTCTAAAAGCTTAGGAAACTTTTTTACATTAAAAGATATTTTTGAACAATACGATCCCAGAGTAGTAAGATATTATTTGCTTACACAACATTACAGAACACCGCTAGATTTTTCACACGACAATTTAAACAGTGCAAAAGCCGCATTGCAAGGACTTGATGAAGCATATTCAAGACTTGTTGCAATAGTTAAAGACGGTGATAACAATTTAAAAGATGAAAATTTAATAAAAATACAAAAACAGGTTAAAGATTCGTTAGATGATGATTTTAATTTTGAAAGAGCATTATCTTATTTGCACGAACTTAAAAATATAATCTTGAACAATTTATCACAAGACAAACAAGATTTGTTAAAACAAGCAAAGTGGCTTTTTGAAGATATTTTAGATGGTGCTTTGGGTGTAAGAGTATTGAAAGAAGAGTCTGCATCATCCGATTTACAGGAATTATTAAATAAAAGAAATCAGGCAAGAAAAGAAAAAAATTGGGCGGTTGCTGATGAGTGTAGGAACAAACTTTCAGAACTTGGTTATAAGATTATAGATAATAAAGACGGAAGTTCGACTTTGGTCAAAAAAATATAGTTGGAGGTATGGAGGAATAGAAGGAAGGAAACTTTTTGCAAAGCATTTATAGTCCATACATCCATACTTCTATACATCCATACATCAAAATTACGGAGTAATTTTTAATGGACAAACTTTTTGGTAGAAATGCCGTTCTTGAAGCGATAAAGTCCGGTAACAGAACAATAAATAAAATTCTTATATCTAAAACCGCTCACGGCAGCAGTATAAGTGAAATTATAAAACTTGCCAAAGCTAAAGGTATAGTTATAAATAATGTTCCGCCCGAGAAGTTAGATAAATTCGAACAGGAAAACACTCAGGGTGTTGTTGCCGAAGTGTCGGCAACAAATTATGTTGAACTTGATGATTTAATACGGACGGTAAAAAATAAACAAAACGGACTGTTACTCCTTCTCGATTCAATCGAAGATCCTCACAATTTAGGTGCAATCATAAGAAATGCCGTATGTTTCGGTGTTGACGGAGTAATTATACCCAAATGGAGAAGTGCGACGATAAACGAAACGGTGGAAAGAACTTCTGCCGGCGCCATAGAGCATATAAAAATAGCAAGAGTTACAAATTCGTCACAAGCAATATTAAAACTAAAAGATAACGGTTTCTGGATACTTGGTGCTGAAAACGGAAATAAATCAATAACAGACACAAAAATTCCTTTTCCTGCTGTTTTGGTTATGGGCAGTGAAGGTTTTGGAATGCATCAGAAAATAAGAGAAAAGTGCGATTTTGTTATTACCATACCGCAAAAGAGTACAATATCTTCTTTAAACGTTTCTTGTGCCAGTGCAGTAATACTATACGAGATATTTAAACAACAAAAACCATGGAGCACTTTTTAATGAAACAAGCGTTAATGGTTTTTCATCTTGGAAATTTTATTAATTTTGAATTGAACGATATAAAATTGTTAACCCAACTGGGTTATAAAGTATCGGTTGCAACAAACTTTAACGGTTTTGAATATCTTAAAGAAAAACTTAAAACTTATAATACAACAAATTATCAAATAGATTTTGATAGATTTCCGTTATCTTTAAAAAATATAAAAGCATATAAACAATTAAAACAGATAATGAATGATAACAATTTCAGTCTTGTTCATTGTCATTCTCCGATGGGTTCGGTAATTGCAAGATTGGTAGCCATTCCTTTCAGGAAAAAAGGAACTTGTAAAGTTATATATACTCCGCACGGTTTTCATTTTTATAAAGGAGCTCCGATATTAAATTGGTTAATTTATTATCCTATAGAAAGATTTCTGTCAAAGTTTACGGATACTCTTATTACTATTACAAAGGAAGATTATCAACTTGCTAAACAAAAGTTTTATTCAAAAAAAATAGAATATATTAACGGTATAGGTGTAGATTTAGAAAAATTTAATAATAACAAAATAAAAGAAACAGATTTAAAAAAAGAATTAAATATTTCGGAAGATAAGATAATATTTTTATCTGTCGGAGAAATAAACAAAAATAAAAATCATATATCAGTAATAAAATCTTTAAAGAAATTAAATAATCCTAATATTCTTTATCTTGTTGTCGGTGAGGGAAATTTAAAAGAGAAATTAATTAAATTTGTGTGTGATTTAGGTCTGTCAAAACAAGTGAAATTTTTAGGTTTTATTAAAGATATTGAAAATTATTATAAAATAGCCAATGCTTTTATTTTCCCTTCTATTAGAGAAGGATTGTCTGTTGCATTAATGGAAGCAATGGCAAGCGGCATTCCTGTTTTGTGCAGTAATATTCGGGGGAACACAGACTTAATAGATGATGGCAAAGGCGGTTTGTTATTTAATCAAAAAAATACGGAAGATATAATAGAAAAAATTAAAATGTTTTTAAATATTTCTTATATAGAAAAACAAAGTTGGCTTAATTACAATCTGCAAAAAATAAAAGATTTTGATATAAAGAATATAGAAATAAAAATGAAAGGAATTTATGAACAGAGCAAATTTTATAAATAATTTTAAAATTATCATTACGCTTTTTCTTTTTGTTGTTGAAAGTTTCTTGTTTAAGTTAGATGATATGACAGGTTTAGGAATTACGATTCCATTGATGATAACTAATATCTTCTATGTGTTTTTTTTATTGTTTTACAGGTGTAATAATAGTGACAAAAAACTTAATACTGTAATTTTCATTTCTTTCTTAATAAGAAATGTTACATTGATACTTGATTTAAAAGGATATAATGTCGGTTTTAACGGCGGTGATTCGGATGGCTTTTATTTGGCGGCAACAAAACAAATAGATTTTCAGAATCATTATGTATCTTTTCTTGAAATATTGTTTGCTATGATGGGTGAAAGTAGAGCGGTTGCGCAATATTTTAATATTATAGCTTCCGTATTTTCGCTTGTAATATTTAAAAAAACTTTACAACTGATATGTACCAGCTATAAACAAGTTTTTGTATCATTGTGTATTTTCAGTTTTGCCCCGGCAAATATGTTGGTTTCCAGTGCTTTATTGAGAGAACCGATAATTATTTTTTGTAATTGTATCTCGTTATTTTGTTTTATTAAATGGTATAAAGAAAACAATATAAAGTATTTTTTAATTTCATTTTTATTTGTTTTCTTTTCATCTGTTTTCCATTCGGGAATGCTTTTAACTGCTTTAGGATATGCTATTGCATTCGTTGTATATAACCATCAATATAGAAAAATAATAATATATAAACAGACACTGTTTGCAATTTTTCTGTTGGTTTTTGCTTTTTTGGGAGCATATCATTTGTTCGGAGGTTCGGTAACCACCTACTTTGACAGAATAGAACACTTGGAGGATATATCAGGTAAATTTAATGTCGGTAGTACGGATTATTTACTGTTTACAAATAATATAAGTTCGAAATTTCTAATAATTCTTTATACACCTTTGAGAATGTTGTATTTTTATTTATCACCGATGATATGGGATTGTCGTACCTTTAATGTTTTGTTGGTGTGTTTATTTAGTTCTTCAATATATTTCTTTTTGTTTTTTAATATATTCAAATATAAATCGTATGATAAAAACTTAAAAATTATCTTATTAATAGTATTGCTGCTGCTTAGTTTTACTTATGGTTGGGGATGTAGTAATTCAGGACAATCTATGAGACACAGGGAAAAAGTCTTACCGTTTGTAATAGTTTTATATGCTATTAAATATAGGAAATATGATTTAATTAAGAATAATAATTAAATTTTATAAAGGGCTTCTATTGTATTATGAAATTAAAGATATTACATTTATTGTCGACTAATAAATATTCCGGCGCAGAAAATGTTGTATGCAATATAATAAATATATTAAAAAGTAAATATGAATTTTATTATTGCTCTCCAAAAGGTGATATAGAAGAAGTATTAAAAAATAATTCAATAAAACATGTGCCAATAAAAAAATTATCTCTGTTGGAAATAAAAAAAGCATTAAAAGAAATTCAACCGGATATAATCCATGCACATGACAATAAAGCTACCGTATTAGCATCGTTTTTCAGCAAAAGTTATAAAGTCGTTTCACACATACATTCCAATAGTATATTGATGAGAACTTGTAATTTAAAAACATTGTTGTTTAATTTTTGTTCAAAAAGGGTGGATAAGTTTATTTGGGTTTCGGATAGTGCATATCAACAATATTACTTTAAAAAAAATGTAAAAGAAAAAAGTATCATTTTGTACAATATTATTAATGAACAGGATGTCGAAAAAAAATCTAATTTATACAACATAAACAAAGAATATGATTTGATATTTTTAGGCAGGTTGGAATATCCGAAAAATATATTTCATTTAATAGATATAGTTAAACTAATAAAAGAAAAAAAACAAGATATATCTTTAGCTGTTGTCGGTGACGGTGTTGACAGAATAAAAGCCGAAGAGCTTGTGAAAAATTATAAATTAGAAAATAATATTACTTTTTACGGTTTTCAAAAAAACCCGTATCCTATATTAAAAAAATCAAAAATATTGGTTATGACATCTGTACATGAAGGAATGCCGATGTGTACTTTAGAAGCACAATCTTTAGGAAAACCAATTGTAAGTACAATGGTCGGCGGATTAAAAAAAATAGTTATACCGGGGAAAAACGGCTTTTTGTCAAATAATGATGAAGAGTATGCCGATTTTATTGTTGATGTTTTAAATAATAAAAATAAATTGAACGAATTATCGCTTAATTCTGTAAATTTATTTAAAGAATATAATAATAAACAAAAATATATAGACACGCTTGAATCAATTTATGAAACAGAGGATAAATAAAATTATGAGTAATAATTATAATAAAAATTTACAATATGCAGAACTTGATATTTTAAAGCAATTTATAAATGTCTGCAATAAAGAAAATCTGCAATACTATGTTGTTGGCGGAACATTGTTGGGTGCTGTAAGACACAAAGGTTTTATTCCTTGGGATGATGATATTGATGTTTCTATGCCGCGAAAAGATTTTGACAGATTTTTAAATGTTGCACAAAAACATTTACCGGAACCTTATTTTTTACAAACTTATATTACCGATAAAAATGTTCGTTTTAATTATGCAAAAATTAGAAATTCACAAACTACATTTATAGAACAGAGTGTTAAAAAGTTAGATATAAACCACGGAGTATTTATAGATATTTTTCCGTTGGATTATTATCCTGTAAGTAAAATTAAATCTTTTTTAGTTTACTCGTATATTAAAAGTCTAATGCTTATAATACGAACAAAAGATTGTTATGTAATTGATGAAATGCCGTTTTTAAAAAAAACAATTAAAAAGTTTATTTCTGTTATATTAAAAATTATATTTCCGAATTCCAATATTTTATTAAACAAAATAAATACATTATTAAAATCCGTAAAAAACAGTCATCTAATTATAAATTATTGCGGAATTTGGAGAAAAAGAGAAGTTGCACCGATACAATGGTTTAAAGAAGGGACAGATCTTCAATTTGAAACCATAACTGTAAAGGCACCGAAAGAATACGACAAATATTTGACTCGAATATACGGTGATTATATGAAATTACCTCCAAAAGAAAAACAGATTTCACACAATACGGCTATTGTTGATTTGGAAAATCCATACACGAAATATATGAATAATGAAACAAATAAGTGAAATGATTAAGAAAATACGGAATAATATGTGGCCAGGGAAAGATGAAAAAAATAAAAGAATTTATATGGAATAAAGTTCCTTTTGTTAAATTTATACATAAACAAATTATTTGTTTTATTAAATATTTACAATTTTTAATTGTGAAACAAAGGCAGAAGAAAGTTTACAAGAATTTATGTTTAATTGCAAAGCAAAATAAAAGGAAATTAAAAATTGGATTTTTGGTAAATGAAAATGAAAAATGGTGTTGTCAAACTTTGTATGATAAATTAAAACAAGGCAAACATTTTGAACCGATAATATTGTTAACTTCATTAAATGAAATTAACAGAGAAAAACTTGATGAAAAATACAGTAAAAATGTTGAGTTTTTTAATAAATATTGTAATAATATTCAAATAGTTTATAATAATAAAACAAAACAATTTGATAATTTAGAAAAATACAAAATTGATATTGTTGTTTACCAACAACCTTGGTTTATAGCAAAAAATCAAAATTTGTTTTCAATAAGTAAATATGCTTTAGCAATATACATACCTTATGCTTTTGTTGAAGAATATGAAATAATAAATATGTTTAAATATAACTTTCATTATATGCTTTTTAAAGAATATATTTCTCATGAGTTTATAGAACAAGAATATAAAAATAAAGGTTATAAAGAGAATAATTTAAAAGTTGTCGGTTATACAAAATTAGATCGATATTCGGATAATAAAAAATATGAAAAAAAATATGTGATTTATGCACCGCACCATTCCTTTGGTAAAAGATCTTTAAAGTTGGGAACTTTTGAATGGAACGGTAAATATATTTTAGAGTATGCAAAGAAACATTCGGATTTTAATTGGGTTTTCAAACCGCATCCGAGATTAAAAACAGAATTGTTAAAAAACAATCTTTTTAAGAATACGGAAGAAATAGATGCTTATTATAGTGAATGGGCAAAAATCGGATCTGTTTATGAGGAAGGAAATTATATAGATTTGTTTAAGCAAACAAAATGTTTGATTACGGATTGTTTAAGTTTTTTAGTGGAATTTTTACCTGCTGAAAGTCCGGTGATAAATTTAAAAAGAAAAGACTCTGTTTGTATACCGCAAATTACGGATAAAATATCAAAGGCATATTATCAAGTTTATGATTTAGAAGAACTGCAAAAAATTTTATTTGATGTTTTGGAAAAAAATATTGATGTAAAGAAACAAGAAAGATTAAATTTAAAGGAAGAATTAAATATTGTTAGAAATGCCTCTGACAACATTATTGAAGATTTGGAAAATACTTTCTGTAAGAATTTTTAATTTCGGAGTATAAGAATGAATAAACTGAAAAACTATGGAATAATATTAGCATCGGGAACAGGCAGCAGATACGGAGCGGATATACCGAAACAATTTATAAAAATTGCAGGTAAAACAATATTGGAACACACAATTGAAATTTTTGAAAAATCTTCGAATATTGATGAAACAATTATTGTTATAACACCGGAATACAGACTTAAAGCCGAAGATATTTTACTGAAAAATAATTATAAAAAGGTTTCAAAAATATTAAACGGCGGAGAAACAAGAAAAGAAAGTTCTTATATAGGTATCAGTTCAATAGAAGAAGAACAAGCAAATGTAATTATACACGATTGCGCAAGACCTTTTTTAACACAAAGAATAATAGATGATTGTGTTAAAGCTTTAGAAAAGTACGATGCGATAGATGTGGCAATACCGTCTGCGGATACAATTATAAAAATAAAGGATAACATTATTGAAAATATTCCCGACAGATCAATGTTAAGAAGAGGTCAAACACCGCAATGTTTTAAACTGTCATTAATAAAAAAGGCACATGAACTTTCAAAAAATGATAAAAATTTTACGGATGATTGCGGTTTAATAGTTAAATACAATTTAGGGAAAGTTTTTGTTGTTGAAGGTGATACGGAAAATATAAAAGTAACTTATCCCAGTGATATATTTATGGCAGATAAATTGTTTCAAATAAGAAGTAATTTATATCCTAACAACATGGAATTGGAAAAACTAAAAGATAAAGTAATAGTAATATTCGGCGGAACAAGCGGAATAGGGGAAGCAACGGCTAACCTTGCAAAAAAATATAATGCAAAAGTTTATACACCATCGTTAAGAAGTGATTGTGATATTACAAAATATAATCAAGTGGAAAAATATTTAAAACAAATTTTTGATAAAGAAAAAATAATTGATTATGTAATAAATTCCGCAGGAATATTAAGTATGGGGAAACTTGTTGAAAGAGAAATAGAAGATATACAGAAAGATATCAGTGTAAATTATATCGGTTCAATAAATGTGGTAAAAGCGGCAATACCGTATATAAAACAATCAAAGGGTTCAATGCAGCTATATGCTTCAAGCAGTTATACAAGAGGAAGAGCATTATATTCAACATATTCATCAACAAAAGCCGGAATAGTAAATTTAGTTCAGGCATTAGCGGAAGAATTATATAGTGAAAATATAAGAATAAATGTAATAAATCCTGAAAGAACGGCAACTCCTATGAGATTTAAGGCTTTCGGAAAAGAACCTGATGGCAGTTTGTTACAACCTGAAAAAGTAGCGGAAGCATCATTAAAAACTTTGCTTTCAAATTTAACGGGGCAGGTTATTGATGTTAAGAGGAATTAAGATAAAAATAAAATGGAAAAAAAAGATTTAATCAGTGTAATAATACCGGTATACAACGTTGAACAATATTTAAAACATTGTGTTGACAGTGTTATTAATCAAACATATAAAAATTTGGAAATAATACTTGTAGACGACGGTTCTACGGATAACAGCGGAAAAATTTGTGACGGGTATGCATTAAAAGATAACAGAATAAAAACAATACATAAACAAAATTCCGGAGTATCTTCTGCGAGAAACGAAGGATTAAAAATTGCAAAAGGTAATTACATAGGTTTTATTGACAGTGATGATTATATTGAAGAAGATATGTATGAGGTTTTGTACAATTTGTTAATAGAAAACAAAGTGGAAATTGCATGTTGCGATTATTTTGTATTTAATAAAAAAGAAAAAAAATATATTCCTTGTTCGGATAATACGGTAAATGAAGTTCTGTCTGTTAATGAAATACTAAATACAAAAAGAGGCCACAGCGGCAATTTATGGAATAAATTATACAGTAAAAAAATAATAGGCAATATTCGTTTCGATGAAAAATTGTCATTTGGCGAAGATTATTTATTTGTTATTGAATCTTTTTTTGAAGCAAAAAAAATTGCTTTTTGTAAGGATGCTAAATATTATTATTACTACAATGCAAACAGTGTTACAAGACGACAATTTTTCAAGAAAGAATACTTAAAATATATAGAATTTTATGATAAGTTAGTTAAATATTGCAGTGAAAATAAATTGCAAATAGGATATCAAAAATACAAAATAAGACAAATAAATTGGGTTATAACTTTTTTATCTTGGATAGCAAAAGAAAACCCGATACAAAATGAAGAAAGTTTAAAAATCTTATTGAAGTATGCAAGAAAAAATTTAGGTTATTATTTGTTTGGAAATAACGCTGTTAAACAAAAATGTTTTTTACTTCTAAGTTGTATTAACTTTAATTTGGCAAGTGCAATTTACAGATTAATATTCCGTAAAAAGACAACAAAATAAAAAAAACAGGAATATTAAAATATCGTTGTAAAATCAAAAAGCAGAAGAACTTTTCATACGGGTGCAGTCAAGATTTACTTACTTGACGATACTAAAATAAAAATGTAAAATAAATAATCTTAAATGTAAAATTTGTAATGAATTTTGGAGGAATATAATGGCAAAGTTAAAAACAGGAAGACATACTTCTGCTCTTAAAGAAGCAAGAAAAACAGAAAAAAGAACAGCAAGAAATGCAGCAATGAAAAGTAAAATAAGAACATTATCTAAAAAAGTTGAAGCTGCAGTAAAAGCTAAAGATGTTGAAGCGGCAAATGCAGCTCTCAAAGTTGCTTTCTCGGAATGGGATAAAGCAAAGAAGAAAAATGTTATTCATAAAAATGCGGCAGCCAACCAAAAAGCAAGATTGTCTAAAAAAGTTGCTGCTATGTCTAAATGATAAAAAAATGAATTTTAAAGCCGATATTTAAAAGTATCGGCTTTTTTTATTTGCAGGAAAATGATTGAAATAAAAAAAATCGTAAAATCTGCCGGCAGCGTAAGTGCCGGAACAACCATATCAAGAGTATTCGGATATATAAGAGATATGCTTGTTGCTTATATGTTCGGTGCGGGAATGTTTGCCGATGCTTTTTATGCGGCATTTAGAATTCCCAATCTTTTAAGAAGAATGTTGGGGGAAGGTTCTTTTTCCGTAGCATTCATACCCGTATTTTCGGAATATCTTCATACAAAAACAAAATCAGAAACTCAAAAGTTAATAAATGTTGTCTTTACCGTATTATTTACGATATTGTGTGTCATAACAATATTGGGAATATTTTTTTCACCGCTGCTTGTAAAAATAATTGCTTACGGTTTTACTTCGGATCCTGAAAAATTACAACTTACAATAGAACTTACAAGACTGATGTTTCCTTTTCTGTTATTCATATGTTTGGCGGCAATGCTTTCGGCTTTATTAAATACATTGAATTCTTTCTTTATTCCGGCAATAGCTCCTGCTAATTTAAGTTTTGCCGAAATCATATATATATTGGCTTTAGCACCTTTATTATCGCCCGGAAACCAAATAAAAGGTCTTGCAATAAGTGTTATTTTCGGCGGATTGGGACATTTCCTTATGCAGTATCCTACATTAAAGAATTTAGGCTGGAATTTAAAGTTTGATTTTAATTTTAATCATCCCGGAATCAAAAAGATAGGCCTTTTAATGATACCTTCAATAATAGGAATTTCCGTAGACCAGATAAACACATTTGTAGATACGATATGTGCTTCGTTTTTGGGAAACGGTTCAATTACGGCACTTTATTATTCAAGCAGATTAATGCAGTTACCGCTTGCAATATTCGGCCTTGCACTTGCAACGGTTTCATTACCTATGATGTCGAAATCAGTTGCCACGAAAGATATTACCGAACTGAAAGAAACATTAAATTTTTCAATAAGAATATCGGTAATTGCTTTACTTCCGGCAACTATAGGGCTTATGGCTTTAGGATTACCGATAATACAAATTTTATTTGAGAGAGGAAAATTTGATATCTTTGCTTCTCTTCTTACAAATAAAGCATTATTTTATTATGTGTTGGGGCTTCCTGCATTTGCCATAACAAAAATTTTTGCAAACACATTCTTTTCTTTTCAGGATACAAAAACTCCAGTAAAAATAGCTTTTATAGTTATGATTTTTCATGTAATATTATGTATTGCTTTAATGAAACCGTTAGGTGTCGGAGGGCTTGCTCTTGCAACATCTGCTTGTGCATATATGAATGTTTTTATGTTATTTTATAAACTTACACAAAAAATAGGAAAAATAGGAACAAGAAAAATAATAGTTTCTTCAATAAAAGCATTGATAGCATCCGGTATTATGGGTATAATAGCATACGAAATAATGAAAATAAAATTTTTACCCATGATATTTACATTAATAATTTCCATATTTTGTTCGATAATCGCTTTTATTATTTTACTGAAAATATTAAAATCTCAAGAGATGGAACAAATATTATCAATCATAAACAAAAAGAGAAATGCAAAAACAAATTAATGATTATACCGTAAATATTCCTCATCTTCCAGGTGTATATATAATGCGGGATTCCGCTGCAAATATTATATACATAGGAAAAGCCAAAGATTTAAAAAACAGGATATCTTCTTATTTTCATTCCGATACCGACAGTAAAGCTTTTTCCATAATAAGTGCAATGAAAACAATAAATTATATATTGTGCTCGTCGGAAAGAGAGGCGTTTCTTGTCGAACAACAACTTATAAAAAAGGTTCAACCTTACTTTAATGCAATGTGGAAAGATGATAAATCTTATCCTTACATAAAATTAACAATATCCGAAGATTTTCCGAGACTTGTAATGACAAGAAAATTAATAAAAGACGGATCTTTATATTTTGGTCCGTATCCTCAATTAACATATATTAAAAAACTTATACCGTGGTTAAATAAAGTTTTTAAAATAAGACCGTGCAAAATAATTTTTTCCGAAAAAGAATTGCCTAAATTGGAAAAAGTAAAATCTTGTTTATATTATCATACGGGTTTGTGTTTCGGTCCGTGTATGGGGAAAATTTCTTCTGCGGATTATAAAAACAATTTAAAAGAAGTGGAAACTTTTTTCAGCGGCAAATTAAAAAAATTGGCTGACAGTTGGCAAAAAGAAATGTTGGAACTCAGCAGTAAACACGAATTTGAAAAAGCAAAAGAAGTAAGAGACAGACTTTTTGCAATAAAAGCCATGAGTCAAAGAGTTGCCATAAGAGAAATAAGTATAGAAGACATTAATCAATATGTTTCAAAAACGGATTCTTTGCAGGAATTAAGAGAAGTTTTAAAACTTCATAAGTTGCCTGCCGTTATGGAATGTTTCGATATTTCAAATACTTCAGGAACAAATCCTGTCGCTTCAATGGTTCAGTTTGTAAATGCAAAACCGAATAAAGCCGGATACAGAAAATTCAAAATAAAAACCGTTCATCAAATAAACGATTTTGCAATGATAAAAGAGGCGGTTTTTAGAAGATATTCCGGCATTATAAGAAGAAACGAACAATTTCCCGATTTGATTGTTATCGACGGGGGAAAAATACAACTTGCTTATGCACAATCCGCACTCGATGAAATAGGAATTTACATCCCTATGATTTCTCTTGCAAAACAAGAAGAAGAAATTTTTATGGTGGGAAAACAAAAATCAATAAAATTGCCGAGAAATTCTTTGGGATTAAGAGTGTTACAGGCAATAAGAGACGAAGCCCACAGATTCGCAATAACTTTTCATAAACAATTAAGAGCAAAAGATTTTATCAAATAGTCATTGTTCTGCATCAAAATCAAAGTATATGAGACTATATTAAATTATTATGATATTTTGTTAATGAAGTTGGTATGTTGTATTGTCGTTGCTTTAAGATTTTTTATTTTGTATACTACTTGCGAGATTATAATAAAATTAAAAAGGAGAAAGGAATGAAAAACTTTTTTGGTGAGTTTAAAAAATTCATAGCAAAAGGAAATGTTATGGATATGGCAGTAGGTATCATTATCGGAGCTGCATTCACAAAGATAGTTAACTCTTTGGTTGCAGATATTATAATGCCTCCTATCAGTCTTTTGTTGGGCGACATTGATTTTACAAATTGGTTTATTGTTTTAAGAGAAGGAGCAGAAACAGCAGCACCTTATTCTTCTTTGGAAGCCGCTAAAGCAGCCGGAGCAGTAACGATGAATTTGGGTTTTTTTATTAACAGCATAATTTCTTTCTTGATAGTAGCTTTTGCAATATTCTTGGTAATAAAATCTATTAACAAAATGAGAGAAGAACCGGCACCTGCACCTGCAGCACCTACAACAAAACAATGTCCGCATTGCTTTTCCGAAATAAACATAAAAGCAACAAAGTGCCCGCATTGTACATCAGATATAAAGTAATACAGACAAAATATACAAAAGCCGAACAGATTTTTCTGCTCGGCTTTTTTTATTTATGTTTAATTATAAATTGCCGTTTCCGTTGTCCTTTCTATACCTCTATCCCTCTATACATCCATACCTCTGTTGTTCGCCGTTGCCGTTCCGTCGTTAATTATAAATTATAAATTGTAAATTATAAATTGCCGTTTTATCGTTGCCTTTTTGTTTGTTTTTTAATAAAATATAAGATTATGAAAAAGAAAGGAATGATTATTATAGTTTCTGCTCCTTCAGGTGCGGGTAAAACAAGTATTTGTGACGCATTGATAAAAGAAGACAAGAATATTGTCTATTCCGTTTCTACAACTACAAGACAACCCCGGGAAGGCGAAAAAAACGGTGTGGAATATTATTTTGTCGATGATAAAAAGTTTAAAGAAATGGTTAAAAAGAATGTGTTTGTTGAATGGGCGAAAGTTCATAACCATTTTTACGGAACATCAAAAAAAGTTTTGGAGCAAACAATAAACAAAGGGAAAGACATTTTGCTTGATATAGATGTTCAAGGTGCCGTTAAGATAAAAAAACAATATAAAAATGCTTTAATGATATTTATAACAACACCTACTTTAAAAATATTAAAGCAAAGACTTATAAAGAGAAATAAAGACTCAATGGAAGTTATAAAAACAAGAATAGAAAATGCCAAAAAAGAATTAACTTATATGCCGAAATACGATTATTTAATTTTAAACGATAAGTTGGATGAAAGTATAGAAAATGCAAAATCCGTAATTTGTGCGGAAAGATTATCTATAAAAAGAAATAAAAATATATGTGGGGGAAAAGTAAAATGACAAATGAAGAAAAACCTATAGAAGAATTGTTTTTTGCATCAGGTAAAGGAAAATATGAGGTTACCAAACTTGCAATAGATTGGATAAAAGTTAAGAAAAACGATGACGGTTATAAAAATTTATCTCAAGCCGAACTTTTGGATAAGGCAGTTAGAGATGTTTTGTCCGGTGAAGCTTCTTATGAAAAAATAGAAGAAATAATTAAGAAGAAAGAAGCTGCAAAAGAAGAGAAACAGGAAGAAAATGCAACAAACTAACTTGAAAGGTAAAAATGTAATTTTAGGTATTTGTGCCGGAATTGCAATATACAAGGTTTGCGATTTGGTAAGATCTCTTATCAAAATGGAAGCTAATGTTACTTGTGTAATGACGGAAGCGGCAACAAAATTTATTACACCTTTAACTTTTCAGTCGTTATCTAAAAATAAAGTTGTGGTGGATATGTTCGACAGTTCTTATTTTGAAATAGAACATATTTCACTTGCACAAAAGGCCGATGTTTATGTAATAGTTCCTGCTACGGCAAACACTATTGCCAAAATGGCTAACGGTATGGCGGATAATTTAGTTACATCCACAGCAATAGCAACAACGGCAAAGGTTATAGTTTGTCCGGCAATGAACCATAATATGTATCATCATAAAGCCGTTGAAAAAAATATCGAAACCTTAAAAAGTTACGGATATGAAATAGTGGATGCAAGACCGGGACTCCTTGCCTGCGGAGTTGTAGGCGACGGTTGTCTTGCCGATAATGAAACTATTTTGGAAGCAATAAAAAATCATTTAAAATAAAAATGTCCATAACAATACTTATAACTTCAGGTCCAACAAGAGAATATATAGATCCGGTGAGATTTATATCAAATGCTTCGTCGGGTAAAATGGGAAAAGCATTGGCAGAGCAGGCATTGAAAAACAAATGTAAAGTTATCGTTGTCAAAGGACCTTCTGTTATCGATATAAAAGAAACAAAAAATTGTAAAGTTGTACCTGTCATAAGTGCAAAAGATATGTTGGCCGCAGTAAAACAAAATTTAAAATTTGCGGACATTTTTATCGGTGCTGCGGCAGTGTCCGATTACAGACCGATTAAAATTTCAAAAAATAAAATTAAAAAGAAAGATATCGGCAGCGATATAATAAACTTAAAGCTTATAAAAAATCCCGATATTATAAGGTATGTTTCAAATCACAAAAAAGGGAAAATCGTTGTAGGTTTTGCATTGGAAACAAAAAATCTTTTATCTTATGCAAAAACAAAACTGAAAGAAAAGAATTTAGATATGATAGTTGCTAACGGGGCGCAAACAATTTCTTCAAAAGATTCGGCTCCGACACTTATTTTTAAAGACGGTAAAACAAAAAAAATAAAATTAGCAGCAAAAGAAAACATAGCAAAAGAGATAATATATGAAGCAATCGGATTACTTAAAACTCTTAAGACTTGTTAGAACCGCAATAGATGAATATAAAAATTGGGGTGAAGATGAACTTGTATTGGATAAATCAATGCAATTACAAGTTTCCGAAATAAAAACTTTTGCAGCAAAATCCGTACCTGCAAAAACGCAGGAAGCACCAAAAAAAGAAGATGAAAAAAATATAAAAAAAGAAGTTGTTCAAATGAAAAATGATATAAAACAAAAGCCCGTACTTAAAAAGAATATACAAACTAAAAATGCCGAACAAAAGTTGGAAGATTTAAAAAATAAAATTTCCGCATGTAAAAAATGTGAACTCGGTAAACACAGATTAAATGCGGTTTGCGGCAGCGGAGATCCGTATGCAAACATTATGTTTGTCGGAGAAGGTCCCGGTTTTCAAGAAGATCATGAAGGGCAACCTTTTATAGGAAGAGCCGGCGATTTGTTAACAAAAATTATAGAAGCCATGGGTTATAAAAGAGAAACCGTTTATATTGCCAATATAGTTAAATGTCATCCTATGAAAAATCCCGAAAACCCGGAACTTAAAGGAAATGACAGACCTCCTACTCCCGAGGAAATGCAAACTTGTCAACCTTATTTGGATGAACAAATAAAAATAATTTCTCCTAAAGTTATTGTAACATTGGGTGCTTCATCAACCAGAGCATTGCTTAAAACCGATGATGTTATAAGTAATTTAAGAGGAAATTTTACCAAATATAACGGAATACCTTTAATGCCTACATATCATCCTGCCGCATTGTTAAGAAACCCTAAACTTAAAAGAGATGTTTGGCACGATATGCAAAAAGTAATGGCATTAGTTAATAAAAAAGGTTAAAAATGAAAGTTGCAGAAGTTGTTTTACCTGTTCCGTTAAATAAATCCTTTTATTACTCGATTCCCGAAGAATTAAATAATAAACAGTTAAAGTATAAAAGAGTTACTGTTCCTTTCGGAAAAAGAACTCTCGACGGATATGTTATATCCGTAACAGAAAATTATGAATTAACAAAAGATATAAAATTGAAAGATGTAATATCCGTTATAGACGATATAAAAATTCTTACCGATGAAGTTGTTAAACTTGCAAAATGGCTTTCCGAAACATATTTGTGCTCTGTCGGCGAAGCTATGGCAACAATAGTTCCGATATCTTTAAAAGTTCCTAAAAAGGCAACAAAGAATAAAAAAATAAAAATCAAAACGGATAAGCCAAGTTTTGATATGACCAAATATCAAAAAAAAGCAATAGAACAAATAGAAAATGCTTTAAAAAACAATATCAATGAAAATTTTTTGATACACGGGGTTACAGGTTCGGGGAAAACCGAAGTATATTTAAGAAGTATTCAAACCGCTATAGACAACAACAAATCCGCAATATTCTTGTTGCCGGAAATATCCCTTACACCTCAATTTATTTCAATATTAAATAAAAGATTCGGTAATATCGTTGCTTTGTGGCACAGCGGAGTAACCACAATACAAAAATATAAAATCTTTAATTCGATACAACAGGGAGAAACCAAAATAGTTGTGGGTGCAAGATCGGCAATATTTTTACCTTTTACAAATTTGGGACTTATAATAATAGACGAAGAACACGAAAACACATATAAACAAAATAACAAACCGTCTTACGACACAAAAGAAATTGCACTTTGGCGGGCAAAATATAATTCCGCAGTTACTGTATTCGGTTCGGCAACACCTTCGATAGAGACTTATTACGGTGCAACGGAGAAGAAATACAAATTACTTGAGATGCCTTACAGAATAGATGAAAAAGAAATGCCTCAAATAAAAATGATTTCTTTAAAAAATGTGAAAACAATGGTTTCCGTTTTTTCAAAGCCCATGCTTCAAGCAATAAAAAGAGCTTTGGCAAGAAGAGAACAGATAATAATATTTTTAAACAGGAGAGGGTTTTCTCCGTCTATAATATGTAAAAAATGTTCCACGGTTATTCAATGTCCGCACTGTTCGGTTGCAATGGTGTATCACAAATATCCGGAAAGGCTTGAATGTCACTATTGCGGTAAACAGTTAAAGTTTCCTTTAAAATGTCCTAATTGTGCAAATCAGGAATATAAGGTAATAGGTGTCGCAACCCAAAGAGTGGAAGAAGACTTAAAAAATTTGTTTCCGCATACAAAAATTTTCAGGTTGGACAGAGATACCGCAACGTCGAAACAAGTTTATACCGAAGTATATGAAGGAATAAAAAACGAAGATTATTCAATACTTTTGGGAACACAAATGGTAACCAAAGGTTTTGATTTTCCGAGAGTATCTTTGGTTTGTGTTGTGGATGCGGACACATCTTTATATTTGCCGGATTTTCGTTCTTCCGAGAGAACTTTTCAGCTTATTACTCAGGTTGCGGGCAGGTGCGGAAGAGCCGAAATAAAAGGTAAAGTTTTGGTTCAAACAAAACATCCGGAAAACTATGCTTTGGAATTTGCAAAACAATATAATTATAAAGATTTTTATAAGCAGGAAATAGAATTCAGAAAAGACTTGTCTTATCCGCCGTTTTGTAATATTGCAAAAATAACGGTAAGAAACAAAGATAATAAAAAATCGTTGGAATTTACCGAAACGGTTTATAAATTTATTGAAGAACAAATTAACAAATTAAATTATCCCGTAGCTTTATTGGGGCCGGCACAGTCATATATTTCAAAATTAAACGGAACTTACAGATGGCAAATAATATTAAAAGGTGACAGAAAACATTTAAAAGAAATTTTGGAACAAACATCTTCATCTTTAAGGTTACCGTCGGAAACATTTATCAATATAGAACTTGATCCGAGTGATTTGTTGTAAAAAATTTTATATATTTATAAAATGTTAAAAATTAAAAACAAAGGAGGAGTTTAGTAAATGAAGAAGTTGTCCGTTGTTATGTTGTCAATGTTGTTGTTTGTCGGGGGAGCTTTTGCTGCGGCAAAATCAAATTCAGAGGCAGCCGGTAAGTTTGGTATAGGATATTCCAAAGCAACTTTAAATACCGGCGGAAATGTTAATATCGATCAGGTTGCCGGAAGATTTTGGTTCAGTGACGATTTAGGTATAGATGTCAGGTTCGGTTTCGGTACCGGAGATGTAAACACAAGAATTTTGGTGGATGCAAACATGATAGGTAACATCTTGATATATAAAAAATTAAATGTTTATTGGTTGGCAGGTATCAATTTCGGCAGCTACACTTTGAAAGATGCGGGAGCTCACGGTGATGATGTTGACTGCACTGTATTTGGTATTCATGGCGGTGTAGGTGCTGAATTTTTTGTACTTCCATGCTTGTCGTTACTTACCGAAATGGGTATTCGCTATATCTCGGTAAATCCCGACGGCGGAGACAATATGGGAGATTTCGGAATATTTGCTGATTGGTTACCTCAAGCGGGTGTAAGATTTTATTTTAATTAGTTAAGAAAGAAAAGTTTTATAGAAATTCTGTTAAGTCGGCTTGTAATATTTTTATATTCAAGCCGATTTAATTTTTTTGTATAAAAGGTTCTGTTACTCTGTCCAAAGTATTATTCACAAAAGATATTACCATACCGTAGTTTGTTATAGGTATATTCTTTTCTGCGGCAAAGTTTAATCTTGATATCATTTGTTTTTTGTTAATCATACATCCGCCGCAATGTATAATTAAAGAATATTGTTCTAAGTTTACGGGATAGTCTATTCCCGAGGAAACATCAAATTTTATTTCGAATCCCAAATATTTGCTTAACAGTTTGGGAATTTTAACTCTGCCTATATCATCTTTACTTGCATGATGACTGCATGCTTCGGCTATGAGAATTTTGTTTTCTGGTTTTAAGTTCTTTATTGCCTTTATACCTTCAAGCATAGTCTTAAAATCCGATTTGTTTGCCGAAAATATTATGGAAAAAGTTGTAAACAATATATCTTTGGGAATAATGTTCAAAACTGTTTTTACGACCTGGCTGTCACAAATTACAATATCAGGCTTGTCTTTTAATCTTTCCAGTGTTTGTTTAAGTTCAGTTTCTTTTGTTATTATAACAATTGCATTTGTATCAAGACATGCTCTTATCATTTGAACCTGCGGCAAAATAAGTCTTCCTTTGGGAGCACCCAGATCCAAAGGAACGACAAGTACTACGGTTTGAAATTGTTTTATAATGTTTTGAGTAAGAGGTTGTAAATTTAAAACATCTTCGGGTATTATTGATAATAAATTTTGCTTTAAGTCGGACAAAAATTTTTCTCTGTGTGTTTTTTCTTGCAATAATTGAGTTTCAATAAATTTATATTGTGAAAAATGTTTCAGGAAATTTGCTGATAAAGATTCTTCTTTATAATTATTTATAACGAACAAAAAAGGTGTTTTTTTTGTGTTAAGTTGTTCCGTTATTTTTTGTTCGAAATCTGTCCATACATTTGCCTCGAGGACTATAATTGCGACATCGGTTAAATTAAATACTCTTGTTGTTCTTGAAATTCTTTCTTTTGAAAGATTCGAAGAATCATCTATTCCGGCGGTATCTATAAGTGTTACGGGTCCCAAAGGGGAAAGTTCCATACTTTTGTAAACGGAATCGGTTGTTGTTCCCGCCACGGAAGATACTATTGAAGTTTCTTGGCCGGAAATATAATTAACCAATGTTGATTTTCCTACATTTGTTCTTCCGAAAAAACCTATATGCAACCTTAAAGATTTCGGAGTGTTTAATTCAATAATGTTTTCCATTTATATACCGTCTTTTTTATTTTGATAGAATTTCTTTTATTATGACGAATATTATACAAAATTTTACTTAAAACTGTTCAAATATCGGGTGTATTAAGCCGTTCGGTTGAGAAATTACTTTGTAAATTTTTTATAATTGACTATATTTTATAAAATTTGATAAAATACAACGGATAAATTATAAATCAAAAACATATTTATATGGGGGAGAAAGGTAAATGTCTAAGAGAAATATTCTTATTGCTCTGCAATCTTTTTGTTTATGCTTGGCAATATTTATGATTGCAGGATGCTCGGGTAGCAGTAAAAACGAAGATGCAGTTAAAATTTGGCATTGGATGACAGACAGACAGGAAGCTTTTGAAAAATTAGCAAAGGATTATTATGATCAAACAGGTGTAAAAGTAGTTTTTGAAACATATGCTCCTACCGATGTATATAAAAATAAGATAACCGCAGCGGCAAGCGGACATTTATTACCGGATATTTACAATCCTCAAAGTGACAAGAAAGAATTGGCATCATATATTAATGCAGGTTATATCGCGGATTTGACCGACGAAATGAATACCGGTTGGAAAGATGTTTTCTTTGAAAAATCTTTAATAGCAAACTCTTTTGAGGAAAATAATGAATGGGGTGTAAAACCGGGTATTTACGGAGTTCCTTTGGATGTAAGCTCTTTAATGATTTATTACAATAAAGATTTATTTAAACAAGCAGGTCTCGATCCTGAAAATCCGCCTAAAACATGGCCTGAATTTATAGAAGCCGGTAAGAAATTAAGAGAAGCCGGAATTCAACCTTTCGTAAGCGGTTTCGGTGAAGCTTGGCTTATAGGTGCTTTTGCTTCTTCTTATCAGTGGTCTTTATTCGGTAAACAGGGAATAATAGATACTATCGACGGCAAAATTCCTTATAATGATGAAAGATGGTTGAAAATATTTAAGTTGTTTGAAGAAATGAAAGATAACAAAATGTTTGCTTCCGGTATTGTTACAATGGTAAACAAAGATGCCGAAAGAACATTTGCAACAGGCAGAGCAGCAATGACATTTAACGGTTCTTGGGGAGTAAATGTTTATAAATCCATGAATTCGGCATTGAATTACGGAATAATGTATCCGCCTTCTTTACCGGATGCAAAATATCCTTTATTGGTATTTGGAGGAGACGGATCTTCAATGTTTGTAAATGCTGAATCTCCGAGAAAAGATAAAGCAATTGCTTTCTTAAAATGGTTCACGCAAAAAGATCAACAAGCTTATTTGGCAAAGGAAACATTAAACATTCCGTCAAATAAAGACAGTGCTGACGATTTACCTGAAATATTACAGGAATTTTCCAAGAGTATAGATAAAACATTTGAAAATCTGCCTAAATTGGAAGCATGGCAGGTAACAAATTATATAAACATTAATTTACAGTCTGTAATAATCGGTGAAAAAGATCCGGAAAGAGCAGTAAGAGAAGTTCAGGAAGAAAAAATAAGACAAATGAAGGTGCAAAAATGATGAATGCATCCCCAAAAGAAAAAACATTCAATATGCTGTTTATTTTACCGGCATTGGTGTTGTTTTTGGTTTTTAATTTGTATCCTTTGCTAAGAACTCTTCAACTGAGTTTTTATCAGTGGAACGGTATAGATAAAAACATGGTTTTCGTAGGTTTGGCTCAATATAAACATATTATATTCAATAATCCGGCTTACTGGAAATCAATGTGGAATGCCGCTTATATTACTATTTTATGTTTAACATTGCAGAACGGTTTAGCGCTCCTTTTGGCAATATTGGTTAACAGACAAATAAAAGGTGAAAACGTTTACAGAGTTATTTTCTTTTTACCTCCCGTATTGTCAGGTATAGTCGTAGGTTTAATATGGAAATTTATGTACGACGGAAATTTTGGTATTTTAAATACTTGGCTTGTTTCAATGGGTTTTGAAAGCTTTAAAGATTTTGCATGGCTTTCCGAAATAAAAACAGCATTGTCTTCCGTTGCGGTAGTTCATATGTGGAAAGGTTTCGGTTATGGTTTTATAATACTTCTTGCAGGTCTTCAAACTATTCCCAACGAATTGTACGAAGCGGCAGAAGTTGACGGTGCAGATAAGTGGCAACAGTTTAGACACATTACCGTTCCGTCCATGATACCTGTTTTCACAATGGTAACAATATTAACTATCTTGGGTGCTATGCAGATATTTGATTTGATTTATTCTATGACACAAGGCGGTCCTGCCGGTCATACCGATGTTCCTATAACGAAAATTTATCAGTTTATGAATAACGGAGAATTCGGATATTCTACGGCTATGGCCGTAATATTCGGTTTGGTTTTATTAATAGCAAGTATAGCTCAGCTTTATGCAAGTAAAAAATTTAATAAGTAAAAATAGGAAAATAAAATGAACTCATTTAAAGCAAAAAAGAAAATAGTAGACATAATTACGCATCTTATTTTGATAGCTGTTGCCGTTACTTGTGTGTTCCCTGTGTTTTGGATGTTATCTTCTTCGTTAAAAACAAACGAAGAAATTTTTAAAAGTATTACATTGTTTCCCGAGACTTGGCAATGGAGTAATTATACCGAAGCATTGTTAAAAGCTAAATTCGGTATGTATTTCTTAAACAGTCTTATTTATACCGTTGTCGGTGTTTCCGCAATAGTACTTGTAACATCCATGGCAGCTTATGCGTTTGCAAGACTTGAATTCTGGGGAAAAACTGTTTTGTTTTATTTGCTTATATCAACATTGTTGATACCTATACCGGGTGCATTTGTTCCTTTGTATCTTTTACTTAAGAGTTTGCATTTGTTGGATACAAGAACAGGTCTTTTATTATGTTATATAAGCGGCGGTATCGCTTTCGGATTGTTCTTGTTAAAAGCTTTCTTTGAAGATTTACCGAGAGAAATTGAAGAAGCTGCATTAATAGACGGTTGTTCTAGGTTCGGTATATATTGGAGAATAGCACTTCCTCTTGCTAAACCGGCCGTTGCAACACTTGTAATTATTCAATGTTTAAATATTTGGAATGAGTTTTTGTTAGCTTTAGTTGTTTTGCAAGATCCTTCAAAAATGCCTATACAGAGAGGTTTGATGGTGTTCCAGGGAACACATATGACGGATTATCCTCTTTTAATGGCAGGACTTACAATTGCTACCGTTCCTATAGTAATAATTTATCTTCTTATGCAAAAGCATATCGTTAAAGGTATTGCTGCCGGCGCCGTAAAGGGATAAAATTTTTTCTTCCGAATATTTCGGGGTTTTATGTGCAAAAAACTTATTGTCTTCGATTTAGGAAAAGTAGTTTTTGATTACGACGTAAACATAATATCAAATTCTTTATCGAAATATTCACCTAAAAAATCTTTGTTTGATAATATGGAAACTTTTATGTTTGAAAACGAAGATTTGTTCGTTAAATACGAAAAAGGTTTAATCTCTTCTTCCGATTTTTATAAAGAAATAATAAAAATATTAGATATAAAAAATTTGTCTTTCGAAAAATTTTCCGACATTTGGAACGATATTTTTACACCTATCAGGGAAGTTATAGATTTAATAATTTCATTATCAGACAAATATGAACTTGCAATGTTATCGAACACCAACGATTTGCATTTCAATTTTTTATATCAAAAATATTCGAGTTTGTTTTTAAAATTTAAAAAATTGCATTTATCTTATCTTATGAATGCAAGAAAACCGGATGCTGAAATATACGAAAAAGTTTTAAAATATCATAATATTGAGCCGCATAACATGTTTTTTACGGACGATAACGAAGAAAATATTTCTGCGGCTAAGACTATGGGAATACAAGCTTTTTCCTTTAAAGATATAACAAAGTTAAAACATGATTTGAAATCTTTCGGAATAGAAATATGATAAATTTCGGTATAACAATATCAAAACAAAAAGAACTTGAAGACAGATTTATAAAATTAAATATTAAAGAAAGCGATATTGTCGAAAAATTTATTCACTCGTCGGGAAACGGCGGCCAAAATGTAAATAAAGTTTCAACTTGCGTATATTTGAAATATCTTCCTTTAAACATAGAAATAAAATGTCAAAAAGCAAGGACACAACTTTTAAACAGATACTATGCAAGAAAAATGTTGGCGGAAGAAGTTGAAAACAGATTGTTGGGCGAAAAAAGCAAAAAACAAAAAGAAATAGAAAAAATAAGACGACAAAAAAGAAAAAGAAGTAAAAGAGCAAAAGAAAAAATATTAGAACAAAAGAAAATGAACTCGGAAAAGAAAGAAAACAGAAAAAAGGTTGTTATAGAATGAAAATAGCATTAGCAAAAATAAATCAAACTGCAGGTAAAATAAAAGATAATCTTAATAAGATATCTGATTATATCTTTAATGCGGAAAAAGAGAAATGCGATTTAACGGTTTTTCCCGAATTTGCCGTCTGCGGCGGATATTGCGGTGATTTACTTTTAAACAAGGATTTTATCGAAGAAAATATTTGTGCCTCAAACGAAATAATAAAAAAAAGTAATATACCGGTAATTTGCGGAACAATTACCAAAGACGATAAAGAAGGTCTTTTAAATTCCGTTTCTTTGTTTAATAAAGAATTTTCTGCTGTTGTTTCCGCAAAACACACACTGAACGATTCGGCTTTCAACGATGAAAAGTATTTTAAAAAGAAAACTGTTGTTGATGCCGTTAAAATTGCAAACAAAAACATAATGTTTGTTGTGACGGACAGTTGCGAAACCGTAAATGAAAATATTGCAACAATTTTCAAGGAAACAAAAATAAAACCGGATATGGTTTTTATTCTCGGTTGCAGTCCTTACTATTACGGAAAAGCGGAAGAATATAAAAGTTTAATGAAAAATCTTGCCGTACAGACTAAAACGGATTTCGGTTTTTTAAATATGCTCGGCGGAAACGACGGCTATGTTTTCGACGGATTGGCAATATATGTTGATAAAAACGGTAACTTTAAATTAACGGAACAATCTTTCGAAGAAAAATTGATAATTTTTGATACCGACGGACAAAATATTGAAGATAAACAAAACGATAAAAACAAAGAGATGTATGATGTTTTGGTCTTGGGCCTGAAAGATTACATGAGAAAAAACAATTTTAAAAAATGTGTTTTAGGTATAAGCGGGGGAATAGATTCCGCATTGGTTGCCGCTGTTGCCGCGGATGCTGTAGGTGCCGAAAATGTGACAGGTGTACTTATGCCTTCGAAATATACATCCAAAGAATCAACGGATTGCTCTTTGGAATTGTGTAAAAATTTAAATATTCAAACAAAAACGATTCCTATTAACGATATTTACGATGTTTATATAAAAATTCTTACACCTTCTTTTGAGGGGAAAGGACAAGATTTAACGGAAGAAAATCTGCAGGCAAGAATAAGAAGCAACATTTTGATGGCATTGTCGAACAAGTTCGGATATTTTGTTTTATGTACTGGAAACAAATCCGAAGATGCCGTAGGTTACAGTACACTTTACGGAGATGCTACGGGCGGTTATGCTCCGATATCGGATTTGTTGAAAAAAGAAGTTTATGAACTTTCAAGATACAGAAATACCATATCAAAAGTAATTCCGGAATTTATAATAACAAGGCCTCCCACGGCGGAACTCAGAGAAAATCAAAAAGATTCCGATTCTTTACCGGAATACGATATATTAGACGGTATATTAACAAAAATTTTAGATAAACAAATGACATATTCTCAAATAATAGAAAGCGGAGTAAAAGAAGAAGTGTTGAATAAAGTATGGAAACTTTTGTCTGTATCGGAATACAAAAGAAGACAATCTCCGGTCGGTACAAAAGTTTCAAAAACTGCTTTTTTAAGAGATATTACTTTACCTATGAGCAACGGATATATATGGAAAAAGATACAAAAATAGATTACGATCTCGTAAAAGATCACAGAAAAAGAGTAAAAGAAAAATTTTTAAAAACGGGATTTGATAATTGGCAGGATTATGAAATTTTGGAATTTGCATTGTTCTTTGTTATATCAAGAAAGGATACTAAAAAAACAGCAAAAAGGCTTATAGAAGAATTTGGCAGTTTAAAAGAACTATTAAATACCGACTACAACAAACTGATAGAAAAATTTAAAAAAATTGAAGGTGTAAGCAAACAGGCTGCATATTGCTTTAATTTTTTAAAAGAGATTTCGACAAAATATTCCGAATTAAAAGTTAAACCTAAAGAAAAAGTTTCTTCTCCGCAGGATGTTGTTGAATATTTGAAAAATAAGATAGGCTTTTGCCCGGAAGAAAATTTATATGCTATATTTTTAAATGCTTCAAATAAAGTTTTAAAATTTGAAAAAATAAGCAAGGGAACGACAGCAAGATCTGCCGTATATCCTGAAGAAATTGCAAAAGAAGCATTAAATGCGGGAAGGACAAGAAGTATTATTGTTGCACATAATCATCCCGGGGGTGTTTGCAAACCTTCACAAAATGATATAATAGCAACTGAAGCGATACAAAAAGCATTGAAAACAATATCTGTGCTTTTGTTGGATCATATAATTGTTACAGACACGGATTATTACAGTTTTAAAGATAATGGTCTCATATAGGAGATAAAAATGAGTGGCTTATTCGGTGTAGTTTCAAAAAAGAAGGATAGTTGTATAGATTCTTTAATTTACGGAACGGATTATCAGGCACACATGGGTTCTGAATACGGCGGATTGGCAGTGTTGGGTAATAACGGTTTTGCAAGGTTCATTCACAGGATGAGCAATGCGAATTTCAGAGATAAATTTTTTGAAAGTATAAAAAATATTGAAGTACACAGCGGTATCGGTGTAATAAGCGATTTGGAAGAACAACCTATTTACATGAAATCGAAAGTGGGGGAATTTTGTATTGTTACTTCCGGAAGAATAGTGAATATGGAAGAACTTGCAAAAGAGATGATGGATGCCGGAATATGTTTCAGCGAATTCAGTAAATCTCATGTTAATATGACCGAACTTGTAGCAAGAATAGTTTCAACAGGTCAGACGATACAAGACGGAATAAAATTGATGTTCGATAAAATAAAAGGATCTTGTTCTTTGCTCATACTTGCAAGAGAAGGTATTTATGCCGCAAGAGATTATTTCGGAAGAACGGCACTTGTTTTAGGTCAAGATTCCGAGTCTTTTGCTGTATGTTCCGAAACTTGCGGTTTTGCAAATTTAGGTTACAGAACAATAAGAGATTTAAATCCGGGAGAAATCATTTTAATAAACGATACGGAAGTTAAAGTTTTGGAACCGGGATACAAAGAAAAGAAAATTTGTACTTTCTTATGGATATATACCGGTTTTCCGTCATCAAATTATGAAGGTTTAAATTCGGAAATAATAAGAGAAAGAAGCGGTAAACTTCTTGCTAAAAGAGATAAAGGAATAAAAGCGGATTTAGTTGCCGGCGTTCCCGATTCCGGACTTGCACATGCAATAGGATATTCAATGGAATCCGGTATTCCGTTTAGAAGACCATTGGTAAAATATACACCGACTTACGGAAGAAGTTATGCTCCTCCGTCACAACATTTGAGAGATTTAACCGCAAGAATGAAACTTATAGCCATAAAAGAAGTTATAGAGGGTAACAGTCTTATTCTTTTGGAAGATTCGATAGTAAGGGGAACTCAGTTAAAGAATTTTACGGTTGAAAAAATTTGGAATTGCGGAGCAAAAGAAATTCATGTTCGTCCGGCATGTCCGCCTCTTATGTTCCCGTGCACATATTGCAATTCCACAAGAACAAACAGTGAGCTTATAACAAGAAGAGCAATCAGAGAAATAGAAGGCAGTGATATAGAAGATATTTCCGAATATCTTGATCCAACGACCGAAAAATATGCTAAAATGATAGAGTGGATTAGGAAATACCTTAACATTACATCTTTGAAATATCAAACTTTGGAAGATATGATAGAAGCAATCGGTTTGCCTGAAGAAAATCTTTGTACATATTGTTGGAACGGAAAAGGTGACGGTTGCAAAGGCTGTAAAAAGACAGAAAAATAGAGGTATAGAGGGATAGAAGTATAGAAACGGCATTTTGTTATCCCGCACTTGATGCGGAGTCTCGTAGTTAAGTAGTTTCCGTACCTCAATACATCCATACATCTGGTCATCAAAATCGCAGAGGCGATTTTTGTTGGGGCTATAGCTCAGTTAGCAGAGCGCTTGCATCGCATACAAGAGGCCGGGGGTGCAACTCCCCCTAGCTCCACTTTTTTTATTGACTTTTATGACTAATAAGTTGTAAAATCTCAATGTTATTTTGGCAGTATTTTATTGAAATTTTAAGAAGGATTTTGTTATATGACATTAGCACCAAGCATACTGTTTCATATAGGATCTTTTCCTGTTACAAACACATTAGTTACTACAGTCGTTGTGGATATAATAATAATCGCACTTGTTATAGTGTTTAACAGGTGTTTGACTTTATATCCGAAAGGTATTCAAAACTTTTTGGAAATGGTGTACGAATACTTCTACAGCGCAACAAAAGAAGTTTCAAGTAAAGTTGAAGTCATATATCCGTGGGTTATCACGTTTTTTCTTTTCATAGTGATTTCGAATATATTGGGGCAGTTTCCCGGTTTTGAAACAATAAGATTTCATGCCGCAGGGGCGGGGGAAGAAGGTGTTCCTTTATTCAGAACTGCCACAAGCGATTTGAATGTCACTCTTGCTTTTGCAACAATTTCAATAATAATGTGTCATTTTTATTCCGTAAAATATACGGGTGTAAAAGGTTATATAAGCAGATTTGTAACTTTTAAAATGTTTCCTATATTCTTGTTTGTAGGTATTTTGGAATTTATAGGAGAATTTACAAAAGTTATATCTTTGTCTTGCAGGCTGTTTGGAAACCTGTTCGCAGGTGAAAGTGTTATGGGAACAATTTCTTCTATGAGTGTTTTTGGTATACCTTTACCGTTTTTTTGTGTTCCTATACCTTTTATGATGTTGGAACTTATGGTTGCCGTTATTCAGGCAATTGTTTTTGCTATGCTCACAATGACATTTATGAGCATAATGGTTGAAAAAAGTCATTAAAATAAATATAAATTGCAGTTTGTTGTTAATTATAAATTGTAAATTATAAATTATAAATTGTAGTTTTAGGGAGGAAGTAAAGATGGTTACATTCAGTGGTGGTATTATTATTGCAATAGGAGCTTTAGGACCGGCTCTCGGTATCGGTTTTATAGGTGCAAAAGCAGTTGAAGCAATCGGAAGAAATCCTGAAGCATCAGGTAAAATAATGGTAAATATGCTTATAGCTATGGCTTTTGCAGAATCTATTGCTATTTACTGCTTAATATTTGCATTCATGAAGTAATTCCATGGAAACAGTAAATTATATATTAAATTTATTCGGGTTGGAAGGTAAACTCTTTATAGCACAAGTAATAAACTTTGCTATATTGTTGGTTATCTTAAAGATTTTTTTATATAAACCGATTGCACAGATGTTGGAAGAAAGAAAAGCAAAAATAAAGCAAGGTCTCGACGATGCTGAAAATGCCAAAAAAGCTTTGGCGGATGCTGATAATCAAAAAATCATGATTTTGAAAGAAGCAAAAATCGATGCCGACAAAATTATGGAAAACACAAAGGCATCTTCCGAAACATATAAACAGAAATCTACCGAAGAAGCAAAAAAACAGGCTGCCGAAATTGTGGATACAGCAAAGAAACAAGCTCAGGACGAATTTGCAAAAGCAAGTAAACAAGTAGGCTCAATGTCGATAGATTTATCTAAAAAAATAGTGGCAAAAATATTATCTGAAATTTTCTCCGAAGAAGATAAAAATACTGTTTTATCCAAAGCGGTGGAAAAAATAGAACAAGGCGGATATGAAAAAACAACAAATTAAGCAATTAGCACTTTCTATAGTCGAAACGGGTGAAATTTCTCAATCCGTTTACGATTGGATAAACAAGAATTTATCTAAAAGCGAATTAAAGCTTTTTGTAAATTATTTGGAAAGTGCGTTAAAAGCTTCCATAGTTACCATAAGATATGCAGGAAATCCGTCGCAAGCAACAAAAGATAAAATAAAAAAAATGTTTCCCGACAAAAGTCTTGTTTATGTAAGAGACGACAAAGAAATCGGTGCGGGAATAAGATTTGAATTTGGCGATTATATTTTAGATTACACTGTAACAAATATGATTGTAAAAATAATGAAAGATATAAGAGAGAATTTATGAAACCAGAAGAACTTATAAAACAGATAGAAGAAAAACTTAATTCCGTAGATATTAATCCGGAACTTGTTAACTACGGCACAGTTGAAACCGTAGGAGACGGTATCGTTAAAGCAACCGGTCTTTCCGGTGTAGGTTACGGGGAAGAAGTTGAATTTGAAAACAAAGCCAAAGGTTTGGTTTTGAATTTGGATGAAGATGCCGTATATATCGTGTTACTTTCCGATATAGAAGTTACAAGAGGAATGAAAGTTTCCACAACAGGAAAAATTCTCGGTATCAATGTATCAGATAAATTGATAGGAAGAGTTATAGATCCTACATGTAAACCGTTGGATGAAAAAGAACTTAAAATAGACGACGGAAAACTTTATCCGTTGGAAAAAATAGCTGCCGGTATTATTGAAAGAAGCCCTGTAGACAGACCTATAAAAACAGGTATTAAAGCAATTGATGCCATGATACCTATCGGAAGAGGTCAGAGAGAGCTTATCATCGGTGATAGAAATACCGGTAAAACAGCAATCGCAATAGATACAATCATTAACCAGAAAAAATTGGATTTGGGATTAAAAAGAGTAATTTGTATATATTGTGCAATAGGTCAGAAAAGATCTAATGTTGCATCACTTGTTGCAAAACTCAAAGAAGCAGGAGCAATGGACTACACAATAGTAGTTTCCGCAACCGCTTCCGATCCTGCATCCTTACAATACATTGCACCTTTTGCCGCTTGTGCAATCGGTGAATATTTTATGGAAAAAGGCGAAGATGTTCTTGTTGTCTACGACGATTTAACAAAACATGCTTGGGCATACAGACAAATATCGTTGTTGCTCAAAAAACCTGCAGGCAGAGAAGCATATCCCGGAGATATCTTCTATTTACATTCAAGATTACTTGAAAGAGCCGTAAGACTTTCCGACAAAAACGGCGGAGGAACACTTACAGCATTGCCTATAATAGAAACGCAGGGAAACGATGTTTCAGCATATATTCCTACAAACGTTATTTCCATTACCGACGGACAGATTTACCTTGAAGGAGATTTGTTCAATGCCGGTGTAAGACCTGCACTTAATGTGGGGTTGTCGGTATCCAGAGTAGGCGGTGCTGCACAGACGAAACCTATGAAACAATTGGCAGGACCGGTAAGACTTGAACTTTCACAGTTCAGAGAATTACAAAGTTTTGCTCAATTCGGAAGTGATTTGGATGAAGATACATTGAACAAAATTAACAGAGGTAAAGTTTTAACCGAAATATTGAAACAACCTCAATATAAACCGTTCGATGAAGCATCAGAAATTATAGCAATATATTCAGCTACATCGGGTTGTTTAGACGATGTTAAAATAGATGATATTATGTCTGCCGAAAACAAAATAATAGAGTTTGTAAAATTAAATTATAAAGATTTGGTTAAAAAATTGGGCGAAAACAAAAAGTTGGACGAACAAACATTGGCAGAACTTAAAAATGCTATTTTGGAATGCAAAAAAACAATTTAATGAGATAATATAATGGCGGAAAATTTACAACAAGTTAAAAAAAGAATAAAAACGGCCGACAGCATAGCTCAAATAACAAAAGCTATGGAAATGATTGCCGCTTCTAAAATAAAAAAAGCTCAATCTGCCGTTGAAAAAAATAAGCCTTATGCCGACAGAGTAAAATTTATTGTTCAAAAAATATTGGCGGAAAACACCGATTTGGCTTTAAGTTCATCTTTTATCGGTTTAAATAAAAACTCCAAGAGAAAATTGGTTTTTGTTATTTCAAGCGATAAAGGTTTGTGCGGCGGATTGCTTGCCAATATATACAAGCAGGTTTATACCAATGTCACAAAAGACGATTATGTTATTACTGTCGGTAAAAAAGCTCAAAACTTTTGCATAAAGAACGGTTACAATGTTAAAGCATCTTTTAATATGGGCTCTTCTTTTCCTAAATATGAAAGCATATTTCCCATGTTAAAGATAATGCAAAATTTATATGAAAAAAAAGAAATATCGGCAGTAGATGTTATTTATACAAACTTTAAAAATCGTTTGGTTCAAGAAGCTGTAACAAAAGCTCTTGCACCTATAGAAAGAGACGAAAAATTTGTAAACAAAGGAGATCACGTTTTTGAACCTTCTTCAAAAGAAGTGTTGAATCACTTGATTCCTTATTATTTTGAAGCTTTGTTCTATAATATGTTGATGAATGCTTATGCAAGTGAACAGGCGGCAAGAATGTCCGCAATGAGCAATGCAAACGAAAATGCAAAAGAAATATCGGCATCATTGACGATAATTTATAACAAATCAAGACAAGAAAAAATTACTAATGAAATTCTTGATTTGGCAAACGGACAGATACATTAAAAATTTGCTTGGCAAATTTTTAAATTTATAATTTATAATTGACAATTTACAATTGTTATCACTGCGAACGAAGTGAAGCAATCTATAAATTCTCGTCCGAAGGACACCGAAATTATAAATTATACATTGTAAATTATAAATTAAAATACGGAGTATTTTTTAAAATGGAAAAGATTAATAAAGGTGAAGGTTTTGTTATCAGAGTTCAAGGAGCCGTTGTTGATGTAAGATTTAACAACGAAACACCTGAAGTTTACGAAGCTCTTAACATAACAATGAAAAACGGTTCCAAACTTGTTTTGGAAACAATGTTCCAAATGGACAATTTCGAAGTAAGAACAATAGCTTTAGGTTCTACCGACGGTTTAAAAAGAGGGGATAAAGTTTTAAGAACAAATGCTCCTATTTCGGTTCCCGTAGGAGAAAAAACTTTAGGCAGAATATT
>JAFXSD010000075.1 GCA_017525905.1 Elusimicrobiota bacterium | reverse complement strand
CAACGGAGCAAACGGATGCAATATGTTTACGAAATATTTTATTGCTTCTTTCCATAAAAGGCATTGGTTTGCTTTATCGTTAAACAATTCTTCAGTTGCAAAATGTTGTCCGAAAGCATCGTTGGAAAAAAGGATATTGTCGCCGGTCATATATGTTGCCATTGAGTCCGGCCAGTGCAACATTTTCATTTCAATAAATATTAATTTCTTGCCGTTACCTATTTCTATTGAATCGCCTGTTTTTACGATTTTGAAGTTCCAATTTTGTTTTCCGAACTGTCCTTCAATACTTTTGGCACAAGCGGCGGTGCAATAAATCGGAGTATCGGGAATTTCTCTCATAAGTGCGGTTAACGAACCGGAATGGTCACATTCGGCATGGTTGGCTATTATAAAATCTATTTTCTTTAAATCTGTTTCTTGTTTTAAATTTTCCACGAAATCATTTTTATGAGGAGTCCATACGGTATCAATTAAAACTGTTTTTTCTTCTTCTATTAAATAAGCATTTTGGCTGGAACCGTTCGTTATGGAATATTCGTCTCCGTGAAAGGTTTCAAGCTCCCAATCCATATAACCTACCCAGCTGACATTGTTTTTTACAAGTTTTCTCATTTTTGTTTCTCCAAAATATATTTTGCATAAAATAAATTAAAAGTTATAAGGTGACAATTCTTTATTTTATTAAAATATATATTCTTTTACAATTTTTTTGTATAATAAAGTTTCCATATATTAAATATTGTGTGGCAGGGAGGAACGAATGGATTTCTTAGAACTTGCAAAACAAAGATATTCGGAAAGATTTTTTGATTCCCGTCCTGTTGAACAGGAAAAAATAGATAAAATTCTTGAAGCGGGAAGAATTGTTCCAACCGCATGTAATTATCAACCGCAAAAGTTTTATGTTCTGAAAAGTAAAAAAGCCCGTGAACTTGCAAAAACCGTTACGCCGTACACTTTCAATGCACCGATAGTAATTTTAGTTTGTTACGATACAAACGAAGTTTGGAAAAACAGAAGAGAAGAAGGTTATCATTCCGGAGAACAGGATATAGCCATTGCAGCAACAACAATGATCTATGAAGCTCAATCTTTAGGGATACATTCTTTGTGGATAAGAGGTTTTAATTCCAAAGATGCCGTAAAAGCATATAACCTTCCGGAAAACATTGTTCCCGGTATGATGTTGGCTTTAGGTTATCCGTCGAAAGAATCGAAACCGAGCGATTGGCACTTTAAAAGAAAACCTATAGAAGATTTTATTATTGAATTATAAAATTTAAAATAAAAGGAGAGAAAAAAAAGAGATGAATTCAAAGTTTTTTTCAATTGTAATTTTTGTACTGGTAGTTTTGGTGGGAACAATTTTTGTTGTTAAAAATAAAAATGGAGGCGAGGTTATGGCAGAATCAAAAAGCAACAAAAAAGTTTTAGTTGCATATTTCAGTGCAAGCGGAGTAACCGCAAGAGTTGCAGACAGACTTTCAAAAGCAATAGGAGCAGACATATTTGAAATAAAACCTGCACAAGTTTATACAAGTGCGGATTTGGATTGGACAAACAAAAAAAGCAGAAGTTCGGTAGAAATGGACGACAGAAACAGCAGACCCGAAATTGCAAACAAAGTTGAAAATATGAGCCAATATGATGTAATTTTTGTAGGATTCCCTATTTGGTGGTACAGAGAACCTTCAATTATCGATACATTTATGGAAAGTTACGATTTTTCCGGTAAACAAGTTATACCTTTTGCAACTTCAGGCGGATCCGGAATGGGTGATTCCGGCAGCATTATGCAGAAGTTAGCACCTAATGCCAAAGTTGACAGCGGAAAAAGATTTAGTTCCGGCGTTTCCGAGAAAGATTTGAAAGATTGGGCTGCAAAGTGGTTATAATATTGCTTTAAAAACTTTATAGCGACTTTAATATTTTTGTTAAGAATTTAATATAAGCAGGGGAATTTAACAATTCCTCTGCTTTTTTTATGTATAAATTGCGACAAGGTGTTGTCGGCAAACATTTATATAATAGAGCTATATTAATTAAAGGAGAGTGTTATGGGGCAACTGTTATATTTAATATGTAATAAAAACAAAAAACACAAGAAAGGTTTTCTTTTAGGAACAGGTATGCTGTTTCCTAAATTATATACAGGTACTGTAAAAAAAATAAAAAAAGGAAAATACGGAGAAGAAATAAAAAAGTTTTTGGAAGAAAATCCAAAAGGTGCAATAAATTGTAATTCGGAAATAGTACGTTGTTCCAAGTGCGGAAATTTGAAAGAAGTTCTAAATTTATCGATGTATGTTCCAAGAAAGAATAACAAAGATACTAATGATTCGTATGTTTCTCCTTGGAAGTTAAGAGGAAAATATAAAAAAGTTAAAGAATATAAACATATTTGTCCTAAATGTTCAACAGTTATGAAAAAAGTTAAAATTAAATACAATGAATTTGGTGAAATTACCGAAGTGGAAAAATTAAAATGTCCCAAATGTGACGGTTTTGCAGAATGGGACGGTGAAATTGCCTTGTGGGACTAAATTTGTTGTAGATAATATTACTCGTTTGTATTATAATATTTGAAATTACAATTTTTGAAAGGAGCTTTAATATGTCAAATAAATATTCAGTTACTCAATATTCAGTCGATAATATTTTAGGCTTTATTAATAGCGGTGAAGTTTCTATACCGGAAATACAAAGACCTTTTGTATGGAAACAAAAAAACGTTAGAGATTTAATAGATTCTTTATATCATGGTTATCCGACTGGATATTTGATTATTTGGCAGAATCCAATAGTAAAGTTAAAAGATGGGAGAAATGCCGGTGGAACAAAAATATTAATAGACGGGCAACAAAGAGTAACAGCATTAATGACAGCATTAGCAGGAAAGAAAATTTTAACTGAAGATTATGAGGAAAAAATATACAAAATAGCTTTTAATCCTTTAGGAAAGGAAGATGAAGAACTTTTTGCTGTTCAAACTCCTGCACATGTTAAGAGTAAAAATTGGATTCCCGATATTTCTATTATGTTCAAACCGGATTTTAATTCGTACGCGTTCATTCAAGAATATATTAAAAATAATCCTGAAGTATCTCCAAATATTATAAATGATGCAATAACAAAAATTCTAAATATAAAAAATTGCCAAATAGGAGCAATTACTTTGGTTTCAGAATTGGACATAAATGAAGTTACTGAAATATTTGTAAGAATTAATTCGAAAGGGAAAGTTTTAAATGAGTCTGATTTTGCTATGTCAAAAATAGCAGCGGATTCTAAATATGGTGGTAATTTGCTAAGAAAAGCTATTGACTATTTTTGTCATTTAGCTATAGAACCAAATTTTTATGAAAAATTATCTGTATCCGATACTGAATTTATGAAATCTGAATTTGCACCGCTATTGAAATGGTTAAAAGATGATAAAGAAGCAATTTATGATCCGGATTATAACGATATGTTAAGAGTTTGTCTTATGCATAAATTTGGAAGAGGTAAGTTAGGTGATTTGGTTAGTTTGTTATCTGGAAGAGATTTTGAAACAAGAACCTATAAAGAAGAAATAATGGAAGAAAGTTTTAATAAGTTGATATCTAGTGTTAAAATTTTTATGAATGAATACAATTTTAAAAATTTTGTTCTTACAATAAAAAGTTGTGGGTTCATTAATGAAAAATTATTAAATTCAAAAATGACATTGGATTTTGCATATACATTGTTTTTAATACTTAATAATTCCACTAGCATTGATAAAGCAGAAATAAAAAGATTAGTTCAAAAATGGTTTATAATGTCCACTTTAACAAGTAGATATATAAATTCTCCTGAAAGTAAAATGGATAAAGATTTGAGAAGTTTTTCTGAAAAAGGATTTAAAGAATACTTTAAAGAAGTAGAAGAAGCTGAATTGTCTGAAACATTTTGGAATATTGGTTTGGTTCAAAATCTAGAAACATCATCAATAAATAGTCCTTACTTTAATGTGTTTATAGCTTCTCAAATATGGAATTCGGAAAAAGCTTTGTTTTCAAACACGACAAAAGTATCCGATTTAGTTTCAGTAACAGGAGATGTTCATCATATATTCCCAAAAGAATATTTAAAGCAGAATGGATTTGATGATAAATCTAAATATAATCAAGTCGCGAATTACACATATTTAGATACAGCGGTAAATATAGTTGTAGGGAAAAGACCCCCAGAAGAATATTTTGTTAAGGCAAAAGAACAATGTGAAACTAAGCAATGTTATATAGGTAATATTATAGATATTGATGAACTTCATAAAAATCTGAAACTGAACTGTATTCCAGATAATATATATTCTATGAAATCAAGTGACTATGAAACTTTTTTGCAATATCGTCGTAAAAAAATGGCAGAAAAAATAAAGAATTATTACTATTCTATTTAAAACCTTTCCTTCAGCTTTTCCAAAAACACTTTGGCGGCGGGGGAAAACAGTTGGGATTTTTTCCAAACGATATTTAAATTTGATTCAAGTTTCGGGCTTAACGGTTTAAAAGTTAAGTTCGAACTTGATGCCGTGTTTGCAAGTTTATCTAAAATTAAAGCATATCCTACACCGGAATTTACCATTAATCTCGCATTATAAAAAAGATTGTAAGTCGCAACGATATTTAAATTCTTTAAGTTTCCTTTAAACCATTTGAAAAATATGTCGTTAACGGAAGTTTTCTTCAGTAATTGGCTTGAAACTATAAGCGGTAAACTTTTTAAATCTTCAAATTTAATATTTTCT
>JAFXSD010000039.1 GCA_017525905.1 Elusimicrobiota bacterium | reverse complement strand
TTGTATATTTTGGGATATAGTGATAAAGAAACAGAAAGTCAATATATGGATATGACACAAGCTTATAAAGCAACAGATGATTTATTGAAAGATAACAATTTTACAGGACAACAATCGTTATCTATTCAAAAAACAACTTCGAATGTTATAATACCTGAAGTAACAGGAACAACAGGTTTTTATTTAGCTAAGACTACAGATTTGGTATTGTCTCTGTTTGTCGACACATCATCAAAAAAAACAGATAATGATGCTGTAACTTTGAATGAGAATATTCAAATACAAGAAGATACACAGTCATTGTATGATTATTTGCAAACTACGAATATGAACTATTCACCGGGTTCTGTTCAAGAATGTCAACAGTCAATAGATTTTTCAAATAATCCCGAAGTATTGGAACAGGTTCAACAGGCTATGAAAATATATAGCGAGGAATTTGGAGTTGATATTGATCCTAATACAAGAATTGTGTTTATGTCCGGGACAAAAGCAAAAACAAATTCCGCTTGTGCATGTTGTGAACAAAATACAATAATTATACCTGTTGATAATTTTGACAATGTTCCCGATGCTCAGGATATTTATTGCAATATAGCACACGAGTATACACATATATTAAATTATCCTAAAGTTCAAAGCGGGAAAATGACACAGATGGACGATGAAGTGATGGCAACGGAAAACGGAATTATAGCCGACACAACACATTCTAAAAATCTTACAATTCAGACAATATATAATGACCAACAAACCGTTAATTTTATATCCGGTATGGAACTTTCATGCTTTTACTCAATTATAAATAATCAAGACGAGATAGTAGATAGATTTAGTCAGATAACAGGAAATGAAAATATACAATTTGCCGATATATATTACCATGATGTCGTATATGGGCAAAATGATTTTGGTATTCCGACCTCGAAAAAAGTAGGTGAAACGGAAGTAGGAATTACTTTGGAATATAATGGGATAAAAATACTTTATATTACCGATACAGGGATGAATGTTAACGGAACTTACGAAAATATATCTGTAGACGGAGAGGTATCTCACAGAATAGAATTTTTGTCTATGGCAGCTGATAAAGATATAATAGAAACAACGATGGGATACTATACAAATGGAACATTTACCAATGATGATATTATTAATTCATTTGAACAAGTCGTAGTTTCAGAAATATTAATTAATGATGTTGGTAGAAAATCCGAGTTTGGAAAATTCAATATATCAAATTTGGATTATATTTGTTATGATTTTCCTGTGGATAGTGCTTATGCCGAAAATGGTGATGTTATAAGATTTTATGTTGCAGATAATAAAAATAACAATACATACACTATTGATGTAAAAAAAGATGTGGGAATTGTTCAAATACAATGTGTTACCGATAATAACGATATTAATAACACAATTTGGGCCGCACCGGAAAACCTTTCAAAATCACTTTATCCTCCGGCATCATCTTCTTCATCACTACAAGGTGGTGGAATGTCTATGAGTATGACTACTTCTGTTATAGGTGCCAAACCGCCGGTATCTGATTATAAGTATATACATGATTTATCAGCAATAGATTTACAAAAAATAGTAGAAGATTCTAATTCTGATGTAACAACTCGTTATTTGGCTTTTTTGAAATTAAAACAACAAGGTGAAAATGTTGTTATTCCCGGTGATATGAAAGAAGAAGCTAAAGAATATCTTACTGGGATAATGAATGGAGATATAGTATTAATTACAGAAGAAGAAAAAGAGAATTTAAACTATGAAACGGCTGCAGATAGATTAAAAGCAGCATTGGCAATGGTTTATGATATTATGTTGGATTCTTATATATCCGAATTTAATATTGATGATGAAACTATTGATCAAATTTGGAGTAACATTTATAATAATGCAAAAGTCTATGAAGTACAAAGTGGATTTGCAACTTCAAATTTCTCTTTCCAAATTGAGGCTATGACACCTGATGTTATGGCACATGAAATAATGCACAATATAACCAATGTTTATTTAAGTAAAAATAAAAATATAACGGAAAGCGGTTTGGGAGAATTTTCTTCAGATGTTGCACGTTTTATTATTTGCGAACAATTAGGTGTTGATATTCCGCAAAGAATGAAAGATCAGTATAAAGAATATGTCGGATATATGAGAACCGGGTATACACCAATAGAAGAACATGCTTTTGCAAGGGGCGTTATAGGCATGCTTATGGAAGCAGCTATGGATTCGGCAGAAAGTATTGATTGGAAAACTATGATGTCTGCTGTTGCACAATGTTTACAAAACAACAATTTTACGGAAATATTAGAAACAAACAATTATAATCAGTCTATGATAATAATATTATCTCAATATGTTGCTGTAAGCGGAGGCAATCCTACCGCAATTATTGTTTCTGCTAAGAATGAAACAATGGAACTGTGCAAAAATATATTAAATTTCTTTAATTTCGCGCAGTTCTAGTTATTAACTAAAAATAAAAAAGCAGATGAATTTTATTTTATTCATCTGCTTTTTTTATTACAACTTAATACTATTTATTTTTTTTGCTCTGCTGTGTTGTTAGTCGGTTTCGCTTGAGTTTGAGTGTTTTGAGGTATATTATTCGGTCTCTGTATATTCTGTGAAAATACTCTTGGAGGAATATTTCTTTGTATAGGTGGTCTCTGTATTCTCTGCGGATTAGGAATTCTTGGCACATTTTGAATTCTGTTAGGTATTCTGTTTGGATTAAAAGGTCTATTTATACCGGAACCTACAACTCTGTTTATGTTACTATTTGTTTTGTTGCCGAAATAATATCCGAGAAAAAAACATATTAACGAGCAAACAACAACAATTACAATTCCTTTTACACAACATTTTTTTGACTTTGCCGGACAACTTGAAGACTGTTCTTGTAAGTTTTCTTCCATAATCTCTCCTTTATAATATCTTTTGAAAATATTATATAAACTTATTATTTTAAAAATCAACTTGTTTTAAACAGTCGGGACTATTTTCTTTTATATCATCAATATTTATTGCATCGCTTAATTTATATTTTCCTATTTCTTCTCTAACCAAATTTATTAAAACCGTACCGGTATTTAACTTGGTACCTATATCTTCGGCTAAAGTTCTTATATATGTTCCGCTTGAACATTTTACTTTTATGGAAAAAGTATCCTTTTTATAATCTGTTAAATCTATAGAATAAATTGTTATTTCTCTCGGCTTTCTCTCGATAGTAATACCTTTTCTTGCAAGCTCATATAATTTTTGTCCGTTAACTTTTAAAGCGGAATACATGGGGGGAATTTGTTGTATCTTACCGATAAAACTTTTGCAAGCACTTTCTATTAACTCTTTTGTCACATGAGAATAATTTGTTCGTGAAACGATTTTTCCGTCGAGATCTCCGCTGTCTGTTTTTATTCCTAATTTGATTTCCGCAAAATAAACTTTATCTTGTTTCATAAATTTATCTTGAAGTTTTGTATATTTGCCTACAAGAATAATCATAAGACCGCTTGCCAACGGATCGAGTGTACCGCAATGCCCGGCTTTTTTTACATTTAGTTTTTTTCTGATAATATTAGTAAGCTTGAAAGAAGTAATTCCCGTCGGCTTGTTTACTAAAAGAAACCCTGAAAAGTCGTTATATTGCACTTATAATTTACCTTTGAACGCTTGAATGATTTTTTTTGTTGCAGTATTTATATCCGCATTTATTGTGCAACCTGCGGCATTCTTATGACCGCCGCCGTTAAACAATTTTACTATACTTAACAAATTAAAATTTTCTATTGAACGGAAACTCAATTTTGTAGTATTTTTATCAACTTCTTTAAGTAAGCACCCGACAACCGCTGTCGGTACCGAAATACAATAATTTATTATACCGTCGGTGTCAGTATCTGAAGCTTTTGCTTTGTTGAACATTTCTTTTGTTAATTTAATATATATAAGTTTATCGTTAAAAGCTGTCTCTATGTTAGATAATGCAAGTCCGTATAATTTCATTTTTGATAATTCCATAATCAAAAATAATTTTTTGCATAATTTATTTGAATTAACACCGAGTTTTAATAATTCAGCCGCAACCAAATGTGAATTTGCATTGGTGTTTAGTTGTTGAAATCTTCCGGTATCGGTAACTATGCCTATATATAAATTTTCAGCTTCTTCCTTTGTAGGAAATGTTTTTAAGTTTATAAAAATATCATATACAAGTTCCGAAACGGAAGATGATGATGGGACAATATAATTTACATCTCCAAAGTTTGTGTGAGCAAGATGATGGTCTATATTTATTATTTTCTTTGCTTGAGAAGGTGTTATAATATCACCCATTCTTGCAAAATTTATACATTCCAAAATGATGGCACAATCAAACTTTTTAGATATTTTATTTGTTATTTTTATGCTCTTGCTTTTTTTCATAAAACTCATATCTTGCGGAATAGGATCTATAGAACAATGTGTAACCTTTTTACCCATTCTTCTTAATAAAGAAGCAAGAGCCAACCCCGAACCGAGAGCATCTCCGTCGGGTTTTGTATGTCCGGCTATGAAAAAAGTTTTAGATTGTTTTATTATTTTTGATATTGCATCAAGAACTTCTTGCTTTGAACTATTTTGTAATGATAAATTATTTTTCATCTTTTTCATGTTCTATTTTATCTAATATTTCAAATATTTTTTCCGCTTTTTCTCCGGAATCATCATATTTAAAATCTATTGTAGGTGTTCTTCTTAATTCCATGTTTTGTGCAAGAGCAAACCTTATTTGTTTAAGTTTTTCCGCTAAAACCTTTTCAGCATTTTTTTTGTCTTCTTCCGTGCCTATAACCGAATAAAAAATTCTGCAGGTTTGTAAATCATCAGTTAGTCTGACGGATGTTACCGTAACCAACCCTTTATTAAGTTCTTTTATATCTCTTAATATTTCGGCTATATTTTTTTGTATCATTTCGGCAACTCTTGTTGCTCTTTTATATGCTTTCAATTTGTACTCCTTAATTATTCCAACATTTTGTCGTTGTCTTTTCGGTTTTTGTCGTTAATTATATATTGTAAATTATAAATTATAAATTGCCGTTCCTAGTTTTCACTAACTAATTTTCTTGCGATTTTTTCTACGGTGAAAAATTCCATAACATCGGAAACTTTAATATCCGAAAAATTCTCAAGAGAAATTCCGCATTCGTAACCTTTTTCAACTTCCTTTACATCATCTTTAAATCTTTTTATTGCGGATGTATTTCCTTCAAATATAATAACATTATCTCTTAAAAGTCTTACTTTTACATTTCTTTGAGCTTTACCTTCGGTTACGGTACAACCTGCAACGGTTCCCGCGGAAGATAATTTAAATACTTGTTTAACAACTGCTTTACCCGTAATTTTTTCTTGAGTATCAGGATCGAGCAAACCTTCCATAGCGGCTTTAATATCAGCTATAAGATCATAAATTATTCTGTAAACATTTATGCTTACTCCTTCGTTTTCGGCCAATTTTTCTACAGTTGCATCAGGTCTTATATTAAATCCGACAATCAAAGCATCGGATGCTGCAGCCAATACAACATCGGATTCTGTAATTGATCCTGCACCTTTATGTATAATCTCTAAATTTATTTCTGAATTTGACATTCTTTCAAGAGCATCACATAATGCACCCAAAGAACCTTGAACATCGGTCTTTAAAACAATTTTAAGATGTTTTGCTTTACCTGCATTCAAATCCATAAGTGAAACATGTTGCTTTGGTCTTAAAGCATCTGCTTTTGCTTTTTCTTTTCTGGCATTCGCAATTTCCCTAACTTGTGATTCGTGGTCCAATACAATAAATTTATCTCCGGCTTGAGGAGTTTCGTTCAATCCTAAGATTTCAACCGGAACACTCGGTATAGCTTTATCAAATCTTTTTCCGTATTCATCAATCATAGCTCTCACTTTACCGTAAGTTGTACCTACAACCAAATTATCTCCTACATGAAGAGTTCCGCTTTGAACCAAAACGGTTGCAACAGCACCTCTTCTCATATCCAATTTTGCTTCAATAACTATACCTTCGGCATTTTTGTTGGGGTTAGCTTTTAATTCCATCATTTCAGCTTTAAGCTGAACCAATTCCAATAAAGAATCTATATTTAATTTTTGTTTTGCCGAAATATCAACCATTATGGTGTCTCCACCCCATTCTTCAGGCAGAAGTCCGTAATTGCTTATTTCCTGTCTTATTCTTTCCGGATTGGCTGTCGGCAAATCTATTTTGTTTACGGCAACTATTATAGGTACATTTGCGGCCTTTGCATGGTTTATTGCTTCAATGGTTTGAGGCATAACTCCATCTGCTGCGGAAACAACCAATATAACAATATCCGTAGCCTGAGCTCCTCTGGATCTCATTGCTGTAAAAGCTTCGTGACCCGGAGTATCCAAAAATGTTATTTCGCCGGTAGAAGTTTTTACTCTGTAAGCACCTATATGTTGTGTTATACCTCCGGCTTCACCTGCTATAACATTACTGTGTCTTATTGCATCAAGTAAAGATGTTTTACCATGATCAACATGTCCCATAATTGTAACTATAGGTGATCTTGGTTGAAGATTTGCCTTGTCATCTTGAGCAGAATCTTCTTTTATATCTTCTTCTTCATATAAAGAAGATAATTTTGCTTCAAATCCGAACTCGTTTGCAAGTAAAATTGCGGTATCGGTATCAAGTCTTTGATTTATTGTTGCAAGTGTACCGAGTGCCATCAATTTTCTTAATATATCACCCACTTTTAAATTCATTTTTTCGGCAAGATCTTTTACGGTTATAAGTTCGTTTATGGTAATTGTAGGAAGATTGGACTTTTTTTCTTCTCCGTTATTTTGTCTTTATTGCAGCAACAGTAATGTTGTCAGATTCTTTGCGGTTCTTAACCAGCTCAGTAAGGTAAACACAACCATACTTAAACT
>JAFXSD010000074.1 GCA_017525905.1 Elusimicrobiota bacterium | reverse complement strand
TCAATATCCGCAATGAAATCTAAATTTCTCAATCCCAAAGTAAAAACTTTAATATCCGCCTTTTTTGAATTGTCTAAAATTTTTTTAATTTCACCAAAATGCTCTCCAATTGCTTTCTGTTTTTCCTCAATAATAAAAAACATTGCCATTAATCTTCCAACAATTTCATTATTTTTAATTACATTGAAATAATGAGGATATTTTTTCATTTTTCTTATACTCACAACAGGAACAGTGAATCTTCCAATTTCCTCATCAACTTCTTCGTTTTTATTAAATAAACCCTTCAAAACTTTTCTATATAAAATAACAACAACATCCGGAGTGAAATCTAATTTCCAATCTAATTCTTCCGTAATTTCTATTATTTCATTCCAAAATGGATACCTTCCTGTTTTTATTTTTTCCGTGTTTTTATCACAATTATTTATCTGAACCTTCACAAACGTTTTTAAATTCTCATCTAAAATATTTTCTTTCGGACATAATTCAAAACCATTCACAATATGACTATATAAAGTATATTTCTTAGTAATTCCCGTTTGTTTAAATATTCTTTTGTTACTTTCTGAACTCGGCATAAATTGAAGGTTAATTAAAACACTTCCAGGACTGTCTTTATTCATATCTAACGGTTTGAAATGTAACCATCTTGGAATGGCATCAGTCGTCCATCGATTAACTTCTTCTGCTTTGAGTCTTATATAACCTATACGTTTACTATTGCTTTTTCCATAACCTGTATATAAATTTATAAAAATATCAGGAACTTGAGCATAATCTTTTGGTAAGAACATATGTGTTATTGAAGGAAGAGTAATTTCATTTAGTTCTTCAGTTACTTTCCATTTTACATTTCCTTTTTTTGTTGGTTTCTTTTGAGTATTTATTCCTGTTGAATAACTTCCTATTCTACAATCACACCAAACTGCAATGTCATATTGATCTTCTTTTAGATATTTTAATTCGTATATATCACAAAACAAATTGTAACTTTGAGGGTCTTGTTCATAAAAAGGATTTGTTTGAGTTGTGGCACAAATTGGAACTTCTTGAGGAATCAAAGAAAAACTTAACATTATTCTTCCCATAAAAGCAGTTCCTTCTTTCGGATGAATAATTTTACTTTTAAATGTACTGTTTCTTTCTTCTTCGGGAATTCCATATAAATTTATCCACTTTGCAGGCATACGACCTCCCATTGCAACTAATTTTGACAAATTAAAAAAATCATTATTATTTTGAACTTCAGGAATATTTGCAATAAAATCATCTCTTGAAGAACCTTTTTCATTCCAGATTCTTAATAAAATTTTATCATTTAAAAAAGGAAAATAACAAGGAAACAACATTTTTTGATTATAAACAGGAGAAGCATTTTTACTTACAGTTTTTGTTCTTCTAACTAATCCCGCAACTCTACTCGAAATAAAAGCATTAGGTTTCTTTCCTCCAAAATAGGCCAAATTTTCGCATTTAAAAATATAACAACTTAATTGAAAACCTTTTCTAGCAACCATAGGTTTTCCAATAATAGTATAACTTTGTTGTTTTTCTTGATACGCTCTTAATTGTTCGAAAGTCATTTCATCAATATTTAATTCTTCATCTTCTTCAGCAACATCCTGATTAACTTTCTCATTTCTATCATGAACAGGTGGTCTATCTCCTGGACCTATTATAAATGCATCTAATAAAACATATCCTTGAGCTTCTTCCGGATCTTCATCTTGATTAAATAAAACGACCCACATGTTATAAAATTCATGATTTGCGTTTTTATATAAGGTACTTAAACCTATGGAATACAATCCTATTAAATCATTTTGAAAAAAGTTGTTTCGAGAATAAACTTCTATTACTAAATCAGTTGTTTGTAAATCCTGTTCGGAAAGACGAAGACCATCAAATGTAAATGATTGATTCCAATTTGCTTCTAATCTTTCTTTTACAACTTCTGTTGTTTGAATTGGACG
>JAFXSD010000073.1 GCA_017525905.1 Elusimicrobiota bacterium | reverse complement strand
TTGTAAGTCGCAACGATATTTAAATTCTTTAAGTTTCCTTTAAACCATTTGAAAAATATGTCGTTAACGGAAGTTTTCTTCAGTAATTGGCTTGAAACTATAAGCGGTAAACTTTTTAAATCTTCAAATTTAATATTTTCTTTCTTTGCTAAAGAACAATTCTTTTTCATGATTATGCCCCACCTGTCTTTCTTGGGTAAGGTTATATAATCGTATTTGGATATGTTTACCGGTTCTATTAGAATGGCAAAATCAAGTAACCCTTTATCTAACTTTTCGCATAAATCGTCCGCATTTCCGCTTAAAAAATCGAACTTTATTTCTTTATATTCCGTTTGAACCGTTTTTACAATATTGGTTATTAAACTTATTGCATCACTTTCACCGCTGCCGATATAAACAGTTCCCTTTATAATATCTTTCGTTGAAAGAAACTCGTTTTTCGTTTTTTCTACCATATCAACAATTTCTTCGGCTCTTTGCCTTAAAATGTGCCCTTCTTCTGTAAGTGAAACGGAATGTTGTCCTCTTATAAAAAGTTTATGCTTTAACTCTTTTTCCAAATCCTGCAGTTGTCTTGAAAGTGTAGGTTGGGTAACATGCAAAACATTAGCGGCTTTTGTTATGGAGCCTTCCCGCGCTACGGCTAAAAAATATTTTAAAACTCTTATATCCATACATAAATAATACAATTTTCTGTTATGCTTTTCAAGCATATCTAAATATAAAATATAAGTATTTGCTATTTTTAAAGAAATAACGGATAATAATAAAAAAGGAAAATACTATGAATGAAAAAACAATAAATATAGAACAGTTTAGAAAAGTAATGGCAACAAAAGAAGAAATTTGTGACGGATCCGAAATGTTTATAATATTTCATAAGTTGGCTCAGGAAGCATTACAAATAACGAGTGAAATAAACAATAAATATAATACTCCGGAACAAATAGTTGAGTTGTTTTCAAAGCTTACCGGAACACAAGTAGATAAATCTTTCAGATGTTTTCCGCCTTTTTATACGGATTGCGGTAAGAATATTAAGATAGGCAAAAATGTTTTCATAAATGCATGTTGTCGTTTTCAGGATCAGGGCGGCATAGAAATAGGTGACGGTTCTTTAATAGGACACAATACAACAATTGCAACATTGAACCACGATTTTAATCCTGACAAGAGAGCAAATTTGCATCCGGGTCCCGTAAAGATAGGTAAAAATGTTTGGATAGGTTCGGATTCTACAATTTTGCCCGGAGTTGAAATAGGTGACGGTGCGATTATCGGTGCGGGAAGTATTGTGACAAAAAGTGTTCCCGCGAATTCAATAGCGGTTGGAAGTCCTGCAAGAGTTATAAAACAAATAGAAATAAAATAAGGAGGGGGATTATGTTTAAAAGGTTGGCGGTAAGTTTGTTGGCATTTTTATTAATTTCCGGAGGAATAAGTATGGCAGAAGCAAAAAGTTGGGACAAAGTTTTTTCTAAAAGTGAAAAAGTAGATGTAAAAAAAGTAAGTTTTAAAAACAGATTCGGTATAGAACTTGTAGGCGATTTATATACTCCTAAAACATATAAAAAAGGTGACAAGTTGGCAGCAATTGCAGTTTCCGGTCCGTTCGGCGCGGTAAAAGAACAAAGTTCCGGTTTATATGCACAAATTATGGCTGAAAGAGGTTTTATTACGTTAGCATTTGATCCTTCATATACGGGTGAAAGTAAAGGTGAACCGAGATATGTGGCATCACCTGATATCAATACTGAAGATTTTCAAGCAGCAGTAGACTTTTTATCCGTTCAAGATAATATTGATCCTGACAAAATAGGTATTATCGGTATTTGCGGTTGGGGCGGACATGCTTTAAATACGGCAAGTATAGATACAAGAATAAAAGCAACAGTTACATCCACAATGTATAACATGAGCAGAGTAAACCATAAAGGTTATTTCGATCAAATGACAGAAGATGAACTTTATGCTTTAAAACAGGAATTGAATGCACAAAGAATAAAAGATTTTAAAAGCGGGAAATATGAACTTGCCGGCGGAGTTGTTGATCCGTTACCTGCAGATGCACCGCAATTTGTAAAAGATTATTATGCATATTATAAAACACCGAGAGGATACCATAAAAGAAGTTTGAACTCCAATACGGGTTGGAACAAAACATCCGCACTTTCGTTTATTAATACTCCGGAACTTACTTTCACTAAAGAAATAAGAAGTGCAGTGTTAATGATACACGGTGAAAAAGCACATTCCTGCTATTTCAGTAAAGATGCTTATATAGATATGGTTCAAGGGGAAGGCAGCAAATACAAAGACAACAAAGAAATAATGATTATTCCGGGTGCAAGCCATGTGGATTTGTATGACAATGTTGATGTAATTCCTTTTGATAAAATAGAACAATTTTTTAAGACATATTTGAAATAATGAAGATAAAAGGTATTTTGTTTTTATTATTGTTATCGGGAGCATTGCTTGTTTATGTTTTTGCGGTATATGCTCAACAAACGGGGAACAGTCAAAAAATGAATATTCAAATTGATAATAAAACATTTACGGTTATTGTTGAAAACAACAGAACAGTAAAAGAATTATATCAAAATCTCCCGATAACGCTAACAATGTCGGACTTAAACAATAACGAAAAATATTGTTATTTGGATTTTACACTTCCTACTGATTCAAAATCGGTAAAAAATATCAAAAAAGGCGACGTTATGCTTTTCGGTAACAGTTGTCTTGTAATATTCTATAAAAGTTTCACTACATCCTACAGTTACACAAAAATAGGACATATAGAAAATCCTGCAGACATTGAAACGGTATTAGGCAAAAAAGATATAAAAGTTATTTTAACGGAAAGCAATTAATTTAAAAATCTTACACGATATAAGAAAGCAAGTTATAAACACTTGCTTTTTTTTGTTTAAAAAAAATTATTGACAATCAAACGTTTGTTTGATATACTATCCATAGGAAAAGGAGATATATCATGAAAAAAATAAAAGAATCTGTTCAAAATGAAAATTCAAGAAGTAAAATACTTGAAGTGGCAACAAAACTTTTTGCAGAAAACGGTTTTGACGGCGTAAGTATAAGAAGCATCTGTAAACAGGCAAACATAAATATAAGTATGATTTCTTACTATTTCGGAGGAAAACAGGAACTGTATCAAGCCATAATAGACAATTTAACTAAAAATCTTACGGAATATGTAAAAACTTTTGTTGATTTTGATATGGATTTAAACAAACTTTCAAAAAAAGAAAAATTAGATTTTCTCTATAATTACGGAAACAAGATGATAGATTTTCTCTATACCAAAATTTCCAACGACGTGTTGCTGTTTATGTTTAGAGAACAACAAAATTCAAGAGCACAAATAAACGTTCCCGCATTAAAATTTATGAATAAACTTTTTGCAAGTATCATGAATAAAAAAGAAACTGACAGGCAAGTGATATTGTCCGTAATATTTTTCATTTCACAAATAAATTCACCTAAATTGTTTTCTGCTTTTTCTTTAAAAATGGCAAATAAAAAAACTTTTACGGAAGAGGATATAAAAATAATAAGAAACAATTTGAAAAAATATATATCCGTGATGTTTGAATAGCAGCGAAGGAGGCAATATGATAAAGAAAATAATAATACTTTTGGTTGTTGTTTGTTTGGGTGTTTTCCTTTATTTTAAATTTAATAAAAAACAAGATATCAACAACTTAACATTATACGGCAATATTGAAATAAGACAGGTTGATGTAAGTTTTCAAGTTTCCGGAAAAATTAAAGAAATATTGAAAAGCGAAGGTGATGAAGTAAAAAAAGATGAACTGATAGCATATTTGGATGATACGGATTATAAATTAAATTACGAAATGGCGACCTCAGAAGTTGAAAGGGGAAAAGTTTTGATAGATGAAGCGGAATCTAAATATAAAAGACATAAACCGTTATTAAGAGATTCCGTTACGGAACAGGAATTAACAACTCTTTACAACAACTATCAACAAGCAAAAGCAAATTATAATGTTGCTATTGTAAACCAAAAAATAACAAAAAATAAATTGGAATATACCAAATTGTATGCTCCGGACGACGGATATATTACGATAAGAGCTCAAGAGCCCGGTGCAAATATTGTACAAGGACAAACGATATACACTATCACCAAAACAAAACCTGTTTGGGTTAAAGCATACATTGAAGAAAGTTATTTGGGAAATATAAAAAACAATATGGAAGTGAAAGTCGTTACCGATAGTACAGACAAACAAACAAACAGTAAAAAGGAATACAGCGGATATATAGGATATGTTTCTTCTGTTGCGGAATTTACTCCGAAAACCGTTCAAACAGAAAATTTAAGAACAAGTTTAGTTTATGCAATAAGGGTATATATCAATGATGCCGACGAGTATTTGAAACAAGGTATGCCGGTAACGGTTAAAATTAACCTGAATAATAATTAGCAACGGGTAATAATGAACAGTGTAATAATTAAAAACTTAACTAAAACTTTTAAAGGGCAAACACAACCTGCAATAGATAATTTATCTTTGGAGATAGAAAAAGGTAAAATTACAGGCCTTATCGGAGCAGACGGTGCAGGGAAAACAACTTTGCTTCGTTTGGTTATCGGCTTGCTTGTTGCAGATAAAGGTGAAATTTCCACATTAGATTTAAATCCGGCAAAACAAAAAAATATTCTTAACACAAAAACAGGTTATATGCCCCAAAAGTTCGGGTTATACGAAGATTTAACTGTTATAGAAAATTTAAAGTTGTATGCCGATTTAAAAAATGTTTCTCACGATTTTGACAAACTTTTGGAATTTACCGACTTAAAAAGATTTCAAACAAGATTTGCGGGAAAACTTTCAGGAGGTATGAAACAAAAGTTGGGACTTGCCTGTTCGTTGCTCGGTAATCCTGAATTTTTGGCTTTAGACGAACCGTCCGTTGGTGTTGATCCCATTTCAAGAAGAGATTTAATGAAAATGGTTAGACAATTAATTTCTCCTGATACAACGGTTTTGTGGTCAACGGCATATCTGGATGAAGCACACAGTTTTGATACGGCCGTGGTAATGGATAAAGGCAAAATAATTTATAAAGGCAGTCCGCACCTGTTGGCAAAAACGGCACAAGAGTTTGAAGAAAAAGTTATAGAACTTATGGGCGGATACAAAAAAGGAGAATCACTGGTTGCCAAAAGTTATGTTCCGCACGATATAGACATGGAATATACCGTTTTTGCGGATAATTTAGTAAAAAAATACGGGGATTTTTATGCCGTTAAAAACAACACTTTTAAAATAAAGAAAGGTGAAATTTTCGGGTTGCTCGGGCCTAACGGAGCAGGAAAATCCACGTCTTTTAAAATGATGTGCGGTCTTTCAAAACCTACTTCCGGAACAACAAAAATTTTCGGAACGGATATGAAAGAAAATCCTACAAAAGCAAGAAGTTATTTAGGATACATGGCACAAAAATTTTCTTTATACGGAAATTTAACCGTAGAACAAAATCTTAATTTTTTTGCAGGTGTTTACGGACTTAATAAAAAAGACAAGCAGCAAAGAATAGACGAAATGATAAAATCTTTTAATTTTGAAACCGTGCTAAAACAAAAAGCCGATGAGTTACCGCTCGGTTTTAAGCAAAGATTATCTATGGCTTGTGCGGTTATGCATAATCCGCCGGTTTTGTTTTTGGATGAACCGACATCCGGTGTTGATGTCGTTGCAAGAAGAGATTTTTGGAATCATATAACTTCACTTGCAAAAAAAGGTGTTACCATTCTTATAACTACACATTTTATGGATGAAGCCGAATTTTGTGACAGAATAAGTCTTTTTTACAGAGGTCAAACAATAGCAATAGGTACTCCTAAAGAATTAAAAGAAAAAGCAAGCGCAAAAAACATGGAAGAAACTTTTATAAATTTAATTAAGGAAAGCGAAGTTAAATATTAAAGTCGATATAAGGATAAAAGTATGTTAACAGCCTTAATAAAAAAAGAATTTCTACAAATAATAAGGGATCCCAGCAGCATAATAATTGCTTTTGTGTTGCCGTTGATATGTATATTGATTTATATGTACGGAATAAATCTCGATACACCGTCTGTGACAATGGGAATAAAAAGTGATGATACAAGTTCGGAAATTCATTCGTTAATAAAATCGTTCGGTAACAGTAAGTATATTAAAGCTGTTGTGTATGATAACAAAGAAGATATTACAAGAGATATCGCAAGATCAAAAATAAAAGGAGCAGTTTTTATACCGCAGGATTTTTGTTTAAATCTTTCAAAAGGTAAAATTGCAAATGCATTGATAGTAACCGACGGCAGTGAAGTTAATACTGCAAATTATGTATATGCTTATTCCATGCAGATAATAAACGGATGGCTTTCTTCAAGTAAATATGCAACAAATTTAAGAACTGTTAATAAAAGTTTAATAAATGTTCAGTTAAGAACATGGTACAACCAGGATTTGAACAGCCATTATTTTATTTTGCCCGGTTCATTGGCAATAACAATGACACTTATAGGAATTTTGTTGACGGCTCTTGTTATTGCAAGGGAATGGGAACGTGGAACGATGGAAGCTCTTTTAAGTACAAAAATAAAAAAAATACACATTTTGTTAAGTAAATATATTCCTTACTTTATTTTGGGAATGTTATCTATGGCTTTTAATGTTTTCTTATGTATATTTGTCTTTTCTATTCCGTTTAGAGGAAATATTTTTGTTTTGTTTTTTGTCAGCGGACTGTTTTTGTTTACATGTTTGGGTATAGGACTTTTAATTTCAACAATTACAAAGAGTTTGTTTCTTGCAAGTATGATTTCCGTAGCGGTGGGATTTTTACCGGCTTTGCTGTTATCGGGTTTGATGTTTCCTATAAGTTCCATGCCTAAAATATTTCAATATTTAACTATGATTTTACCGCCGCGATACTTTATTACTTTTATTGAAAGTGAATTTATGGCGGGAACTATTTGGAACATTGTTTTAATAAATTCGGTTTATTTAAGTATTTTAGGGCTTATATTGTTTATTGTTGTTTACAAAAAAACATCGCTGCGGTTGGAGAATTAAATGTTGATTCGTTTAATATCTTTAATAAAAAAAGAATTTATTACCATCTGGGAAGATAAAAGAACAAGAGCCATTATTATGGTTATGCCTTTTATGATGTTTTTTGTTTTTTCGGCGGCAATAACA
>JAFXSD010000038.1 GCA_017525905.1 Elusimicrobiota bacterium | reverse complement strand
CCAATCCCCAATCCCCAATCCCCAGGAATATATTAATTTTTAAAAAATAAATTAATAATAAAAAAATATAAAAATAATTATCAAAAAAATAATTTTAATTTTAATTTTAATAATTATTTATTATAAATCAATCACCTAAATTAATAAAATATATAAAATGCGGACAACTCAAACGGTAAAAACCATGAAAAGCACATCCGGAAAAGGTTCATCAGGTATGGGCTCAGGTAGCAGAACCATAACTACAACAAGAACTCAAGTAATTTCAGGACCAAACGCGACAGGAAATCAGACAGGATTAAGGAGATCATCCCGTGGTTCTAGAGTCTGGAAAAAAACAATATTAGGCGAAAAATTCGAGTATTCCGAAAAATTACGAGAGAAAAAAAATTATATTTTATTTGTATCAGGTATGGGTCACGAAAAAAAACAAATTGAAGAAATTGAAGAAATGCCTAAACCCGAGCCACCAAAAGAAAAAGTAATAGAAGTCAAAGAAATCATAGATAATTACGGATATCACGAAACCAAAAATGTCAAAAAAAAAAATCCGAAAAGACTTTCTATAACACACCATGAAAGACTTAGCACTCCTTTTGAGCGAACTACTCTTAAAAAATTCTCATCATATACAACAGATCCTAAAGTGAGACAATACACTTCAACTTCAACTTCTGTGCCAAAGACAAGATTTGATACTGAATCAATAAAAAAGTCCACAACGACTACTACTAATTTAACTCAATATAACTCAATGACAGCTAAACAACAAAAAAATAGAACAGTAGTTCCACCTAAATTATATGAAACATATAAACCAGTAAAAACACAATATACAAAAACAACAAGAACTATAAGTACAGAAAAAACAGAAAAAGCTCCTGCGAAAATTGTCACACAACCAAGAAGTAAGCAAACGTCCCAAACACAAATAACAAAAACAAAAACAGAGATAACAAGAGTTAATGACAGAAGAACAAATCAAAATCAAACTCAAGTAAAAACTCAAACTCAAACAACTCAAAATGTTTCAAAATATCAACAACCTAAAGTAGATATTAATAAATATAAAAAACCAGTTCCACCTGCGGATTTAGGCAGAAATACAACAAAGACAGAAACAACAAGAGATGGTGAATATGTTGTAAAAGTTACTACAACTAGAACAAAAATAGAAAGACCCGAAGAAAGATCAAGAGGAGGAAGTGTTCCAAGAGCCTTATTAAAACCAAGAAATATAAATGATATAGGTAGACCAAGACCTCAACCAGATTTCGAACCACCAAGAAGGCAATATGGATTTGGACCTCATGGACCAATGCCGAGAAGACCAGAAAATGAAAGACCAAGACCTGAAGAAAAAGAAAGTGAAGAAAGTCAAGATATTGAAATTATTGAAGAAAAAGAAAGAGCAAGATCTGTGGAAAGACAACCTAGATTTATGGCGCCGCATGGCCCTTTTGGTCCGCATGGATTTTTAGGACCACATGGCCCTTATGGAATGCCTCATGGTCCTTATGGAATGCCTCATGGAAGACCTTCTGGACCACGTCCTGAATATAAACCACATGGACCTTATGGAATGCCTCACGGTCCAATGCCTCATGGTCCACGT
>JAFXSD010000072.1 GCA_017525905.1 Elusimicrobiota bacterium | reverse complement strand
ATTTGGTTGAGGAAAACATAGGCGTACATCATTGGGCTTTGTCTCGCTCTTCCATTCGCGATTTCCACAAAAGAATATTGATGGTTAGTTTTGTCATATTTTATTTTATACAAAGAACCAAAATTATCTATTTCTCCTTGTTCTTCTATATCATATAATTTGTCTATAAAATTTTTCAGACCTTCGTTAGGAGATGAAGCGCTGTCTGTCTCCATAAATTCAGTTGTCACATCTTTATATGTAAACTTAAAATCATCATAGAAATTATCATTATTGTTATTGAATTCTGAGTAATAAATTACTTGCTCTCCAAACTCGGCTAAGGTATCTTTATTGCAATAAATGGGATCCGAGTCCTCAAAAATATTTATTTGAACCACAAGAATTCCAACGAGCACAAGCAAAATTGGGCATAGAATTTCGAGCATGAGAGTTTTCATATCTCGTTTGATTTGATAGAATCTTTTTTTCAAGAGAGTTCCAGCGTCTAAAAAGAATTTTTGGCTTTTGGAAAATTCTTTGATGTATTTTTGTTTGAATAAAATTCTTTCGTTTTTTTCTTCATCGATTTTTCCCGATTTTAACATTTCTTCCTCCTCCATTCTCACCGAACCGATATTCAAAAACACATCTTCAAGAGTAGGCATCGAAGCGCTATAGTTTCTAATTTTAAGTTTTTCAACGTTGTTATCTAAGTCCGAAAAGAAAGATTGCAGGTCTAAATTTTTTTCGTCAGATCCCGGTTTGTTTTTGGGGATTCTTATCAAAATTTCTTGGGTCAAGATTTCAGCTTCGACTCCGTTTGATTTCGACTTGAAAAAATTAATAATTTTTTCATTGTCGGCGCCTTTTTCTTTATGAATATTAATAGATAAATATTTTCCATACTTTTCTATCAAAAACAAAGGCGTTCCAATGCACTTCAAAACTCCTTCGGCCATGATTCCGATTCTGTTTCCCAAAACCGAGGCCTCTTCCATATAATGTGTGGTTAAAATGATGATTTTTTTTTCGATTATTTTTTTCAAAATCTCCCACAAATTTCGTCTCGATGTTATGTCCATCCCGCTCGACGGTTCGTCCAAAAATATAACCTCAGATCCTCCCACGATACTTATAGCTATACTCAATTTCCTCCTTTGCCCCGCACTCAATGTTCCAGCCAAAACGTTCTCGATGTCGTGAATTCTGAAATCCTGCAACGTGTTATCAACTTCTTCTTTTATGCCCTCAACTTTGAAACCCTTGAAATAACAAAACATTTCGAGATGCTCTCGCACCGTTAGTTTCGGAAACAATATGTCATGTTGAGGACATATACCTAATTTATTTCTGAAGTTTTTCATTTTGCTTTCAAATAAAATGTTATCGCCTTTGTATATCGCCTGTCCCGACGTCGCCTCAAACATTCCGATCAAAACATTTATCAAAGAAGTTTTTCCGGCCCCATTTCTTCCCAATAAAGCAAAAATCTCGTTTCTAAACAAATTAAAACTAATGTTATTGCAGGCCATTTTTCCGTCGTCATATACTTTCGTCACGTTTCTTAACATAAACACGTCTTCGTCTTTGTTTTTGTCTCTGTATAAATCCTCGTTTTGGAAATTGTCGTCATCTTTATGAGGATTGTCGTCAAAAATAGAGTTATTACTTTGTGAATCTTCGTCTTTTTTGTTGTTATTTTCTTCTTTGTATATCTCAACTTTTTTATCCTCCTCTTTTTCCTTTTCACCACACCAATAACTCGGCGTGAACAAGAAATAAAAAGGCTTCGCCATTCCGTATTCATGAGGTATAACATTTTGCAGATAATATCCTAAAAAAAGATATATAAAAAAATCGATAGAAAACATCATATAACAAGTTGACATTTTATAGTTCAAATATTTTTTAGGAATATCTCGTTGATGGAAATTATAATATTTCGCTTCGAATTTCCCGAAAATAAAGGCACCTAAAAGCAAATTTACGGGAGGAAAAACCGAGGCCAAGGTCTTATATATAGTTTTGATGTTTTCGTCATATACTGCCGCCGAAAAAAAGATCATCAGACAATAGACGAGAGCAGTCACGATTAAAGCAAGTCTCGTTGTATCCATAAAACTCTGACAGAAAAAGGCCAAAGCGAAGATGTCAAGCCCGTACAACCATAGATATAAAACATGAACAAAATAAGGAATTTTATTAAACGTCAAATAAGAAAAAATACCTACTGTAAAGCAATGAACAATGTTAATTATGAAATATTCAACAAAATAAGATAAAAAATATGTCCCTTCTCCCATTCCCATTATTTTCATCACTTCTTTTGATCTTGATTCTTTTTCAACAACCATTTTTAGCACAAACAATATCAAGGGACAAATATATGACAGAGCCAAAAAGAATGTGATATAAAGTCCGGCATAGTCTGCGAAATCATTATATTTATATGAATCATATTTTTGCAAAGCAAACCCAAAATTTATATAAGAGTTATCATTTGTTTCTTTTTTGAGTATATAATTAGATATAATATTCATGATTTGTATATAACCATGATCGGAATATAGTTGAACGTCGTTCATATTTGGCCCATTTTGCATGATATCATAATAAGGGTCGATATTGTTTGGAACATCTTCAAATCCATTGAGTATGATATCATTGAAATAATGAAGCGAGGCTTTATATTTATGATTAGCTTTTTCGCTTTCGTCAAAACGTATTCCAAAGCAAATTAAAGGATTTCCATTTTTCCCAAAAGCATCACTTTT
>JAFXSD010000071.1 GCA_017525905.1 Elusimicrobiota bacterium | reverse complement strand
TATTATTACGGACACTGCTGTCGGTGCCGTCCTGAAAAACAACTCTTCCCAAATGTGTGCATAGTCGGCCAACTTTAATCCCAACGGCTTTAAAATCGATGCCTCAAAACGTCCACCGGTGAGCGGAGGAACCGCCATTCTTCCGGTTGCACTTTTCATTCCGGCAGTTTCCTGTTCTTCTTCTCCTTTTTGAACCGGAAAGAATTGTTCGGTTTTATCTGTTTGTACTTTATAACCTTCAAAAACTGTTTGTGTAGTTTCTCTTATCTCCTCAATTTTTTCTGTCATATTATCGTCAAAAGAAGCAAACATCGTAATGTTTGATGAACTGAACTGATATTCGGATAAAGCCAATGTGTCAAGTGTAAGGGATTTTGAAATATTTTTGTCTTTTAATACTTTTATAATTCCTTCATGCAAATTCCCTATCCATTGAGTAATTTCTTTATTTTCACTTTGACCGCTAGGAGTTGTAAGTCCGGTTTCCGTTTCAAGACCTGCCGCAACTATTATTGTGGGAAATGTTCCTTTAAAATCTTTATAGCCTTCATTATAATCTTTGTATTTCTGTTCCAGTATATCATATACTTTCCTTGCAAAAAAATAAGAATAACAGCAACTTAAATCTATTGTTACCCTTCTTAAATCTACCGAATCTTGTTCTTTGGTTGCTAAATTGAATAAAGCATCTGCCATCTCTTGTGCGGTAATTACTTCGGTTTTCTCAGCATTCACTATCAAACGATTCGTTTCATTTAATTCATCACCATGCCCTCTAAATACAAAATAAGCTCTTTCTTCCTCTCTTCCAAGTGTTAAGCTTTCTATTGAATCTAACCAAGATCCCTTTGCAGCACGAGCATCAGAAAAATCTTTTACTTTGTAAAACGTAGGTTGAAAATCCATTTTGTCAACTACACCTAATATTTCCAACATTTTCTGTATCGCTTCTTTATTAAATCTTTCTTCTCCATCTTTAGTCTCATCATTAAAAAGGCCATATATTTTAGTATGTGAATCTAAAAGAACAATTTGCCCCATTTGTCTTAATGCTTCAACATATAATTCCGTTATTACACCTATTTGTTTTTTTATATCATCGGAAGAAAGATCATATCCGGCTATTTCGTTTCCTACACTATCATATATAAATCTTGAAACGGCTATTGCGGAATGATATCTTGCAACAAGTTTTTCTTCTTCCGATAAACTATTATGTATTTGCGATTTATCTAAAATATCATTAAAATTTTTATCAACTAAAAGTCTTAATGCCAAAAAGTCATTCTCTGCAGCTATCCCTCTAAAGCCAAGAGATGCTAAAGAATCAAATAATTTTATATATGTTTTTTTATATTTTTCATTAAAAAGATATTCCTTAAAAATCCAACTATTTGCCGGAAACGATTCAAATAATTTATATTTTTTCCAATATAATTTTTTCTGTTCCAATGTCGCGTTTTTATCTTCTGTCAATAAATATTCAAATATTTCACTATTAATATCTTCTTCAATATGTAAAAATTTCAAAGCAATTTGCCATCTATATACAGGGTTTTTAACGCCACCTTTTTCGTCCTGTTCTTTTGTATCAAAAAATATGTCATATTTTTTTAATAAAGATATATATTTTGATAATTCTTTTGAATTATTAATTTGTTCAATTATTGTTGCAAAAGGAAATTTTTCATAAGCAATATATAGAAGAAATAATTCAGTAAAATCATTCGAATTCAAATCTTTTATTTTTTTCCCGTTCTCAAGAAGATCTATCAAAAGATTGATGTTCTTGTTCTCGTTTTGACTTAAACTTAAAAGAGTTTCCAATTCTTGTGAAAATTTATCTAATATATATAAATCTTCATCTGTATAAACAAAAAAATCTTTTAACATAGAAATATTATCAAAATCCAAACCATATAAAGTATATTTTAAAAGTTCTTTATGATTTATTTTAAATAACCATTTTATTGTATCTATGTCGGATTGAGAAGTTAAATCTTTAATATTTTTCATAAAAATGGCAAATTTTAAATCATAATTTTCATCATTTTCAATTTGTTCGTAAATTTCGTAATTATATATAAAAGAACTTAAATCTTCTGATGAAATTTGTCCGCCGGTTAAAGATATGATTTTTGCTGTCTTGCTTAAAAAATCTTTTGTTTTACTGATATCTTTTTCCAAAAAATCTTTTACGGAATGATTTAACAGATAATTTAAAATAATTTCATCATCACTATTAATCAATTCTTTCAATAAATAAATTTTTCTTTCACCGGACTGAGGTATAGAATAACCGATTTCATCTAAATATCTATTTAATACTTTCTTTTTTAATTCCGAATTTTTGCCATCGATTTTAATTTCAAGCAAATATTCTAATGAAGGTTCTTCCGAAAAACATAATCTGTAGTCAAAAAGTAATTCTTGGAAAAATTTATCATTAGATAAATCAATCTTATTTTTAGCACATACTCTTTGTATTTTGGATTTTACAGTTTCGGCAATACTTTTTGTCTTAAGATATTCTCTTGCATTTTCAAAATAATTTTTTTCAACTTCTATTTTTAATAATTTACCAGGATCTTGTTGATTTTTATTGTATTTATAATGTAAAAATTGAGCTGTTAACGTGGCTAATGTTACCGATATTATAACCGCTGCTACCGGATATAAAGCAAATACAAACGGAGCTATTGTTGCTATAACATAAGGAACGGATAAAATTAATGTGGGTTTTTTT
>JAFXSD010000070.1 GCA_017525905.1 Elusimicrobiota bacterium | reverse complement strand
GAATAAAATTCGAGGTTTTCTTTTACTGTCATGTAATAAAATATGGCGTCAAATTGAGGACAGTAACCGAACATTAGTTTCACCTTATCAAAATGTTTGGTGATGTTTAACCCGTTGATATATATCGAACCGTGAGTGGGATTATGTTCTTCTGTAATAGCTTTAAAAATTGTTGTTTTTCCGGCTCCGTTTAAACCTAATAGTCCAAAACATTCACCGTAATTTACGGTGAAAGATATATTTTTGACACCTAATGTTTCCTTCGTGAAACATGAATTTAGGTCGTATATTTTTTGCATGTTTTTTATTCTGACTGAGTAATCATTTTTATTTATGTCTTTATAATTTTCTTCTTGAGCTTCTAAATTTTCTTTTTGAACTTCTAAATTTTCAGAAGATAATTTTTTATGAGTAGTTTCTTCATTTGCTTTTTTTTCTTTAGAATTTTCAATTTCAGAAGAATTTATACTTTTTATTATTAAATTACTATTAATACTATTATTCAAAACAAGTAAATTTTTTTTGTCTGTTTTCCCTTCATTTTCTGTTTCCACTTTGTTTGTTCTTAGAACGTCATCTTCGTCAAGACTATTTTCGTTGAGTTCGATTTTATTTGCTTTTTTAATTTCTTTTTCAACATTTTTATCTAAATTTTCTCTTGTTTCTAAGGGACTATCATCGACTTCGCTTACATTGTATGTGTTATATTCGATGAAGAAAATACACAAGGCATAAATAACGAAAGTGACTCCTAAATACAAAGCATCAGCTCCGGTGTATTTCAAAGAGATATAAATGCTTTTCGGTTTCGTTAGATATTCAATCGAATAGTCGATATACAATATCAACTTTCCGTTGAGCAACAAATTGTACCCATAACCAAAAGCAAATGAAGGAACGATTCTAAGGACAAACGCAGCAATTTTCGCTGAATCTGTTGACTTTTCAATTGCTCGCAATATCACAACCACCACACAGCCAAGAGAACCGATTATCAAATTAAACAAAATCATGAAATTTTGGGCAGCTGATTCAGTTGAAAAGAAGAACGATAAAAAATATGTAAAAGTTATCATAGATGGGCCGTATAATAAATACAAGATATAAAAATATGAAGGAACATAATCGAAGATCCATAATAATAAAACACAAACTCCTCCTGTTATGTAATATTTAACCAATTCGAAAAAGAAATTAATCAACCAATATGCAAAAATATTCACACCAGAAATTCGCATTAAATGTTTTGAATTATTAATTCTTTCCATGACAATTGAACTTATAAAATTCGCTGGAATCAAAGAGAACGCGACGGAAACAAAAAAGACCAAAAAGTAATTATTCAAAGCTTTTGAGTTTGCTTTGTTATCACTAGTAGTAGGTAAAGGATAGTGAGTATATTCAAAATCAATTCCTTCTTTTTCTAAAATTTGGTTGAGGAAAACATAGGCGTACATCATTGGGCTTTGTCTCGCTCTTCCATTCGCGATTTCCACAAAAGAATATTGATGGTTAGTTTTGTCATATTTTATTTTATACAAAGAACCAAAATTATCTATTTCTCCTTGT
>JAFXSD010000069.1 GCA_017525905.1 Elusimicrobiota bacterium | reverse complement strand
TGCAATATTATAAAAAGGTTTATGACTATATTCAGCTTTTGGATATTTTGTATATGGAATATCAGATAAAGACTTTATAGTCATTAAAGAAGCTTTTTTTTTAAAATTAGAATCATTATTTTTGGGTTGTTGAATTTGAAGTTGTGGTTGAGGTTGTAATTGTTGTGTTTGTGGAATAATTTGAGTCGGATTATTTGTTTGATGATGATTTGTCTTCATAGGAAGTTGATTTTGTTGGTTTTGAAATGGATGTCCTTGGCTATATACCATTTTTTTAATACCTTTAGATTGATCTTTTGGAACAGGTTGTTGAGGGATTGCTAGTCCTTGAATAGGTTTTTGGGGTATTGGTTGTCCTGGAACAGGTTGTTGAAGGATTGGTTGCCCTTGAGTAGGATTTTGGGGAATTGGTTGTGCTTGAATAGGTTGTTGAGGGATTGGTTGCCCTTGAATATGTTGTTGAGGGATTGGTTGCCCTTGAATAGGTTGTTGAACTATCTGGTAAGCCATTTGACCTTTTTTAATTTGACCAGGAGTATAAGTTTTTCTTTTGTCATTAGGAATAACCATTTGAACTTGATTTCCAACTCGATTATTATATTGAATTGGGTATTGAACTTGAGTTTGATACAATAATGCATTTGGGTTTTGTACATTTTGAAGTACATATATTTTTTGGTTTTGAACTGGTAATTGAGTATACATTTTTATTTAAATATTAATTTTTTTATTTTAATATTTTATAATTTATTTTAATAATAAAATTTTAAATTTTAGTTTATAATTTTTCAATTAAAAAATAAATTAAAAAATTAATAATTTAATTAAATATTATAATTATTATAATAAAAATAAAATAAATTAAAAAAATAAATACAAAAAAATCTTATAATAATTAAATAAACATAATTAATATATAAAAAAAACAAAAATGCAACAAAAAGCTTCCAAAAAAACAAAGATCGTAGCCACAATCGGACCAGCTTCCGATTCCCCAGAAACAATAAAACAACTATACTATAGTGGAGTGGATGTATTTCGTTTAAATTTTTCTCACGGAACGCACGAAGGTCACGGAAAAGTGATCCAAACAATTCGTTCATTAAACCTCAAAAACGCAGCAATATTATTAGACACAAAAGGTCCAGAAATTAGAGTGGGTGAAATTCGAGACAAAGTTCACGTAAAAGAGGGAGACAAATTCACAATGACAGTCGAAAAAGGAGTTTACGAAGACACAGGAAAAATATCTGTCAACTACGAAGGATTTGTAAAGGATGTTAACGTAGGAGACATCATAGTCATCGACAGCGGAATCGTCCAAGCAAAGGCAATCAGCAAAACCGACAAAGACATCGAGTTTCAAGTCATCGAAGGAGAAGTCGACATGACCACAAAGCGACACATCAACTTGCACGGAAGACCAGTCGACTTGCCAACTGTAACCGAACAAGACTGGAAGGACATCGATTTTGGAATCGAGCAAAGAGTCGATTTCATCGCGCTCAGTTTCGTAAGAACCGGAGACGACGTCGTTCGTGTTCGAGACCACTGTCGTAGCAAAGGAGTGAACATTCAAGTGATAAGCAAGGTGGAAAACTACGAAAGCACAGAAAACTTAGAAGACATCATTCGAAAAAGCGACGGATTGATGGTCGCCAGAGGAGACTTGTCTTGCGAAATTTCTTTCGGACAAGTCCCCACAATCCAAAAAAAAATGGTCGCCCTTTGCTCGTACTACAACAAACCAGTCATCATCGCCACTCAAATGGTCCTCAGCATGGTCACCAACATCCAACCGACGAGAGCCGAGGTGAGCGACGTGGGAAACGCGATTTTCGAGGGAGCCGACGCGATAATGACGAGCGACGAGACGACGAAGAGTTGCCACCCCGTTTTGGTGATAAAAACGATGGCCAAGATCGCGAAAGAAACTGAAGATTCGATTTACAATCTTTGCGAATGGAGCGACTGTGATTCCTGTTTCGGGATATTGCACCAAGGGAGATTGCAACGAAAGGGATTTGAAAGCAAAATAAGAAGCAAGCCGCAAGGTGAAATAGAAGCGAATCAACAGCAAAGTAAAAACAATCACCACGGAGACGGAATGTGCATGTGCGGGCACGAAAGCATGGTCACCGAAAACATCATTTCGATCCTCCCCTTCATCACGAGAGATTGCCAAGCCATTGTCGGAATTCACAATTCCGACGACAATTACATGAAAAACATCTCCGCCAGCAGAATCGCCAGACCCATGTTCGGATTCACCAACAATGAAATGCTCGCCAACCAAATGAGCTTGATTTGGAACATGCAACCTGAGTTGAATAAAGACATCGGCGATGACTATGATAAAAATGTCAAAATCGTTGACGCATTCTTAAAAGAAAAAGGAGTCACCAAATATATCATTGTTGCAGATATGAAAGATGGAGATAAAATCTACCCGACTGTTCAAGTCAGAAAAATTTAAAGCATTTTATGATGATATGATATTAATATTTATTAGATGGTATGTTTATTATTTATTATTATTTTTTATTAAATAAAAATTTAATTTAATTTTTGAGAATTGTATTTTATTTTATTTATTTTTTTTTTTTT
>JAFXSD010000068.1 GCA_017525905.1 Elusimicrobiota bacterium | reverse complement strand
TGCGACAGTCAACTTACCGATAATATCTAATGCGTCTTTGATAGTAGGCATATCCAATTACCTCCTTCGGTGGTACTGTTTCTTACTATTATTATACGCTATTTCTCGTCAAAAATCAACCATTTATTGTGACAGAGCCTTATTTTTAAACATTATTTTGATTTTCAAGGAAGAGAAGGCAGAAAAGTATTTTGGCTTTTTACATTGAACATGTTTGTTGTTAATTTTCTGTTAAGCTTAATTTCTACAGGTCTTAGTGTTGTGATTTCTCTTCTTGTTTTTTTACCGTCATTAGGTTTGACCGTGAGAAGATTGCATGATATAGATTTTAACGGTTGGTGGGTATTAATAGGATTTATTCCTTTTATAGGTTCAATTGTATTGATAATATTTGCATGTTTGCCCGGAACAGAAGGGGAAAACAGATTTGGACCTGTACCTGCTGACATTATTATGACAGAATAAAAATTTGTAGTTAAAATAAAATAAAGGAGAAAAAAGAAATGAATTATGTAAACACTTATTTTTTGGACATTATCACAAAACATTTTTTTGATTTTAGCGGAAAAGAAGGAAGAAAAGTTTTTTGGCTGTTTCTTTTGAACTGCTTTGTTGCAAATTTAATATTGAGTGCAATTTGGGCAACTTTAGGTTATATATTTTCCATAGTTGTTTTGTTGCCTTCTTTAGGAATACTTGTAAGAAGATTGAGAGATGCCGGTTTTAGTCCTTGGTGGGCATTATTATTGCTAATCCCGGTAATAGGTGGCATTATTTTGTTGATTATGGCTTGTTTCCCAAGCAAACAATAAATAAAAGATGTAAAGAATTAAACCGCTGTTTTGGTACAGCGGTTTGATTCTTTTTGGAAAATAAAAAAAGTACTTGACAAAAAAACTTTTTTGTTGTACAATCTTTGGCAGTTCTTTAAGCAGTTTATTTTTTATTAAAGGTTTAAGACAGCAAGGACCTTATAAAAAGGTTTAATATTTAGAATCACCTTGCCGAGACTGAGTATAATAATTTTTTTATTAGCTTCTCATTCTCGTGAGAAGTTTTTTTATTTTGATGTAAAAAATATTTTTAAAATATAGAGGGAAAGAAGATGCCAAATTTAAAAAATCAAGAAGCATTAAAAGGTTTAACCGAAAAGTTTAAATCTATGAAAGGCATGATAATGACCGAATATCAAGGCCTTTCCGTAGCACAAATTTCTGAGTTAAGAAATCAATTAAGAAAAAGCGGTTGCGAGTATTTAGTTGTAAAGAATACTTTAAGTAAAATAGCACTTAAAGAAATCGGTATGGAATCAGCAAACGAATATTTTGATGGTCCTACAGCTATAGTTGTTGAAGGTGACGATCCGGTATCTCCTGCAAAAATAGTTTCAGAATTTGCAAAGAAAAACGAGAAACTTGTTATAAAAGCAGGTATATTGGACGGTAAAGTAATTGCGGTAAATGAAATAAAAGCATTGGCTTCGCTTCCTACAAAAGAAGTGCTTATCGGCAAAATGCTTGGCAGCATGAATGCACCTATTTCAAATTTCGTTGGTGTGCTTAGTGCAGTTACAAGAAACTTTGTTTGTGCATTAAATGCAATCAAAGAACAAAAAGAAAAAGCAGCATAATTAAAAAAATAGGAAGTTAAATATAAAAAAAGTAGTAAATAAAATAAAATGGGGGAGTAGTAAAATGGCATTAACAAAAGATCAATTAATCGAAGAAATTTCAGCTATGTCTGTATTAGAGATGGCAGAATTAGTAAAGGCTTTGGAAGAAAAATTTGGTGTTTCAGCAGCAGCTCCGGTAGCAGTTGCAGCAGCAGGTGCAGCTCCGGCAGCAGCAGGTGCAGCAGAAGAAAAAACCGAATTTAACGTTGTTTTATCAGCAGCAGGTGCAAACAAAATAGCTGTTATTAAAGTTGTTAGAGAAATAACAGGTTTAGGCTTAAAAGAAGCTAAAGATTTGGTTGATGGCGCACCAAAAACAGTTAAAGAAAATGTTGCTAAAGCAGACGCAGAAGAAATGAAGAAAAAATTGGCAGCAGCAGGCGCAACAGTAGAATTAAAGTAATTTCAGTTTGCTAAAGCAAAACCAAAAAAAATATTGTAATTTTAATCTAAATACTTGACAAAAGATAATAATTAAGTATATAATAATTACTTAATTTTATCTTTTTGTCAAAATAAAAATATAGTGGGTTTATAACTAATGAAACAAGTTAATTTTGGAAAAATA
>JAFXSD010000067.1 GCA_017525905.1 Elusimicrobiota bacterium | reverse complement strand
TTATCATTTAAATTTTCAATAACATCAGTTTTGATTTCTTTATTTTTATCATTATTAATCATATAATTTTTTTTATTTTTTTTATTCGATTTTTTTTCCTTTTTTTTGCAATCTTCATCTTTAATTAATTTTATTTCCTGATCATCTAAAGGTAATTTCGACATAAAAAACCTTGCGCAATATAATTTTATATATATTAAATTAAATTAATTTATTTTAAAAAAAAAATAATTAAAAATGGGAAATGACGGTGAACCTCATAAAAATAAATACGAAGAAATTATCAATTTACTCAAAACAAACCAACTAAAAAATATCACATTCATCACAGGAGCAGGAATAAGCACAGCAGCCGGAATTCCTGATTTTCGTTCATCAAACGGACTCTTCGCCCAAACCCAAAAAAAATACAATTTATCAAATCCAGCCCAATTTTTCCAAATCGGTCTATTTTACAGCCATCCCGAATATTTTTACGACTTTTGCAAAAACGTCGAAAAACAAATCAACAGCTGCAAACCAACAAAAGCTCATTTATTCCAAGGATTCCTGTGCCAAAAAGGTTTAGTTCGAAGAATTTTCACTCAAAACGTCGACGGTTTGGAAATAAAAGCAGGATGTCCTAAAGAATTATGCACTTTCGCTCATGGAAGAATAGATGTCGCAGGTTGCCCGGAATGTTTACGAGATTACGACATTGAAGAACTCAAGAAAAAAATTTACAACGACGAAATTGCCTATTGTGAAAAATGTAAAAAACCAATCAAACCAAAAGTTGTTTTTTATGGCGAATATTTGCCCCAAAGTTATTTCGATAGTTTTGCTGACATAACTAAAACCGATTGCGCTATAATTATGGGAACCAGTTTAGAAGTTTACCCTTTTAATAGATTGCCTTGCAATGTTCCTAATGATTCTTGGAGAGTTTTGATCAATTTAGTTAAAGTCAGTGGAGCGTTTTTTACTACTAATAGACTCAAATTCGATAACGAATATAAAAAAGATTGTTTTATTCAAGGCTACACTGATGATGTTATTCAAAAAATTGTTGATGATTGTGGATGGACTAATGAATTTAATGAATATTGTTCTAAATTTAAATAATTAAATTAAATATTATTTTTACTTAAAATAATATCTCATTATAAAAAGTTTTAAATATTATATTTTTTAAGTAAAAAAATATTATTTAAATGATAAAAAAAATTACATATTATTGATAATCAAACATAAATGAAATTTCTTTTACTCCTTGTTTGATTTTCGTAACAAAAACTTTTCTACTCATTCCATTACTAGTGAAAGGAATTTCAGATAAACCAGGATTATTAGTATCATAAAGTCCATTTAAAATTAATTTCATTTTAATGCTTTGTTGAGTTCCATTTTCAAACCCAATATAATACCCCCCACTATAAGGTTTGACATATTGTTTTAATCTTCCACTTGTATCTAAATCCTCACCTGGTTCCTTAAACAACTCATCCTGAATTTGGGCAGCCGAAGGAGAAGTGATAGAACTTTTTCCACCTGAATCTTTTTTACCTCCTGAAGAAGGTTTCGCCGAAGATTGAAGACTATAGCTATAAATGCTATTATTGGTATAAGGCATATGAACAAAAACATCCCAATCACCTGCTGGTATTGTCTTTTCACATGATTCAGCTTTTGGGTTGTCTTCCAAATAAAATTCAGCACATTTTCCACTTCTGTATTTTAAGGTATCATTTAAGGTCACATCATATGTTCCTTCTTCATTATCAAATAAACAAAAGTTAAAAGGGAAATTTGTTTGTTTTGAGTCACTTTGATACATTTTGCCTCCTGCAAAACTTTTTGGTTGTATGTATTTTTCACAATATGATTTTAAACCCTGTTTAAATGCAGTTTTTAAATCTTTTTCCTTTTCTTCATATATTCCAACTGGGCCTTTAGAATAGCTTGAAAGGTTATAACAATGTTGAGTTTGACCATTGATATATCTAAAGTTTATATCACTTATCAAATAATATGTATCTTTATCTAAAACAACATCAATACTAACGCAATTATTTCTTTCAATATTATAATTGGCTGCTATATAATTATTATTTTTATCTAATAGCATCAAATAATTAATTACTGGATTTTGGAAGGTTCCATCTTTTAATATAATTCTGGGATTTTTTTGATGCAACATAATATAAGCATGATTATTGCTTTCGGTTGACACTAATTTACTTATAACTGGTCCTTTACTTGTTTTGGCTTTAGGAACATGTAAAAAGGTATAATCATAATCTTGATATAAATGACATATTCCAGCGACTAAGAAATATTTACTAAAATCTTCAAAAGTCATCCAAAACGAACCGTCATCTTTGCTTTTTTCAACATTGCATTCTTTTTTTAAATTCGCAGTCCATTTTCTACTTGAATCACTATAATCTCCAGACCACTCTGTGTTACCCCAAGGATTTCTAAGATGAACCAATCTAACGTTACCTACCTTTTTAACTCCTAATAAAGTATAAGCGTGTCCTGGAACTAATCCTTTTTCTTCTAGGTCCAAATTATATACATCTCCGCTTGTTCCAGCTGTCATAATGAAATCTTTTTTTTCCGCGTTTTCTAAACTCTTCCATAATGAATCTAAATTATTTCTATTGATTCTTATCTTTTCACTGTAGGCATTTGTTATGACATCAAACACTTCATGAGGTTCACCTCCAATTGCTTTGGCGTAACTTCCATTTAATTTGGCCCAAGCCTTTTCAAGTAAAACGACCCAAATTTCTTTGCCATTCGTTGAGCTAAACGCAAAGTTTTTACCCCAAGAACCATAGCAAGGGAAATAATCATCTATCAAAACCAATTGCCATATACCATTTATTCTATAATAGCATCCGTAGCAATGTTCTTTTGATTTTTCTTTGATATAAAACAATTTTTCTATTAATTCAGGGTATCGACATAAAGCTGCTACTGCAGATAAGAAGTAGCAATCTCCTAATCCTCCTTGAATTATATCATCTTTGGAGACACCTTCGTAAAATACTTGATAATTTTCGGAATTGAATATTTTCTCGGGTCTCGCCCAGGATAGATTCTCCCAACCTTCGACGTCTTCTTGTGTTATATCTTCTGGAAAAGACCATTTTCCATATTTATCTACTGGACATAAATTTTTTCTTATCGGTTGAAATAGTTCATCAGTGTAAATTGTCCCTGGTTGAGCCATTTTTTGATTTCGCCAAATTTTCGTTCCTTCTGGAATTTGAACATTGTCGACTGAAACAACTGTTGTTAATTTTTTACTTTGTTCTTCTTCTTTTTTCTTTTTTTCTTCTATTTTTCGATCTTCTTCTTCTTTTAATTTTTTTCTTTCTTCTTCTTCTTTTTTTAAAGCTTCTTCTGCATTAAATCCAATTTCATCAGCTAATTTTTTTTGTTGTTCGTTGTTTAAAGCTTCGATTATTGCGTTTCGATCTTTTAATAATTCTTGATAATAAGAATTTAAAGCGTCTTTTTGATTTGGATATTTTTTAATTGCGTTTTCGATTTGTTCTATTTTTGCGTTTATCAAAGGTAAATCGTCTGTGCTAAGTTCTTTTGTTATTTTATTTGCATTTATTTGAGCTATTTCTTCTTCTTCAAGTCTTCTTGCTTCTTCTTCTGCTTTTTTAGCTTCTTCTTCTTCTTTTTTTTTACGCTCTTCTTCTTCTTTTATTCTTTTTTCTTCAGCTTTTCTTTGCTCTTCTTCTAATCTTTTTTTTTCTTCTTCTAATTTTTTTTTCTTTCTTTCTTCTTCAGCTTTTTTTCTCGCTTCTTCTGCTTTTTTTTTTTCTTCTTGTTTTTGTAATTCCAATTTTTTTCTTCTATCA
>JAFXSD010000037.1 GCA_017525905.1 Elusimicrobiota bacterium | reverse complement strand
AAAAGAACCTCCAGGAAAAATAGTGAATTTAGAAAATGATTTAAACAAACGAGCCCTACAAATTCGCGAGCAATACTGTCAATTAATCCGATTTTTACAGGAATGCGGCGCGGCATTGAACACAGTTTTTCCGGAATATTTATTAGATTTCAATTTGTACAAACGATACATTTCTTTAGACCCGAACCGTCAAAAAGTCTTGGACCCAAAATGGGAAAAGTCTCACAACACCGCGTTGCAACACCGATACTACCACAAAGAAAGTTGGGTGTTATTAGTTTACCAAATTCTGAAGATATTTTATTTAGCGAGAGTTAACAACAAATCGTATCAATTGGTCATTAAACATCTTCCCGACGACGTCATCAAAAGAAACACTGTTACAAAATTCGGCCCCTCCAACGTCTACAGCCAAGCCGAATACCTTTTATTAAAGTGGGTCACCGCCTGTTTCGAGGCCGTCAATCCCCATTTGACCAGAGAGCCCAAAACCTTCTCGAACGATTTTAGCGACAGCGCTTTATTAACTGCTCTGGTCCTGAGCTATTTCCCAAAAGAAGAAAAAAACATGGGAAAAAGAAAACCAACAGCAAACGACTTGAAACTCATCAATTATAATCAATTAATTTCCATACTCAAAGATTACGGTATTTACACCCATGTTAAAAATTTCCAAATAAGTCCCACGAGCATTCCCAATGCCAGAGAAATGGTGTTGTTTTTATCAATGTTGTTCCAAAATTTCCAACATTTCTACCCGAAAGACACCATAAACTTTTCGTGCATTTTGGGAGACAGCGTGATCAAAGCAATAACATTGTACAACCCGACCCAAAAGCCTTTGGAATACACAGTGAAATACGAAGGAAACGAATCGTTTGTTCATCCCGAAGTCTCCGACATCAAAATCGACCCCGGAAAAGAATTCGAGTACCAAATCACCTTCAAAAGCAAATTCTCCACTAAAGTCGACGGAAAAGTCTATTTCATCAACAGAAAAGCGGGATGGTCCAACCAAGCCGCGCCCATCGTTTACAACCTAAGCAGCAATATCACTGGAAGACGCTCCATCGACTACAAAATCATCAGCACCAATTTGTACAGCCAGTTCGCATATAAATTACAAGTAAAAATGCCTTTCCCCAAAGAAAAAGGAGAATTCGAAGTTCATTTAGAACAAAAAAAAAAAGTCGTGCAAAAACAAACCAAAAAAGGAGGCGCCAATTCCAGACAAAATGTGAAAAAAAAAGAAGAAAATGATTTGCTGTACAAAGTCTTCTTTTTAAAAGGAGAAGAAGACGGTAAAAGCACAGTCAAATTCAACAATCCCGACGGAACAGCGGAAGTCGTTGTATTTTTCCTGCCCGTCGAAATGGAAACATACGAATGCAACGTAATATTCGTGAAAGAAAACGTGGGAGAATTCCAATACACAATCGAAGGAAGAGTCGAAAAGCCTTTGCCAAAAAAAGCGGAGACAATAGAAGAAAGTTGCAACGTTGACGAAGTGAAAGAATTTAACATCGAAATCAATTACGAAAACACATACCTAGTAAACGCTTTAAATCAACTGCACCCAATGGAAAACGCGATGTTTCAAGGAAAACCGGTGACCGACAAAGTTTTGCAACAAAAATTGCTCCCTTCGCCAGACAAAATGACCTTTTCTGTCGAAAGCAACAAACCCTACTACATCGTCCCCGGAACGATTTTCCCAGGAAGCGTCCCCGAACCAGCCAACATTCAAAACGACACCAAAAAATCCAACAATCAAAACAACACCAGCGTCACCAACCAAAGCAATTCAAGCGGCCAACAATCAACGAAAAAACAATCGCTGTGGCTGAGAGTCAAGTTCTCCAGCAAAACTTGCATGGTTTATGAAGGAGATATTACCATTACTAATTTGGACAAACCCAATGATATAAGAATTTATAAATTGTATGTCGATGTCAAACCGAAAGAAATTAGAGCCACTTTGGAATTTTTCTGCCCTGTCAAAGAAGTTATCGTCCAAAAAATTCCCATCGATAATAAGTCCGATAAAGATTGGATCATCAAAGGAGAATTAACTGGACCAACAAATGGCTTTTTCAGATATGAAAGTGATAAACGAATTCCCAAACACGGAATCACTGACTATTTATTAACTTTCGCGCCGACCGAGAAAATCAATGTCAACGGAGTTTTGAAACTAACGAACAATTTCACTTCGGAAAAATACTTCTACACCTTGATCGGAAACGTCGAGGATCCTTTGGCCGAAGGCAACATCGAAATAAACAACATAAACGCAAAAGAAACGCAAAAACGCAGCATTAATTTTGACAACAACAGCGAAAAGGATATTAACTACACAGTCGAAACAGATTTGGATGAAGTTATTTCAGGATTAAGTTCGTTTGTTGTGAAAGCAAATAGCACATATGCTTACGAAATGAAGATTCGTCCTTTGTTGGGAAAAATTTATTTCGGAAGAATAATATTCAGAGACGACAAAAAAGGATACAAATGGTACACTGTGAGAGTTGAAGCAAAGAGCCAAATTCAACCACAAACAATAGAAATGAGAACGAAGATTCGAAAAGGAATTTACATCGATATTAACTTGGAAAACCCAACTGAAGAACCCGCGATTTTCCGAATTGATTTTGATAGTGATTTGTTTTTATTCGGAGACAAAGACGTGAAAGTCGATGGAAAATGCACAAAAAATTATCGACTGTTATTTGCGCCTTTAAAAGTCGGCATGTGGGATAACGTAATGTTGCACATTTACAACGATCGAATCGGGGAATTTTTATATAAACTGAAATTAATATGCGAAGAGCAGCCAGTGATTTTCAGCGATTTAATAAAGGCGGAATTGGGTAAATACGAAGATTATTCGGTGATGTTGGAAAATCCGACCATGGAGGAAATCGAGGTCAAATACACGAACACGAACCCGAAACTTTATCAAGTTCTGCAAGAAAAAATCATCATCCCCTCCGGCGTTAACAAGGAGGTGCTCGTGAGATACACGCCGAGTTCCTTGGACGGGGAAGAAGAGGCCGTCATTAAATTCGAGACCAAAAAAATCGGGAAGTGGGAGTATCATCTTCGAGGAAGAGGAATCCCGCCCACTCAAATGGAAACCACATATGTTCGTACCTATGTCGGAGGCGTCACTTCGGGACAAGTCAACTTCAAAAATCCCTTAAACGAAAAAATCACCGTCAATATCGAACTCAAATGCGAAGGCTACGAAGAAACTTTCGCCTTGTTCAATAAAAAAACCAAATACCCTTTAGACCCTTTCAGAATTCTCGTCATTCCTTTCACTTTCAAACCTCAAATTCTTACCAAATATTCAGCCGAATTGTTTGTTTATATCAGCAAAACTTTGTTCTGGAAATACCCCATCGAAGGAATCACCGAAGTAAAATCCAAAGGAATCGATTTTTCCTTCAAAACCAAAGCGAAAAAAATGTTCGAAACGAAGATTTATTTAGATTTAAGTAATTTGCCTGATCAAGAAATAAATTTCAGCGATTTTGGTTATATTTTAAACATAAAAGAAGACAAATATAAATCGTTGATAAACAAATGTTTATCAATAAATTTCGTAGAGAAAAAAAATATGGAAAGCGAAGAAACATCGAACAAAAAATTACCCTTAGAAATTAAATTTTATCCTTTGAGACCGTTTAAAACAGACGTTGAATTCATATTGCGAAAAAAAACAGGAGGTCAATGGATATACAACATCATATTAGAAGCGACTGAGCCGGATCCAGACGATGTGATTCACATTAAAAGTTCTTTGGGAAAGCAATCGTTTGTGTCATTTAAATTGCAGAATGTGTTTACGAAAGACGCGAAATTTATTGCGTACTTTAGCCATGACAGTTCAAGCGAATTCAGTGTCACACCAAGAGAAGGCCAATTGAGCCAACAAGGAATGGAAGGTACACAATTTGTCATTTGCTATCTTCCTGTTGAGTATGGAAAAATCAAAATCGGAAAATTAATCATCGAAACTGATGAAGTTCAATGGATCTTCGAAGTCAGAGGAACTCATATGGATTATAAACCTCCTGAAATCAAAAAAGGAAATCTTCTCAAGAAAACCAAGGCCAGTGAAAATAAAGAAACTGCTGTTAAGAAAAAATAATTTTATTATTATTTTTATTATTATTTTATTTTAATTGTTTTTATTCGTAAATTAATTATTTCATTTTAAGAATTAAAAATTTTTTTTTTCAATTTATCAATTTTGATTTTAAATTTGTTGTTTTAAATTTATTTTTTTTTTTTTTTGATTTATTTTTTATTTATAAATGTTTTAAATATAATTTTTTTATTTAAAAAATGTTTT
>JAFXSD010000006.1 GCA_017525905.1 Elusimicrobiota bacterium | reverse complement strand
GAACATGTTTGAAGAAAAATCCGTTACATTAGGCTGTTAGGATTTTTCAAGTTGGAGCACGGCTTTAAATTTTTCAAACGAATGGCTTTTTTGCTTGTAAATGAGAAATTTTAAAAGAACTAAAAACTACAATTTATAATTTATTTTTTCTATACTTCTATCCCTCTATTCCTCTATCCTTCTATACTTCTATCCCTCTATTCCTCCGTGCTTCCGTTTCTTCTCTTCAGCTTTGATTTTTTCCCACTCCGCTCTTATTTCTTCTTCGGTGGTTGCTTTCGAATTGCCGAAAACATGCGGATGTCTTCTTATCATTTTTTCATTTATTGTATCCAACACATCATATATATCAAACTTATTGTTTTCTTTTGCTATTTGCGCATGAAAAATCACCTGCAGCAAAACATCGCCTAACTCTTCTTTCATATTATCGTAATCTTGTTTTTCAACAGCTTGATTATATTCATTGGATTCTTCAAACAAATATTTCATAAGGGATTTGTGTGTTTGTTTTTTGTCCCACGGACATCCGTTTTCCCCTCTCAACTTTTCCAAAATTTCTACCAACTTAAAAAATTTGTTCGCTTTTTCTTCTTTATTCATTTATAACTTCCTTGTTTTAATTTCTGCAAAATGATATATTTTCAGTAGTTCAGCCGAGGTGGTGGAACGGCAGACACACAGGTCTCAGAAGCCTGTAGTCGCAAGACTGTGCGAGTTCAAATCTCGTCCTCGGCACATCTTACATATTGTTTTTTTTCATTTCGGCCGAATAAAAAGATAACAATCTTGTTTTCCAGGTTGTAGTATCTTTTGTTTCCAAAACTTTCAAAGTTCTGCCGCTGTCGACATGAGATATACCGAAAATCAAATCCGAATATTTTAAGCATACAATATATTCGTTACCTATTCTTTCCACAGACTGAACTTCCGCGGGAATAGGAATCATATCCTGCTCTTTTTTTGCACCTATTAAATGCCCTATATAATGAGCAATATCTCTGGTATCTATTATCTTTGCAAGAACTTTATCTCCAAGTTCCAAATTTTCCACTTTTTTACCTAAAGAATCTTCAAAAATAACAGCTTCCAATTCTATAACCGAAGAATACTCCGAAGCTATTGTTTCTTTCGGAATATTGTCGGGAAAATATTTCGGCAACTTCTTAAAATCTCTTAATGTCAATTCTTCGGCAACAATTTCTATTTGTACATCATTGTAAGAAAAATATGTTTCCAAAACGGCTTTCATATCTTTACTGGTGATAATTTTATTACTCTTTAAATGTGAACTGACAACTTCTTTCAAATTCTGTTCCGTAGCCTTTGTATATTGTTCTATAGCACCTTCAACCAAACGATAAGAATATATTTGTTTTTCAAAAGAAAACCAATCCGTTTCGATATTTTGTTCGTACACTACGGGGTTGTATGTCATAACAACGCTAAATCTTAACAAATCGAGATTCTTGTTATTTGTAATTATATGTATAAGACCGAAAATGCTGTCGTTTTTTAAGAATATTTTTGCTTTATATGCGGTGATATATTTCAGCATGGCACCGACATAAGAAATTGCTTTATTAAAATTTCCTTCCGCAAGTTCCAATGCTGTTTTTGCTTCAAACTCTTCGCAACCCGTATCATCCATTAAAGCTCTTATTTTTTCTGCGGTAATATTCATTTCTATTTCCCTCTGGGATGAGCGCTGTTATAAACTTTTCTTAAACTTTCCAATGTAACATGGGTGTAAATCTGTGTAGTAGATAAATTTTTATGCCCCAACATTTGTTGAACACTTCTTATATCGCAACCGTTATCCAAAAGATGCGTTGCAAAAGTGTGTCTTAAAGTGTGAGGAGAAACTTTTTTTACAATTCCGGCTTTTATAAACCAATTATGTAAAACTTTTCTTGCTCCTCTTGATGTTATTCTTTTTCCGTAGATATTTAAAAATAAAGGAGCATTTACGGAACAATCAAGACCTTTTGCTCTTCTTTCATCTATATAATTTTTTATTGCCACCAAACATTTGTCACCTACAGGAACTATTCTTTCGGAAGAACCTTTACCGAAAACTTTTAATGTTCCGTACAACAAATCTATATCTCTCAAATTTCTGCTTACCAACTCTTCAATTCTTATACCGGAAGAATACAATAATTCTATCATAGCTCTGTCTCTTAAATCAATATCGGGCAAATCGAACAATTTTGTAATTTCCTGTTCGGTAATAAATACCGGAATTCTTTTATCTTTTTTGGGCGTGGCCATTGATACCGTAGGATTAACATCTATAACGGAAGTAATAACCAAAAATTTATAGAAAGATTTTAAAACCGCAAGTTTTCTTATAATTGAAGATTTCTTTAAGTTTTTGTTGTATAAATGAGCAAGATAATCTCTTATTATATTTTTATCACATTTAACTATATCCGTATTTTTTGCCTTTTTAACAAAATCCGCAAAATCGTACATATCTATACTGTAAGCTCTTGCAGTATTTGCGGAATAATTTCTTTCCGCTATCAAATATTGAATAAATTGTTCTATTTCTTTTATTTGTTCTGCCTGTTCCATGTTATTAATTATACAAAAAAAATAAGGCATGAAGATGTTTTATCTTCATGCCTTGTTTTCTTTACCGTATATTATTTCGATTTTTTCCCGGTTTTCTTTGTTATACTTTTTTCTTTTGTTTTTTTAGGTTCTTTCTTTTCTATTATTATGTTACCTTCCGAATCGGTTTTTACCCATTGCAGGTTTCTGCATTTCGGGAAAGCAGAACATGTTAAAAACGGTCCTCTTTTTCCCATTCTTTTAAGCATCGGACTTCCGCACTTTTCACATTTTATGTCCGTTTTTTCCGGTTCCGGCTTTATAACTTTGTTACCGTTTTTATCCAGAGAAAATGTTGTTTTACATTCCGGATAATGTTCGCATGCAAGATACGGACCTCTGAATCCCATTTTCTTTAACATAACACCGCCGCATTTCGGACATTTTTCTTCCGTTGCCTGCGGTTCGTTGGAAACTTTGTTACCGTCTTTATCCACCGAAAAAGTTGTTTTACATTCGGGATAACCGGAACAAGCCATAAAAGGACCTCTCCTGCTGTCTCTTATAACCATCGGTTTACCGCATTTCGGACAAACTTCGTTTGTGGCTTTGGGAGCTATTTTTTGTCTTGTGGCTCCTTCGGCCTGCGTTAAATGACTTTCGAACGGTTTATAAAATTTCTTTAAAACATCCTGCCATTTCAATTTATTTTCCGCTATATCATCAAACTCTTCTTCTATGTCCGCCGTAAACTTATAATTTATAACATCTTTAAAGTTTTCTTTTAAAAATTTGTTTACAACTATACCTAAATCCGTAGGATAAAACTTTTTGTTTTCAAGTCTTACATACATTCTGTCAAGTATAGTTTTTATTGTAGGTGCATATGTGGAAGGTCTGCCTATACCGTACTCTTCCAAAGTTTTAATTAAACTTGCTTCGTTGTATCTTGCCGGCGGTTCGGTAAAATGTTGTTCCGGAACAATTTTTATTAAATTTAATATATCGTTTTCGGATAATACCGGCAACTTAGGTTCTTTCGTGTCTTCATCCTGTATGGAATAAACTTTCATGAAACCGTCAAACTTTAATGTGGAACCTGTCGCTCTGAACATATAATTATTTGCTTGTATATCTATTGTAACGGTATCGTACACAGCATCCGCCATTTGGCTTGCAACAAATCTGTTCCAAATTGCTTTATACAACTTATATTCTTCTGCGGTAAGATACGGTTTCATCATTTCAGGTGTTCTTTTAACCGATGTAGGTCTTATGGCTTCGTGAGCTTCCTGAGCACCTTTGGATTTTGTCTTATAAAATCTCGGTTTTGAAGGAACAAATCCCTTACCGTAACTTGTTTCTATAAAATTCAAAGCTTCTTTTTGTGCTATTGTTGCAACATTTAAAGAGTCGGTTCTCATATATGTTATAAGACCGACAACTCCCTGATTTCCTATTGCAATACCTTCGTACAATTTCTGTGCAACAGACATTGTCTTTGACGAAGAAAAACCTATTCTTCTTGAAATATCTTGTTGCATTGTGGATGTTGTATACGGAGGATAAGGACTTCTTTTTCTTTCCTTCTTTTCCACCGAAGAAACTTTGTATTGTGCGGATTCAAGTTCTTTTAATATATTATCCGCTTGTTCTTTATTTTGTATTTCCAGCTTTTCAAATTTTTTACCGTCTTTGGAAATAAGGTTTGCGGTAAAAGACATTTCGTTCTCTTTTTTAAGTTCGGCTTCTATTGACCAGTATTCCACCGGAACGAACTTTTCTATTTCTTCTTCTCTGTCACATATCATCATAACGGCAACAGACTGAACTCTGCCGGCCGAAAGACCTTTCCTTACTTTTTTCCACAATATAGGTGAAAGTTTATAACCTACAAGCCTGTCTAAAATTCTTCTTGCCTGTTGACTGTCAACCAAGGCCATATCCAACTTTCTCGGATTTTTTACGGCTTCTTTTATTGCGGATTCTGTTATTTCGTGAAATGTTATTCTGTCCGTAGTATCATCGGAAAGTTTTAACAATTCTTTTAAATGCCAAGCTATAGCTTCCCCTTCTCTATCCAAATCGGTTGCAAGATAAACATGACCGACTTCCGCAACCGCCTTTTTCAAATCGGCAATCACTTTTTTGGATTTAGGCATCGCTACATAAGTAGGTTTAAAATTTTTCTCTATATCTACACCGATTTCTTTTTCGGGCAAATCTCTGATATGTCCGAACGAACTTTTAACTATATAGTCGTTACCCAACATTTTGGATATCGTTTTTGATTTTGCCGGAGATTCCACTATTACTAAACTCTTCATCTTTACCTCATATAAAAAAATACTTCGTATTTTTAATTTATAATTTATAATTTACAATTTATAATTAACTGCAAAATCTTTAAAATTTTCGTTTACAAGCATGATTAAAGCCGTCTATGAGTGCAGAAAAATTTAGAGCAAAAAGCTATAAATAAAAAAGCTTTTTAGTGCGAACATGTTTGAAGAAAAATCCGTTACATTAGGCTGTTAGGATTTTTCAAGTTGGAGCACGGCTTTAAATTTTTCAAACGAATGGCTTTTTTGCTTGTAAATGAGAAATTTTAAAAGAACTAAAAACTACAATTTATAATTAACTGCATTTAAAAGAAAACTAAAAACAACTATTTTATTCTTATATACATCTGTCCGGGCATAGACTTTATAAGCCCGTTCAATTCCAACTCCAACAAAATATTGGCAACTTCACTTATATCAACATCCGCTTTCAAACTAATCTCATCCAAAGCCATTCCGTTAGCTGAAGATTGTATCAAATTTAGAATATTTATACTACTTTGCGAAATTAAAGGCAAATCTTTTTCTTTTTTCTTCTTGTTTTTTTTGGCTTTTTTCTTAACTAAATCCATTAACAAAGGAACTTGTTCTACAACATCTTCCGGTTTTAAAGCAACAAAAGCGCCTTGCTTTATCAAATTGTTCGGACCTTGCGAATATTTTGAAAATACCGGACCGGGAACCGCAAACACATCTTTCCCGTATTCACAGGCAAGTTCGGCTGTTATCAACGAACCGCTTTTTTCCGCCGCTTCCATAACTATTGTTGCAAGAGACAGTGCGGCAACTATTCTGTTTCGTCTGGGAAAATTGACCGGTAATGCTCTCCTTTCCAAAGGAAACTCGCTTATGAGAGCACCTTTTTCATATATTTCATTTTGAAGATTTCTGTTTTCGGCAGGATAACATTCCAATAATCCGTTACCTAAAACGGCTATTGTTCTGCCGCCGTTTTTCAAAGTGGAACTGTGGGCTTGAGCATCTATACCGCTTGCCAAACCCGAAACGGTTGTTACGGAATTTTGAGCAAAGTATTTACAAAAAGTTTCCGTTACCGCTTTTCCGTAATTGGTGGGCCTTCTGGAACCGACTATCGAAACGGAAAGGTTATCGGTTTTATCAATGTTTCCTTTTATATATAAAACCGGCGGAAAATCAAATATGTTTTTTAATTGATGCGGATAATCTTCATCCAAATAAGTAACAATTTTTACGGAATTTTTTTCCGCTAAAACAAGCTCCTTATTTGCAACTTCAAAATCGGAAACGGATTTAACAGCTTGTATACCTTTATCCGAAATATCGAAACTTTTAAGTTCTTTAACATCGGCAACAAATATATTTTTTGCACTGCCGAAATAATTTATTAAAGATATAATTTTCCTTGGTGTTAACTCTACAATTGTATTAAGCGAAATTAACGATAACTTTTCATCATCCATTATCTTTTCTTGGCACCTGCGGAAGCAAGAATTCTCTTTATTTCAGCAGCATTTTCAGTGTTGTTTGCAACATAGTCAAGAGCATGATAACCGTCATAATCTTTAGCATTAACATCCGCACCTGCAGCAATAAGTAAAGATACTATTTTAGGGCTGTTGTTTTCGCAAGCCAACATTAAAGCCGTTGTTCCGTCGTTTGCTTTAGCATTAACATCAGCACCTGCTTTTAACAATTCTCTAAAAACTCTTTCATACTTATCATATTGAGCGGCATACATAATGGCCGTTCTTCCTTTTTTATCGGTTAAATTGGCTTTTGCTCCGTAAGAAAACAACAACTGCATCATTTCGAAACTTGAATTTCCCTGGCAGGCAGCCATCAACGGTGTTCTTCCCTGTTCGTCTTTTCCGTTCACATTTTCACCTGCAATAAGAGCATCTTTAACTTCGGAAAAAGAAGCATACTGACACAATTCGTGTATTGTTTGTTCTTCCACCATAGGTTCATTTGAAAATTTATCTCTTGCCTGTAAACTGCCGCAATAAAAAGATAATGTTAAAACCAATGCTGCTGCCAAAACTATATTCTTTTTCATTTTTTTATTCTCCTTTTTTATAGAAAATTTATTTAATATTTTTAAAATATTCAACGGTATTTTTTAAACCTTCGGACATACTTACTTTAGGTTGCCAACCTAAAACTTTTTTTGCTTTGGAAATATTTAAAAAACTTTTAAATAATTCTCCGTTCCTTTTAGGTTTAAATACCGGTTTTTTTTCATAATGTACAAATTTAGACAATTCTTGAGCCAATTTTGTTACAGATGTTGTTTTGTTTGTTCCTATATTTATAATCTCATTGTTACCTTTTGTTAAAGATTTAATGTTTGCCGAAACAACATCTTTAACATAAACATAATCTCTGAGTTGTTTGCCGTCACCAAAAATAAAAATTTCTTTGTTTGCCGACATTTTTCCTATAAATATAGCAACCACACCTGCTTCACCGTTAACATCTTGTCTCGGTCCGTAAACATTTGCATATCTTAGTATAGTATATTTTAAACCGTACAGCTCGCTGTATGCTTTTATATAATGTTCAACCGAAAGTTTTGCTACACCGTAAGGCGATAACGGATTTTCAAAAGCTTTTTCATCCGGAGCTTTTGCACCGCATTCTCCGTAAATTGTTCCGCCGGAAGAAGAAAATATTATTTTTTTAACTTTAGTATTTTTACATGCTTCCAAAATATTCAACGAACCTTTAATATTTACATCGGCATCAAAACAAGGATCGGCAACGGATTTTCTTACATCAAGTTGTGCGGCAAGATGTATAACGACATCTATTTTTTCTTTTTTAAATATATCATCTATTTTTTTCTTGTCACATACGGAAACTTTATAAAACTTTGCTTTTTTATTAACATTTTTTATGTTTCCCGTTGCAAGATTATCTACAACAACAACCTTATGTTTTTTTTCAATTAATTCGTCAACAATATTTGAACCTATAAACCCCGCACCGCCGGTAACTAAAATTTTCATTTTATTTTTCCCCTTTCATTTATTAACATATAGTATGCTATCGCAACACTCGATTTATAATGTTTTACCATATTTTTATGTTCCGCATTTTCTTCCGCAGGAACTATTTCTCTTGTTTTTTCTTTATTCCAAGTATAATATTTTTCTTTGCCTGATGCAAAATCATAAATAACAAAATTATCTTTTGTCATTATGGAACCCAAACTGTTTGAAGCAATATTTGTTTGTGCATCTTTTGATAACAAATCTGTTCCGGTTGCCCAATAATCCGTATTTGATAAAGATATATTATACAGTGTAGGCAAAATATCCGTATGCGACCCTACAACCGAAGTATCGATATTCTTGTTTGCTTTTAATTTTTTAGGAATATACAAATAAAAAGGAACACTCATTTCATCCAACCTTTTTTCCACCGGATAAGAGAAAGTACTCCAGAAATTATGATCTCCGGTTATTGCAACTATTGTATTATCCGCATATTTTGAACTTTTCAATCTTGTTAAAAATTCTCCAACTTTTTGAACCGAATATTGGTAAGCCGCAAATCTCATGTTGGCAATTCTCATGTCTCCCGTAATATCTGCTTTCAACTGTTCCGTTATTTCCAAAGGATACGGTTTTTGATAATTGCCCGGCAACGAATAAGGCGGATGATTTGAGGTCGTCATAACATACACAAATTTTCTGTTATTATTCTCATCCAAATATTTGAATATATAATCAAACAAATATTCATCAAAAACTCCCCACTGGTTTCTTTCATATTCTTTCGGCATGGACCCTTCACCTATAACTTTATCAAAACCGACATTCGGCATATAAGATGTACAATTTCTCCACCCGGAATTTCCTCCGTACATAAACGCGGTTTCATAACCGCTGTTTTTATACGGCATAGGGCCGTTATAAAAATATTTGTTGTAAGCATATTTCGATTGACACAAAAAGTGCGATAACGGAAGTCTTGCGATATTTGTTATTGCCGATTCCAAACTTCCGATGGTTCCCATATTGCTCGGCAAAAACTTGTAAAAAGTTATATCTTCGTCCAAATGTTTTTTAAATTCGCCCAAAACATTAAATTCTTTGCAATTATAATGCATTAAATCGGTCCCTAACGATTCCATCATTATAAACACTACATTCGGCTTAATTTCTTCTATAACTTTATTATATTTTGTTCTTTTCTTTAAAGAGTTTGCCGGTTCTTGTTTATCTATTGAATTTATATCAACATTTAAAAAGTCGCTGAAAGCTTCAGCCATATTATCTTGGGAATATCCCATATCTTTAATATAATTTCTGTCACCTTCTTTTGATCTTGCTTCTATTGCCGCTTGTAAAGTGTATATTCCGTTTATGGCAACTTTATTTATGAATGTGTTTGCGGATATCTCGGCATTATCCACACCTAATGGGAATAATCCGAAAGAACCTCTTGCCATTATAAAATTAACCGATAACAAAATTAATGAAAGTATAATTTTTATATAAATTTTTGTTCTTTCGATATAGTATCTTATAACTTTTTTTTCCACGATTATTTTCGTTAAGAAATACACAAAAACAAAAATTAATATAAAACCTATACCCACCAAAACCACGGGATAATTTTCCGCTATCGTTGAAAACAAAGCTTTTGTATCATCTTCAAAAACTCCGAACATTAAAATATTCATGTGATTTTGAAAATAAGAATAAAATCCGAAATCTATACAAAGTAATGTTACGATAAAACCGAAAAATATCGTGTAATAATATTTCAAACTTTTAACAAACTTTATAAAAAGTTTTTGGCTGCCTGTAAACCAAAATATTATAAAACATAACGTCACTAAAGAATTTATGTATGCAAGTATTGCACAATCGTATCTTACACCTAAAATAAATGCTTGTATTAAATCCCCGGCATAATTTGACAATTCAGACCAACCGGAATAATAAAATGTAAATATTATTCTGTATATAGTCATTATTAACGCAAACACTATATTAAGTATAATTATTCTTTTTATAAACTGTTTAATCATTTTTATCTCTATAAATATAAACAACCATTTCTACCGATTTAACGATAGAAATGGTTGCTCGTTATAACTGTAAACTATTTCTTCTTTTGTTCATATTGCAATGTTTTTGTTGTAATATCGGTTACGGAAGAAGGACCGAAAAACTGTATAGGACCAGGGAACATATATCTGTCGTTCATTGCCCAATCTTGTCTTACTTTTGCAAAAGCTTTAAACGGTGCACCGTTAAGTTTTACCAAAGCTTTTTGTATAACAGGTTTTTCTTTACCTTTTCTTCTTTCTATATTCATCATCATTGTTAAAGGTATTCCGCCGCATTTCCATTCGGAAGATTTTTTAACAAGATTTTTAACCGATGATAAGTAACCTGACATGTTGTTCAATACCAATGCTGCCGCATTGTATCCTAAAGCATAAGTATAGTTTGCATCAAAGTTTGAAGGTACTCCGCATCTTCCTTCATATCCGAAGAAATGGTTAATTGTGGAGAATTTTCCGGAATATTTTCCCGCTTTTTTAAGATCTTTCAATTTTTTGGAAACCATATCGATAAGCAACTTTTCCGTTTCAATTAAAGAAACCTGAACATTGCCGTGAGGATCTCTGTCCAACATCAATTGTGCCGCTATATTTTTCGGTAACGATAATAAAAGTGCGGATAAATTTTTGGGAAGTTTTGCGGAAATGAAATTTATTTTTTCATCAACCGTATTTAACTTGGCAACTTTATCTTCGTTTTCCGCCAACAAATCGTTAAGTTCGGCAATAAGAGCTTTCATTTCCGGAATAAACTCAATCAATCCTTCCGGAACCAAAACTACTCCGTAATTTTTGCCGGCTTTGGATCTTTTAACCACCAAATCAGCCAAACTGTCTACTATTTGTTTAAGTGTCATTTTCTTGGCTAACACTTCTTCACCTATTAAAACAACATTAGGCTGAACTTTAAAACCTACTTCCAAAGTAATATGAGAAGCGCTTCTTCCCATAAGTCTTATAAAGTGCCAATATTTTCTTGCAGAGTTAACATCTCTTTCAATGTTTCCTACAAGTTCGGCATAAATTTTTGTTGCGGTATCAAAACCGAAAGATGCTTCAATGTGTTCGTTTTTCAAGTCACCGTCGATTGTTTTAGGAACACCTATAACACAAACATCGGCGTTTTCTTTTTTCAAATATTCCGCAAGAAGTGCAGCATTTGTGTTTGAATCATCACCGCCGATAAATACCAAAGCGTCCATTTTATTTTTCAATATTGTTGCCTTGGCTTGTGCAAATTGTTCCGGTGTTTCGATTTTTGTTCTGCCTGACTGAATCATATCGAATCCGCCGGTATTTTTATAATTTGCAATAACTTTATCGTTTATTTCCATTGTTTTATTATCTAATATTCCGGAAGGACCGCCCAAGAAACCTACCAATTTATTCTTTTTGTTAGCGGACTTTAAACCTTCCAACAAACCGTAAATAACATTGTGTCCTCCGGGAGCTTGTCCTCCTGAAAGAACAACACCTACTTTAATAGCTTTTTTTGCTACAACCGCATTTTTCCCTGCTTGAAAACTTACAACCGGCATACCGTAAGTTTTTTCAAAAATAGCTTTTATTTTTGCAAAATCAGCTACTGATTTTGTTGCTTTACCCAAAACTGGTTTTACATTTGCCACACCTTTTTTTAATACGGCAGGTAAAACCGGTTTAAAATTTAATCTTTCCTGATGTAATTCCGAAACATTTTTTTGTACCATATCCAACTCCTTACCAATTTATATTAGTTTTTCCATTATACATTTTTTTAAATAATATTTTAATATATGAACTAAGAGTAAACATACAAAAAGTCCTGCAAGAAATTTATCATCTGTTTTCCCGTATAGAAAGCAACATATTTTTTCTTCCATATAGGATTAAATTTGGATTTAAATTCTTTTAATGCCGTCATATCATATTTAAAATGTTCCGCAAAAACAAATATTTTTGCTTTACTGTTAAAATTGTCATCTATAATAACTTCGTCGCTCGGAGTTAAACCCAAATTAAACCATTTGTAATTATTTTCTTTAGCCCAATTTATACACTTGAATAAAATATATTGCAAAATATCTTTATCACAATCGGTTGTGTATCTTACATTGGAAACAAAAGCTTCATAGTTGTTATTCGACAACAACAAATAAGCATAGGCGGAAATAAAATTATCTTTCTTTATAATTACACATTTGTTTGCGGCATTCAACGAGACATCGAACATTTTATTTTGTACATTTCCGAAATTCTTTTCCCACTGATAATCAACAAAACCCGTATACTTTTCATTTTCCGAAAATTGTTTTTTATCAACAATTTCAAAACTGTATCCTTCGTTGTCCAACTTTTCCGACAACAATTTAATATCTTTGAGTTCTTCCGCATCTTTTGAAAAAGTGCTTAAAGAAACATTTGCGTCCATACCGAAAGAAGCAATATCAAGACCTATATCGTCATAGATTTTTAAATTTTTGTATCCCAAATAAACAAAGGTCGGAGTTATATTTTTTAAGTCTGTCATTTCTTTAAAATCCCAAATAAGTTCTTTACCGGATTTATTATCCCCTATCGGATCTCCGAAAACGATTGCATTATTATTTATTTGGGAATAAATCATAAAAGAACCGTTATTCATATCAAAAAGATTTTTATTTTCAAAAGCATAATTGCTGTAAACAAATTTTGAAGAATCCGCTATCTTCTTTATATTCTTCAAATCTATGTGAGATTGTTTATATCTGTATCTTTTCCATATTTCCGATATTATTACTATTGCTATCGTAACAGCCATACCGATACAAATTCTTAATGACCTTCCCGCATCGCTTGCACTGAAAAGCACGGTTACAAATTTGTTCCAGGAATAAAAATCGGGACGATACACAAAAAAGCAAAGCCAGGTTGAAGCAATAAACACCGCCGATATCAAAGAAAACCACAACATATTCATTTTAACCGCTATCAAACTTAAATTTCTGTAAAAATATTTTTTGCTCGGGATTAATACCGCTAAAAGAATGACTATCGTAATAATCTTTTCGTATCCGTAACCGTTTATAAGAGCCAACGGAAAAAGAATCGAGACCAACCAAACCGCTATTGTATGTGCTCTTTTTATTCTAAGTAAAAGGGCTCTTGAAATAAACAGTAGCCAAATACCTATAACACTTATTGCAAAATGCAGAGAATCAAGTATTACCGGAGAAACATAATTATCCAACCTGTGAATTATGGATGAAGAAACATCGGTTACTCCGGAAAACAATATAAATGTTCCGCCCAGGAAAATACTTACTGATAAAGCCTGCGGAATAAGGGATGACATTCTTCCGCCGTAAAATCTTGCAAGAACTTTAAATCTTTTCTTCGCTCTGAAAAACTCGTGGCTTGCCAATAACAAAAGTGCTATACCCAACGGGAAGAAATAAAATATTGCTCTGTATGCAAGCAGTGCTCCCATAACATAAGAACTTTGTGTAGCTTCGGGCAACATCATAACGATAGCTGTTTCAAATACTCCCATACCGCCCGGAACCTGACTTAATATACCGAGCATTTGAGCAACCAAAAATATTTGTAACAGTGTTATATAAGAAATTTCACCTTGCGGAAGTAATACAAACAATGTACAGGAAGCAATTACCCAATCGGCGGTAGCAAGAAACATTTGCCATAAAGTAATTTTTATATTGGGAAAAGTTATTGTCCATTTATTGAAAAGTTTTATCGGTTTCGATTTAAACAAACTTAATAATGTGTATATGGAAACAATCGTTAAGAAAAGTATTCCCAACGGTTTTGATGAATGAAAGAAAAATTTTGTATCCGGGAAATTTACCGGGAAAAAAGTAAAAACTATACCGCCTATAATGAGCAAACCAAACCAAATAGTTGCCGAAGAAAAGAACAAAACTTTCGTCACGTTCAACATTGAAACATTATAAAGAGAATACAGTCTGTATCTTATTGAACCGCCGAAAAGCATGGAATAACCCGTATTATTTCCCAATGCATTACTTATAAAACAGGTAAAAACAACATTCTTAAACTTTAACGGGACATTTATAAATTTGAATGCAATAACATCGTATCCGCCTAAAATCAAATAATACGACAACGCAAGTATTAAAGCACAGATTATTTTGATGGAAGGAATTGCTCTTAAAGTGTCGAGTATTTGTTGATAGCTGTAACTTTTCATTTCGTTACTTAACAGCATTATGGCAACAACAAATATAACAATTCCCAAAGGTGCGATAAGTATTTTTAATATTTTTTTCATTTTATCCTAATACTTTATTTTATCTTTTTTGTTTTTCCATTCTTCAAACGGTGCCTTAAAATCCACGGATTTCAGTTCCACAAATTTCACGGATTTTATTTTTGTTTTAAGTTCATTATAAATTTTACCGTCTTTAAATCCGTATTTTGTTGCAACTTCTTTTGCAGCCGAATAATATACTGTTTTTATATTTGCCCAATATATTGCCGATAAACACATCGGACACGGATAACAGGAAGCAAAAATTTCGCAACCGGACAAATCAAATGTTTTTAATTTTTTTGAAGCTTTCCTTATAGCATCGATTTCGGCATGCAGGGTAGGATCTTTTTTTGATGTTACCTGATTATATCCGTAACTTATAATTTTATTATCTTTCACAATTATTGCGGCAAAAGGTCCGCCTTTACCCGCCAAAACATTTTTTTGTGCAAGTTCAACTACCTTACCGATAAAGTTTTCTTTATTATTTTTCATATCTTATTATTATATCATTTTTGCCGTTTAAGTTTAAATGATGATTTGAGGGATGGAGGGATGGAGGTATAGATGTATAGAGGTATAGAAGTATGGAGTATGGAAGGATGGAGGGAGGGATAGGCTGTGACGAGCAAAATAAAATCACATATTTTTCAGGCGAATTGAAGAATTTTATTTTAAGCTTTATCAATAAATTTAGCAGACAAGATAAAAATTTAAAATTCGTTAGTGAAATGAAGTATTTTTAAATTTAATTTTTAATTATAAGATGCAACAAACAAAAGAGAATCACATAGTTTGTGGTGAATTGAAGAATTTTCAAACTGAAGTGTACGTAAGTGAAACGGTACTCAAAGTTTGAAAATTCAAAAATGTAACCCAAAATATGTGATTTTATTGTGATTAAATGTACTTTATTTACCTATATGTGGCCGGATCCCAATCCCAAAGCTCTTCCTGATATGTATAATAAACTTTTCTTAATATTCTTTGAAACGGACTGTTTTTTCCGTTGCCTTGTGAACAAAAGCCCAACCATTCATCATTGAATAAACCGTCTATAGTGGAACCTCTCCAAGCGCCTAACGATGTATCGTGGATTTTAGGAGAACCTACCAACCACCATCTGTCCAACCAACAATATGCACATCCGCCTATCGAATTTCCTTCTTTGTTTCCCCAATAGCTGTTATTTTCTATATCTTTCCAAGCGCCTTTATGATAGCTTGCCTGATAAACTTCACATGTAATATTTTTATTTGAATTCCATGCATCACAACCGTATTCCGTAATAAGAATCGGTTTATCGTATTCCTGTCTTATTCTTTTCCATAAAGTTCCAAATCCGTAAGGACCCGCATATTGATTAAAGCCCAACACATCAATGCTCGGTGTATATTGTGCATAATATTTCACCAACTTTGTTGTTGCATTACATACACCTACGGGATGTTTCTTTTCATCTATATCTTTTATAAGTTTACATGCTTCTTCCAAAAATTTCGCATAAGCTTCCGGCTCTTTCCATGCATTTGTGTTGGTAGCGGTGGAATTAGCAAAATTTCCGGAAACATCGTTTTCGTTCCCCAACATCCACATCAGGATATAAGGTTCATCTTTGAATTCTTCAACCATCTTTCTAACACTTTCAAGCATTGACTGTTTTTGTTTAGAATTTAAATAATTTGTTCCCGCCGCCCAGGAAGCTCCCGTATCTTTTGTATATGCTCCCAAATAATTTCCCATTATTACCATTATTCCGTAATTGTCATACAAATCTCTTAAAAGATCTTTATTTATGTTATCACTGTGATAAAGCCTTATTGTGTTACATCCCATGGCTTTAAGCAAAGCAAAATCTCCGACATTATCTTCATAATTATCTCTGTAATTATCTCTGTTTAAATCAACCCAAGATTCATAAGGTCCGTCTGCAACACCGTTATTGTTTGCATCTGCCCACATCCAATCGTTCACATGACTCATACCGTAACCGACTCTGTCGCAACAATATACCATACCTTTCACAAAATACGGTTTATTATCAACCAAAAGTTTCCATACTCCGTTTCTGTTTCTAACAACCTTAACATCGGCAAAAATATTTGTTACCAAAAACAAACAAGCCAAAATTAATTTTAAACTGGTAAATAATTTCTTCCTGATCAAAGTTCCTCTTAATATTACATCTTATACTTTTTCCATAAGTTCTGTATGGAATAATAAGCTTTTCTTAATTGTCTTTTAAAAGGTGCGTCCTTACCGTCTCCTATTGAAACCAAACCAAACCACTCTTCATAACCGCCGCCGTCAATAAAAGGACCTTCCCATTGTGCTGTTTCATCATGAGCATTGAAATCGTATTCCGGAGGAGGACCTGCTTTCCACCATTCATCAGTCCATTCAAATATTATTCCGCCCAAAGCATTTCCCACACCGTAACCGGCAACATTTTCCTGAATGCTTTTTATGCTTCCTTCATGATAAATAGCCTGTTGTTCTTCCGCTTCTTTTTGATTATGAATTTTACTGAATGCCGGACAACCGTATTCGGTAACAACAACCGGTCTTTCATACAATTTCATAACATCTTTCCATAATGTGGCGAACCCTTCTTTACCTCTGTAAGCGTTTGCTCCATAGATATCAAGTTCGGGAGCATACTGTGCGCATTTATCCATAAACAAAGTATCACCGTTACATATTGCCACCGGTCTTTGTTGAGGATCCAACTCTTTTATTCTTTTTGCACATCTGTTTATAAATTTATAATATGCCGGAATATCTTTTCTGACATTGCATCCGGTTCCTGCTGCAACTCCAACAACACCAACCGTTCCGTAATTGTTTTCATTTCCCAAAACCCACATTAATACATAAGGTTCATCTTTATACTCGTTAACCATTCTTTCAACACTTGCCAACATTCTTTGGCATTGTTCTTCGTTTGTATAATCCGTTCCTTCAAACCATTCGGCACCGGAATCGGTACAATACATTCCCAAGAAATTACCTATCATATACATAAATCCGTAATTTTTATATCCGTCCATAAGCAATTCTTTATTGAAATCCGGATAATGATATAATCTTAAAGTGTTTATCCCCATATCTTTCATTAACTGGAAATCACCGACAATTTGTTCGTTGCCGTCTTTTCTTTCGTTTCTGTTTGCATCTATCCAGGATTCGTAAGGTCCGTCTATAATTCCGTTATTGTTATAATCGGCAAACATCCAATCTCTTGAAGCATTTAATGTACCGTTATCGGGAGATGTTCCTACAGGATTGGGAGAATAACAAATACCTCTGACTATAAAAGGTTTATCGTCAACAAACAACTGATAATGTTTATTGTTATATTCAACAAGTTTTACTTTACCTTTACCTACTGTTTTTTTAACACCTATCTTATTTAAATTTACGGGTTTTAAATCCCAATCTTTTTTTGTTGCTTTAACAAGTCTTCCCGGATTAGCAATAAAATCGTCGTTGGATCTTTCATCATCAAATCTGTTTATAACATCAACATATGCATCCACCAACTTTAAACCTATTTCGGGATGTTCTCTGGTAAGATACTTTATTTTTTCTATTGCTACAGGTGCCACATACCAAGGAGTTTTCCAAAAAGTAAAACCTACCGCTTTCGGGAAAAATACCACTATTGAATAATATGCTTTTACCGCTCGTTCGTAATTGCCTGCATTTTCAAGAGCAAGAGCAACATAATATTGTCTAACGCCGGGATCTTCCTGTGCTGTAGCCCACTTATAATAATTAAGTTCGGCATCTCTTGTGTTCACATAAGCCCATTTATCACCTTCAAGTTTCTTTTCTCTCATTAACTCTTTATATCTGGGACTTTTAAAAACATCGCCGACATTAGGATAAATACCTTCACCGGAAGCTTCTTTCAATGCTTTAAAATCGGACGGGACATATTTATATTTGTTTGTTCCCACATTTTGAAATTCACCGTATTTTGTATAGTCAATAACATCCTCGGTACCGGGAGTATAAATTTCAAAAACATTATTATTTGAAACTTTTTCCGCTTTTTTCCCCGAAGCCGAAACAAAAGAACTAACAAAAAACATTAAAGAGATTGTCAAAATTGATAAATATAGATTTCTTTTCATAACTACACCTCTCTGTTTTCAATGTTTATTTTGATTTAAAACTCTTGGAAGGAAACAACAAATGGGCAGTGCAGGGATTGAACCTGCGACCTCCTCCTTGTAAGGGAGATGCTCTCCCTAGCTGAGCTAACTGCCCACATTTCTAACTTAATTGGGTATAGTCTACCAAATTTTTTTTTATATGTCAATAAAATCCGGCTGATATATTCAGCACAAAACTTATCGGATATTCAACCGTTCAATTATGTTTACTATATCTTTAGGCTTTTTTGCCTGATAATCCGGAGCTAAATTGTCCAATTGCTCCTGCGAAGAATAGCCGTATAAAACTCCTATGGTTTTAATTTCGGCATTTTTCCCGACCATAATATCATTACTTCCGTCCCCCACCATAACAACATCTTCTTTGTTTAACGAAAACTTTTTTAGAATTTCGTATACAGGTAAAGGATTAGGTTTCTTCTCTTTAAAAGAATCTCCGCCGTAAATTTCCGTAAAATATTTTGAAAGACCGAGTGTTTCCAAAATTTGTTTTGAAAACTTTTCATCCTTGTTTGATAACAAAACTTTTTGTTGCGGAATTTCCGAAAGCGTTTCCGCAATATCATTGTAAGGAAGTGTTTTGTCGGTTAAATGTTTGGCATAATTATCTTTAAACATTTTTACGGCAACATCAAAATTTTCATTTTTCAGTTCTGCCAAAACAGCCTTTACAAGAGCCGTTATTCCGCTGCCGAGATAAGAAGCAACTTTCGGTACCGGCAGAGGATTAAGACCGTATTCATGTCTGACAAAATTTACGGAATCCGTTAAATCGTATTGCGAATCCACCAACGTCCCGTCCAAATCAAATATAACAAGTTTTATTTTGTTGCCTAAAACCATTTGATTATGCCCGGAAGATATTCAACTTTATCCATATATTGAGGAACTATTCTTATGGTATAACCGCAATGTCCGACAATTCTTGTAGGAGCTTCAAGTTCGTATATATATGTTCCGTCCTGCTCCTTTGAAACCACTTTCATATTTTTAAACGTTTCTTCACTTAAAACATTTTTTGTGTTTAAATATCCGGCATAAACCTGAACAAAAACATCTTCCGGAGCAATTCCCGCTAAGTTAACTCTGGCTCTTACCTTTAACGAGTCACCCATTTTAATTGTTTTCGAACCGGTATTATCTTCCGCACTTATAACGGAAACTCTGTTCCAGTTTCTTTCTATGTTACTTTGCCAATCATTTTTTTTCTTTGCAAGTTCATAGTTGTTTTCTTTCATCTTTTCCGTTAATTCCATTGAAGGAACATAAAATTTTCTTGTATAATCTTCGATCATTCTGTTTGTGTTAAACATAGGTCCCACAGTTCTCATACTGGTTTTCATTCTCTTTATCCAACCTCTCGGCAAATCGTCCTGACCTCTGTCGTAAAATAAAGGAACAATCTCTTTTTCCAACATTTCATATATGGATCTTGATTCCATTTCGTTTTGATATTCCAAATCGTTATAAGTATCGGTTGAACCTACAACCCAACCGTTTTCTCCGTTATAACCTTCACACCACCAACCGTCAAGTACGCTGAAATTTATTGCGCCGTTAACTGCAGCTTTCATTCCGCTGGTACCCGATGCTTCCTGCGGCCTTAAAGGATTATTTAACCAAATATCAACACCTTGAACCAAATAATGTGCAACATTCATATCATAATCTTCCAGGAACACCACTTTATATTTCAAGTCTGGATCGGAAGTTAAAGCAACTATACTTTTTATAATTTCTTTTCCTTTATCATCTTTCGGATGAGCTTTACCCGCAATAATTATTTGAACGGGTTTTTCTTTATTGGTAAGTATTTTTTTAATTCTTTCAAGATTTCTGAATATTAAGTTACCTCTTTTATATGTTGCAAATCTTCTTGCAAAACCGATTGTTAATGCTTCCGGATCCAAAACTTCATCGGCATAAGCCACCATATGTTTTGAAAGGCCTCTTCTTTCCAACTGCATTTTTAATCTGTTTCTTGCAAAAGATACAAGTCTTTCTTTTCTTCTTTCGTGGCTTCTCCAAAGTTCTGCATCTGGAATATCGGCAACTCTTTGCCACAAAGTCTGGTCGGAAGGTTCATCTATCCAATCATCACCGATATATCTTTGGAACAGACCTGCGAACTCGTAAGATATCCAAGTGTTTGTATGAATACCGTTGGTAATATGAGTTATTGGAATTTCTTTTCTTGGAACATCCGGCCAAACATTTTGCCACATTTGCCTTGATACCGTTGCGTGTAATCTTGAAACACCGTTAGCTTTACCGCAGGCTTTAAGTGCAAGAATTGTCATTGAAAAATCTTTATCAACATTTTCGGCTTTCAAATCTCTGCCCAAAGCCAAAAATTGTTCTCTTGATAAGCCCAACTCTCTGTACAAACTTTCAAAATATGTTGAAACAAGCTGTGAAGAAAATACTTCGTTACCTGCAGGAACAGGAGTATGTGTCGTAAATACACAATTTGATTTAACAACTTTTTGTGCCTGTTCGAAAGATAAACCTTTATTTTTCATTAACATTCTCATTTTTTCCAACAACAAAAATGCGGAATGGCCTTCATTTATGTGAATTACGGAAGGATCTATATTTAAAAGTTCCAAAACTCTCATACCGCCCACACCCAACAATTTTTCCTGTTTGATTCTCATTTCTTTATCGCCGCCGTAAAGTTCACCTGTAATTGTTCTGTCTTCGGGAGAATTTTTGTCGAAGTCCGTATCAAGCAAATAAAGAGATACTCTTCCCACCAACATTTTCCAAATTCTTGCAAACACTCTCGGAGATCTCGGCAAAGAAATTTCTATCGATAACGGTTCACCTTTATCATCCGTTAAAAGTTGTAACGGCATACTGTAAAAATGGTTAACTTTATATTCTTCTATTTGCCAACCGTCTACACTTAAATGTTGTTTGAAATAGCCGTTTCTGTACAACAAACCTATACCTACCAAAGGAAGTCCCATATCACTTGCGGATTTTAAATGATCACCGGACAATACTCCCAAACCGCCGGAGTATATAGGCAAACTTTCATGAATTGCAAACTCGGTGGAAAAGTATGCGATTTTTTTATCTTTATATTCCGGAAAAGTTTTGTCGAACCATGTAGGCACAGACATATATTTATCAAGTTCGGCTTTAACTAATTTCATATGTGAAATAAAACTTGTATCATCCGCGAGTTCTTCCAATCTTGATTGTTTTACAAGTCCCAACATTGCTTTCGGGCTGTGATAAGATTCTTCCCATACATCTCTGTCCAATCTTCTGAATAATTCCACGGCATCACTGTTCCAGCACCACCACATATTTTCGGAAATGGTTGCCAAATCTTTCAGTTTTTCCGGTAAAGAAGGTGTAACCACAAAACTTTTTGCCTTTATCGCAGTAAAAGTTTCTTGTTCTTCGTTAAACAAATCATTGTTCTTCAACATACTATATATCTCCTTATAACGACACCACTTATTATAGCTTTACATATGCCCATAATATCAAGGCAAGACACAAAGAAATAAGTTTTAATTGCCAATTATTTAATATTAATTTTTTTATACTTGGAAATTTTATTTTTTTCATAATATAGCCTTTGCGGTATATTTATTTGTTAATTTTTCCGACAAATTTTCTTTACTTACGGTTTCTATTTTCCCGTCAACACAAATTGATATATTGCCGGTCTCTTCCGATACAACAATAACGATGGCATCCGTTAATGCGGAAAGGCCTATACCCGCTCTGTGTCTTGTACCCAAATGTTTAACTTCTATTTCGGTACTTATGGGAAGCACACAACCTGCCGCTTCTATTCTTTCATCTTTTATTATAACCGCACCGTCGTGAATAGGTGCTTTTGTATTAAATATCGACAACAACAATTCATGAGTTATTTTAGCATCGATTTTTATTCCGGTTTCCGTATAATTTTTTAATCCCATATCTCTTTCGATAACTATCAAAGCGCCCATTCTTATTCTGCTCATTTCGGAAGCGGCTTCAACAATTTCCGATATAAAATTTGATTTGATTTTGGTTCCCAAAGAGAAAAGTTTACTTCCTATTTTTGCAAGTGCATATCTGATTTCGGCCTGAAAAACAACCGCAAGTATAACAACAGCGGCAAGCCAAAATTTCCCCATAAGCCAAGATAATGTTTGTAAATGTAAAACATCTCTTGCTATGATAGTAACGGCAACAAGCACAATAAGACCGATAACGATTTGTATTGTTCTTGTTCCTTTAATAATAAGCAGTATTCTATAAAAAATGTATGTTAATATAAGGATATCCAAAATGTTTGCTATATAAACATTCCATATGTGTGCTGCAAATTCCATTATATTCCCCTTATAGAATTAATAACTTTTAAAGCATTAACGGTTTCTTTTACATTGTGCACTCTTAAAATATCCGCACCGTTCATAACGGAAACCATATTTGCTATTGCCGTTGCAAGTTGTCTTTCACTAAAATCTTCCGTTCCCAAAACTTTTGCCAAGAAACTTTTGTTTGAAAGTGCCATAAGAACGGGAACATTCAAAGATTTAAATTCAAACAATCTTTTTATTATAAGCAAATTATCTTCAACCGTTTTACCAAAACCTATACCGGGATCAACAATTATCGACTCCTTATTTATCCCGTTATCCAAAGCAAAATCCAACTGTTTTGACAAAAAGTTAAATATATCACTTAATATATTATTATATCTTATATTTTGTTGCATCGTCAAAGGGTTTTTCTTCATATGCATCAAAATTACGGCCGCCTTATTTTTTGCAACGATTTTTGCCATACTTTTATTTTTATATCTCAGTGCATAAATATCGTTTATAATATCCGCACCTTCGTCTAAAGCCGCTTTCGCAACTTCCGGTTTATATGTATCTACGGATACAGGAATTTTGGACTTTTCCCTGAACAATTTTAAAAATTTTTGTATCTTTTCCGTTTCTTGTTTGACCGGAACAGGTTTTGAACCGGGCCTTGTAGATTCCGCTCCCACATCAATAATATCGGCACCGTCTTTTTGCATTTGTAATGCGGTTTCCACAGCAACTGTTATATCTTCTATACCGTTTTTAAAAAATGAGTCGGGTGACAAATTTATTATACCCGTCACAAGAGTTTTGTTTAGCAGTATTTTTTTATTTGCACAAACTATTTGTTTTAATTGAAATGAATTTATTTCGTCCAACTGTTTAGACAAAACTTTTAATCCGAACGGTTGACCTTTAATTTTTGAAATTAATTTTTCTGTTTGGTTTTGGTTGGCACAGATAACAATGTTTGATTTCCCTTTTTTAAATAGAGATACATCTTTGCTTACCGCCACATCGCATCCGCAGGACAATGCTTCCTGTTTTAAAATGTTCGCTGCTCTGTTATCTATATCTTCAACTATAAACGAATTATCGATAATTTTCCCGGCAAGTTTTTTATGTACGCAATCATCACATTTTGTACTTGCTATTATTTTTACGGCATCTTCTATGGTTTGAACTTTAACTTTTTTTACAATCATTTTCTCTGGATGTATAGATGTATGGAGGTATGGAAACGACAAATTGTTTTTTGTTGCCGGATATTGCCTTTTCTATTCTTCTATTCCTCTATACTTCTATCCTTCTGTCTTTGTTATTTCAATAATGAAAGAGCTTCGGCTCTTGTTCTTGCATCTTTCAAAAATATTCCTCTTATAGCGGAGGTTATCATTTTTGAACCGGGCTTTTTTACCCCTCTCATCGTCATACACAAATGTTCGGCTTCTATTACAACCATTGCTCCGTTAGGCTGAACGGTTTTCATTATTGTATCTACAATCTGTTTTGATAATCTTTCCTGCAACTGCAATCTGTGAGCAAAAGCTTCCACAACCCTGACCAACTTCGATACTCCCACAATTCTGTCTTTCTTGGGTAAATATGCTATATGAACTTTACCGTAAAAAGGTAATAAATGGTGCTCACACATTGAATATAGAGGAATATCTTTTACTATAACTATTTCTTCGTGCTCTTCCGTTTGATAATGAACCGGTATCAAATTTTCAATATCTTCATTATATCCCGAGAGCATTTCTTCGTAAAATTCCGCAACTCTTTCCGGAGTTCTTCTTATTCCTTCCCTGTTTAAGTCCTGCCCGAAACCTTCAAGCATCATTTTTACTGCTTTTTTAACTTTTTCTTTATCGAATTTTTTTGTTTTATTTTTCATTTTTATCATCTTCTTGTTTATCTATTTTTGCAAAAAAATCATTTTGCAAATTTTCATGTTTATGTTTTCTTACTCTTTTTACTTTCAAATGTTCTTCTTTTTTTACTTCTTCTTTTACTTCTTTTTCGGTATCGACACTTTGTTTTTGTTCAGGTTCGGTTTCTTGTTTTATTTCTTTTTTATCTTCAATTTCAACTTTCGGTTCACTTTCGTTTTCAGGTTCCGGTTCGCTTTTTTGTTCGGGTTCGGTTTTTATTTCTTCTTCTGTTTTCGGCTCTTCGACAACAGTTTCTTTTTTCGGTTCAACATGTAACGGTTCCAATTCTTCTCCGTTCATTATCTTATCAACTTGTTCACCGTTTAAAGTTTCTCTTTCGATTAAAGCTTTCACTAAATTATCCAATTTGGTTCTGTTCGCTTCCAATATTTTTTTCGCTTTATCCTTTGCCGTTACAACTATTCTTCTTACTTCTTCGTCAATGAGTTCGGCCGTTTTATTCGAATGTTTTTGCGTTCTTGAAATATCTCTTCCCAAAAATACTTCTTCACTGTCTTTTTCCAATGCAAGTGCTCCTATTTTATCACTCATACCGAATGCCGTCACCATTTTTGTAGCAATTTGTGTTGCTCTTGAAATATCGTTCGAAGCACCTGTAGTTATGTCTCCGAAAACAATTTCTTCCGCAACCCTGCCGCCCATAAGAATTGCAAGTCTTGCTTCCATTTCCGTTTTTGAACTTAAAAACTTGTCTTCCAACGGAACCTGCAAAGTATAACCTAAAGCTCTGCCGCTTGCCATTATAGTAACTTTATGAACGGGATCCGTGTTGGGGATTGCTTTTGCAACTATTGTATGACCCGCTTCATGATATGCAATAATACTTTTTTCTTTATCGGAAATAACTCTCGATTTCTTTTGAGGCCCAGCCATTATTTTATCTATGGCTTCTTCAAAACATTTCATTGTAACAGTTTGCAAATTCTTTCTTGCCGCAAGAAGAGCCGCTTCGTTTGCAAGATTGGCTAAATCCGCACCTACAAAACCGGGAGTTCTTCTCGCTAAAACTTTTAAATCAACTTCTTTATCTACTTTAATGTTTTTTACATGAACTTTTAAAATTTCTTCTCTGTCTTTTAAATCGGGAGTATTTACGACAACCTGTCTGTCAAATCTTCCCGCTCTGAGCAAAGCCGGATCCAAAACATCCGGTCTGTTTGTGGCAGCTATTATGATAACACCTTCTTTCGTATCAAAACCGTCCATTTCCACAAGTATCTGATTTAATGTTTGTTCTCTTTCATCGTTACCGCCGCCAAGTCCCGCACCTCTGTGTCTTCCAACGGCATCTATTTCATCTATAAACAACAAACACGGAGCATTTTTTCTGCCCTGTTCAAACAAATCTCTTACTCTCGACGCACCTACACCTACAAACATTTCAACGAAATCCGAACCGCTTGAAGAAAAAAACGGAACTCCCGCTTCACCCGCAACGGCTTTTGCAAGTAAAGTTTTACCTGTTCCGGGCGCACCTGCGAGAAGCACACCTTTAGGTATTTTACCGCCGAGCTTTTGAAATTTTGACGGATTCTTTAAAAATTCAACTATTTCCTGTAACTCTTCTTTTGCTTCTTCACAACCGGCAACTTCTTTAAATGTAATTTTTTTAGAGGAATCGGCAAGTTTTGCTTTGCTCTTGGCAAAAGTCATTGCCTGTTTTCCGCCGGCAGACATACCTCTCATTATCCATAACCAGAAAAGAATTAAAAGTATTATCGGGCCCCAACTGAAAATTAAAGGAGCCAACCATCCGTTTTGTGCTCTTGCCGAAAACTTTTGCACTTTGTTATTTTCCATATCTTCAACAAGTTTAGGATCGTCTAAAGGAATGGTTTTAAACTTTTTTACATTTCCTTCGGCATCCGTAAATTCACCTTCTATCAAATCGGATGTAACTACGGCATTTATAACTTTACCTTCCTTAACACTCTGTTTAAATTGAGAATAAGGCATTTCTTCAACTGCGGATTTTTTGGTTGCATTTTGCATAAATATTAACAAAACAACCGCCAATATTACCCAAAAAACAATACCCCAGGAATCTTTTTTCTTCATATTCATTTTCATAAACTACACACCTCTTTATATAACACCGATATAGGGCAGACCTCTGTACTTTCCGTTATAATCCAACCCGTAACCGACAACAAATTCATTATCTATTTCAAAACCGAAATAATCAATTTTGATTTGTTTAAATTTTTCGACTTTTTTATTTATAAGTGTACATATTTTTACACTGTTTGCTTTTCTTTTAATAAATAAATCTTTAACATAAGAAAGAGTTCTTCCGCTGTCGCAAATATCTTCTATAAGCAAAATATCTTTACCTTTAACATCTATTACCGTGTCACACAAAAATTTTATTTTTCCGGAAGATTTTTTCCCTTTATAAGATTTAACTCTTATAAAATCTATTTCAAAATCGATATCAAGTTTTCTTATTATATCACTGCAAAAAACAACACTCCCCGACAAAACCGACACCACGAGCAAATCCTTATTTTTATAGTCTTTATTTATTTGCCCGGCAATTTTATTTACTTTATTTTTTATCTTAAAACTTGATATTAAAGTTTTTATTTTTTTCATTATTTTTTCAATATATTTTTATCTTTAAATTATAACGAAAAACAATGTATAAATCAAGGGAAAATTGTATCGGTTAAAATATTTTCAGTATTGCAAATTTAAGATATTCCGTTTCAGGCATAGAGATAAGTATGGGATGGTCCTTTGCCTGAGTTGACAGTTCCAAAAATATTGCTCTTTTGCCTGCTTTTGAAACCGCTTCCTGCAACATTTTTTTGAAGTCACTCACAGATAAATGATGTGAACATGAACTTGTAGCAAAAATTCCGCCGTTTTTTAATAATCTTACGGCCTGTTCGTTAAGTTTGGCATAATGTTTGTATCCGGCATGAAAATCTTTTTTACTTTTTATAAGTCCAGGCGGATCTATGTTAACAACTTCATAATTTTCCGCTTGTGCCTGATGTGAACATATATATTCCTGAGCATCGGCAACTATTGCATTAAAATCTTTGTAACCGTTAGCTTCATAATTCTTGTTTGCCATTTCAAGAGCCGGTCTTGAAGAATCCACAAATACCACTTCTTTTGCACCGCCTTTTAATGCATTAAGCCCGAAAGAACCGGTATGTGTAAAACAATCCAACACTTTTTTATCTTTACAATATTTTTGAAACAATTTTCTGTTATCTTTTTGATCAAAGAAAAAGCCGGTTTTTTGACCCGATTTTATGTTCACATAATATTTTATATCGTTTTCGGTTATTAAAATATCTTCGGGAATTTTACCTGAATATATTTCGTTTTCTCCGGACAAATTTTCAAGTTTTCTCAGATGAGAATCGTTTCTTACCATTATACCTTTAGGATTTATTACTTCCTGAACGGCGTCCAATATATCGTGTTTGTTATTGTCCGCACCCGCACTTACAAACTGTGCAACACAATAATCTTCGTACTTATCCAAAACAAAACCGCTTATATCGTCACTTTCCCCGTAAACAACTCTGAACGAGTTTTGGTTCGGATATAATTGTTTTCTTAAATCGTAAGCTTTTTGTATTCTTTCTTTCCAAAATCTTGTATCAACAATTTCGTTCTTTCTTGATATTAAACGAAAAGCAATTAAAGAATGAGGATTATAAAATCCTATACCGATAAAATTGTTGGAACTGTCGTAACATTCCACAATTTCACCTGCTTGCGGTTTAGCATAGACATCTTTTATCTCGTTGGAAAACACCCACTGATGTCCGGACTTTACTCTCTTTTCTTCACCTTTTTTTAATACTATACTTTTCAATCTATCCCTCTATACATCTATACTTCTATCCCTCAATTTTTGCTTCGCAAAAATTAATATACAGGAAACTGTTTGCAAAGTGCCGTAACTTCTTTTTTAACTTCAGCTATCACTTCTTCGTTATTTATATTTTTCAATACTTTAATTATCCAATTTGCAATTTTGATAACTTCGTTTTCTTTCATTCCTCTTGTTGTAATTGCCGGTGTTCCGATTCTTATACCGGAAGCTATCATAGGCTTTGCAGGATCGTAAGGAATTGTGTTTTTGTTTGCTGTTATTCCTGCTTTTTCCAATGTTATTTGTGCATCTTTACCCGTAACATTTAAAGGTCTTAAATCAACAAGGAACATGTGTGAATCCGTTCCGCCGGAAACGATTCTTAAACCGCCTTCCGCTAAAGTTTTTGCAAAAACTTTAGCATTTGCCGCAACTTGTTTTTGATATTCTTTAAATGAAGGTTGTAATGCTTCTTTAAATGCAACTGCTTTTGCCGCTATAACGTGCATTAAAGGTCCGCCTTGTGTTCCCGGGAAAACAGCTGAATTTATTTTCTTTGCCAAATCTTCCCTGTTGGTCATGATGATACCGCCTCTCGGACCTCTCAATGTTTTATGTGTTGTTGTTGTAACTACATCAGCAAAAGGAATCGGTGAAGGATATACTCCCGCAGCTATAAGACCTGCATAGTGAGCTATATCCGCCATAAAGTATGCACCTACGGAATCGGCTATTTTTCTTATTCTTTCCCAATCCCATATTCTTGAATATGCACTTGCACCGGTAACTATCATTTTCGGTTTGCATTCTTTTGCAATCTTTTCCAATTCATCATAATCTATAACTTCAGTATCTTTGTTTACTGTATAAGGAACGATTTTAAAGAATTTACCTGAAAAGTTCATCGGATGACCGTGAGATAAGTGTCCGCCGTGGTCCAAGCTCATACCTAAAACGGTATCTCCCGCCTGAAGCAATGCCATAAATGTTGCCATGTTGGCTTGTGCTCCGGAATGCGGTTGAACATTTACGAATTGGCATCCGAACAATTGTTTTGCTCTTTCTATAGCTAAAGTTTCTACTTTATCTACAAATTCGCAACCTCCGTAATATCTTCTTCCGGGATATCCTTCGGCATATTTATTTGTTAAAACAGAACCTTGTGCCTGCATTACGGCTTTAGATGTATGGTTTTCGGATGCAATAAGTTCAATATTGTTTTCTTGTCTTTGATGTTCTTCTTCAATAATGTTTGCAATTTCCAAATCAACTTTCTTTAAATCTTCCATGTTATACTCCTATATCAAAAATTTTATTATAAATTATCTTATGATTATATAATATTTTATCTGTTTTTGATATAGTTTTTTATAAAATATTTTTATCTCTTTCAGTATACAAATACTATTTTTTAGTTAATGATCTTAACAATGTTGCTCCACCAACAATTATAATAACCCATTCTACAAGAGATGCTGCTTTATGAAGTGCAGAACCTTCCGGTGTAATTCTTTTAATAAACAATATTACTAATGCCGGTAATATCATTACAAATAGTACAACACCACATATTATAAATATTTTTATTGTACCCAATATTTGTTCAGCAAACCATGTTCGTTCTAGTTTGCTTTGATTTAAAGAATAATATGAATTATCTAAACTATTTATATCTATACAACAAAAATATAATAAAAGATATTTTTCAGATATCGTTGGTTCTCTGTTTTCTGATACACAACGATTTTGAATTGTTAAGATAAAACTATTTACAAGATGTTTAAAAGGCGAACTTGGTTCACTTTCTAATACAGGGAAATATATACCGTCTTTTGTTATACCCCAAGTTTGACCATCTGACATTACAT
>JAFXSD010000066.1 GCA_017525905.1 Elusimicrobiota bacterium | reverse complement strand
TCTTTAGAAAAAAATAAATTATTTAAAAAATAAATAATTCAAAAAAATAATAAATCTGATAATAAATAAATAATTTTGATTTTATTAATATAAATTAATAATGGAACCTGAAGACTTGCTGAATTTCGAAAATGATGAAAAAATAAAGCAAAAATTAGGAAATGAGAAGATAATGTATTCAGATAAAATACAAAAAAAGAAATTCGGATTTTTCGGGAAGTTTCAAGATAGAATTATATTAATAACTAATAAAGCAATATATAATTTCAAAAAGACTGAAATAAAACGAAGAATAAAAATCGAGGATTTATATGGTATAACCTATTCAAGACAATCTAACGAATTTATTCTTCATTTCAATGAAAATGATTATGACTATCTTTTCAAATCAGAAAAACGAAATAAAATAATTTTATTATTGCAACAGTTATATGAAAGTTTAAAAAATCAAGATATATTGTTTACTGCTAAAATAGAAAAAGATTTATCAAAATATGCCGTAACCAAAAAAGAAAGAAAAAGTAATCCTTATTTATTTAAAATGGATAAATCAGATTTAATCTCAATAAAAGAATTTTTTGAAAACGCAGGAGAAAGTACAAATCAAGGAAATAATAACGATGATTTCGAAGAATTAAAAAATGATGAAAATGCTGATCAAGAACAAGAGCAAGAACAAGAGCAAGAAAAGCCTAAACCGAAAGGAATGCAAATGCCTAAATTTACTCCCCCACCACCAAAGCCAAAACCTCCAAAACCTGAAAAGCCTCCAAAAGTAGAAAAAGTTACATCATCAGAACCCAAAATAAAAGTCGTTGCTAATAAAGGAAAAGGAGTTCCTCCTCCGCCACCTCCACCACCACCACCGCCACCACCTCCGAAAGTTGCTCAAACCTCTAAATCTTCTTCTTCTAATAAACCAGTGGATTTAGCTGCTGAATTAGCTGCTAAAAAAGATAATTTGAAACATGTAGAAGTCAAAGATTACGTATCACCTGCTTTACAAAGTCCAGAAGAAGGAGGAGGAGGAGGTTCTACTAATACCATGATGGCATTAATAATGGCTCAAAGAAATAAAATGAAAAAAGGAGGGCCCGGAGCCGAAACAACAACAACAAAACCTGCTCCAGCAAAGCCTAAGCCTGCTCCTGCTTTCCCAAAGCCTGCAACAAATACAAGTACTGCTCCAAAACCAACAACGACCGCACCTAAACCACCTACTTCTAATATAAATAAACCAAGTTTCCCACCTAAAACAACTAGCACGACAGGAACGGGACCAAAACCCCCTGCTGCAAAACCACCTGCTAAAATGGGAGGAGGCGGAGGCGGAGGATTTGCTGCAAAGATGGCTGCTCTTCAAGCAAGAATGGGAGGATCAGGTGGTGGAGGCTCAAGTTCCACTACTACAACTTCTTCTGCTCCTGCTTCAAATGAACCATCTAAACCGATTGTTGAATTGTGTGAAGGTAATACAAAAAGAATGGATATAAATAAAGTTATAGGTAATTTAGAAAAAGAAAAGAAAAAACAAATGAAACAAGCCTCTTCAAAACCTGTTAAAGTTAAAGTTGTTGCTAATAAAGGAAAAGGTATTCCTCCTCCGCCACCACCTCCACCACCACCGCCGTCAAAGTGATTTTACATAATAAAAATGGG
>JAFXSD010000065.1 GCA_017525905.1 Elusimicrobiota bacterium | reverse complement strand
GTTTTTACTTTTGAAGATGGGATATCAACTTTTTCATGAAGTTTTGCATTCGCATTGCGAATTCTAACAAACATGTCTGATATAGGATCTGTAATCATTACACCTAACCTCTTTTTAATTTTAAATTACTTCTTTTTTTTAATTACCAACTTGACTTTGAAACACCCGGTATTTCACCGTTGTGTGCAAGCTTACGAAAGCATATTCTGCATAAACCGAAATCTCTGTAGTAGCCTCTAGGTCTTCCGCACAGGCGACATCTATTCCTGAACCTAGTTGCAAACTTTTGAGGTTTGCGCATTTTTGCTTCTGCTGATGTTGTTGCCATAAAAAGCCTCTATTTTTTAAAATTTATATACATTGTTTACTACAATGCCCGTCAATAAATACTATTTTCTTTTCTTAAATGGCATACCCAAGAATTCCAACAATGCTTTTGCATGCTCATCTTTCTTTGCCGTCGTTACGATCGTTATATTCATTCCTCTTGCTTTATCGGATTTTTCTACATTGATTTCAGGAAAAATATATTGTTCCGTAAGACCGATATTAAAGTTTCCTCTGCCGTCGAATTTATTAGGTTCAACACCTCTGAAATCTCTGATTCTCGGCATTGCAATGTTCATGAGTCTGTCTAAAAACTCAAACATCATTGCTCCTCTTAAAGTAACTTTAACACCTATCGGCATTCCTTCTCTGATTTTAAAGTTTGAAACAGATGCTTTTGCTCTGCAGGTAACAGGTTTTTGACCGGTTATTGCTGCAAGTTCTGCCGAAGCTGTTTCCAAAACTTTTACATTTTCTTTTGCTTCCGAAAGTCCGATATTTATAACAACTTTTGAAAGTTTCGGAACTTCGTTTGCATTTTTAAAACCGAACTCTTTTTCCAAAGCCGGTATTACATTTTTTACATACAATTCTTTTAATCTAGGAACTTGATTCATATTTATCTTCCCTTATAACTAAACTATTATTTCTCCGCATTTTCTGCAAACTCTAACTTTCTTTCCGTCTGACAATTTGTCAAATTTCGGTCTGTTAGGTTTATTACATTTAGGACATACCAACATAACATTTGAGATTGAAATAGGTGATTCTTTTTCTTTTATACCACCCGGGTCTCTCTGTGTAGGTTTTGTATGTCTTTTAACAAAGTTAACTTTAGCGACGATAACTTTACCGGTTTCTTCGAAAACCTTTAAAACTTCGCCCTCTTTACCTTTGTCTTTTCCTGCTAAAACTACAACTTTATCTTTTTTCTTAATGTTAAGCATATTTCTATCCCATTAAACTTAATTATATTACTTCCGGTGCAAGAGAAATAATTTTAAGATAATTTGCTTCTCTTAACTCTCTTGCTATAGGACCGAAAATACGAGTTCCTTTCGGTTCCCCTTCATCGTTGATGATTACAGCCGCATTATCATCAAATCTGATATATGTGCCGTCTTCTCTGCGATATTCTTTGGCTGTTCTTACTATAACAACTTTAACAACATCACCTTTTTTAATGTTGCCGTGAGGTATAGCATCTTGAACCGAAGCCATTATAACATCACCGAGACCGGCATATCTTCTTTTCAAACCTTTCATAACTCTGAAGCATCTTACTTTTTTTGCTCCCGAATTATCTGCTACATTTAAAATTGTTCTTTCTTGAATCATTGTCTTTTTCCTTATGCTTTGTTTACAACTGCTGTCAAAATCCATCTTTTGGTTTTTGACATAGGTCTTGATTCCATTATAGAAACTAAATCACCCATTTTAGATTCATTCTTTTCGTCATGAACAGAAAATTTAGATTTTACTCTTATTATTCTGCCATACAATGGATGTTTAATTGTTCTTTCAACAGCTACAACTCTTGTTTTAGAAGATTTGTCGCTAACTACTATTCCTTGCATTACTTTTCTTTTTCCTCTAGCTTCCATTGTTCCTTCCTATCGGGAATTATTTTCCCTTTTTTTGCTCAGCAAGAAGAGTTTTTATTCTTGCTATTGTTTTTCTCATCTCTCTTATTTCAAGAGGATTTTTTACAGGTGCCGTCGAGTTTCTGAATTTCAACTTGTAGTATTTATCTTCCATTTCAACAAGTTTAGCATTCAATTCAACCGGTGACATACTTTTTATTTCTTGCCAATTTTTCTGTTTCATAAATTTACTCTTTTTCGTTATTATATTTCTTGTCTTACTAAAATTTTGCAATGTATCGGAAGTTTATCCGAAGCAAGTTTCAATGCAGCTCTTGCATCAGCTTCAGAAATACCTTCCATTTCAAACATTACTCTGCCGGGTTTTACTACTGCTACCCAAAATGCTGGATCGCCTTTACCCTTACCCATTCTTGTTTCAGCAGGTTTCTTCGTTATAGCTTTATCGGGGAATACTCTTATCCAGATTTTTCCGCCTTTTTTTGTAAACTTTGTCAAAGCTATACGAGCAGCTTCAATTTGGTTACTATTTAACCAAACAGGCTCAAGAGCTTGAAGTCCGAAAGTACCAAAAGAAAGAGTGGTTCCGCCTTTTGAATACCCTTTCAATCTTCCTCTTTGAGTCTTTCTGTATTTTACTCTCTTTGGCATCAACATATATTTTGTCCTTCCTTACTTATTATCGTGAGCAACCTGAGTTGCATCTACTTCATTAACATTTTCAACAAGTTTAGCTTCTTCTAAAAGCTCTTTTGCTGTTTTTTGAAAATGTTCTTTTTTGAATATCCATACTTTTATTCCGATTTTTCCCATTGTTGTATTTGCTTCGGAAAAACCGTAATCAATTTCTGCTCTGAATGTTTGAAGAGGAACTCTTCCTTCTTTCAACCATTCTGTTCTGGCGATTTCGGCTCCGCCTAATCTACCGGAACACATAACTTTTATACCTTGAGCACCTGCTGCCATTGCTTTTTCAATAACTTTCTTCATTGCTCTTCTGAAAGCAACTTGTTTTTCCAATTGATAAGCAATACCATCAGCGGCAAGCTGAGCATCTATTTCGGCTCTCTTAATTTCCATAACATTAACGAAAGCCTTTCTTCCCGTCATTTGCTCAACTTCCATTCTAATGTTTTCTATACCCTGACCGCCTTTACCGATAACGATACCGGGTCTTGAAGTATAGATGTTTACTCTAATATATTTTCCTGCTCTTTCAAGTCCGATTTTTGAAACCGAAGCCATTTTCAATTTATCTTTCAAATAAGCTCTTATTCTAAAATCTTCTTCTATAAAGTCAGGCATTTCTTTTAGGTTAAACCATTTAGAATCCCAATCCTTAATGTAACCGACTCTAACGCTCTTAGGATGAATTTTATGACCCATATTTCCTTAC
>JAFXSD010000064.1 GCA_017525905.1 Elusimicrobiota bacterium | reverse complement strand
TATCAAATGTTTCTATTATATTGCTTATATTTTTTTGAACTTTAGGATGGCAATGTAAATCTTGTATATTTATTATTACTCTATCTGTTCCTGCATAATGCGCACTCGTTATTTGTCCATAGTTGTAAGGCAACATGAAATCTTTGAATATTTGTTTATATTTCGCTGTTGCCTCTTCGTTTGTCATGGCATTTGCCGCAGTAGGGCCTATAACAAACGATACTAACAAACTAATTGCCGTCATTGTGCTTATGATTTTTTTTAACTTTATCGAATTTTTCATTTTGATTTTGCCATCCTAAAATTAAAATATAATAACAAACTATGCAGCAGCCAACATGCTTCTTACTGCTATCACAGATATCTTGACTTCTTCTTTAACTGCTGCTCCTTTATTGAAATCATCCATCAATAATTCCGGTATTCCGGTGAAATCTACCGCTGTTTGTCGTGTCGGTTTATCTATTTTATATTCATTATCTTTTAATATTTCTTCCAATCTGGAATGCAAACTGTCTCTTATTGCACTTAAATATTGTGCCGCCGTCAAATCATCTGAACCGCTTCGTTGTTCATACAGTTCTCTAAAACTTTTCCCGGTCATCATTGCTTGCAATGTCAATATTAATATTGCCTGTACTTCATTACTTTTTATTTTTTCTTGCAATTTTTCTTTATCAATCGGTAATATTCCAGGTATATTATTTGCAAGTGTATTCATTGCTACTCCTCTTATAAACCCTAATAATTCTTCATAATTACCTTTCTCTTTCTGATATTTAATATAAACTTGAGCTTCATTACTGAATATAGATGTATTTAAACTGTCTAACACTTCTTTTATATTTGATGCTTTCATATCTAAACTTAAAACATCAAATATCGCTTGTATATTTTCAACTTCATCTATTGTATAATCAAACTTTGTACTCATTGCCGCATTTAATCCCTTCTTATATTTTCTTTCCGGCGTCATTTCTGTTATAGTTCTTATATTATCTAACAACGTTCTTATATTTTCCAATAGTCCTTTACCAAATTTCTTTACGGTTTCTTTATCTACCAATATACCTACTATATCATTGCCTTTTAATTTTTCTATATCTTCCTTACTCATTTCTTCTATTTTATATACTTTTTTCTTTCCTTTTATCATTTTCACTTGTTTTCCGCTAACAAGAGGTATAATTCCATATGTATCATATATACTTTCATCTAAAGAATCATTTAAAGCTTGTAATACGTCTGAATCTAATTCTAAAGTTATTGATATATCTAAACCATTTTTCGTCTTTCTCCTAATACTTTGTATATTGGCCAAAATTTTCTTTAATTCGACAACATCAATACTCTTACTAGATAAATCTAATACGAATTCGTTTTCTGTTCTTCCTTTTTCTTCTATCTTTCTAATCAAATCTTCTTCATCTGTATAGGATACTACAAAATTATATTTTCCCCCTAATTTCTCTCTTTCTTCTGCTTTTGATTTACTTATAATGAATGTTGTCATTCCTGTCTTTTCTGCTATTGCCTTAAAACTTTCCTTCTCTTTATCACTATACCTATAGTTTGGCTCTATACTACTTGCTATAGAATCTGTATGAGCATTTTTCATCATATTTATAATATAATCCATTTCTTCACTATTAGCAGTGTATGAAATATTTTTTATATTCTCTAAACCTTTTATTTTTTTACCCGTTTTCATCTTTTCTACCAACATATCCATTAATTTATCAATATCGCTATCTTTTATCACACCGGATTTCCTTACACAAAAAATTATTCCCCCTTCTTTAACTTTAACTCTTACTTTTATTCCATCTGCTAATTCTCCTATCGTAACACCGCCTCTTTCATGTGATGTTTCAAAAAGTAATGCATTTATTCCTTGTTTTCTTAATTCGGCAGATCTGGTTTCATCTTGAACGACAACTAAATTTTCATTCAATTTAAAACCTTTTTCTATTAATTCTTCTGCTGCTTCTGAGCTTGTTATAAGTCTTATTGCTGTTTTTTGTGCAGTTCTATTTGGTAAAATGGCATCTTTTGTAGCTTCTTCTATAACTTCAGTAACTTTAGACTTAATAGATTCTGCTTCCGTTTCCGTTTCTGCTTTTGAAACAATTCTTTCACTTATAGATGGCACTGCTGTGGTTCTTTCTGCAGGAGAAACGACATCAGCCATCGTTTCCTGTAAGATAACAACTTCAGGATTATGTGTTTTAAGTGTATTTAATAAAATTTCTAAATTTTCCGGAGTTATAATACCATCTGTTGAAATAGAAGATTTATCATAAAATACTTCTACTTCATTTCCATCGATTACTTCTTTTGGCATTTGTTTATCCAAACGGAATTGAGATAAATGAACAATATTAATTTTATAACCTGCATTTATAACTTTTTCTATATATTCCATAAGATTATCAAATGTTAATTGTTCAAGTTTTTCTTGTCTTGTCTTAGCAGCATTAGTAAAAGAGCTTATGGCTTTTGTCGTATCTAATGTTACACCGATATAACGTTTTTCCTCTTCCGTTAATCTTTCTCTAATTGCATTTAAAAACTTTATAAAAGAGTCATAATCTATATATCCTTCTTTTCTTGCTTTTGCGAACAAATTAGTAGTTGTTCCGTCTTTTTCCTGTTCTTTAAGGAATACTTGATCATTTTCAAAATCTATGCTTATACCTTTTTGAGCAGAATATTTTAATAACATCATCCATGCAGCAATATTTTTACTACTCATATCGTTGATAGCATGTGTTACAACATGTTTAATACCTAATCTTTCTGCAATATCTATTTGCATTTTAAACATTTCATACCAATTTTCATTAAAGCTTGGATTTGGTAATATCTGTTTTTTCTCACCATTAACCATAACATCTTTTGTAAATGCAAAAACATGCATTGATAAAGATATACCTTGACTTTGAGAATATCTTCTAATTTCGTCAAGATCTTCTTTACTTGCAATTGTTTGTAGCCACTTCATACCTACGGTTACATTCTTACCATTTTCATCTACAACAACATCATCTAATAATTTACCCTTAGTAACTTCAGTATCAATGCCGCCGACAATAATAGCAAGTTCGCTAAAATTATGTATTTTCGACCAATCAATCGCATCTTTTAAATCAGAAATACTTTTTATTTCTTTAGGATATCCATCTTTTTCTATTATTGCACTTGATGCATTTAACGAACCTGTTTCTGAAAGTATTTCCGATACACGTTCTTCGGAAGAAGATACATCTTTTTGTTCTTCTCCTTTTCCATATTTTTTCCCCGATAGTCTTACACGAATGGTTCCGTTTTCTATATCATAATTTAATCCGCTTACAATTTCATCAACATCTAAGCTTAGTATTTTTTGTAAATCCGTATTCTGTAATTTTCTCAAATCCAAAGAGATAACTTTTTTATCATAATTTTCTTTCTCTACAATTTTAATTACGGCAGCTAATAATTTTATTTGTTCCTCTAATGACAAATTTCCTAAATCGGATAAATATGAATGCCATATTTGATATTTAATTTCGGAACCGAATGAAAAATCTTGTAAGAACTTCTTTATATTTCCTCTGTTACCTCTAAAAGCTTCAGTCAATGCACTATCAAGTTCTTTTATAGTAGTAGGTCCTCTTGTAGGATTAAGCTGATTAAATCGTTCTAGAGCGATTGATCTCGCATTTTTTGCCTTTTTAGAATTTATCAATCTAACTCTATAGGTTACCAAAGCATGAGAATACGGTTCCAATCCCTTTTCTTTATAATCAGACTCTGAATAAGCCATACCTTCATCAAGCAACCATTGAATCCATTTAGGATTCTCAGTTACATAAGGAACTTTTAAAGGTGCATTTTGCGGAGTCCCTATAGGTTCAAAAATATAATCATATCCTAAATCAGCCAAATATCTTTCAAGAGCCATTCTTGTTGTGCTGCTAACAGATAATATTGCTTGTGCATCCGGATTTTTTGAATTCAATAAAGTTTTTAAGTTTTCTAGAATTTCTCTGAGGAATTTTGTTCCGCCGTAAGCAGTTAAATCGTTTTCGCCCCTTAAATTTTCAGGCTCATCAATATATGGAGGATTAACAACTATCATATCCATATTATGCTCTAAGAAATCCAAACCTTGAATTCCGGGTCCAAGTACAGGTATTAATTTTATTAAATCTTTCTTTGCTTGTTCTGCCGATTCTAAATCACCGCTCTCCAATGTTTTTAATATATTTGATAATGAAGCAACTAAAGCATACGGCGATATATCTGTAACATATATATTCTCCACTCCATCAAGTTTTGACATAGTTGCAGCCAAGTGTCCGGCACCTGTTCCAAGTTCTATGACATTTTCAAATCTGCCACTGATACCCTGTATAACATCTGCGGCTAACACAGTATCTATCATTGTTCCCCAAACACCGCTATCAACTTCAGAATCAACGGAAGATATGACATAATCTGTTTTCCCATCAGCCGTAGATAATTTTTGACATACATATACGCCATGTTCCGGATTATACAAATGGTCAATCAATTCTTCCGCATTTGATACACCTTTTTGTTTCAATTGTTCTCTTAATATTCCTTTTTTATTTAGTGACGGAGTTAAAAGATTTTCATTTGTCAGAGTAAGGAAAGATTTAATTTCTCCGCTTTCTATTTTCCGTAACATTTCTTCTCCGGAAATACCGTTAAACTCTTCCGGAATTTCATAATAATCTATAATTGTTTCTCCGTTATCACCTTTATAGAACATTTTAAACAAAGAATGTCTAACTTCTACATTTCTTTTATTAACTAATTCCATAATTTTATCTAATGGTAACGCTTGTGGTTTCGGATATCCGCCTTCTGTATATTTATCTCCTTTATATCCTCTATAAACAACGTCTCCCGTTTCAGGATCAAATTCAAAGCCTAAACTCATGATTATACTTCTGACTAATTTTATATATTCAGAAAGGTTTTGTTCTTCTGTTACCGGGATATAATTTATAGGATAACCTGTCTGATCATCTATATTTACCATGTAATATTGTCCTTCACTATCAAGAACTAAATAAGCATCTTTCCCGGCTGGTTTAACCTGTTTTTGAGGTTTTCCTGTCTTCTCATCTATCCAAGATGTTTCTATGGACACTTCTTTGGAAGTATCATATCCCAGTTCAGACATCGCTACCATAGATACAAGTGCCCCTTTTGACGCTCCTATTACTTTTCCACTGTCAATAATATCTGCCAAACCCGGAACTTTCATTAAATTATCAAACATATCAGGTATTTTTGATTGAACTTCAGATTTATTTATTTCCCTGTAATCTGTTTTGAAATTCCCTGCTATATAAAAATCAGGCGTACCGTCCTCTTTGGTTTGCAAAGTTATCACACATCCTATCTTCTTTTCATAATAAGAAGGAGGATATTCTTGTTTTGTTCCATTACTATCTACTTGGAATATATATTTCCTGATTGCTTCAGGAATTATTACATCTGTAACTTTCCCCTCTTTATCACGAACCATCATATCTTCCGTTATTACATATCCCATTATCGGTTTCTTTTCAAATGTATGTCTGGCTGGATTTACACTAGCTATTCTCCTTCTTATCTCATCCTGACTTACTAGAGCTTCTTCTTGTTCGGTAGCAGTTTCTATAGAAGAAGCTTTTTCATATTCTTTTTCCAACTGTTCAAGTATACTGCTTATTGTGGGATCTTTTTCTACTTGTAAATATTCGGACACATCTTTCAAGAAAACAAACAAATGTTTCTTTTCATCAAAAGATAAATCATCATAATGAAAAGAAGATAGCGGTTCATTAACATTATTTACAGCCCAACCTGCATGTATAAGCTTTAATGCCAAATGAGCATCTGCTATTTTATGATTTCTTAAGTATTTCAATGTGGCTATTGTGACGGCTATTCCGTCTGTTTGCAAATCTATTAAGAATCGTTTCCTTTCTGCTTGGATTTTTCTCCAACCGCTCCAATCTTCTTTGCCATCTACTTTAACCCCACCATACTTATTTATATCGTTAATAAGATATTCCCATGGAACTTGTAATGTATTTACTATAACGGTTGCTGCAAGTTCTACTTTGCCTTGATCTACTTGTTCCCAACCATAAGCAGTAAAATCTTTTTTTTCTAAAACATATTCTCCTCTTTCCACTTTTTCTATACCGGATTTGCTTAAATACCCGCTTTCCGACCATGACTGTACATTTTGCTCTACATATTTTCTGGCTTCTATTATTTTTGTTCCATCTTTTTTTATTTCAACTTTTCCTACTTTATAAAAATCATTTACAAGTTGATAAAATTGTTCTATTTTACCTTCTTGAATATCAAAAACAGTAAGTCTTATTTTTTCTGTAGGGCTGAGAAAATGCCTTTCAGTTATAGTTTCCCTTTTTTTAGGAGTTAAACAATCTAATAAAGCACTTGCTTTCGGATTAAATTTTTCATCGAATAATCTTGTATCTATAACAGGAGATTCTGAAGAATTGATTTGATTATCTCTAATATCTTCATAATAACTGGTGTGAAAAGTTTCGGCAGAAGCTAATGTTTGATCTATATCTTCCGTAAGAGCTTCCGTAAAAGTTTGAAAATCCTGTCTTCCGTGCAATGCATATTCGTTTAAAATAGTGCTATCAATTGTCTGCGACATATCGTCTTTTAGAGCCACAAGTTTTAATAAAGGTTCCATTATTCCATCTATAGTCTCACTTTCGATATTCTTAGTTGCATCTCTGTAATATTTTAAGATCAAATCCAAAAAGTTATCCATTATAGTTCTTGTTTCCGTAGACTCTTTACTTACTACAGTTCTTGTTCCCGTAGACTTTTTTTCACTTCTAAGCAAATCCAATGGATTTATATCTGTAATATCTAATACTCTACTTAAGATAGTTTTTATTGACGGTATTCCTCTAAATAACACTCCATAAGTATCTCTGTGATACCCTTCAGAATGTATCCCGCCTTTTTCAACTCTACTTTCAAAACCTGCATAAGGAGCTTTAGGTGCAGTAAGATAAACCGGGGATTCTATTTCTTCACCCGTTTTCGGATCAATGGCCGTTACTGTACCGGCCTTTATTCTCAGTTTCCCATCTACATATTCAAAACTATCTTTCCCTAATTTTACTTTGTCTTTTCCACCAAATTTATACTCATCTTGATAAAAAGAATCAGCCAATTCAACACTATCTTGTACTATATTTCCATCCCTATCAAATTCAACTAAAATGTTTAAAACATGTTCTTCAATATCATTAACATCTTCCGAATATATAAGTTTACCATTGGCATCTCTTACAAAACTATATAGGCTATTCATAGCAATATTACCAACAACCAATGATTCCATTGTAAGCAATTGCTTTCTTTGTAGTGATTCTATCTTTCTGTAAATTACAGTTTTTAGCTCAGGATTTTCCATTGCTTTTTTATAATACTCAGCCAATCTCATTTCTTTCCAAACATCAAAAAATACTTGTTTTATTTCACCATGTTGTCTGCAATCTCCAACACCAAGCAAAAAGTCCAACATAATATTAGTTCTGGAATCAGTATTGTTTGCACTTGCCGTAAGTTCTTTTAATTGTTTTATAATATCATCAAATTTTCCGTGACCTCTGCTTTTTAAGTTTTCTAATTTTAAATCATCATTCCTATATTGAATTCTAATAATTTCATCTATGGTTTCCATAAAAGAGTCTAAATCATCTTCCGTATCTAAGCCAAAAATCTCTAAAATTTGAATGGCAATATTCATATCTTCTCTTGCTAACTGCATTTCTTGAAGGCCACCACCAAATTTATAGTTCCCTGAAATATGTCTTGTAACAGAATCATGTAAACTGTTTATAGGTATTCTGTAGCAAAAAGATAATAATCCTTTCGTAAATTCTTCTCTTTTTGTTTGTTCAGCTTGTTGAAACAAAGTTTCACCACTTTCTTCCGATCGAATCAAATATTTGTCAATAAAACTCTTAACATTTTCAAAGGACAATTCTTCTTTAATTTCCATATTTATTTCTATCAAATTTCTTAAATCCGAATCAGAGTTAATTCTCGTTAATATTATTCCGCTTTCTTCGGTTCCTAATTCTAATATTGAAAACAACTCGGATGCAAGAGCAGCTCTACTTTTGCTTGAATATTCTATCGTTTTTGATATAATCTCCAAAATTTGTTTTATTAATTTTTCTTTATCTTCACTCTTAACAGCAGACTTATATTCTGCGAGAGTTAGTTCTAATTTCTTCATATACAACTTGTTAATAATCTTATTTAGGTTTTCAATATCTTTTTTAGGATCTTTGTATTCTCTATCTTTTTTGTCTTTTTCGTATTCACTGAATTTATTTTCTTTTTTTTGCGATAAAAGATTTTCCAAGTTTGACAGTGTGGTATCTATTTCCCAAGTATGATGTACAAAACCAAATGCTTTATCTAAAATCTCATTTATACTGCTAAATCCGGTTTTTGCAGTATGCATACCATTTATAGTCATAGCTTCTACCATCGTAACAAGTGTCCAATAGTCACCGGATCTTATCCCACCTGCCTTTTCTGTAGAGTAATATACCAAAGCTGCTAAATTTTCTGCTTCTTTCAACATTGACTCTCTTTCTTTATCATCAATTGTTAATTCCGCTAATTCCCTTAATCTATATACGGCATTGATTCCCGGATAGTAGTAATGATCTATTTCAAATCCTTTTCTGTAAGATTCATAAGATGCTCTCAATGCTAATATTGCTTCATCTAATCTACCACTTTCAATGGCTTCCTTATATCGCATGCGGTAAGCTTGCCCCAAAGCACCATACATACCACTTTTGTCCTTGGCTTGTTTATATCTTTCATAATAAGCCTTACCCAATGTCGCATATAATTCACCGTTCATTTCATCGAAATTTTCTTGTCCCAATATACTTAATCTTTCTATAGTCTTTTCAAAACTACCTGTTTTATTAAATGCAACAAAATACAATTCTCTAATTTCAATAGAGTTTTTAAATTCTTGTGCAGCATCACCTGTTTTTTCGTACAAATCTATCATTTCCGAAAAAAGCCCATTATCTCTACACAAATAAAATAAAATTGTTGCTTGTATAGAATCTAAGTTCTCATATCCGCCAAATTCTTCTAAAATAATTTTTATTTTATCTTGATTTGTTCCTTTTTCTAAAAGTTTTTCATTTACTATATTCTGAATATAAGCAGAATATGCTCTAATCCATGAGCAAGTTAACTGCAAATTATCTATATCTTTAAAACTTAATTCTCTGTCAGCAAGCTCTTCCATTATTTTGGTAACTTGTTCATCAATTTGATTTAATATTTCATCATCGCTTAAATTTATATTTGAATCCTCAGCATTTAAAACTTCCAATATGGCACCTTTTAGTTCATATTCGGTAAATAAAAATTGTGAATATCTCCTTTGTACTTCCGGCAATAATTGTATGATTCTGGCTTCTTTGGATAATATATCTTGTTTTTCCGATTCTAAATTGTCTGCTATCAATCCGGCCGGAAGGTTTGTGAATATTTTTATTATTCCGGAAAAAATATCACCGACAACAAAAGCTGATTCTGCAAATTCGCTGGATTTATCTAACATTTCAACTATCTTTCCTAAGTTCGATAAATCTTCCAAGCCATTCATTCTAAGTCGTTTTATCATTTCCGGTGTTATCTTATCTTTGTTTTTTTCATCTACATTGTCTCTTAATATTTTGGTTACATTTTCTTCTATATCTCCAATATCATCAGAATCTAAAAATTTTGCATATTCCAATTGTTTTATCAATATAGCAAGTTGTTCTTCAACTGCCATATCTTGTTCTATATTCAATGACAAATTCGGATTTCTTAACAAATCAAATATTGTTTTTTGTGATTGTGGGGACAAGGATGCTATCAAATTTGCCAGTGCTTGGAAAGATATTTTGCTTTGTTCTTTTGCTATTTCATAGTATGTTTCTTCCGCAAGTTTTACTCCGTCCGTAACATTAGGAGTTATAACTATATAACTTACTCCTTGATTCTTTAGTATTTCCGTTACCGTTTGAGAATGGAAACCTCCGGTTATAACAACATCTACTTCTTTTACACCTTTCATATTTTCTATTATTTTATTTACATCACCTTTAGCTTCAACTTCATTTTCAAGTTTACCCAACACATCTTGCTCTTTGAACATATTGTCGGTAAAATATATATTTCTGTCTGTGTTTATTTTATAGAATTTATCGGCTTCTGCTATATATTCTTCCAATAAGCTTAATACTCTGTTATCTACATATTCATTCCACAACTTTTTATATGTCTCTATATTGTCTTTATAATATTCATAATCTCTTGATGTTATTTTGCTACTTACATAGTCTCTCACATATTTCGAAAAACTTGTTAAAAACACTACTTCCCTTTGTGCTTGCGTTTCCGAAAACATTGTGTTTATTTCTTGTATCAATTGATCTTCTTCTTCTACCAATTCTAACGGATTTATCTTTTGTGTAAATTCTATATATCCAAAATATTCATCTAAATTCGGAAAGTTTACACTTAAATCTAAATTATATGCTTTTGCCAACTGAACCAAATATACATATAATTTATCTACTTTCGAAAAATTTTCTATATTTTCTAACAATAACTTATAAGCATTATACGGCAACTGCTCTTTTAACACTAAAACTAGATTTTGTAATTCATTTGTTATTTTTGAATAATCAAATTTTTTCTGCATCTCTAACAACATTATATATGAAAATGTATTCTCATATTTGCTTAAATCTATTCCTAATTTTTCTATATGTTTGGATAATAATGCAAAATATTTCTTGGAAGTTATTTTACCTTCTTTATAATCATTTGAAAGTTTTTCTAGTTTATATTGCCTTTTTGTATAATATTTTTCCTTTAACTTTAGTAGTGACTCATCCATTGCATTCAATATCAAATTTATTTTTTCTTGATTTTCTAATATACTTCCAAATCTCTTTAAATTGTCTAAATATGGTTCTTTTTCTTCTAAGCCGTTTATTATTTCTGTCTTACCCGTCATTGCACTATAATATTCAGCACCGGTCAACCTTCCCGTTTCTAACATCTTATCCAAAAGATTTGATATGGTATTCTTTTTTATCTCTTCTGTTATCCATTTCGTACTTACTTGTCCGTATGCTCCTTCCAAATATATCTTTTTTACTCCATAACTTTTATCAAATGTTTCTATTATATTGCTTATATTTTTTTGAACTTTAGGATGGCAATGTAAATCTTGTATATTTATTATTACTCTATCTGTTCCTGCATAATGCGCACTC
>JAFXSD010000063.1 GCA_017525905.1 Elusimicrobiota bacterium | reverse complement strand
GTATAGCTACAGAAACGCTGCGATGGTAAGATTGCCTTTTTCAGCGAACATTCTGCAATTCCGTAGCCAAAAAACAGTTTTGGAGGGGCTTACGAAACCGACTTTTTTTGCTAAGACCGCCCGATTGTACAAAATGGCCTGACAGAGTCACTTTGATTGGCGATGTAGCACTTTGGTGTTGAAGTAGCCCCAAGTGTTTAAAATTTTAAACAGAAGGCGTTTTTAATCGTCTTTTTAGCCCCGAAAAGCTATCGACTTATCCACAACACGAAAGTCCTACTTTCCCATGAAAATAATCGCTTATGTCGCTGTTTTGGCCTTTATATAATCTTCAATTCCCAATTTGAAAATTTGATCAAATTCGTTTCTAATAGATACATAATCCTTTTTCACATTTTCCAGCAATTTTTCCTCAACATCTGCGGGCATTCCGTCCCAGCCCATTTTTTCCAGATTGTTTTTTACAATTATCCGCGCACCCTCTGCATCCTTTGACATAATAAGAAGACAGAACTGTCCTTTCTTGTAATTATCATTATTTGGATGCACAGTATATCGCTGATAAATTATATCCGACATTCTAGGATATGTGATAATTTTATCCACTGCTATTGATTGAGAAATTTGTTGATCTTGTATTAAAAGGCTTAAATAGAAAACAAAATCATCTTGTTTCATTTCATTAAAGGTTTTTTGCAAATCAGAAACGAGTACTTTAGCGCCCTCAAGTTTCTTTTCAAGTTTTTTTCCCTTCTCCTCTTGTTTGTCTACTTCTACCTCAAGGTTAAGAATTCGCGTTTTTATAGATAATTTTGATGCAAAGAAAGTTAAAATAATGGCCAAAAAAGAGAGTAAGAAACTTACGATGGACAAATATTTTGCATCTTCACCATTTTCTTTTTCAGATGCAACGATCTCCTCAGATCTAAAGGAGACTTTTATTTTAGGCGAATCTATACCAGTCTCAATCAACAACGATAAAGACGGTGAATCCGAAGGCATCATCGACGGCATGCTTAATTCAATTATATTTTTATCATGAATAATATCGGGTTTAAGAGAATCCGTCACAGAATACGAGTAAGTTTTCACACATCCATCGATAACATTGATTTTTCCTACAATATTATTTGAATTTTTCGAACCTGTATTATAAAGCGAAACGACAACTATTTTTTTGTATAAAGAGTCTTCTAGAACCGCGAATCAAAGCTACCAAAATAGGCAACCAAACCACCTTGATAAAAGACAAAATTTTTTCTTTTTTCATTTTCGTTTCTCTATTATATGCAATATCGCACAATTAGTTTATATAATATAATAAAAAAATTTATCGTCCATCCAATTGGGCCTACTATAAAAAACGCAATTTCAACTTAAAAATAGTTCTGTCTGAATGGTCAGCAATAGCCCCCCCCTCCAAATGACCGTTCGGCTCTGTTAGGTCAAACTGTATAGCTACAGAAACGCTGCGATGGTAAGATTGCCTTTTTCAGCGAACATTCTGCAATTCCGTAGCCAAAAAACAGTTTTGGAGGGGCTTACGAAACCGACTTTTTTTGCTAAGACCGCCCGATTGTACAAAATGGCCTG
>JAFXSD010000062.1 GCA_017525905.1 Elusimicrobiota bacterium | reverse complement strand
ATCTTCAGTCCTATCAACAAGCTCTTCGTTTGCCTCTTTATTAACTGCAAGATTAGTTTTGAATGCCTCTTGAACCTCTGTTGAACTTCTGAAATTTTGCAACACCTCTTTTATTTTTGTATCAAAATTCCCGACAATATCATCACTCATTCCGAATATTCCGTTGAACTGCAAAGTTCTTTTATTGATGAGTTCCAAGATACGAACATCGGCAAAATTTTCTTTACTCAACATATTTATTACCAAAACATCGGAGTTTTGTCCCTGACGATGACACCTGCAAATTCTCTGTTCAATCTTGACCGAATCATACGGTAAGTCGTAATTCACAACAACAGGACAAAACTCTAAGTCTATGCCCTTTGATGCTTCGTCATTTGCTATCAGGATTTGAATTTCATCATCAAATCGGAATTGCTCGATTGAATCGTTGTCTTTGTATTTTATGGTGTTATAACCCTGACCTAAAAATATCTTGTATAAATAATCAAATGTCAGACTGTGTTCGACATAAATTATTGCCTTTTGTTTTACTTTCATTGATTTTAAGTGATTGAAAGTCGTTTTTAATATTTTCAAAAGTTCTGCTGTTTTTGAATTTATATGAATATCGTCTGTGAGTTTTTGTATCTCTTCCAATATGGCTTTTTCGTGTCCGTAAGTCCTTTTTATAGCACCGTCAAGAATGTTTGAAAATGCTCTTGGCGAAGATGAAAGCGATTTGAAAAATAATAGATTCAAATTGTAACTGTCCATTTCAGGGTATGCCGCTTTGTCATCAGACAAAATATAAGCAGAAACTAATTTATAAATAAGTTTTTCTTCCTTTGATAACTCATAATCAACTGTAATCGGTATTCTGCGTGTGAAATTCACATAATCCGTTGTTTGAACTTTTAAAGTCCTGAAACAAAACTGCGAAACCCACTCTGTAAGTTCTTTGTATCTTTCAGGTTGTCTGAAATATCGTTTATAAAACCAATCAGCATCAGGCATGACACTTTCGTCAATAAAATGAATAAGCCAATAAATATCCATAATACTCATCGTGATAGGAGTCGGAGTCAGGAGTAATTTATAAGCATCACCGACTGCATCTTTTAGCGTTTGCACCATTTTGTTTTCCGGCTTTGATAAAACATCTGCTTCGTCAAAAATTACAAGATCCCATTCCCTCTCTTTAACTGCAAGTGCGTGTCTTGTTGCGATGTCGTATGTTGTAATAATAATCCCGACTTCATCAGGCAGAGTTTTTGAATTATTCCAAAACACAAACGGAACGGTCGGGAAGTCTTTTTCTAATTTTCGTCTCCATTGAGGAACGAGGTTCGGAGGTAAAATCACAAGAATATTAGGTTTTCCCTCGTACCATTTTTGACAAGCAACCAAAAGTGCCTCGTAGGTTTTACCTAAACTTGCCTCATCGCATAAAATACACCCCTGCAAATAATCGGAACGCAGAGCAAATCGTGCCGCCATAATTTGATACGGATAAATTTTTGCATTAGAAGATGCATAAACCGGCAGGAAGTTTTTATCGTCAGCAAGGCTTTCAAGACGATTAGCCACAATAATTGCAGAATATTTTGATTGAAACTTTGTTTTCACTTCCATCATTCTGTGCTTATTTTAGCATAAATAAACGGTGCGAGATTTTATTTCTTTGATTTTATGCTATACTTTAGAAAATAAAAAGGATAAATTAAGGAGTACATATATTTGAAAATTAATCCTGTTAAACAGTTTGTAAAATCTAACATATCACGATTTGAAAAAGATAACAAAAGTTATTGGGGAAATCGTATTTTTAACCTTTATGACAAAAATAATTCTTATCGTGGAGATTATCAATATACAGTAAACAAAAGTAGTTCTAATAATGGTTTAATAAGCTCATTATCTTCTACAAGAATAATGAATGACAAATTAAAACAAGAAATGGCAGAATATGTTCAGGTTGATAAAAGTTTTGTTGATATGTATGATTCTCAATCAGACGATTTATTAAAAACTAAACCATTAGCCAAAGAAATAACAACAATAACAACGATTTTAGATTTTGTAAATGACAAATTTAAAACAGTAAGAAGTGTAAGCAGACTAAAAAATAAACTGCAAAGAAGAATGTATGCTGATAATCCAACTTTTCCTTATTTGGATAACTTTGTAGTCTATGAACCTCTAAAAGAAAAACCGCAATACGAAAAAACAGTAGAGTATGTAAGAGAAGGTTCTATCACGACACCATTCTTAATACAACAAACCTTTTAGAGTGAACACGATATAACTTATATAATAAGAAAAGTTTTGTAAGTGAATAGGATTTAAAGGCACAAAAATAAGAGCCTTTCGACTCCTATTATCTTTACCCTATAAATTGTAATTTAGCGAATAGTAACTTAATTTTCTTTTTTATTAAACATATGGCGTACTTTATCTATTCGATTATTTGGTCTACGTGATTGAATAACTGGTTCACAAGTAGCAATTTGAT
>JAFXSD010000001.1 GCA_017525905.1 Elusimicrobiota bacterium | reverse complement strand
AAGCAAAATTTATATTTAAACAAAAAACCAACGGAGAGAAAGGGATTCGAACCCTTGTTACCGTCACCGATAAACAGTCTTTCCAGGACTGCGCCTTCAACCACTCGGCCATCTCTCCACACTATTCTGTTTCTCCGTGTCACGTTCTTCTCATCTCACCTGGCTGACTCTCCGAAATAATACCACCCGATTATATAAAAGTTTTTTTTTGACCGCAAGTACCTACTATATATATACCTGCCAAACCAAACGTTTTATCTGTAATTAGTAAACTGTAACGGCAGAGAAAATTTTACATTTTTTAAAAATGCTATTACCGCTTGAAGCTCATCTTTTTTAGGCGAAGTTACCTTGATTTTAGAACCTTCGATTTGTGTATTAACTTTGAACTTTTCGTTCTTTATCATTTTTGTCAATTCTTTTGCTTTGTCTCCGGGCAACCCGCTGATAAGTTCTATAACCTGTCTGATTGTTCCTTCAAATGCTTGTTCTTTAGCTTTAAATTCCATGGATTTTAAAGGAACACCTCTTTTTGCAAATTTTCCTTCAACTATATCTATCAAAGCTTTTAATTTAAATTCATCATCACCTATTAAAGTGATTTTTTTATCTGACTTGTTATAATCTATTGAAGATTTTGAACCTTTAAAATCGTATCTTTGTGAAAGTTCTTTTTGTGCTTGAGTTATGGCATTATCAACTTCCATAAAGTTCACTTCGGACACAATATCAAACGAAAAATTATTTGCCATAATTACCCCCGAAAGACAATTTATAATTTACAATGTATAATGTATAATTAACGACAAAACGACAACAACACAACGACAATTTATAATTTACAATTTACAATTTTCGGTAAAATTTGCAGAGCAAATTTTTTATAAACAATTAATTTTTGTGTAACAAAAAACATATTAATTATAAATTATACATTATAAATTGTAAATTAATCTGGTGCTCGGTGTAGGAGTCAAACCTACGACCTCTTCCACGTCAAGGAAGCACTCTAATCAACTGAGCTAACCGAGCAAAACAAAAAAGGTGCGAATCGGATTCGAACCGATGCAAGGCGGTTTTGCAGACCGTCCCCTTAACCAACTCGGGCATCGCACCATTTTTTTTATTTTTGTCAAATAAGCTCATAGAGTATATAAAAATATTAAAAAACAGTCAATTTTTTTTACTTTTATAATGATTACACAACTTGTTTATAGGACATATATAACATTTAGGTCTTCTTGCAATACATACTCTTCTTCCCAAAGTTTGTATAACAAACGAAATATTTTCCCAATTTTTTTTAGGAATAATTTTCATTAGATCTTGTTCAATTTTTTTAGGATCGGAATTTTTTGATAATCCTATAAGATTTGTTAATCTTATAACATGAGTATCAACAGCTATACCTGCGGTTATCCCGTACCCGCTGCCCAAAACTATGTTTGCGGTCTTTCTTGCAACACCTTTAAGTGTTATAAGTTCTTCCATCGTTTTTGGAACAACTCCGTTAAACTTATTCAAAACAATATTTGCGGTTTCAATAATATTTTTGGCTTTGTTCCTGTAAAAACCGGTAGACTTTATATCCTGTTCAAACTCTTTTAAGTCCGCTTTAGCATAATCTTGTATTGTCTTATATTTTTTAAAAAGGGAAGATGTAACAATATTTACTCTTTTATCGGTACATTGTGCGGAAAGTATAGTTGCTACCATAAGTTCGAACACATTGGAAAAGTTAAGAGCAATACCGACATCTCCATACTCTTTATTAAGTATTTTTACTATTTTGTTTACCTGTTCTTGTTTCATTAACTTTATCCAAAAAAAAGAAGCCCTGTTCAATTAAGAAAGGACTCTCATTTTAGTTTTTGGCGGGAACGACGGGATTTGAACCCGCGGTCTCTGCCTTGACAGGGCAGTGTGTTAAACCAGGCTACACCACATTCCCAATGCCAAAAACTTGTTTGGGTATTATACAACAATATTAATAAGTTGTCAAATTTTTGTATCTTGAAAATTTTTCCTTTTATTCCTATCATATTAGTATGAATATAAAAAATATCTTTTTGGATATATATGATTCTTTTTACAAAAAAAAGTTTCATATTCTTATAACTTGTTTTGCCGTGTTATTAAATTGGGCCGGACACAGTTTTGTTTATGAAAACAGTTATAGATTTTTAACTTTCGATATGGTGGGAACTTTCGTTGTTGCAACAACTTTGGGAAGCGTATGGGCTTTGATTGCCGCAATCGCAACTCCTATAGTTTTAGCAAATATCACTTCGCCTCACTTTGTTTATTTAGCGGTTATTAATATGACCGGGGCACTTGTGTGGGGTTGGCTTGCCGAAACGGGAAATCTTACAATTTTCAATACAAAAAGTAAAAATAAAAACAATTTTAAGCAAACTTTTTTTATTGTTATAAAGTTTATGTTATTTGCCGCAATTGCCGCAGGGCTTATAATATCAATACCGTCTTCAATAATAAAAAATGTAATTTTCCACGATGCAATTTTTAAACAACCTTATTCCATTTACTTTACGGAACTTTTCAGAAACATTTTTCTTATAGATAATTCCGGAATTTTGGCAATAATAGCAAATTATATTGCAGAAACTTTTATAGAGATTCCAAACATTATCGTTACCGTGTTTATAGGTTCGTTAATATCGGTAACCATTTTAAAATACAACACCCTAATGTTTACACAACATTATCAACAAAAAATAAAAAAAAGAAATTTTTCCTGGTTTAAAATTTGTATGTCAAACATTTCGTTTGTGGAATTTATAATTTTTGTTATTGCAGGATACATATATCTGTCCACTGTAAAGTCTGTTTCAAACACAATATTAACCAACATTATAACCGATATTTCAGTAAATTCAATTCAAGGCTTTATATTTTTGGAAATGATTTCCATTCCGTTAATTATAATAATACTTTTATTATTTTTAAAAACAATTATTCCCGTAAAGAAAAACTCTTTTGATTTGAATTATTTGCAAAGAACGATTTTAAATAAAAAAGAATTTGATTCCGATATTATGAATTTTATATTAACATTATTTTTGGTATCCGCAATTATAGTTTTGATATATTTATCGACTATCATAAATTTAACAGGAATAACTCCCGTGAGATATTACCAAAACAATTCCGTTTCACCGGCAAACGTAAGCAACTTTTTGTGGCTAATTATCTTAATAACGACATTTATTCTTATTGACAAGCACAATAATAATATGACAAGAGACATAACACTTGAAAACGAACTGATAAAAAAACAAACCATAACGGAAATTTCCGATTCTTTTGATACACAAAGACAAAAACTTCAGGCATTGGAACTTAATTGGTCTCAAGATACTGTTGAACTTTTAAGAAGCAGCAGACACGACCTTATAAACGAACTTGAAAAAACAAAAACAGGTTTTAATGATTTATTATCGGAAGTCTATGAAAAGATAGTAAAACCTTATAAAGATGCAATATTGGAAAATCAAAAAAACACAAGAGAACATATCGAAGAGTTGGGCACAGGAAAACTTTCAAAAAATACAATTATATATATATGGGAACAAATTGAAAGTCAGGTGGAATTTTATAATTTAAAATTAGCTCCGTATATAAAGATAACACTGGATAAAGTTGATAAAGATATAAGCAATTTCTATTGTTATATCAACAGGCTGATGTTTATTGCTATAAATAATGTTTTGGACAATTCAATTTTTGCATTACAAAAATTGTTACTTGATGACAATTTTGTTGCAAAGTTAAACATCTCTTTAAAATTGGACCCGGATTTAAAATATTTAACTATATCTGTTATTGATAATGCCGGAGGAGTTGAAGACGGCAAATTACAAAAGCTTTATAAAGAACAAATTGAAAGTTCTAAAGGAAAAAGGTTGGGTGAAGGAACTATCCACACCGCATATTTTGTATCAATATTAAACGGTAAAATATCGGCAACAAATGTTATTATTAACAACGAAAAAGGATTAAGAACAAATATTTCAATACCTATATATAAAATTTAAGGAGATAAAATGGAGAAGAAAATCATAGCTTTAACCGATGACGATTCAAACATAAGAAATGCTCTCGAAAGAACTATTCTTAAACATTTTGATAATGTTGAAATAAAACAATTTTCTTCAACTCTTGAAATAAAAAAGTTTTTACTTAACAATCCTAATACTCTTAATCTTTTGATTTTGGATATTCATTTCGGTGTAGGAGAAACGGGAATAGATATTTTACCTTTCATAAAACAAACCGCACCTTCTTTACAAATAATTTTGTTATCGGCAATGGAAAAAACCTACGGAGAGTCGGTAACGGAAGTTGCCGGAGATATGATTTTTGATTTTATGTCTAAACCTGTAACGGAAACAGAGCTTATAATAAAAATAAAAAAAGCTCTTAAAACACAAGAAAGTTCGTTAAATAAAACCGTCCGGGATTTGCAGTCGAAAAATACTATTTTAAGTTCAATACTTGATAACAGGCAACAAGTTCAAAACGGTGCCGGAAGAGCATTTGAAGAGGAAATTTTTAATAAAATATCACAATTCACAAAAGTTATTTCAGAACCTAAAAAAAATGCCGTTGTGTTGGGACAGGAAATAGATATTATAGCTTTTACAAAACCACCTTTACCTTTTGCCGTTTTAATTTTTGAAACAAAATATTTTCCTAATGCCAAACTTATAGGCGGAGCAAACGAAGATACAAAAATAATTATTGACGGTAAAGAAATGTTGTCCGAAAAAAGAAGAAACCTTTTTGAACAAACGGATAACCAATTTAAGCAAGTAAGTAAAAAAATAGAGAAAATTTTAAAAGAAAATAATTTTAATATAAGAGACGAATTTTACAGACCTTTTATTCAAACTTTTGCCGTATTTACCGACTCCACCGATATCACCGGACTAAACTTAAAAAACAGCAACAGATATACAAAATTTTTGAAGGCAAAAGATTTAACTTCGGATTTAATAATAAAAACTGTTTTTTCTTCTCCGAAAAGAAATGTTACCGAACAAGTAAAAAAATTGATTCTTGAAAATCTAACAAAATAAAAAAACGGGGAGAAAAAAATCTTCCCGTTTTTTTTATTTATTATACACTATTGCTTTATTACCATAAAAATTTTAAAGGATCCAAACTTACACCGTTTTTCTTAACGGTAAAATGCAAATGCGGACCTGTTGCTCTTCCCGTAGCTCCGCTTTTGGCTATAATCTGCCCTGATTTAACTCTTTGACCTACCCTGACAAGAATTTTTGACAAGTGCCCGTAATGAGTTATGTATCCGTTTTGATGATCTATGAAAACCGCAGTACCGTAATGCCCCACATCGGTACTTGCTACGGTAACTATTCCGTCGGCAGCCGCACCTACCAAAGTGCCGGTTTTAACGGCAATATCTATTCCGCCGTGCCTGCTTATTTTTCCGGTTACGGGATGTCTTCTTGTTCCGAAAGTGCTTGAAAGTCTTCCCGCCAAAGGGGACCGAAACAACTCTCTTAATGCATATTTCTCCTGCATGGATTCATTTAACAAATCTACGGCAGGTTTTTTACCGGGAATAAAAACATAAGGCTCTTCCGTTAAATTACGAACATTTAAATTTGTATCTTTTAATATCGATTCGTCAATATTATATTTTTCAGCTATGGATTTCCACGTGTCGGTTTTGCTTACCGGATGAAGACTTCCGCCGGACGAAGGCATCAATAATTTTTCGTTTACACTTACATTATAAGTTTTCATTTGAGGATTACACCCTATTACGGTATGCACGGAATACCCGTGTTGTTTGGCTATTCCCCAAAGATTTTCGCCTTTTTTTACTTTATGTATAAGAAATTTTACGCCTTTTGTTCTTGTTAATAAATATTTCATTCTTGCCGGAACACTGTCTATAAGTTCCTGCTTTGTATATTGCGGCAAATTCAAAACCATTGCAGACTGTATATTAGCCTGAGCAATTGCATGAACTTTTTCATTTATAACAAAATAAACAACAAATAAACAAACAACAAAAATTGACCATCTTATAATAATGTTTTTCATAATTTTACCTTTCTATGGCGAGTTTTCCTTTCACTTTTTTACCTTCGGAAGTTTTTATATAATAAAAATATACTCCGGAAGCTATATTGTTTCCTGCTTCATTTTTTGCTTTCCATATGAAAGTATTATCGGTATTATCTACAGTAGTTTCAAAAACTTTTTCACCGGCCACATTAAAAATTTTAATATTTGTTCCTTCATCTACACCTTCAAAATATATTCCGTCTCCGCCGTATCTTCCGCTGCTGTTAGGTTTATACGGAACAGGATAAACGGAAACTTTTTCTGTTTGTTCCGAACTTGACAATGTTTGTGTTAATGCAAAAGATTTTTTCGGAACATACAAATAACCTAAAAAGTCTCCCGATGAATTATAAAATTTAACATTTGTTGAACTGTTCCCGGGATTATATGCACAATAAGTTTTAGTTCCGTCCTTATCTAAAACCAAATAACTTGGTGTGTCCGCATAATAACTTCCGAATACAGGTGTTCCGTATTTGTCAAAGAAATTTATAAAGTGATAAGTAAAACTCATCGAACTGCCTTCTTCGGCTGCAGTTGTTTTGTATTGATTAAAATTTGATAATGCCGTTACCGGATCATATAAAGAAACAAGTCTTGCCCAAATATCGTACCATTGTGACGGATCATTACCTGTTTCCCCGGCCATCGCACTATAAAATTCATCCAAATAAGTTTTATCGTAAGCCAAATATGTCATTGCAGGTGTCAGAGGTAAAACCTGTATACCCTTTATTGTTTGAGGAATCATAGGTGTAAAAAATAAATCATAAGATACACAACCGGCCCACAATCTACCTACGGAATTATGGTTATACGGACTTTTTAATATGTTTTTATCTATATCAAAATAATAATATTTTATTGCCTCATATTCGTTTGAATATAAGTATATTCCAAGATTTTCATAATCTTTGTTTCCTGTAGCAAGGCCCCATAAATATATTGCACTCCAAGCATTCATTGCTTCCGAAGAAGATTCTTGATCAATACCTCTGTTGTCCCCGCCACCCATACCGTTTGCCCAACTGTGAGATTCATAAAAATCAAAATGTCTCATAAACGGAAAATCAGAATCGTTTCTTGTTGTATTAGCTATATCTTTTATTAAAAGATTTACCATCTGTCCGTAACTTTTTGCAAAATCCGTATCGTACATTGCAAGAATTGCCGAAGCATAAATAAAATAACCGAAATGAAAATGATGATCATTATAATTAAATGAGTAAAATTTATCATCTTTTACACCCTCTAAACCGCCCCAAATAGTATCATATGCAAAATATTTACTCTCTTCTCCGCTTGAATGAGTTAACCAATCTTTAAGTAAAGTTTTTAATTTTATTGTGATACTGTTTTGTAATTTGGTATCTTTTAAATTATCCGCTACCGGTAACAAGTTTGCAAGTTTAGCAATAACCTTACCTGCAGTATAAGGATTCCCCGATACACTGCTTACATATACGGAATTAGCATCAGTACTTAAATATTCGGATAAATTCGTTTCTATATCGGTCACATCATATTGAAAAAAAGGAACTATTCCTTTAAAATCTACTTTAGTTGAAAAACTTGAACCTTTTGCCAACTTTAAAGTACCTCTTAAAGTATCGAAGGTTTTACCGCTTATAAAATCCGGTGACGAATATAAATTGTTATATTGATGAGGTAATAAACAGAACAAAGTTCCATCTTGTTGTCCTTCGACATCAGTTCTTTTTTGCGTTGTTGTTATATTGAAAGTTGTTTTGGAAGAATAATCGGAAGAAGATATTTCCCAATTTGCTTTTGTATCAGTAACAAAATTGTAAGCATATTTGTAGTACAACTCTAAATCCGTTACCGCTTCATCAATATCTTGTGAAGGAAGCAAACCTATTGAGAAAAATTTTTGATCTGACGGCAAATCTAAAAAAATTCTGTTAAAATTGTCCCCGTGACTGCACTGTTTAAAATTTGTTCCTTCAGGAACAAATATTCCGTAAAAAACACTTCTTCCGTCGTTAAATCTTGTTTCCAAAATTATTCTGTCACTATTACCTGTATCTATATCTAATGCATAACTTATAGGAGTTCCGTCCGGTTTATAAAGATGTACATGCCCGGATTCTTCCCATCTGTAAGGAAATTCTATTGCAGGATAAACAGATTTAACTTCAAAAAATGTGAAAACCGAACCTTGTCCTAATGTTACGGTCATAGTTTTTGTTTTATTTGTATTTTGCCATTTAATTGTTGCTGAATAATCTGAAAATTTGTCAACTATAGGGTTAAAATCTTCTATAAAATCTCCGTTGGCAATAGAATTATAACCTGAAATTTTGATATTATCAGGATATTGTTCGTTTCCCCACATTGCTCCGTCTACATTGATTTCATCCACGTTGGATAATACATTATACTGCAATTTAGGATAAGCTATTAATACTCCTCTGCTAAATTCATGTTGGCAAGTTGCTTTATTTAAACCCAAATCAAATAAATAACATTGAGGATATATAAATATTCTTTTTGAAGCAAAACCCGAATCGGAATTATAGATTATGGAATCAAACCATTTGTTTGTAGGTACAGGTTTACTATACGTTGCTTTCGGTGTTGGTGGTATTGAACCATCCGGAGCACCTACTTTAAAAGAAGATTTATCTGTGGGTTGGGACGGAACGGCAAAAGAGAATGAACACAAAAGAATTAACCCAACAACAATTACAAATATTTTTCTCATTATATTTCCTTACGATTATCTTCTTTTAAATTATATTCTCTTTTGCAACATTAACTTATATCCGTTTGGAACTGCTGCAAATCTTAAATTTAAATCGTGTTTTTTTGCATAAACATTAAATTTATGTAAATCCACAAAATGGTCAACTATAAAGTATATACCTGTAAGTCCGACAAATATTCCGGCAACACCTTCAAGATCGCTTTTATGCCTTTTCTCATATATCGGTGTATAATTTTTATTTTTTTCCAATTTTACTCGAACTTCCATGACAACTGGTGATCCTTTTGAACCGTTGCCCGAATGCAGTCCTTCCGTACCATCCCTATATAGCGCGCTATCATTTCCTTCGTTGCCTTCATTACCTTCACCTTCACCATCGTTATTACCCTCACTTTCACCATCTTTATTTCCGTCATTTTCGTTAATAAAGGAATTATAGTAAGAGAGTCTTTCTTCTCCGTTTGGCGGACTTGATAATGTGGTTGTGGCTCCCCAAACATCTTGCCAAGTTATAGATTCTCCCTTTTTCAATTCTTCCAACTCACTACATTTTTCATCTTCATATGTATATGTTTTTGCCCTTTCATCTTTCTCTGATATATAAACAGGCTGTCCATTTTCATCATAATAATCTATTACGGCTCCCTCTACTTCCTCTCCTTCTTTTATTCCTTTTATCCCTGCAATATGATAACCTTGATTTTCTACATATACACGCTCCCCTTCAGTATTAATATAATACCCTTCATATGTTATATGTTCTCCGTTCTTACCCACATATGTTCCGTCACGATACCTATAACGAACTTCTATTCTTATATTTTTTAAATCTACATTACCGGTATTACATAAGATGTTCGGCTCCACGGAATAACGATCAAAATAGTCTTTGTTGTAATATTTATCTGTATTGGGATCATAACCTTCCGGAGCTTTATCATTTTTTATTTCATATATGGTGTAATCTACTGCCTTCGAATCGGAAGAAACATTATTGAGAGAAATTCCTGACCTGAATTGATAAATACTGCTTCCTTGTCCTAGTTGTACCCATTCGGAATGGGATACGGTAAGATAATCCACTCTCGGTTTGGAAACATCCACTTCTTCTTCCGAAAAACCATCATAAGCAAGAAATCCGCCCAACAATGTAAGAAATATGCCGTAATACAATTTCTTATAAGACTTTTTTTCTACTTCTTCGTCCGCATAAGGATCAAAAGCAAAAGAAACGTTAACGAATAGACATAATGTTAATAAAACTGATAGTATTTTTTTCAATTTTGTTCTCCAAAATCTTTTTTTATAGAATCTAAAGTTTCAAACAAAATATCCATATCCACCGGTTTTTGAAGATATCCTTTAGCTCCTTCTTTTTCGGCATTTTCTTTCGTAAAAACAGTGGCAGAACCGGTAATATAATATACATTTACATCTTTTTTTAATTCTTTTAAGTATCTGTGAATATGGTCTCCGTCTAAATCCGGTAACATAACATCCAAAAAAACGACTTCGGGGTTTTCTTTTTTGAACAATTCTATACACTCTTCCCCGTTAGAAGCAACAACAACATCAAAACCTTTTCTTTTGATAATTCTTGCCATTGCATCTCTTGCAAAAATTTCATCATCGCAAACTAAGATTTTAATCATTATTTTAACCAGCCCGATAAACTTAAAAATATATTATAATTATACAATATACTTACTTTTTTTTAAAGACTTTTTATTACAAATAATATTCAAATATAGTATAATTTTTAGTAAGTTTTTTGGGAGAGTATTATGAAATTTACCGATTTGTTGTTAACAGACAGTAAAAACATTTTTTATTTGACAAAAGCAACCTTTGAAGGATTTTGGTTATTAATACACAATAATAAGTATATTGTTATAACCTCTCAAATGATTTTCGGACAAGTGAAAAACCATTTTAAAAATAGTGCAAAAATTTTTGTTATTAAAAAGTCTTTCAGTGATGAACTTATTGAAATTTGTAAAAAATATAAAATAACAAATTTACATATAGACACAACAAATATAAGTTACACTTTATTTAACTTGTTAAACATAAAACTTAAAGAACATAAAATTCAGGTATATCCCGACAAAAATTCAATTATCGAACAACGAACAATAAAAAACAAAGAAGAAATAAAAAATATAAAAAAAGCATGTGACATCGTTTCGAAAGTTTTTGAAACAGTAAAGAAAAAAGTTGTACCGGGAATGACGGAACTTGATATTCACTTCAAAATAGAGGAAGAATTTGCAAAAAATCATGTAGTGCAAAGCTTTAAAACAATAGTTGCCTCTGGACCGAATTCTGCAAATCCGCACCATATAAGCGGAAACAGAAAAATACGGAAAAACGATATAGTTTTGATAGATATGGGATGTATTTATAACGGATATTGTTCGGACCTTACAAGAACTTTTTTTATAGGAAAAGAAAACAAACAACAAGTAAAAATTTGGAATATTGTTAAACAGGCACATGACGAAGCTCTTATAAAAGTAAATCAAAATATAAAAACAAGCGATATAGATTTATCGGCAAGAAACAAAATAAAACAAGAAGGGTACGAAAAAAATTTTATACATACAACGGGACACGGTGTCGGTTTGGATATACATGAAGCGCCTGTAATAGGTTCAAAGTCAAACGAAATTTTGAAAAAAGGTATGGTAATAACAATAGAGCCCGGGATATATCTTGAAAAAAAGTTCGGTGTCAGAATAGAAGATACTGTTCTTGTTACAAAAAACGGGTATAAAGTTTTAACATCTGCAGAATACTAAATTTAAAGAATAAATGATTGTAATATTAAATGAATGGAAGTTTATTTGACAACCTATCTTCTTTTTAGATAAAATTACTTGATATATTCTAAATGTATTTTTAATATGTAATAGGAGAAAAGAAATGATTTCCACAGCAGATTTCAGAAATGGAATGGTAATTTTAGTTGATAATGAGCCTTACCAAATAACATGGTTCCAAAACCACAAACCCGGTAAAGGCGGTGCCGTTATGAGAGTTAAATTAAGACATGTAAAAAAAGGCGGCACTATAGACAGAACATTTAAATCAGGTGAAAAGTTCGAAGAATTGTCTGTAACAAGACACAAAAAACAATTTTTGTATGCCGACGGCGACAAATACAATTTTATGGATATGAACACTTACGAACAAATTGAAGTTCCGGTAGAAAAGCTCGACGGTAAAGAAAAGTATTTAAAAGAAAATCAGGAAATAGATGCAATATATTTGGAAGAAGAATTAATCGGTATAGATATGCCTTTAATAGTTGAAATGACAATTATTGAAGCAGAACCGGGAATAAAAGGTGATTCCGTAACAAATTTAACAAAATTTGCAAAAATAGAAACAGGTGCGGAAATAAAAGTTCCTTTATTCATTAAAGAAGGAGACAGAATAAAAGTTGATACAAGAACCGGAGAATATGTAGAAAGAATTTCACAATAATTTTGTATCTTGAGGTATTATGAATACTACTGAAATAAAAAAATTTTTAGAATCAATAAGAGAAACTGATATTGAAGAGATGGAATACGAATCCGGAGACACTTCCGTTTATATAAAAAAAAGTGAAGTTACTCCGAAAATAGAAATTCCTAAAAAACAGGAAAATATTCAGAAAAATAACACGGTAATTCCAATAAAATCAAAGATGGTAGGCACTTTTTACAATGCTCCTTCTCATGATAAACCGCCTTATATTTCCGAAGGAAGTTATGTTGAAATAGGGCAAAAGATAGGTGCAATAGAAGCAATGAAAATAATAAAAGATGTTATGTCTACCGCCAAAGGAAAAGTTATCAAAACCTTGGTATCAAACGGTCAATCCGTTGAATACGGACAAGAACTATTTTTGGTAGATACTGCTGCCGAATAACTGTTATTGGGAGAAATATAAAATGTTTAAAAAAATATTGATTGCCAACAGAGGAGAAATAGCTTGCAGAGTTATAAGAGCTGCCAAAGAACTCGGTATAAAAACCGTTGCTATTCATTCCGAAGCTGATAAAGAGTCCATGCATGTAACTATGGCAGACGAATCCGTATGTGTAGGTCCTGCATCCGCAAGTGAAAGTTATTTGAATATTCCGAGCATAATTTCGGCTGCGGAAATTACCGGAGCCGATGCTATTCATCCCGGATACGGATTTTTAGCCGAAAACACATATTTCGCGGAAGTTTGCGAAAGTTGCGGAATAACTTTTATCGGTCCCAAAAGAAGCTCCATTGAAAAAATGGGCGATAAAATTGCCGCAAGACAATTAATGATAAAATCAAAAGTTCCGGTAGTTCCGGGTTCAGACGGTCCTGTTTCGGCGGATGACCCGAACATATATAAAATTGCTGAAAAAATAGGTTATCCTGTAATAATAAAAGCTACCGCCGGCGGCGGCGGAAAAGGTATGAGAGTTGTTGTAAGCCAAGAAGCTCTCAAAAATTCCATTATTATGGCGCAAACCGAAGCAAAAGCAAATTTCGGAAATCCGGACGTTTACATGGAAAAATATATCGAACAACCTCACCATATAGAATTCCAGATATTAGGTGATGCAAAAGGTAAAGTGGTATATCTTCCGGAAAGAGATTGTTCAATACAGAGAAGACACCAAAAATTGGTTGAAGAAAGTCCTTCTCCTTTCATATCCGAATCGTTAAGAAAGAAAATGGGAAAAGCCGCTCAAAGCGCAGCGGAAGCCGTAGGTTATATAACCGTTGGAACGGTGGAATTTCTTGTAGATAAAAACATGGATTTTTATTTTATGGAAATGAATACAAGAATACAGGTGGAACATCCGGTAACGGAAATTGTTACAGGTATAGATTTGGTAAAAGAACAAATTAAACTTGCCGCAGGTGAAAGATTATCTTTCGATTCAAATTCGATAAAAATAAAAAATCATGCAATAGAGTGCAGAATAAATGCCGAAGATCCGGATAAAGATTTTATTCCTTCTCCGGGAAAAATAGGAAAACTTTATTTGCCCGGCGGACCGGGAATCAGAGTTGATACTCATGTATATTCCGGTTATACAATACCGCCTTTTTACGACAGTCTTATTGCAAAAATTATAGCTTATTCTCCCACAAGAGAAGAAACTATATCCAAAATGTCCAGAGCATTAAAAGAAGTAATTATTGAAGGTATAAAAAATACGGCATCTTTGCATGCTACTATTATGGCAAACGAATATTTCCATGAAGGAAATATTTGCACGGACTTTTTACCTAAGTATGTATTCAATAAATAGAAGCATGGAAAATTAGAAAAAGAGAAGAAAATTTTCCAAGCATCTAATCTTCTAAAACGGAGGCAAAATGAAAGACACAATAGTATCCTTAATTCAAGAAAGTATTGATGCAAAGAAAAAAATGTTGGATGAAGGTCAATTAGTATATATACAATCAATAGCAAACAAAATAAATGAAGCTTATCAAAACGGTAAAAAAGCAATAATTTTCGGAAACGGCGGTTCGGCTTGCGATGCATTGCATTTTGCGGCGGAACTTGTTTGCAGATTTGAAAAAAACAGAAATGCTTTACCTGCAATAGCATTAACCGAAAATATATCATCTCTTACAGCAATAGGTAACGATTTCGGTTACGAATATGTATTTTCAAGACAAATAGAAGCTTTTGCAAACAAAGGTGATATTGTAATTGCGATAACGACATCAGGAAATTCCGAAAATGTTATAAAAGCAGTTGAAAAAGCTAAAGAGATGGGAATTTTTGTTATAGGTTTAACCGGTGAAGACGGCGGACAATTAAAACTTTTGTCCGATATGTGTTACAGAGCTCCTTCAAAGGTTACGGGAAGAATACAGGAATGTCACATATTGCTTTTACACATACTTGCAAAATTGGTAGAGGAAAAAATCTTTGCTTAATAAGAAGATCTGTTCCAGAAAAGAAATAATAGAAATCGTTAAACAACTCAGGAAAGAAAACAAGAAAATTGTTTTTACCAACGGTTGTTTTGATTTGTTGCATATAGGACATGTAAGTTTATTTCAAAAAGCAAAAAGTTTGGGCGATATTTTAATAGTTGCCATAAATTCTGATAAATCTTTAGCAGGTCTTAAAGGTCCCAAAAGACCGTTGGTCCCTCAAACAGACAGAACAAAACTGTTAGCGGCATTAAGTTGTATAGATTATGTTGTGGTGTTCGGCGAACAAACTCCTTACGAGTTATTAAGTAAATTAAAACCGGATATTCTTGTTAAAGGCGGAGATTATAAAATACAGGATATCGTCGGCAGAGAATTTGTAAAAAAAGTTTACAGGTATCCGCTTGTTAAAGGAAAATCAACCACAAATTTAATAAAACTTATTGTTAAGAGGTATGGAGGGACAGCAGGATAGGTGCATAGAAAAAGCGGAGTATTTTAGTGGAAAAGAGATTTATAAGAATTTTAGATACCAATTTAAACAGATGTAAAGAAGGTCTGCGGGTAGTTGAGGATACTTGCAGATTTGTTTTTTGCGATGATATTTTATACAAAAAAATAAGAAAAGTAAGACATTTATCATCAAAATATTTAGCAGACCAATATGAACAAATGCTTAATGCAAGAGACAGTGTAAAAGATTCCGGAAGAAAAGCAAAAGAGCAATCAAGACAAAATTTAAAAAATATCGTAACAGCAAACTTCAAAAGAGCCCAGGAATCTTTAAGGGTATTGGAAGAATATTCAAAAATTATAGATTTTAACACAGCTTTAAAATATAAAGCTCTTCGCTACGAAGTTTATACGATAGAAAAAAAGATGTTCTTAAAATACAAGAACATCCTTTAAATACAAATTACACATTCCAAATTATATATTGCCGTTCTATCTTATAACGGCAACTTTACACTTTTTAACTCTGGAATCATTTTTTATCAAAATGATATAAACTCCGGGAGCAACATCTTCCCCCGAATCGTTCTTACAATCCCATCTTACCGTTCTTATACCTTTACCGTCATATTCCGTATCATCTTCCGAAAAAGATTTTACCAATTTAGATGTTAAAGTAAAAATTTCAAGACTGAAATCTCTTAAGTCCGTAGGAAGATTTGTTATATTAATATATCCGTCTCTTGCAGGATTCGGATAACAAACTATTCCGGACAAATCTTCAATAATAACTTCTTCTTTGCCGCATGTAAAACTCATCATCGAAGAACTTGAAGAAATTTCCGATATTTTTATACCTGAAGAAGATCCGGAATAACTTTTACTGTTTGGGCTTGAAGAACAAGAATCGTTAAAATATGATATTGTACCGCTTCTGAAATAATCCGAATCGGAACCGGTCCGACCGCTTTGACTAATCAGCGGGAACAATTTCCAATTTGAAGTTCTTGCTCCGGCTTCTTCTAAAGCAACCAAATAATGATTATTAACAATTAAATCGTTACCGCTTTTTCTTTCATCTACATGATAAATCAAAATTCCTCTTTTGCTGCCCGGTATACTTTTGTCAAAGCCTACCGATTGTCTGTTCTCCATAATAAAATATTCATTTCTGTTAAAGTTTGAAGGTTTAAATATATAAAAAGCATCTTCTTCCGTAGCAGACTCTCCTATACTGTTCGAACCTTCAACAGCAGTTTGACAATTAATCAAACCTAATTTATATTTACACCAAGCACTTGGATGAGCAGGCCTGTTTCCGTCATTTCCGTTCCATTCTCCGGCCGCCATAATACAAAAATTGCCAAGTCCGCTTGTTCTGCCGTATGTATCATACAAATCCGGAAGACCGAAGAAATGTAAAGATTCGTGGCAAATAACACCTATTCTTACAAGTCCTCCGTCACCGTTATATCCTCTGCCCGCAGGTTCCGTATGATAATTCGTAAATGTAATACCGTCTATTCTTGTTGCATCTATTTCAGATTTATGTGACCATAAAAAATTATAATTACGATAATCGCTTTCCGCTCCGCCGCCTGCATGAATAACGGTAAATCCTTCCGGTACATTTGAATTTGGCCATAAAGCCTTAAAATCATATCCCTGATTATCCAGTTCTTTTAAAGCATAAACGATAGCTTTTTTAAAATTTGAAACGGCTCTTTCGGAATGGCTTGAATTTTCGCCCCAAGCATATTCAAGATAACTTGAATTTATTGATACTATAGGTGAAATAACGGATTCATATTCCATTTTACCATACGAAATTTCAGTAAAATAATCTTTTACCGAACCTACTGCTCCGTCGGCAGTATATCCTTGTTTATTAAATAAATTATCAAAACCTTGTCGTATTTCTTCTTCACTTGCATTTTTAAACGGTGCTTTGTCACTGAATTTTAAATCGGAAAATTCTATCAATAAAACAAAATTTGTTTTCTTTCCATCAGCAGCAGTATAAGCAGCTTGTACTTTTTTATTATTATTTATTTCTGCGGAATCGCCTTCCGTTTCCGTTCTTGAATACAACGATAAAGATTTCGTCAGTTTTTCATTGTGTCGCATTCTTTTTTGTGTTGCTTCTAAAAATTTATTTTCATCTTTTAATTCTTTCTTTATATTTTTTTCTAAAGGTTTTGCTTTTCCTACAACATGTTCCGACGGTTCCAATTCTCCGAAATCATTTTGTTTGGCATAAGACCAAAACTTTGTTTGTGTATCTTTTATTATTGTGTACCCGTCAACATCTTCATTCCAACTGTAAAATTCGTCACCCATAAGCCTGATATCTATAGTTGTTCCGTCGGGTTGCTTTGCTTTCGTTACTTTTGGGTTTGCCATAACACCAAAAATCGAATTGCAAAAGACAAAATTAAAAATAATGAGCAACAGTAATTTTATTTTCATAATTAAAAATTTATCCTGACCGTAAACATGTGTACGTTCCCTAAATCTCCTTTAGGTAACCATGCATAATCTATAACCAAAAATTTAAAATCCAAACCTGCGCCGAGTGTTAAATTTGTAACAAAAGAATTGTTCGTCCCCGAATATTTCTTAGTCGGTATAACATAACCGCCCCTTAGAGCAAGTTTATCCAATTTCTTTTCAAGAGCTACTTTAATTTCACATATATCTTCATTATAATAATCATCTATTTGAATGGTACCTGTTGTAGTTTCATTTACATTGCCGGTTAATCCGCAATAAACTTTTGTCGGCATACTATAACCTTTTACTTCCCCTCCGAAATTATCTATACCGACCGCAACAAAGGTAGTACTTGTAAAAAAATATAACCCGTTAAATCCTGCCAAAAAATTTGAATATGAAACGTCATCTATTTTTTGTTCTATATATTTTAAAGTTAATCCCATCGAAACGGACGAAGAAAATTTTCTTCCGTAAGACAAATTAAAAACTTTATCACTTGCATTAAAAGTCCCGTCGGATTTATATCCCGAACCGCTTTCCAACACTCTATCCATTTCGCCCGAATCAAAATAAGAAAAACTGAAATTTATTCCGGACTTTTCGTTTAAAGGAAAATTTATATCACCTATACTGTATTTCGTGCCTTCAATATATATTGCATGAGTTAAAACTATTGAACGCTCTAAAAAAGGAATAAAAGCGGGATTTGTTACAGCTGACGATTTTCCTAAAACGGAAGTGTTTGCAAGAGAAGCATCATAAGCATTTGTCGGCATTTGCAATATTTGAAACATAGTCGTTCCGACACCTTTTGCAAAAGCAAATTGTGTAAATATTATAACGGAAAACAATATTGTAATCAGTTTTATTTTCATACCTTAAAATTGTAATCTATTATAAGGGTTTTATCAACAAAATTTTCTTAATTTTTCTACAATGTTTTTTATAGGATAAACTTTATTTAAAGTATAGAAATGTATACCCGGAGCACCGTTAGACAACAATTCTTTACATTGATTTACGGCAAATTCTATGCCTGTTTGAATAAGTTTTTCATTATCATCTCTTATGGGAGCAAAAATTTCATGGACTTTATCGGGAACAGATGCTCCGCAAGTGCTGCAAAATTTTATTAATCCGTCATAAGAAGTTATCGGCAAAATTCCGGGAATTACTCTTTTTGTTATTCCTGCAGCTTTAACGGACTTAACATAATCGTAGTAAAGTTCATTATCAAAAAAAAGTTGTGTTATTATAAAATCCGCACCGCAATCAACTTTATGTTTTAAATATTTTATATCAAATTCTTTTGTGGGAGATAAAGGATGTTTTTCGGGAAAACCGGCAACCCCCAAACAGAACTCGTCATTATATTCTTTTCTTAAAAAAGATATCAATTCACTGCTGTGTTTATAATTGTCTATTCCGGGAATCATATCCGGATTATCTCTCGGAGGATCTCCTCTTAATGCAAGAATGTTTTGTATACCTTTAGTTTTAATTTTCTTTACGATTTCACAAATTTCATCTTTTGTATGAGTTATACAACTCAAATGAGCCATTGAAGGTATATCGTAAGCTTTTTGTATATGTTCAACCAGAGCTAAAGTTTTATCTTTATTCCCGCCGGCTGCACCGTAAGTACAAGAAACAAAATCAGGCTTTAATAAAGAAAGCTCTTTTAATGTTTCATGTATTAATTTTATATCACCCTCCGGAGTTTTCGGAGGAAAAATTTCAAAAGAAAAAGTTTTATCTTTCTGTTTAAAAATATCTGTTATTTTCATTTTATTTATTTTTACTTTGCGCTATTCTGGAAATTGCTTTATCAAAACCCAAATCTATTATTGTATCGACAATATCTTTTATTTTGTCTAACACGGAATCCGTTTTTTCCATGTCTTCTTCATTGAATCTGGATAAAACAAAATCAACTATCTTTGCATATTTCGGTAACGGTCCCATCCCCAACTTCATTCTTGGAAACGCAGATGTTCCCGTCTGTGTAATAATTGAATTTACACCGTTATGTCCGCCTGAAGATCCGGTTGCTCTAAATTTATATTCTCCTATAGGTATGGAATAATCATCGTATAAAACAAACATTTCGCCGGGCAAAATTTTGTAATACTTTAAAAGAGCTACAACCGGAAATCCGGAATTATTCATAAATGTCATAGGTTTGGCTATCAATATATTTTTATCTTTTCTTTTATAAAATGTAATACTCGCCATATCATTCCAGTTTTTCCAAGAAAGATTTTCTTGTTCGGCAATTTTATCAACCGCTTTAAAACCGAAATTATGACGAGTATTACTATATTTTTCGCCCGGATTACCCAAGCCTACAACAAATTTAATGTCATTAGACATAATTTGTTATTTCTTTGCACCTTCTGCAGCTGCTGCAGCACCTTCTTCTTCTTTCTTACCTTTGCTTATAACTTCAGGAGCTTGAGCTTCTGCCGTTTCTGCAGGTTTTTCTTCTTCTGCAGATTGACCTATAACAGTAACAACTACTGCATTTTTGTCATGATGAACATATTCAACACCGTCGATTTTAGGTAATTGTTCAACGGTAATATCGTCTCCGACTTTAAGTGCTGAAACGTCAACGGAAATTTTTGAAGGCATATCCGTAGGTAAACATTGAACTTTTATTTCTCTCATAACATGTTCCAATGTACCGCCTGCATTTTTAACACCGTCTGCAACACCTTCAACGTGAATAGGAACAAGAATTTCAATTTTTTCGGTTAATGAAATAGATTGAAAATCTATATGGTTAGGAGCTTGTGTAAGAATATGTCTTTGCAATTCTTTAACAATAGCCGGTTTTGAAGAATCTTTAAATTTCAATTCAATAATAACATTTGCTCCTTCTTTTTCTACTATAGACATAAATTTCTTTGCATCAACACTTATTGCTATAGGTTGTTCCTTTTTTCCATAAAATACTGCCGGAACTTTTCCTGAACTTCTAAGAACATTCAAGTTTTTTGTTACATCTCTCATTTCTGCTTCTAATACTACCTGCTTCATAACTTCCTCCATTTATATTTCTGCTGAATTATTTTTAAACGAAAAGTGTGTTCAAAGACTCATCGTTATATATTTTTGTTATTGCCTCGGCAAGCAAAGATGCTATCGACAACACTTTTATCTTCGGCAATGCCGTATCATGTGTAATAGAATTTGTTATTACAACTTCTTTTAAAGAAGATTTCTGTATTTTATCTATAGCTTCACCCGATAAAACACCGTGTGATGCTGCAGCATAAACGGTAAGTGCTCCTGCATTTTTTATTGCATCCGCAACTTTGGTTAATGTACCGCCGGTATCAATCATATCATCGAGAATAATTGCATTTCTGCCTTTAACATCACCTATAATATTCATTATGGCTGCTTCGTTGGGTCTTGGTCTTCTTTTATCTACAATAGCCAAATCAGCATTTAACAATTTTGCAAAAGCTCTTGCTCTTTCAACACCGCCCGCATCAGGCGAAACAACTATAGGATTATCCAAATTCAAATCTTTGAAATATTGAAACAATACCGGTCTTGCATACAAGTGATCAACCGGAATATCAAAAAATCCCTGAATTTGTCTTGCATGTAAGTCCACGGTCAAAATTCTGTCTATACCGGAAGCCGTTATAAGATTTGCTACAAGTTTAGATGTTATGGGAACTCTGGGTTCTGCTTTTCTGTCTTGTCTTGCATAACCATAATAAGGAATAACCGCTGTTATTCTTCTTGCGGAAGCTCTTTTTAAAGCATCTGCTATAACCAACAACTCCATAATGTTTTCGTTTACCGGTGCACATGTGGGTTGAATAATATAACAATCAGCTCCTCTGACACTGTTTGCTATTTTTACCTGTATTTCTCCGTCACTAAATCTTCCTATTGTTGCAGGGCTTAACTCCATCCCCATTTTTTGTGCAATTTCTTGTGCCAACTTTGGATTTGCATTCCCTGCGATAAGTTTTAGTTTCATTTTAGCCTCTTATTTTTTTCTTACTTTTACTATCTGTCTTGCCCTTGCTATAGTAAGTTTATTTGGCAAAACATCATCGGTTATAGTTGATCCGGCAGCTATAAGAACTTTTTTACCTATATTTACCGGTGCAACAAGATTTACATTTGAGCCTACAAAAACATCATCTTGTATAACCGTTTGAAATTTGTTTTTACCGTCATAATTGCAGGTAATTGTTCCCGCACCTATATTTACATCTTTACCTACTATTGCATCACCTATGTAAGACAAATGATTAACTTTTGAACCTTGTCCTACAACCGATTTTTTTACTTCACTGAAATTTCCAACTTTAACGTTTTGTTTCAATACTGATTTCGGTCTTATATGAGCGAAAGGGCCTATTTTTACACCTTTTTCAATTTCGGATTCTTCAATATAAGAATAAGTTATAAAAACAGATTCTTCTATTTGCGAATCCATTATTGTGGTATCCGGACCTACAATACAATTTTTTCCTATTTTGGTTTTCCCTTCAATAATTGTGTTGGGTTTTATTATTGTATCTTGTCCGATAACAACATCACTGTCTATATATGTCGTTTTAGGATCAACTATCGTCACGCCGTTTGCCATAAGCTCGTTATTTTTTCTCTCTCTTAAAATTTGTTCGGCAACGGCAAGTTGTTTTCTGTCGTTAACACCTAAAATCTCTTCTTCCGTCGTTAATGCTACGGCATCGGTTTTATAACCGTCTTTATTTAATATTTCAATTACATCGGTAAGATAATATTCTTTTTTATTGTTTTTGTTATCTACCTTATTTAGCGCCTTCCAAAGAACTTTCAAATCAAAACAATATATACCGCTGTTAATTTCTTTTATTCTTTTTTCTTCTTCGGTTGCGGACTTTTCTTCAACAATGCACTTAACCGCACCTTTTGCATCTCTTACAATTCTTCCGTATCCGAACGGATTTTCCACCATACCGGACAATACGGTCGCATGATTTTTATTCTTATTATGGAATTTCAACAAATCTTTAATTGTTTTTGATTGAACAAGAGGAGTATCTCCGCACATCACAATCAGTTGCCCGTCAATATTTTTAAATTTATTTTTAGCCTGCAAAAGAGCATGTGCAGAACCGAGTCTTTCTTTTTGAAAAACATGGTCTGCTTTATATTTTTCCAAATGTTTAATAACCAAATCGGAACCGCTGCCTACAACAACTACAAGTTTTTGCATCTTTACTGCACTGTTCAGGCAATCTATCACACAAGAAATAAGTTCTTTGCCTGCAACTTTATGCAAAACTTTAGGCAAACAAGATTTCATTCTTGTGCCTTCACCGGCCCCAAGTATAACACCATAAATTTTATTCATAAAACACCTGCATTATATTAGACCTACAATTCTACAAAATTATTATATGTTTTTCAAACGGATTAAATATAGTATAATTAGTCTTATGAAAACTAAAACAATAACGGATTTAGGTGAATTCGGTTTAATAGAATTTATTAAAAAAAACAATACTGAGCCAAAAAAGTTCCATAATATTTGCTTGGATATAGGTGACGATTGTTTTGCTTTCAGCCCTTATACTAAACAAAAATATATAGTAACAACGGATATTCTTATTGAAAATATCCACTTCAAAAGAAATTGGGCCACACCTGAACAGATAGGACAAAAAGCAATAGAAGTAAATGTAAGCGATATCGCTTCTATGGGCAACTCTAAACCTTTATATGCTTTTGTTTCTTTGGGAATACCAGAAAGCACATCCGTAGAATTCATAAAAAAACTGTTTAATTCAATAAAAAACACTTGTAACAAGTACGAAATACATCTTTCCGGCGGTGACACCGTTCGCTCAAAAGATATTACAATATCTGTAACCTTAATAGGAATTTGTTACGAAAAACCGGTATCAAGAACCGGATCAAAAAGCGGGGATTTGATATATGTTACCGGAACTTTCGGTGACAGTTCCGCAGGTCTTGAAATATTATTGGCCGGGAAAAAGAATTTAACCTCTTTTGAAAAAAATCTTATAAAAAAACATTTGGTACCGCAGGCAAGATTAAAAGAAGCAAACTTAATATCCAAAAATATAAAAATTACTTCCATGACGGACTGTTCCGACGGGCTTTTTAAGTCTGTAGAACTGTTAACACAAAATAAGGGGGCCGTTATAAATACGGAAAATATACCTTTATCTAAAAATTTAATAAAATATACTAACGGCAATCATAACAATTTGTATAACCATGCTTTGTTTGGCGGTGAAGAGTTTGAACTTGTTTTTACAATAGATAAAAGACATGAAAAGAAACTTAAAAAACTTTTACCGAGTGCAACTTGCATAGGATACATAAATAACAGTAACAAGGTAACATATTTAGAAAATGGCAAAACAAAAAAAGTCAAATATAACGGATATAACCACTTTTAAAAATAAAATTTTTTACACAAAAACCGATACCGAAACAAGGGAATTAGGTAAAAGTTTTGCGAAAATATTAAAACCGAAAGATATCGTTTTTTTTAACGGAAATTTAGGTGCCGGAAAAACAACTTTTATTCAAGGTATATTATCCTTTTTTGGAATAAAAAAGTTTGTTAGAAGTGCAAGTTTTATGCTCGTAAGCGAATTTGAAACAAAAGTTTGTCCGGTATATCATTTGGATTTGTACAGACTTGACGAAAACAACACTTTGGATTTAGGTATAGACGAATATCTGTTCGGTGACGGTATTTCTTTGGTGGAATGGTGCGACAGATTAAAACATTACAACATAAAACAAAGATGGGAAATAAATATAGATTATACGGATAACGGCAGAAAAATTAAAATAGAGAGATTTTTATGAAAATTTTGGCAATTGAATCTTCAGGTTCTTCGCTGAGTATAGCAATAAGCGAAAATTCAAATGTTTTAACGGAATATTTTTATAATGCGGGAAAAATTCATTCCGATGTTCTGGTTCCATTAACCGAAAAAATAATTAAAGATGCAAAATGGGAACTAAAAGATATAGACAAATTTGCTGTTTCGTGCGGTCCGGGAAGTTTTACCGGAATAAGAGTTGCTATGTCTGTAATAAAAACTTTGGCACAAACATTAAACAGGCCTGTAGTTTCGGTGGATACTCTTGAAATATTAAAAAATCAGTTGAATATAAAGAATGTAAAAATTGTTCCCGCAATAGACGCTTTAAGAAATGAAGTGTATATTAAAGACGGGAAAAATATTGTTATTGTACCTATAGAAAAATTTGTAAAGAAATTAAAAAAATATAAAAATGAGACAGTAATAATAGGTAATGCCGTTTTTGCATATAATAAGTTGTTATCAAAAGAGCTTGGCAAAAATTCCGTAAGTTTACAATCCAACTTACATTTCCCGAAAGCATCAACATTGGCACTTATGGCAGAAAACATTGACGGAACTTCTTTTAAAAATGTTGAACCGATATACGGCAGAAAGTCGTGGGCGGAAGAAAAACAAAAATAAGAGAGGGGTAATATTCTATGAATAACATTGAGATTGTTGCCGATTTAATAAAAAAATCTAAATATGCCATAGGGTTTACCGGTGCAGGAATATCTGTTGAAAGCGGTATACCGCCTTTTACCGGCGCGGGCGGTTTATGGAACAAATATGACCCAAAATTCATAGAATTAAGTTTTTTTTACTCAAACCCGAAAAGATCGTGGGAAGAAATGAGAAAAATATTTTTTAATTCTATGGGAACAGCTCAACCTAACAAAGCTCACCAAGTTTTGGCAAATTTGGAAAAGCAAGGTATTGTAAAAGGTATTATTACTCAAAATATAGACGGCCTTCATCAAGCAGCAGGATCAACAAATGTTGTAGAATTTCACGGAACAATAAATACTTTAGCTTGTATTGACTGCAATTTAAGATATAAAACTTCCGAAATCGATATTTCTCAAGATATACCGAGATGTCCTTCATGTAACGGAATACTTAAACCGGATTTTGTTTTTTACGGTGAAGGTATAAACAAAAACAATTACGATAAAGCAACAAATATGGCAATAAAAGCCGATTTGGTTATTATCGTAGGAACAGCGGGACAAGTAATGCCTGCCTGCTATTTACCTTTTACTTCACAAAAGTACGGTGCAAAAATTATTGAAATTAACACATTGGAATCCGCTTTTACAAGCCAAATAACCGATTATTATTTTCAAAATAAAGCAACAGAATTTTTTGGTGAACTTGAAAAATTTTTATAATGAGTATAATATATACAGTAATAAATAAAAAAGGAGAATAAAATGAAAAAATTAATTGCAGTATTGTTTTTGGCAGCAGCATTGGTAACACCGGCTTTAGCAGACGGATTGGAATTAGTTCCTAAAATAGGGTATTTGTTTTCACCTGAAGTAACAGCTGACGGGCATTCTTTTTCAAACGATTCCGGAATACAAGCAGGTGCGGAATTATTTTTTGATATGCAAAATAATTTCTTTTTAGGTGCAGGTCTTGTTTGGGGACAAAATACTAAATATGATGATCGTTTTGATGAAAAAATCGGTTTTACAAATCTTTATGCGGCAGCAAAATACAAATTTGATATAAACCAGTCAGGTTGCTTTGTATATCCTTTATTTCATGTAGGTTTAAGTATTCCGGGATGGAGCACAAGCGGAAATTATAATGATTATGAAATAGACGGAAGTTTGTATTGGGGTTTAGGTATTGGCGGAGAATTTAATAATATAATACTTGAACTTATATACGGTTGTAACTATGCAACCAGAAAAATCGACGGACACAGCTATGATTTTACATACACGGCATTCAGAATTAATGTAGGTTATAAATTTAATTTATAATTTGTAGTTTAAATAATAAAAAGGCGGACAGCAACTTGTTTACTGTCTGCCTTTTTTATTTATATATATTAGATTTTCTAAACTATTAATTGCAGTGCGGTTTTCTGTATTTTTTATTTTACAAAATAAACTCTGTTTTCTTTTCTTGGTGCGGGTTTTGGAATATCTCCTTCAATATAACCTATTGCACAATGTCCTATTCCTTCCCACTCGCCTTCAACACCGATATCTTTTAATAACTTTTTATATTCTTCGGTTTCAAATTCTTCTTTTGCTCTGTGTATCCAAATACTTCCCAACCCTAACGAATGCGCTGCAAGCATCATGTTACCTATAACAAGACTACCGTCATAAACTCTGTTTCTCCAATCTTTTTCGGCAAGAACTATTAATATTACGGGTGCTCCGTAAAACGGATCAAAACTTTCATCCCACCCGCCGATTTTACAATTATCTTTAGCAATTTTATCCCGCAACTCTTTATTTGTAACGGCAACCGTAACAACGGCTTGTTTTCCCATACCGTTTGCGGCATAAAGTCCGGCATCTATTATTTCATCTATATCTTTTTTTGAAACCATATCAGGTTTAAACTTTCTTATACTTCTTCTTTCTTTCATTGCTTTAATTATTTCGTTCATACCTTTACTCCTTAAAATTGTTTCACAATTTTTAGTTTAGAGTTTATTTATACTCAGAATTTCATAGTTTAAATATATTGTGTGTTTGTAGTTTATTATACGTTCTACATTATACATTGTACATTAAAGAAGTTCATTCAACACTTCTCCCACATCTCCGTTAATATAAACTGTCCTGTCTTTTATTGCTTCGGGAGAAAACAAATCTTTTAAATTTATATAAATATATCTTGCTTTTTCATTTTCGTATGTCATTTGCCAAAACGGCATTTTTATTATAACCGGAGTAAACATTCCGACACCAAGCTCCAAATATAAAATATGACTGTTTTGGTTTTTTGTTAGAAAGTTATAATAATTTGTTGATGCTTTTCGCCAACCTTCATCTTCAACAAAAGTATCATCAATTCTTAAATTCATAATAACATCGCTGTTATCATCGGGACATTTCGGTATAAGTTCCGAAGGTATTCGCATTGAAATATTTTTATCCTGCGGAACCTGATATACTCCGTTATCATCTTTAACAAAACCTTGTGCGGCCATCATTTCCATAACAATTTTTTCATTATCGTAAGTTTTTTTGTTTTCCGGGTTAATACTTTGAAACAAACCGTAATCACCCTGAGTATAAAAAAGTTTTGTTTTATCGAAACCGGCTTTTTGAAATAAGTGATCTACATTTGTGGTTATAACAAAATAATTTTTATCTTTTACCAGTTCAAGAAGCTTTTTATGTACAGGTTTTGGAGAATCTATATATCTGTTATAATAAATGTGTCTTGCCCACCAAGCCCAAAAAGTTTCTTTATCTTTAAAATGATGGAACCCGCCGGAATATATATCCGTAATTCCATACTTTTGTGCAAAATCAAAAAAATAGTTTGTAAATCTTTCGCCTGTATATGTGAACCCAGCAGAAGTTGAAAGGCCTGCACCTGCTCCTATTAAAATAGCGTCCGCCGAAGAAAGTTCTTCTTTTAAAAATTTTATTTTTTCTTTCCTTGGTAAATCTTTTCCCAAAGAAGATACCTGCCCGAAAAAATCCGACTCAATACCTTTCTGCACCGAATACAGATAACCATTATTTGTTTTATTTTTGTAAGAATTTTTCATAACAAAATTTATCCTCTTGTTTAAAAACGTTAAATACTACTCTGTCTGTTTTAGTTTCATTTTGTTTTAACCAATTTGTAACGGTTTCGACGGCAACCTCTGCAGCTTTTTTGTTTGGAAAGCTAAATACTCCAGTGGAAATACAACAAAACGCTACAGATTTTAAATTATTTTCCAAGCACATATCTAAAATATTTTTATAGCAATTTTGTAAATCTTTTATATTTGTTTGAGTTAATGTTCCTGTAACTATAGGTCCTGCAACATGTATAACTTTCTTTGCGGGAAGATTATATCCGTCGGTAATTATCGGAACAGCTGTCGGCTGTTCATAATCATCACCGTATTTTTCCCTGAATTCGTTCATTATTTTGTTACATTCGTTTCTTAATTGAACACCTGCAAAAGTATGAATACAATTATCTATACAGGTGTGCATCGGAACAAAACAACCGAGCATTTGCGAATTCGCGGCATTTACTATTGCATCACAAGAAAGTCTTGTTATATCTCCCTGCCAAACAGAAATCTTTTGCGAGTACGGATGTTTACTGTTAATAGTTTCTTTTATCGTTTTAATATCTTTCAAATAAACAATACCTTTTTCTTTATTTCGTTCCGTAAGATACTCGTCTTGAACTTTTAATATCTCGTCAGAAGTTTCTTTAGGCGGTCTTACATTCATTAAAGATCTTAACAACACTTTTTTATCTTCAATATCTGCAGGCATTTCTAAATTTTTATATTCCACAGATTCTTCTTTAAACTTTTCTATTAAATAATTTAATCTTTCTTCTTGAGTTTTCATAAATACCCTTAAAAAATTTGTCCCGGAAGTTTTAATTTTTGTTTAGGCGGAAACTGTTTATCGAACTCGTCAACTTCTTTTTCATTAACAAAATATCCTTTCGGCGGTGTATATTCACCGGCAATACCTTTAAGATAGCCCGGAATTAACTCTTTACATAAAAAGAAAGAATCGTCAGCACCTTCGGGCAAATCGTGATATCTGATTCCAAATTTACTTGCAAAAGTAAATCCGCTTTTACCGTAAAAATCTATGTTGCCTTCAAAGCAAAGTGCACCGCAACCAAGTTCTTTTGCTTTATCTATGGAATAATCAAGCAACTTTTTTCCATAACCTTTTCTTTGTAACTCATTAGCGATACAAATAGGTCCCATAGTCATAATGGGAATATCTTTACCGTCATCTGCTTTAATAACGGCTTTCATAAACATATTTTGTCCTATTATCCTGCCGTCCTTTTCCATAACAAAATCAAGATCGGAAACAAAATCTTTATCATTTCTTAATTGGTTAAGAACATAGTGCTCAAAACAGCCCGGACGATATACATTCCAAAAACTTTCTCTGACAAGATTTTCTACTTCTCTATACTCTTCTTTTTTTTCTAAACGAATTATTATGTTGTTCATTTTTTCCTCTTTGGTGCAGGTAATTCATCGTACATTACTTCCAACAATTCTTTCAGAAACTCTCTATTATCCACTTCATCAACAAGCAACATTTCTTTTGCACCTTTATACGGCAGTTCCATAGTTGCATTTGGCATCATAGCCACGGCCGACTTTGTCGGTTTTACAAGGAACCTGTCATCATAAATCCCGCCGACAATTTTACCTTGATAATAAATTATATATTCACCCATCATTGCACGATAGGTAATATTTTTTAAACTTGAAAGTTGTTCCAAAATAAAATCCAAATATTGTTTACTTGATGCCATTGTTATTTTTTCAAATTTTTTAAAGCTTCCGCATTGTTTGAGATAACCATTGCAACTTTTTTGCAAGTTTTCATTTCGGCACAATCACCACAGGTTTCATATTTTTTGTTCATGGCACATTGTCTTATTTGGCAAAGTTTATCGCAAAATACTGTTTTCTTTCCGTCTGTTCTGCACCCTTCACAGTTAATCATTTCCGGAGTGATAGTAATATTGTTTAGTTTGCTCCATTCAGTTGCAACTTTTTTCCTTAACTCATTATCGTTATTTATTGTTGCCAACCTTGCCTCGCATTTTTCGCAATCCAACCCGCAATATGCAATAAGATTTTTCATTAGTTGCTCCTATATATAATGTTTAAAGTGCATGGCCGCCAGAAACTTTTATTACTTGCCCGGTAACCATTTTTGCCTGCTTGCTTGCTAAAAATAAAATAGTTTCGGCAATATCTTCCGGTTGAATTAACTTTCCCATAGGAATTATCGGAATAACCGATTTTTCCAACTCGGTATCAATCCATCCTGTTTGTGTCGGTCCCGGAGCAACACAGTTTACCGTAATTCCATATTTTGCTACTTCAAGAGCAATACTTCTGGTAAGTGCTTCCAAAGTTGCTTTACTTGCTCCATAAGTAATTTGACCTGCAAAAATTTGTGATGAGTCTGTAGAAATATTTATAATTCTTCCGTAATCACCATGATGTTTAACAAATTCTCTTGTCATCAAAATGCTTCCACGGACATTAACCGCAAATGTATCGTCAATAACTTTTTGTGTAATTTTTTCTATTGTATCAAAGCCGTCCATATCACCGTCTGCCGCATTATTAACTAAAATATCAACCTTTCCGTATTTCTTTATAATTGTTGAATAAATTTCTTTTACATCATTTTCGTTGGAGATGTCTTTTTCCAAAACAATATAATCGGCATTTATTTCTTTGAGTTTGTTTTCTACAATATCAGCATTTTCCGCATTGGCTTTGAAATATCTGTCTGCCCCGTTTTTGTCGGTTTTATTTTTATCAAAATGCCTGAATATTTTCTTATATACCAAAACAACCTTTGCAGCTTCTTTTGCAAAAGCAAGAGCCGTTGTTGCTCCTATTCCCTGCGGGTTATTTGCTCCGGTGATTATAGCTACTTTATCTTTTAATCCGTAATTAATCATTTATATTCCTCTCTAACAAAACTACCGTTTCAATATGATAAGTTTGCGGGAACATATCCACCGGACAAACTTTTATAACTTTATATTTTTCATCTTTTGTAATAAGTTTTAAATCTCTTGCCAAAGTTGACGGATTACACGAAACATAAACTATCTTTTTAGGATTTAAAAATAAAAGATGTTCTATAACATTTTCAAAAAGGCCTGCTCTCGGCGGATCTATAATAACACAATCAAACTTTTTATCGTTTTGTTTTACCCAATCTTGTGCAGGTTGTGCAAAAAATTCCATGTTATTTATATTATTTATTTGAGCATTATGCCTGGCGCTTTCAATAGATTCTTCCACTTGTTCGACGCCGACAACGGACTTTACATGCGGGGATAAACATATTCCTATAGCGCCCGTTCCGCAATACATATCAAGTAATGTATCTTGTTTGTCGGGCTGTAAAAGTTCTATTACTGTGTTGTACAAAACTTCGGTTGCTTTTGTGTTGGTTTGAAAAAACGAAAACGGTGCAACAGAAAAATTAAATTTTTGTCCGGCTACATTTAAAGTTTCCGTAATGTTTTCGTTGCCGCATAACAATGTTATACTTTCTGCATTAACCGCATCGGAAAATTTCGAGTTTTGTGTCCAATATATACTTGAACAAAAAGATGATAACTGTTTTACTACACCATCAAAAAAATTTTTGTTTATATCTTCTTGTTTGTTGGTAACGATATTTACAAGCAAATCGCCGGTATTAACACCTTTTCTTAGAACAAGATGTCTGAAAAAACCTTCATGAGATTTGTTGTTGTATGCTTTTAAACCTGTATTTATTGCAAACTCTTTTACTGTTTCGCATGCTTTTATAATATCTTCATGAGAAATATAGCATGGCGGAACTTCGGAATATTTATAAAAACTTCCCTTACAATGCAGGCCTAATGAAAGATTGGCAAGAGAATCGTTATAAAAACTGAACTCCATCTTGTTCCTGTAGTTCCATTGTACGGGACTTTGTTTTGCTTGCGGTATTTCTACATCTAAAAAGTTTAAAAGTTCTTTAACACAATCCGTCTTAAACTGTATTTGATTTTTATATTCCGTATGCTCAAACGAACAACCGCCGCATTTACCGAACGCAGGACATTTCGGTTCAATCCTTAACGGCGATGGTGTTAATATTTTTTCAAGTTTGGCCTCTCTGTAAGATTTTTTATCTCTTGTAACAAAAACTTCCGCTTCTTCTCCCGGTAAAAGGCCTTCCGTAAAAAGAGCAATCCCGTCTTCACATCTGCATAATACATTACCGGGAAAAACTATTTTTTCTGCTTTAACTTTAATTATTTTATGTTTTAACGACGGCATATCCGTTTCCTTAATTTGTAAAATAATTTCTTCCTGTTTATTCTATCAAATTGGACATATATTTTAAATTGTTTATTTTATATTAATGTTGTAAAAGAAACGGTATTTTAATAAAATAAATAAAAATTTATATCAGGAAAACATTATGAGACAACCTCACGGACAAAACTTTCTTACGGATAAAAACATTGCACACCGAATAGTTGAAGCTGCCGATATACAAAAAACAGATACTGTTATAGAAATCGGTCCGGGGAAAGCCGCTCTTACCGACATTTTAAAAGATTATACCGACAACTTAATTGCGGTAGATATCGATTCTAATTTGGCACAAGCATTACAGCTCAAATATAAAGACAACAAAAACATCACTGTAATAAACAGAGATTTTTTAAAGTTTGATTTACCGGACACAAAATTTAAAATAGTTGCAAATTTACCTTACAACGTAGGAACGGCAATAGTACAAAAGTTTTTACCGAACAGCAATTTTGTTTCCGGAGTAATAATGTTGCAAAAAGATGTTATTACCCGACTTATAAGTTGCGAAGGAACAAAAGATTACGGATATATATCTTTGTTTAGACAATATTATGCCGATGCGGAATTTTTATTTGATGTTCCGCCCGGATGTTTTAATCCGAAACCGCAAGTAATGTCGGCTGTCGCAAAATTTTATAACAAATTTCCGCAGGAGCCGAACATAAAACTTTTTCCGTTAATAAAACATTGTTTTACAATGAGAAGAAAAACAATGTTAAATTGTTTATCGACATTTTTAAAACAAGACAAAATTCAAACCGCAAAAATTTTAACGGAAAATAACATAGATGTAATGCTCCGTCCCGATAAACTTACTTTAGAGCAATACAAAATATTGGCGGAAAAAATATAGCGTAAAATATTTATTTTTTTTCAAGTTTGGAAATTCTTTCTTCCAGTTTTCTTTGTTCCGCAAGAACATATTTCATTGCATCTGCTACCGGATCGGGAAGTTTGGAATGTTCAAGGCAATCAATATCATTTTTTGTTGCCCCGACCGAAACTCTTGCAGGAATACCCACGGCTGTAGTATTTGCGGGAACATTATGAGTTACAACAGAGGCTGCTCCTATTCTCGCATTGTCCCCTATGGTTATCGCACCCATAATAATGGCATTTGAACCTACAATAATATTGTTTCCCAAAGTGGGATGTCTTTTCTTTTTCTCCAAAGATGTTCCGCCCAAAACGACACCTTTATACAGTAAAACATCATTACCTATTTCAGTTGTTTCACCTATAACTATTCCCATACCGTGATCTATAAAAAATCTTCTGCCTATGGTTGCACCCGGATGAATCTCTATACCGGTAAAAAATCGTGTTATGTGTGACAACAACCTTGCCAGGAAACGAAGTTTATGTTTCCATAAATAGTGTGCAACCCTGTGACTCCATATAGCATGAAGACCCGGATAACATATCACTACTTCAAGCCATGAACGGGCAGCAGGATCTTTTTGAAAAACAGTTTTTACATCTTCTTTTAGTAATTGAAATTTATTCATAAGCTAATTATACAAAAAAATTTCTTCTTTTGTATATTAAAAAAATATGTTAAAATATTTCTAATATGCGATATATTAAAAGTTTGTTTATTACTTTTTTATTTGTTTTGTTTTCGTATTCAACCGCACAGGCATTTCTTTCAAAAGATGATATCGGTTCAACAACCGCACAATTTTTGAAGCTTGGTATAGGTGCACAAAGTGCAGGTATGGGAAATGCCGTTACATCTGTATTCAACAGATCGGATGCTATTTATTGGAATCCCGCAAACTTGAGTTATATGGACAAAAAAGAACTTTCTTTTTCTCATGCGATATGGTTTGAAGATGTAAATTATGAATGGTTAGCTTTCGTGTTACCGACAAAAGAATATGGTAATTTCGGATTGGGATTACAATATGTTTCTTACGGAAGTATAGATAAAGTTGATAACACCAACACTCCGGACGGTTCTTTTTCTCCGTTGGACATGGCTTTATATTTATCTTATGCAAACACTTATGAACAATTCAGTTTTGGATTAAATTTAAAATATGTTTATTCAAAAATAGAAACATCTGCTTATGCACTGGCTTTAGACTTGGGTGCGGTTTACAATTTTTCAGATAACAAAACCGCTATCGGTGCCACAATTACAAATCTCGGTACTGAAATGAAATTTGATAAAGAAAGCGAATCGTTACCTGTATTGTTTAAAATAGGAGCTTCTCATTATATTCTTGACGTTTGGTTGGTTTCTTTAGATTTGAATTTCCCGAAAGATAACGAAATTTATGTAAATTTCGGAACTGAATACAATATAGCAATAACGAACGATATTATGTTTGCTTTAAGAGCGGGTTATGAAGGAAGAAACAAGGATGTTCCGGGATTTAACTGGATAAATCTCGGGTTCGGATTAACATATTTGGATTATATGTTTGATTATGCTTTTGTTCCTTACGGCGATATAGGAATGACTCACAGATTATCGTTTAGTATAAAATTCGGAAAACAGGTAGAAAAACAATGATTATAGGTTTAACAGGTTCATATTGTTCAGGTAAAGATACGGTTGCTGATTATATAGTAAAAAATAACGGTTTTAAGCATTTTTCGTTATCGGATGAAATAAGATTGTTAATGAAAGAGCAAGGCATAGAACCGACAAGAGAAAATTTAATAAAATTCGGAACTCAATTAAGGCAGGATAACGGTAACGGAGTTTTAGCAAAATCCGTTATGAAAAAATTTGAAGACGGTAAAGATTATTGCATTACTTCCATAAGGCACAGCGAAGAAGTAAAAACATTTAAAACAATAAAAAATTTCGTTTTAATAAATGTAGATGCTCCTCAAAAAATAAGATTTGACAGAATGCAACAAAGAAAAAGACCGGGCGATCCGACAACATTGGAAAAATTTATTGAGCTTGAACAAAAAGAGTCTCAATCTTCCGGTTCAGGCCAACAAGTTGCATTATGTTGTAAAATGGCAGATCTTGTTTTTGTTAACGATACAAACGATATAAATTCACTTTACTCAAAAATAGATAATCTGTTAAAAGATTTAAAATCAAAATATCATGAATAGTGTAGATGTTATAGTAATAGGTGCAGGAGCTTCCGGGCTTATTGCTGCGGGTATTGCCGCGCAACAGGGAAAATCGGTTTTATTAATTGAAAAAAAGACCCGTCCCGCAATAAAACTTTCCATTACCGGCAAAGGCAGATGTAATGTTACAAATAGTGCCGATATACATGAATTTATAGAAAAGTTCGGTAATAACGGAAAATTTTTGTACAGCTCATTTAGTAATTTTTTTAATGCGGACACAATAAATTTTTTTGAAGAATTGGGAGTTTCGTGTAAACTGGAACGAGGCGGAAGATATTTTCCCGAAAGTAATGATGCTCACGATATAGTAAACGCTTTGATAAAGTTCGCCAAAAACAATAATGTAAAAATTATTACAAACAGTGAAGTTGTAAATTTTGTTTGTGAAAATAAAAAAATTAAAAGTATTGTTTTAAAAAACGGCAACACATATTCTGCGGAAAAATTCATTTTGGCGACCGGAGGAAAATCTTATCCTCTTACCGGCTCAACCGGAGACGGTTACAAATTAGCAAAAAGTTTGGGGCACACAATAATAAAACCTCAACCGGCACTTGTTCCTCTTGTATCATCCGACGAATATTTAAAACAATTAAACAAACTGAAACTTAAAAACATTGAAATATCGGTTTTAGAAGATAATAAAATCGCAACCAAACTGTTCGGGGAAATAGAATTTACAATTTTTGGGTTAACCGGCCCTTTAATTCTTACCGTAAGCTCAAAAATATTTTCGTTACTTGAAGAAAAAAAGTCTGTTGAAATTTCCATAAACTTAAAACCTGCTCTTGACGACAAACAATTAGACGACAGAATTATAAGAGAGTTAAACAGTTTCGGCAGTATGCCTGTAAGAAATATGTTGAAAACTCTTTTGCCCATACAAATAATAGAACCGTTTATGAAAAAAAATAATATAAAACATACTGAAATTTGTTCGGCAATAAACAAAGAAAAAAGAAAGAAAATTTTTGACGGTTTAAGAAATATGAGATTTAAAATTGTTTCTACAAGACCTATAGATGAAGCCATAATTACAAAAGGCGGAATATCTTTAAAAGAAATAGAACAAAACACAATGAAATCTAAATTAATAGAAAACCTTTATTTTTGCGGAGAAATTTTAGATGTAGACGGACCTACCGGCGGATTTAATTTGCAGGCGGCATTTTCTACAGGTTACTTGGCAGGACAATTAAAAGGATAGAATAACAGAAGGGAAAAAATGAGCATATTTGAAATTGTAATGTTATTATGTTTTGCAAGTGCATGGCCTTTTTCGATTTATAAAAGTTATACATCAAAACAAATTGCAGGAAAAAGCCTTTTGTTTATGTATGTGGTAGAACTCGGTTATGTTGCAGGTTTGTTACACAAATATTTTTATAATATGGACGGAGTTTTTTACTTATATCTTTTCAATTTCTGTTTGGTTTTAATTGATATATGTTTATATTACAGAAACTCGTTAATAATAAAAAAAACAAGTCTTACAAATAAATGTTAACTTTTTGCAAAATACAGTCGTTAATTAAAATGTTTTGCGGAACAATATTTAATCATTCGAATAAAGTTCGGAAGTTTCTGCTTCGGCAATAGTATCGTATATTTCTTCAACTTCTTCGAAACTCATACCGTATTCACAGTAAGCCGAATAATATCCGCTCGAGGCAGACATATTCATAACATATATTTTATCTTCCGAACATCTAACTTGTAAAGGAACGGCATTTTTTAACATTATTTCTTCGTTTATCGGATATTCTGTATAAACTCCGCTGATGTCACCATTATTTGCAAGTTCTTCCGTATCTGTTTTTCTAACACAAACTGTTCTTGCCTCATCTAACAGAAAATTTATTTCTATCATATGCTTCATTGCTCTGATATCGAAATTTGAAAGTTTTAACGGAAAAGTAAAACCTGCAATTTGTGCTGCTTGATCAAAATCCGTTCCGCAATCCGTCCAAGGGTTTGCCATACCTACAAGTTTAGGTTTTTCTTCAACCGCATTGTTTGAACAACTGAATAATACAAATATTGCCAATAATAAAAACAGAATCTTTTTCATATAAATTCTCCAAATAAAAATTTTATATTTTTTTCTTACTTTTAATTTCCTGATATTCAAATCTGTATTTTTGTGTAGCATCAGGGTATTTTACTTTATCAACTTCGGAAATAAACATAGAATAAGGTCTTATGTATAAACCTGTGTCTCCGTACAGTGCCCTGTAAACCACATACTTTTCGCCTGTTTCGCTGTGAATTGCAACATCTTCAACAAAATAATAATCACCTTTAAAATGTTTATAAATTCCTTTTTTCAGTTCCACAATTTTTGCTCCGAAAATTTTATACCGATTATTTTACTATTTTCGTTAAAATATATAAATATTAATTTTTAAATTATATTGTAAAACACAATGATTTTTAATAAAATGATAAAAACAATTGCAAGAAATTATTTGAAAATTTTGCTCTTGTTAATCTATAACCGCACTCAAAACGGAGATTTTTAAAATTATGAAGTTAAGAGAATTAATAGCAAGCGATTTATTTAGATATACGGGAAAAGTTTCTTTTAAGAAATTTTTATACTGCTTTTTTGTAATAGAAGGCTTTCAATATATGTTTTTTTTAAGAATAACAAAATATTTGTCGGAAAAAAAGTTTGCGTTTATCTTTTTTCTTTTCACCAGACTCATATTAAGACATCTTTCTCATAAATACGGAATACACATTCCATACAAAACTAAAATAGGATACGGTTTTTATATCGGGCATTTTGGAGGAATTATTGTAAATCCAAATACGGTTTTTGGAAACAATATTAATATCTCGCAGGGAGTGACTATCGGATCAAACAACCCGAAAAAGTTTGCGATAATAGAAGATATGGTTTATATAGCGCCCGGTGTAAAAATTATTGGCGATAAAAAAATAGGAACTTGTTCCGAAATAGGAGCAAATGCGGTTGTTACAAAAGATGTAGAGCCTTATACATGTGTTGCGGGTGTTCCTGCAAAAGTTATTAAAAAACTTGGTCCCAAACCACGATTTGTAACCAGGATTTATATACCAAAATAAAACATATTACCGATAAGTTATAACCATTAACAATCTTATATAAAACTAACTTTTGCAGTATTAGAAATATTTACAAACATTATTTCTTTTTAGTAAAATTAGTTAGTTTTAATTATAAAAACTCAAAGCATAAAAAACAAGAGGTGGCAAAATGAGTTGTATGTGTTCAGAAGAAGTAAAAAAAATGTGCCCTGTAACAAAAGGCGCAAAACATGGTCCAGCTCCAATACCTGAAGAAGGTAAATGGGTAAAAGCAAAAGAAATAAAAGACATAAGCGGTTTAACTCATGGTGTAGGTTGGTGTGCACCGCAACAAGGAGCTTGCAAACTTACACTTAATGTAAAAAACGGTATAATCGAAGAAGCTCTTGTTGAAACATTAGGTTGTTCCGGAATGACACATTCCGCAGCAATGGCAGCAGAAGTTTTATCCGGTAAAACATTACTTGAAGCATTAAATTCAGATTTGGTTTGTGATGCAATCAATACCGCAATGAGAGAGCTTTTCTTACAAATAGTTTATGGAAGAACTCAAACAGCATTTTCAGAAAACGGACTTCCTGTTGGTGCAGGTCTTGAAGATTTAGGTAAAGGTTTAAGATCTCAAGTAGGAACAATGTACAGCACAAAAGAAAAAGGTGTTAGATACTTGGAAATGGCAGAAGGTTATGTATTGGAAATAGGTTTGGACAAAAACTCCGAAGTTATAGGTTATAAATATGTTCATATCGGTAAAATGATGGAAGCTATAAGAAAAGGTATGGATCCTAAAGAAGCTTTGGAAAAAAATACCGGAACTTATGGAAGATTTAACGAAGCAGTAAAGAAAATTAATCCGAGACACGAATAATAAGGCAAAGTTACAGAATTATAAGTTTATAAACTAAAATATTAAACGGAGTAAAAATATGGTTACATTTGAAGGATATGAAAGAAGAATAGAAAAAATTAAAGCCTGTATGAAAAAGTACGGCATAAAAGACTTGGAAGATGCAAAAGCAATTTGCAACGCAAAAGGCATTGATGTTGAAGCCATAGTTAAAGGCGTTCAACAAATAGCATTCGAAAATGCTGTTTGGGCATACACATTAGGTGCTGCAATAGCAATAAAAGAAGGTGCAAAAACAGCATCTAAAGCAGCAGAATTGATAGGTATAGGTCTTCAAGCATTTTGTATTCCCGGTTCCGTTGCAGACCAAAGAGCTGTAGGTTTAGGTCACGGAAATTTGGCAGCAATGTTACTTAGAGAAGAAACAAAATGTTTCTGTTTCTTAGCAGGTCACGAATCTTTTGCAGCAGCAGAAGGTGCTATCGGTATTGCAAGAACAGCAAACAAAGTTAGAAAAGAACCTTTAAGAGTTATTCTTAACGGTTTAGGTAAAGATGCAGCATACATAATTTCAAGAATTAACGGTTTTACCGCAGTTGAAACCGAATATGATTATCATACCGGAAAATTAAATATAGTAAGCGAAAAAGCTTTTTCCGACGGAGATAAAGCAAAAGTTAAATGTTATGGCGCAGACGATGTTAGTGAAGGTGTAGCAATAATGATACATGAGGGAGTAGATGTTTCCATTACCGGAAATTCCACAAACCCGACAAGATTCCAACACCCTGTTGCCGGCACATACAAAAAATGGGCAATTGAGAACGGTAAAAAATATTTCTCGGTAGCTTCAGGCGGCGGAACAGGAAGAACATTGCATCCTGATAATATGGCTGCAGGTCCTGCTTCTTACGGTATGACGGATACTATGGGCAGAATGCACGGTGATGCACAATTTGCAGGTTCATCTTCAGTTCCGGCTCATGTTGAAATGATGGGACTTATCGGTATGGGTAATAACCCGATGGTAGGTGCATCTGTTGCTGTAGCCGTTGCCGTAGAACAAGCAGCAAAATAATTTTTAGCAACTAAAACTTAATAATATAAAAACTTCATAACCGAATATTCAGGTTATGAAGTTTTTTATTTATATAAAACCGCTATTTGTATACTTTAGTATATGCAATGAAGAAGACTCTCTCTTTAGAACAAAAAACAACGGAGAAGGCAGGTGAAACGGTACATCTTCATTCCATCGACTGCTTCCGATACTTAATCGTTAATTTTCATATAACATTTTTTTTCTGACGATATAGTTCCAAAAAAGAACAATAAATGTAGCAAATATCTTGGAAAGCATATAATGAACGCCTAAACAAATGGTGCCAAACCACAAAATAATTTCAGTAATTCCAAGCCCCATCAACCCGATAATGCCATAATGAATAAACTCCATAAAAGGCTTTACTTTGGCAACAGAAGCTTTAAAGACCAAAATTTTACAAAGTACAAAATTAGTAACAAGTCCAAAAATAAAAGCAAATATCGCAGAAATAAAATAAATAATACCGCATTTTTCGGTAAGAAAATACAAAGAGCCCCAATCAACAATAGTAGCAATTCCGCCAACAAAAGCATAGCGAATAAACTGCAAAAAACCATTATGAGTAGGCTCTATCAAAATACCTTTGATATCAAATTTTTTTAACAATCCCCAAAATTCTTTCATTTAAGCAGTCTTCTCTTCCTTCTTTTCTTCGTGATATTCTTTTTCCGTATTTACATTCCAAATATTTTCTTTACTCGTACTGCCCGACAAGATGTTCTTTACCGCTTCAAATGACGTACACATGCTGTGATCAATATTATTATATCGATGTTGACCGTTTCTGCCAATGCAAAACAAATTCGGTATTTTATCCAAATAGGTACGAACTTCGTCTATTTTATCATACGTTCCAAAATAAGCCGGATATGCCTTTTTAACGCGCTCCACATGGCTGTCAAGAGCATCACTTTCCGATGCAATCATTCCGATTTTAACCATTTCAGAAATACCGAGTTTGGCAAAATCCTCGTCGGCTAAACTCCACATTCCATCGCCTTCATTGCAAAAATACTCAAGACCGATCCACACCTGATTTTGAATTTCTTTTACCATATACGGAGACCAGTTATTATAAATTTGAAAACGCCCCATTTTAACCGTTTTATCATGAACATATACCCAATTATCCGGCACAATATTGCCGATGGTTTTTATCTTTGTTTCATTCTTTAATGCAAGTTTGGAAACCAAAACACCAACCGTCATATAATCTCGATATTGAAGGCCGCTTGCAATTTTCAAAACATTTTGGGGAACTTGATTAAGTCCCTCCACCAAATCTTTTACAGGCATGGAAGAAAGCACATAATCTCCGGAGATAGTTATTTTCTTGCCGTCTTTTTCATAAGTAACGCTATCGATGACTTCATTTTGTTTCTTCAAACCGACAACCCTGGCATTTTGAATAATGGTACCGCCCATTTTTTCTATTTCGGATGCAGTAATTTCCCACAATTGACCCGGACCAAATTTTGGGTAAGCAAATTCTTCTATCAAAGAAGTTTCTACTTTTCTGTTTTTCTTATGAAACATCTTACCAAACATATCTTTCAAAACCGCAGTAATAGATAATCCTTTCACCCTTTGAGCTCCCCATTCAGGCGATATTTCTCTTGGATGAACTCCCCATAAATTTTCCGTATAATTTTCGAAAAACATGGAATACAATTTTTTTCCAAAACGATTGATATAAAAATCTTCTAATGACTTTTCCTTTCTTTTAAAAAAGATACTTCTTAAATAACTGAAACCAACCACAATTGTTGTGAAAAAGCCCATGTTTTTAATCGTTTCGAATTTTAGCGAAACAGGATAATCAAAAAACTTTTGATTAAAGTAAATACGAGATAAGCGATTTCTGCGAAGCATTACTCTGTTTTCTTTTTCCGGATCCGGTCCGCCGTCCTTAACCGTGGATGTACGGTTTAATTCCACATCATCGAACGGCATTGCACCTTGCGTTGGAAGCATTTTCTCCCACCATGCATTTACTTCCGGCACTTTAGAAAAAAATCTATGACCGCCCATATCCATACGATTTCCTTTGTAATTAACCGTACGAGAAATACCTCCAAACGTATTACTTTCCTCCAGAACCGTCACTTCATATTCCTTTGATTTATTTAATAATTCGTATGCTGCTGTAAGGCCCGCAGGCCCGGCTCCAATTACAATTACTTTTTTCATTTTTTATTTTTCAAGTGCTTGACTACTTGAACTCCTTTCTTCACGATTTATCAATAAAATTGCCAAAAGTATTGGCACCAACATAAAAGTATAGTAAAAATAGCGATAAACATCTCCGTAATGAGATAACAGTAACATCGAACCGAAATTATAAACAAAGACAGGAAGAATATAGAAAATCGTTTTCAAATCATTCCATCGATTAAACTTAAATTTAGCAAGAATCATGGCTATGAAAACAAAATGAACTGTTCCAACAAACGTAAACAAATGCGGAAAAATTGTAGTTGTAATCGCAGTATAATAATAATTTAATGTTTTAAGAAATGACACTCCGCCTTCCTTAATTCCTACATCATTAGCATCCACATTGGGAATAACGCCATATAAATAGTCGTCATTTAAACTATATACACCATCCGTAAGACGAATAAGGCTAAGCGTTGCATGAACGGGCGATGCTTTAAAACATTTCATCATCATGGAAAGGACCTTTTGAGTGCCATATTCTTCAATTACATCACAGTTTGTTTCTGTTCTCCTGAATTTGACAACATTAAAACTGCCGTAAACATAGGTCTCGTCCCATATTTCTCGCGGTGCTACCTTTAAAACAAAATCTTTTGTTTCCTCATCCAATACATCAAAATCATATTTTGCTATGGCACCAATCACTGTCATAGGCAGCCCCAATGTTTCAACTTGTCTGGCATTGGGCTTTTTTACATTCATAGCATTATAAAGCGGATACTTTATTCCCAAAACAATCAAAAGTACCGTTAAAGAAATGATAGCAACTTGCTTTTTCTTAAGTGAAAAAGCAATTGCAAACAGACACGGCAAAGTAAACAAAACAGCATTATGCCGAAACAGCGTCGTAAAAGAAATGGTAATGATTAAAAGAACAATATTCCTTTTTTTAGAACACCATTCCCCGTTTGTAAAAAATATTTGCATCGCAAACGTCATAAGTAAAATCGCACCAATCATAAAAGAGGTGTCTTTCCAAGGAAACATCAAAACATTACTTGTCGTAGGATTGAGCAAAATAAATATTAAACTGCCTATCGCAAAACGAATCCCTGTAAAACGAAGCAGTTGATATATCGCATATGCCAAAACCATTGAGAAAACAATGATTTGAAACAAAACAACAGATCCGATCCATCCACCCGTAATCAAAAGAGGAAGCTTAATTGCAAAAAGAGTGTGAAAAACGGGATGCCAGTCTCCATATTGATTTGAAACAGCCTGCTTATATTGAACAAAGGAATCTTGCGAAAAACCGCCCGGATAATATGCTATGTAGTGTAGGAATAACACTGCAAAAACAGCAACAAAAAAATAAAAGAACCAAATTGTATGATAAGTTTCTTCAGTTTTAGGAATTGAAATACAATTAAATTTTTTCAAAATAAAAGGACAAATAAAAAGCGATAAAAACGTGATGATTCCGACACTTCGTATAAACATAGCTGTATGAAAGCCTGAAACAGAAAGTGAAAAATCTTCAATTATTGTGTTTTTTGAAATAAACGCATACGACGAAAAGATTAAAACAGTATATAAAATAAACAAAATACCATTTAACCCGCCTATATATGAAAATCCTTTTTTCACTATTTCTTTTATCGCCATTTTTCTTCACTCCGTTGACAAAAAATTCTTTTTTATTATATCAAAAATTACTGCTATTGCAAACTAAAAAACAGCCCGATAAATCGTCGGGAAAAAGAGCTCTTTTTTAGCAAATACACCGCTGAAAAAAAGATGTAACGATTGGTACCAGATTGAGATGAATACAAAGTTAGAATTTAAAAGACAAATCCGTTTTACTGAGAAATTATTATAATTTTTAGGCTGCGGACAAAATAGCCTTGATATTTTTTACTTCTTCTCTGTTTATTAATATTTGTGTAATATCAATTTCCGGAACATCCACAGCTAACAATTGCAACAAGTCTGCCAAAGCTAACGCTTTATCTTGCGGTTTGGTTTCCGAATCATTTATTGTTCCAAACAAAATATTTATTTGTTCTCTTAAAGGACGATTGTTATTTGTGTCGGACAACCCGTCAATTTTTACCCCGGCAACTTTTTCTAAAGCATCTATATAAGGTACTTCATCTTTGCCGTAAGTTTTCTTTACTTCTATTCCTGCATCAAGGCATAGTAATCTTGCTTCAACCAAAGCTAAAGCATAGTTTTCAAAATCGTCGCTGTTTGAATATTCTCTCTTTACGTATTTTTTAAATTCCGAATTTTCAAGAATACCTTGTACTATGGCACTAAATTGTTTTAAAACAATTTTACCTTCCTGCTCATTTTTATAATTGATTAAAACGTCAAGCAATTCTCCTTTTATTATCGGTGTTTCGGCAAGTTTTATTTCTCTTGTTTTGCCTGCCAACGATTTATAACTTACGGAAACATTTAATATTTCTTCTATCAGTTTATCATCAACCGGTTCACCTTTTCTTACTGCCGAAAGTAGCTTGTAGCAAATATCTAAACTTTCTTCTTGTACATAATATCCTTTTTCTATGGAAGCAAATCTTCCTTTTTCCAAAGCTTCGGACAAAGATGAAGCTATCCGGCTCCTGTTTCCGAGTCGTGCTCTCAAAAATTTTGCAGGATTAAAACTAAACCCGTCATTTGAATGTTCAGCAAAATCCACAAGCCAACCGGGAATTATAACCGTTTTCACTTTTTCAAATCTTTTTATTATGTTTGCCATATCCGACGGCATTATACTGTCGGGGGAAACAGAATTTTTATCTAAATAAAATAGTACCGTTGCATCTTTAGGATAAGATTGTATATCGTTCATATCCGCAAATGTTACATTTACTATATCTTCATTTTTAAATTTGAAATCGGACATTTTGTTTTCTTTATCAAGATGAATACCGATATAACCTGAACGAGTTATGGTATTTAAAACTTTTTCTGTTTTTTTTACGAAATTTTCAACATTTTGAACAGCAACCGCATCGTTTGTATCAACTTTTTCAAAACTTAAAATTACTCCCTCAACCGCAATAAATTCTTGTCCGTTAATCACGGATTTTGAAGAAGCCATTTTGTCGATTAAAGAAGATATGTCGGAATTCATGTCGGCATTTGTAATTTCGTGAGTAAGTATTACTTTAATATTTTTGTTATGAGCTTGTTTAACTAAAAATTGTAATTTGTTTGCGGCTAAACGGCTCGATACCACTATTGTATCGAAATTTTTATTCACGGTTTCGGCTACCCTGCTTTTTATGGTTTCAAAAGAAGAGAGTTCGTCTTCAAAAATATAGTCCATATTTACAGGCATTTTTTTCATTGCTCTCACACGTTCTTCACTTCTGGCAGACTGTAATGCCGTATCAATATTTTCAAATATCGGCATATCTGGATTTACTGCAATTATATTGTCCAACCGCCCGGGCAAAACTTTTATGTTTTCATCTTCTTTAACTCTCTCTTCAAATATAATTCTGTTTTCACCGTTATTACTTAAAGCATCAAAAATATCGGTGGATTCGGCATTCCTTAAAATTGAAGTAAAATATACGTCAATATTTTTGTTGACCGGCATTTTTATCGTTGTAAAACCTAAAGTTTCGTCTTGTTTTAAGATTTCCGGAAAATAATTGTCGTCAATATGGTTTGCTATAACAACGACTTTAACACCCATTGCAGAAAGTTCTTCTGCTCTTGTTCGAATAATACTATTATATTCCGGAGCATTTATTACATAGATTGTATCATCAAGTTGTTTCATTTGCCATTTCATTATGAAAGTTCTTGCCAAAATTTTTATTTGTTCAATAAAAAAAAATACGGAAACTTCGATATTATTAAACATATGCAAAATATAATTGACGATTTTTCCCGTTAAAGATGTACCGCCTACCAAGGCGGTAGCTTTTATTATAAATGATAACCTTTTTTCCATAAAAAGTTGTAAATGTTTGCTTCCGTTTATATATTGTTTATGTTGTTTGAGAAATTCTTGTTGTGTTTTTGTTCCGCTTACAATTGACATCATATCACCAAGTTCTAAAAAAGGTACAACAAATACCGAATAAATGCCGCGTAATGCATTTTTCAACGGTACAAATTTTATATTTTCAATAAAATCCGGATATGATATGGTAAAAGAAACCTTTAAAAGCATTTCCTCTTCCGTTTCTCCTTCATCGGCTTTATATAAAACAACAGCCTCACCCGGCATTACAACATACACATTGTTATAAACTTCATTCCCTTGTTCCGACAAATCCAAATCTCTTGTTGAACAATAAACTCGCCACGGAGTTGTTTTCATGGAAGGAGGGAGTTGCCAATGAATAGGAGTATCCGACATATTCATCAAAACAACAGTATCGTCATCAAAAATACCATATTCGCTGAGACGATCTCCCGAAACCATAAAACCGAAATATTGTTTCTGCCAATCTTCAGGGCCTGCTTCACGGCCGTTTGGTTTCAACCATGTAATATCTTGATCACCGAACTTATTTACAACTTTTCCGGAAAAAGGTTCTCCTCTGGAACTGTCGAGAGAAGGATGTTTTAAACGATATTGTGCAAGTGCTCCCATATACTTTGCCAAAGGCGCCTGATTATCCCACCGCATATTCAAATATTCGTTACTCTGATTATACGGATTATTGTTCCCGTGCTGTGTTCTTAAAAATTCATCACCCATGGAAAACATTACAGGACCTTGACAAAAAGATAAAATGGTCATGGCCGCAGCGACATATTCGGCTATATGTTCATTATCGTATCCCAAACCCATACCATACTCGTTAGGGCCGTCGTTATTGTTCCATCCGTTATCAAGATTATTTTTTTCGCGAACAGCCAAAAGCTGTGCATAAGGATGACCGTCGTGTGAACCCATATAATAAACATAAGGTTGTGCTCTGATTCCTATCCCGTTGGGCTCAGCTATAGCCGAAGCAATAGAGCCGGGCCCGGATCGCCCCATTATAAAATTGCGAATTGCTTCTCTTATTCCGCTGTTCCATGTAAAAATATCTTGTCGAAAATCGTCGGTATAATAAGATCTTACGCCTTTTACACCGCCGGTTGCCATATACCCTTCAGCTACCACATCTATACCTTCTTTTTCTTTGATTTCCGAAAGAATTGCGCTGTTATTAAATATTTGCATATATTCCGAATTCGGATCAAATTCTCTTGTTTCCTCATTTCTTGCCGCCGCCGCCATTAAATCATGTCGAAACAAACGGACACCCATAAGAGCATACATTTCTTTATATCTGGTCATCATATTAAGTACTACCGGGTTGTTTGTATTAAATGCATTCCCGCAACCAGAAGCATCATCATAACTTGCTTTGTTTTTGGGGTGAAGCAAATAATAAGTGGAATTGTCCAACAATCTGTAACATAAAGACGGATCGGTCGCTGCCGAACCTTCTCCTGTATGATTATCAACAACATCCATTCCGAACCGGATACCGTTTTTACTTAATTTTCTTATAGTTTCTTTTAAAGTTATTAAATTTTCCTGCGGTCTTAACGGATCGCCGAAATCCGGGTTCAAAGCAAAAAATGTTACCGTTTGATAACCGGAATTATTTCTTAAACCTCTTTGATGAGAATACGGATCGTTAGCATCGGATTGAATCGGTTGAACTTCCACGGTATTTATTCCTATTGATTTCAAATGTTCAATAACTTTATCATCGGCAAGACCTTGTAATCTGCCTCGTTGTTCCGGCGGCAAATCTTCTTTTAATGCTGTAAAACCACCGACATGCAACTCATAAATAACCGGTCTTTGACTCTTTTTTAAAATCGGCGGTTTTGCGGTTTCAACGGAATCTAATTTTCTTAAATCTACAACTATCGATTTAGGAACAAACGGTGCGGAGTCGCGGGTATCAGGTTTATACAAATTCCCTTTTTCGCACACTATTAAAGAATCATCGAAAACAAACCGCGATTCTTGTTGGAACGAATAAGGATC
>JAFXSD010000061.1 GCA_017525905.1 Elusimicrobiota bacterium | reverse complement strand
GATTACTCCACAAGTATTTTTTTGGGAATATTTTAATAGTTAGCAATTAAAGTGGTGAAAACCACTTTTTTTGTTATAATCATTTTCGGTAGTTGTAGAACTACCAATTTTAATTTTAATCAAGTTATTATTATTTCTCCAATATAGAAATTCATACAAAAAACCCCCATAGCAATATGGAGGTTTTTTTGTAGTTTAGAATATCTAAATTAAATAAATTTTGTTATTTTTTACTATTTTATTTATGTTTGTTGTTGTCTAAGAAAGATTACGAGGGGTAGTTTTCGCTACCCAATATTCATTATAGCACAAAAAGAAAAGTCCTCGCTTAATTTTATGAGGACTTTCGCTTTCTTGCTATTTAGTTTAATCGGACTTTACGAGAAAATAAACCACAATAAAAACAACACCGGGGGTAGCAAATGCGAAACTACCCCAAGAACAATTATACAAAAAAAAAGCAACATTCAATTAAGAACATTGCTATTATTATTCACTTTTTATATCTAAATGTGTAAAAGATAAAAAAAACAACTAATTTACAAAATCAAAATTTCAAAAAGACTAAGTGGGTGTAGGTAGGTATTACACCCAATCATTATTATACTTCTTTTTTTAAATCATTCAAAGTTTTTTGTAGTGCCGCACTAAGAAATTGTAAGATTTCGATTTTATGCGGTGGAGTGTTCTTGTCTTTTAATTGCTTTTTAACCCACAAATGCGCTTCGGTGGTATCTTTTATTAACTTTTCCCGTTTCGACGCTTCTATGGGTGTTTTTGTGCTTTTAAACGACTTATTTAAAAGTTTGTCTATACAATCTTGGTATAGTTCTACTTCCTCTTGGCTTAATTCTTGCTTTTCTTTGCTATGTGCTTCCGCATTCAATGAAATAAATTGACTTAAAAACTTGTCGCTTACCATTAAATGTATTGAATTTCTAAACTATCTAAACCGTTAGGCATATAGTTTAACCTCCTATTGAAAATAAAAATAGTGGTGTTACCCACTATTCTAATTTTAGCATTAACCAATATAAACTTTATCTAACTTGTTTTTAAGTTTTTGTTCCAACTTGCCTACGATTTCGTGAATGCTATAATCGCAATTCGTATCGTGGTATAGTTGATTTTTAAATTCTTTTAGCGCTTCACGCATTGCGTATCATTGTTTATCATATGCTAAATTCGCTACTTTAATAGCCGTAATATGATAGCCCTTATTTTGTGACGCTTGTAATAATTCGTCCGCTAATGCTCTAAATGTCTTAAAAATTAATCTACCGCTTGCTACGTACATTATTTTAATTCCTCCAATTCTTTTGTTAATCTTTCAATTTGTCTTTTATTTCTAACTTTATCTAACTTGCTAATCTTGGTTAAGATTGCGTTTTGCTTTTTAAGCAATGTATTTTTTGCTCTCACTTCGTTTTGCTTGGCTATCTTGGCTTTTTTAGTATGTTCCATTTGTTCTTTGGTTGAATGTAGGTGTTCCGCTCAATACGCCAAACTTAATGCGTCTATTTCGTCCTCGCTTCAATGTTCCCAATCTAACTTGGGACAATTCATTTTGAAAAACTCTTTCACTTTTAACTTTCTTACGTCCCGCTTATCACTCACCAAACAACCACTTAATATTTGGTGTTGGTTGCTATTGGTGATTATGATTGTGAATAAATGGAATATTTCATTAATCGCACCCACTCACAAACCGCAAATGAAGTTAAATAATAAACTCGTCTTAAAATTACCGAAATTGCTTGTTTCAATGACGAATAGACATAATTTGTTAGGCAACTCTAAACGTGTTGCTAATACTTTTAAATACGTCTTAATTTGTGTGTATCACGTGCTTTCTTGTTCGGTTAGGCTCAATGTGCTATGGTGTATGATTTCGTTTAGCAAACCGTCACCAAGAATTGTAATGCCGGTTTTGTTCTTGCTTAAATCTATTCCAATTCTTAACATTAAATAATTCCTTTAATCGCAAAGATAATTAGCATTGTGGGTAGTCAAATTGGACTTGTTCCTACAACGAAAGCAATAACACTCGCAATTGCGCCGCCAATACCAATACCTAACAAAAAGAAAAAATAACCTAAGCCCTCAAAAAAAATTCTCCACTTTTCTTTTGTTTTATCTTTCATTTTTATTTTTTTCATTGTCTCTCCCTCAATCACTATTCACTCAATCGGCTTTTCAACTCAATTTCTCGTTTAACCCTCATTTGTTGATTATGTAAATAGGTTCGTCCATTGGGTTGTCCGGGTTAATTTTCATAACTTCTATTGGTATTAAGCCATTTAAAAATAGTTTTTCCTCTTTCCAATCAATGTAATAAATAATTTTTCCCTCATTTGTATATATTACACATTTGGGCAACATTTCTTTATATCAAATCTTACATTTCTTGACTTTCAAGAATTTAATACTTTCTCCTATTTTACACGCCATTATTTAAATCTCTTGTCCGGTTTAATGACGTTTTTTTTCTTAATCAATTCTTGTTTAACTTTTTCCAATTGTTCTAACTCTTGGCTAATGTCTACGTTGTTTTCTCTTAACAACTTAACAATTTGTAAAAATCAATTATTTAGCATTTTCTAACTTTACCAATTCCTTTCATTCCTCTTTTAGTTGTTTAAGCAAATTATCAAACTTGCTCGTGTCTATTCCATTTTCTCTCATTCTTGTTAATCTCAATTCGTATGCCGCGTTAATCATTCTTTTTCTCCCTAATCTTAAATGGGTAAGCATTTCCTAATAGTTTAATCATTGCCGTATGTTTATTTGGCTCATATTGTTTAAGTATTTCTAATTCGTGTTCGATATTTTGGCTAAACGGACAAGCAACACAACCCGTACGCTTTAAGCCGTATTTCGTATAGCATTCGTTTAGTTGAATGTTATTTTCTTTAATCAACGTCATTACGTCCTCGTCGCTTAAATATAGCAACGGCATAAACTTTGTATATAGTTTATTTGGTATTAAGCAAGAATGGTAGGCGAAACTTCTTGCTCCTCCCTCCGCTAATCTCTCACCCGTAACACTAATCTTAATGTTATGCGCTTTTATGTAATCATAAACGGGTAGTTTCTTTAAGTACTTACAACAATCATTAGCGACTTTGAAGTTTAGTCCCTCTTTGGCTAATTTGTTCCGAATTCAAACGGGACACTTAATCTTACCTCTACCATAACCGGTTAATCATTGTAACGCGCTTTTACATTTAGGGTATTTAATAATCAATTCCTCAAATTCTTTCATTGTATCGTTAATGAAATCGAAATTCCACTTTTGAAGTCGATACAACATTTCCGCTCCCACTTTGCTAATAATCGGTATTCCGTATCTCGTGTAAATGATTGGTGCGGGAATTCTAGGGTATTGGGTATCAATATTTCACCCCTCTTTGCGCTTTTGTTCCACGAAACGGTAAGTAGCGTCATATTCCATTCTCGTATCGAAAAACACTACTTTAACTTTGTTTTTCCACCCTAATTGT
>JAFXSD010000060.1 GCA_017525905.1 Elusimicrobiota bacterium | reverse complement strand
CCTTTATTCATAAGAATAAATCTTGAAGCATTCCAAATTTTGTTTGCAAAATTTCTTGCCGCAAGGAAAGAATCGTTTGAAATTTGCATATCTCTTCCGGGAGCTGCGGATTGTGCCAAAGCAAACCTTAAAGCATCCGTTCCGAATTGGTCCATAATTTCCAACGGATTAATAACATTACCTTTGGATTTAGACATTTTTAATCCGTGCTTATCTCTAACTATACCGTGAATAAATACATCACTGAACGGTATATCGTTCAAAAATTCAAGGCCCATTTGAACCATTCTTGCAACCCACAAATAAAGAATTTCGTGACCTGTTACAAGAACTCCCGTAGGATAATAATATTTCAATTCTTCGTTGTCCGGATTTTCTCCCCAATTAAACACACTGAACGGCCACATAGCGGAAGAAAACCAAGTATCCAAAACATCGTTATCCTGAACTAAATGTGTGTTACCGCAATGAGGACATTTTACAGGAGTATCCTGTTCAACTATAGGAGGACAACTTGTTTTGTTACCGTTTTCATCAACACAATAGAAAACAGGTATTCTGTGTCCCCACCAAATTTGTCTGCTTATACACCAATCTCTTAAATTGTCCAGCCATAATGTGTACGGCTTTTTCCAAGATGCGGGATAAAATTTTACTTTTTCATCTTTTGCAACTTGAGATGCTCTTTTAGACATCTCTTCAACTTTTAAAAACCATTGTTCCGACATTATCGGTTCTATTGTAGTTCCGCATCTGTAACATTTACCTACGGAATGACTGTAATCTTCAGTTTTTATAAGATATCCTTGTTCCTGCAAATCCGCAACAATAACTTCTCTTGCTTGTTTTGCAGACATACCTTTATATTTTTCCATTATATCCGTCATATTACCGTTGGCATCTATAACTTCAAGTATTTCAAGGTTATGTCTTCTTGCTATTTCATAATCAACCGCATCGTGTGCAGGTGTTACTTTTACCGCACCTGTTCCGAACTGCATATCAACAATATAATCGGCAACAACTTTTATTTCTCTGCCTACCAAAGGAAGAATTATTGTTTTACCTACTATATTTTTATATCTTTCATCGTTGGGATTTACGGCAACGGCGGTATCACCTATCATTGTTTCAGGTCTTGTAGTTGCAACAGTTAAAAATTCGTTGGAGTCTTTTAACGGATACTTTATGTACCATAAATTACCTTTTTCGGGATGATATTCAACTTCAATGTCGGATAAAGCGGTATTACATCTCGGGCACCAGTTAACTAATCTTTTTCCTCTGTAAATCAAACCTTTATCGTAAAATTTTTTGAATGCTCTTTTAACGGCTTTGGAACAAGCTTCATCCATGGTAAATCTTGTTCTGTCCCAATCAAGTCCGCAACCTAACTTTTTCAATTGATCTAATATCGTGTCGCCTGTTTCTTGTCTCCATTGCCACATTTTCTCTATAAATTTTTCTCTGCCTAAATCGTACTTTGTTTTACCTTCCTGTTTAAGAAGTCTTTCTACAACGTTTTGTGTTGCTATTCCGCCGTGATCGGTTCCCGGAACCCACAAAGTATTAAATCCCTGCATTTTTTTAAATCTGATAATTGCATCCTGCAAAGAATTGTTTAACGCATGTCCCATATGCAAAGAACCGGTAACATTCGGAGGCGGTATAACTATCGTAAAAGATTTTTTTGTTTTATCCGGTTTAGAAGAAAATGTTTTGTTTTCTATCCAATATTTTACCCACTTTTCTTCAACTTTTTTTGAATCGTAAACTTTTTCCATTTCCATAATTTTAGCCCTTATATCTTATTATAAACTTTGTTCCAAATATCGTTGTTTTCCATACACAAATAAACAACAACACTGCTGTCATGTTGTTTTATTAAATCAACAAGATACTTGTATATTTTTATTCTTGTATTATCATCGTATCT
>JAFXSD010000059.1 GCA_017525905.1 Elusimicrobiota bacterium | reverse complement strand
GGATGACCTATTGCACCGAGATACATTGCATCAAACTTTTTAAATTCTTCAACACAACTGTCAGGCAAAATTTCACCTGTTCTTTTATATCTTTCTCCGCCCAAATCAAAATTTGTAAATTCAAATTTTGCACCTGTTTTAGCAGCAACTGCATTAATAACTTTTACTCCTTCAGCTATTACTTCAGGACCGGTTCCGTCACCGGGAATAAGAGCAATTTTATAAGTTTTAGACATTTTTATTTCCCTCCCTTAATGTAGGAAAGCAAACCGCCGGCCTTTATCAATTTCTGCATAAATTCCGGAAAAGGTTGAGCTTTATATGTTTGTTTTTTTGTTATATTTTTTATTTCGCCTTTTGATAAATCTATCTCTAACTTGTCACCTTTATCTATGTTATCAACAGCCTCATCGGACTCTATAATCGGAAGGCCTATATTTATACAATTTCTAAAAAATATTCTTGCAAAAGATTTTGCTATAACACAAGAAACTCCCGCACCTTTAATTGATATGGGAGCATGTTCTCTGGAAGAACCGCAACCGAAATTTTTGTCGGCAACGATAATATCTCCCGGCTTTACTTGTGATGCAAAATTGTCGTCTATATCTTTCATACAAAACTTCGCAAGTTCTTTAGGATCGGAAGTAGTTAAATATCTTGCAGGAATAATCTCATCGGTATTAACGTTTGCACCATACTTAAAAACTTTACCTTTCAGTATTATATTTGCCATAAAAAACCTCTTTGATTCTTAGTTTAAATTCAAGAATAGATTTTATAACATTTATAACTAAAATGCAAAAAATTTGCGAAGCAAATTTTTGATGTCCGGATGCATAGAGGAATAGAGGTATAGAATAACAGAATTTTAAAAAAAAACATATTGGCACTTATTATTTCTATACCTCCATATTTCTATACTTCCATACTTCTATTTTTTGTTGACAACAATAACTTTTTATGTTAGATTTTAAACATTAAATCAGTGAGAAAAATTTTATGATTATACCAATAAAGTTTGTAGAAATAGAAAACATAAAAGCAAAGCCCGAAACCGTTAAAGAATTGGTACATTTGTGGAAAACGGTCGCAAAAGATCCAATATCAAAAAGAGTTCAACATTACAAAGATGTATTCGTAAAAGGGAACGATGAAGCAATTTTTGCGGAACTTGCATTTTGTATTTTTACTCCGCAATCCAAAGCATTGTCTTGTTGGAATGCCGTAAATGTTTTAAACGATAAGAACCTTTTATTTACCGCTTCCGCTGAAGAAATATCAAAAAATATAAACAATGTAAGATTTCAAAACAACAAAGCAAACTTTTTGGTTCAAGCAAGAAAACAGTTTACTTCCAACGGGAAACTTAATATAAAGAAATTCTTAAAATCTTTTGATGATCCGACAACTTTAAGAAAATGGATTATTGATAATATCAAAGGTATCGGTTATAAAGAAGCCGGACACTTTTTAAGAAATATCGGGTTAGGACTTGATTTGGCAATTTTAGACAGGCACATTTTAAGAAACTTGAAATTTTATCATGCAATAGACGAAATTCCTTCAACTTTAACACCTAAAATTTATTTAGATATAGAACAAAAAATGATAAAATTTTGCAAAGATATAAAAATACCGATGTCACACATGGATCTGCTTATGTGGGCTATGCAGACAGGCGGAATTTTCAAATAGCAATTTATAATTTACAATTTATAATTAAAAACAAAACGGCAGAACTAATAAGGAGGAGTAAAATGAATAAATTGGCTTTAACAAAAATACCTTACGGAATGTTTATTATAACATCTGCTTTTGACGGAAAAATCGGCGGACAAATAGCAAACACGGTTTTTCAAATAAACTCTAATCCTGCAACTATAGCAATAAGTATTTCAAAACAAAATAATACTCACTCTTTATTATCCAACAGCAAAAAAGCCGTTATATCTACAATAACGGAAGATGCAAGTTTTGAATTCATAGGAAAGTTCGGTTTCAGGAGTTCAAGAGATTTTAATAAATTTGAAGGCGTGGAATACAAAACAAATGAAAACGGGTTACCTGTAGTAACTCAATTTATAAATTCTTATTTTGAAACTGAAATTATTTCCCAATTTGAAACCGAAACACATACGGTATTTTTATGTAAAGTATTAAATTGCGAAGTATTAAACGATAATCCCACAATGACCTACGATTATTATCACAAAGTAAAGAAAGGGTTAACGCCTAAAAATGCTCCGACTTTTAACGGCAATGTATAATTAAAAGCGGGAAGAAAATTCTTCCCGTTTTTTTTATAGTTTGTGTTATGTCGTTAATTATAAATTGTCGTTTAAATGTCTCTGTACTGCAGAGTTACTGTTCCCGGACCCAATAATGTTTCCAAATCTTTTATACATTCGTCACTGTATTTTACGGTATAATCCGTTTCTATGGTATAATCTTCCGTTTTATAATCTTTAATTTCCAAATATACTTTTGATTTGCCGGGATATTTTTCAATTGTTTTTAAAATTTTGTCGGACATCGCATCATCTAAGGCAACCGCAGAAACTTGTATTCTTAAAGAACCTAAAAACGGCGGAAACTTTTGTTTTGCTTCTTCCATAGAATAAAATTCTTCTATTGAAAGTTTAGGTTTACCCTTATCAAACAAAACTTTTCCTTTAACAACAACTATCATTTTTTCCTGAAGTTTTGCACTTATTTTGTCATACAACTTATGGAACACTATACAATCCAAGTAGCCGTACATATCTTCAACCCTGAATGTTGCATAAGTTTTAGTTTTATCACTTTTTGCAACCAAATGTTTTAAGTTTGTTATCATTCCGGCAACTCTGATAATTTTTGCATTTTCAAAAGTTGTATTTTCCGGCGGAACAGGAACAGTATCAAGCCTGTACATTGAAAAAGCTATCATATCTCTTTTATATTTTTCCAACGGATGTCCGGAAAGATAAAAATCCAACACTTCTTTTTCATATTCCAATGCTACGGTTTCATCCAAAGGAGGAATTTTTTTATCCATTACACTAACGGTAGCAGTGGATATTTCGTCACTGCCGAACAAGAAACCTTGACTGTCATTTTGTTCTTTTTTTGTTTTGACGGCTTGCTGCATTGTTTCTTCTATGTTATCAAGTATCTTTGCTCTTACTTCCAACTTGTTTTTACCGAAACAATCAAAAACACCGGCTTTACACAAACACTCTATTGCTCTTTTGTTTACGGCCGACAAATCTATTTTTGATAAAAAGTCTTCAAAAGATTCAAATTTGCCAAACTTCTCTCTTGTTTCAACTATGTTTTCGGCAGCACCTTCACCGACATTTTTTATTGCAAGAAGTCCGAACCTTATATTTTTTCCTTCAACAGAAAATTTACTTTGTGAATATCTTATATCGGGCGGTAAAGTTTTTATACCGAACTGTTTAACATCATCAATATACTCTATTATTTTACTGTCTGCCGATTTACCTATTTCATTGTTCATACATGCCGTCATATATTCAAGTGTATAATGAGCTTTCAAATATGCGGTTCTGTATGTAACATAAGCATAAGCCGCGGAATGTGACTTGTTAAAACCGTAACCTGCAAATTTAGCCATGTTATCAAAAATCTTATTTGTTATTGAAGGATCTATTCCTTTTGCTTTCCCTCCATCAACAAATTTTACTCTGGCAGCTTCCATTTTATCCATAAGTTTTTTACCCATGGCTTTTCTTAAACCATCAGCCTGCCCTGCAGTAAAACCGCCTATAGCCATAGACATTTGCATAACTTGTTCCTGATACAAAATAGTGCCGTAAGTATTCTTTAATATAGGTTCCTGTAACGGATGATCGTAAGTAACTTTTTGTCTGCCATGTTTACAATTAACAAAAGTATCTATCATTCCCGCTTCGATAGGTCCCGGACGATAAAGAGCATTTAAAGCCGTTATATCTTCTATACTGGTAGGCCTCATTCTTCTAACCAAATCTTTCATACCTTCCGATTCAAGCTGGAATATACCGAAAGTTTTTGCTTCCTGTAAAAGTTTAAATGTTTTTTTATCTTCAAGAGAAATTTTTTCCAAATCGAAATCCGGTTCTTTTTTCTTTATAAGTTTTACCGCTTCGTTTATAATAGTTAAGTTTTGCAATCCTAAAAAGTCAACTTTTAAAAGACCTAAATCCGGCAAGATTCTACCGTCATATTGTGTTGTTATAACATTCTTTTTACCTATGGCAAGAGGTGAAAAATGCCTTACATCTTCAGGTGCAACAATTAAACCTGCAGCATGAACTCCTGTATGTCTTTTGGTTCCTTCAAGCTTTGAAGATATTTTTATAAGTTCCGCAACTCTATTATCTTTTTTTATAATTTCCTGCAACTCTTTTGAATTTACCATCGCATCAGGTATTGAAGATTTTGCCGGAATTGCATTTGCTATTTTTTGTGTTTCGGCGGGAGTAAAACCCATAACTCTCCCGACATCTTTTACCACCATTTTTGCTTCCATGGCACCGAAAGTTATAATCTGAGCACAGTTGTCTTGACCATATTTGTTTCTAACATAATCTATAACCTGTTCTCTGCCGAAATCCGCAAAATCGATATCCAAATCAGGCATTGAAATTCTTTCAGGATTCAAAAATCTTTCAAAAAGTAAATCGTATTTTAACGGGCAAATATCCGTAATTCCAAGTGTATAAGTTACAATCGAACCTGCTCCGGAACCTCTTCCGGGTCCTACAGGTATTCCATGATCTTTTGAATATTTTATGAAGTCCCAAACAATTAAAAAGTATGAAGCAAATCCCATTTTTTTTATAACGGAAAGTTCATACTCTAATCTGTCCGTATGTTTTTTTTCTATAACCGGATATCTTCTTTTTAAACCTTCTCTGCAGAGATGTTCAAGATAAGTTTGAGATGTATACCCTTCGGGAACTTCAAAGTTAGGCAACAAATCTCCGTTCCCTTTCCTTATTTTAACATCCACCATATCGGCAATAACGAGTGTGTTTTTTATCGCTTCGGGAACATAAGAAAAAGTTTTTATCATATCTTCCGGTGAACGATAATAAAACAAGTCCGAACCCATTCTCATTCTGTTGGGATCGTTTACCATTTTTTGTGTATTGATACACAATAAAATATCATGATAATATGCATCTTCCTGTTTTAAATAATGACAGTCGTTTGTTGCTACAAGAGGTATTCCCGTTTCTTTTGAAAGTTCAAGCAAAGGTGCAATTATAGCTTTTTGTTGTTCAAGACCGTTATCCATAATTTCAAGATAATAATTTCCTTTACCGAACACATCCTGATACCAACCAGCAACTTCTTTTGCTTTTTCTTTATTGCCCGCGGAAAGAAGTGTTGCAATTTCTCCTGCTAAACAAGCTGAGGAGCATATAAGTCCTTTAGAATATTTTTGTAATAATTCTTTATCTATTCTCGGTTTGTAATAAAAACCCTCCGTAAACCCCGCACTTACAAGATAACACAAATTTCTGTAACCTTCGTTATCTTTGGCAAGAAGTATCAAATGGTGATAACCGCCGTTTTCTTTATCTTTATCAAGTCTGCTTTTTTTGGCAACATAAACTTCGCACCCTATAATAGGTTTTATTCCGCTGTCCAAACATGCCCAATAAAATTCCATTGCACCGTACATATTACCGTGATCGGTAATTGCAAGTGCCGGCATTTGATACTGTTTCCCTATAATATTAAAAAGTTCCAACGGTTTACCTTTTTTTGTTAATTTAGTTAAACCGTCCAACAACGAATATTCGGTATGATTATGTAAATGTACAAACTCCGCTGCCATTTTTACCTCAATTTATAATTTATAATTTACAATTTATAATTAACTGCAAAATCTCTAAAATTTTCGTTTACAAGCATGATTAAAGCCGTCTATGAGTGCAGAAAAATTTAGAGCAAAAAGCTATAAATAAAAAAAGCTTTTTAGTGCGAACATGTTTGAAGAAAAATCCGTTACATTAGGCTGTTAGGATTTTTCAAGTTGGAGCACG
>JAFXSD010000005.1 GCA_017525905.1 Elusimicrobiota bacterium | reverse complement strand
TTAACGTTATACCTTTACAATTTTTTGCATATTTTGTTTCGGTTATGAAAGGTTGCGATGTTGATCAACCGAGAAACTTAGCAAAATCGGTAACGGTAGAATAAAACGACAATTTATAATGTACAATGTATAATTTCGGTAAAAATCGCTTTGCGATTTTTGATAAACAATTAGATTTTTTGCAAAGCAAAATTTTGAAGTATAAAATTACGGAGTAATTTTTTAATGAAGCCAAAAATAGCAATAATAGATTACGGAATGGGAAATCTAAGAAGTGTATCTAAAGCCGTTGAACTTTGCGGCGGTGATGTTGATATTATTTCCGATGCCGACAGCATAAAAAATTACAATTCAATAATATTGCCGGGAGTAGGCGCCTTCGAACCTGCAATAAAAATTCTTAACCAAAAAGGTATTGATATTGCAATAAAAGAACACCTAAAAAACAAAAAAATGTTTTTGGGAATATGTTTAGGGTTCCAACTTTTATTTTCGGAAAGTTATGAAGACGGTTTACATAAAGGATTAAATATCATAGAAGGTTCCGTGGAAAAATTTGTTCCCAAACAAAACGAAAAATTAATAATCCCCCACATGGGTTGGAACAAAATATTTATTTCCAAGACGAACAAAACGGTATCTCAAATGTATAAAGATATAAAAGATGAAAGTTATGTTTATTTCGTTCACTCTTACTATTGCAAACCTACAAAGAAAGAATATATAGCAACAACAACAAATCATTCAATAGATTTTTGTTCTTCAATCGCAAAAGAAAATGTTTGGGGTTGTCAATTTCATCCGGAAAAAAGTTCCGAAATAGGATTGCAATTATTAAATAATTTTGTTTCTGAATGCGAGGTTTCAAATGGTGGCAATTAGAGTTATTCCATGTTTAGATGTTAATGCCGGACGAGTTGTTAAAGGAACAAACTTCGTGGATTTAAGAGATGCCGGTGATCCTGTGGAAATAGCAAAAAGATACAATGTTGAAGGTGCAGACGAAGTTGTATTTTTGGATATTACGGCTTCTTCCGATAAAAGAGCCATAACTTTAGATGTGGTCAGAAAAACCGCAGAACAGGTTTTTATTCCCCTGACTGTAGGCGGCGGAATAAGAACAGTTGATGATATGAGAACATTATTAAAAGCCGGTGCAGATAAAATCTCAATAAATACCGCGGCGGTATTAAATCCGCAACTTATATACGACGGCAGCAAAAAATTCGGTAATCAATGTATTGTTGTTGCCATAGATGCAAAAAAAGACGGAAACAGTTGGACAGTATATACTCACGGAGGAAGAACAAAAACTGAGTTGGATGTTATAAAATGGGCTCAAAAATGTGTTCAACTGGGAGCCGGTGAAATTCTTCTTACAAGCATGGATAAAGACGGCACAAAAGACGGTTACGATTTGGAACTTATGGAACAGGTAACTAAAGTTGTTGATGTTCCCGTAATAGCCTCCGGCGGAGCAGGTAAAAAAGAACATTTCGTTGATGTATGCAAAAAAGGAGCATCTGCCGTTCTTGCAGCATCACTTTTTCATTTTAAGCAACTGGAAATTTCAGATTTAAAACAATATATGAAACAATCGGGAATTGAAGTAAGATAAAATCAATTGCTTTTTGCGCAATTCAGTATAGCAAACTTTTTATTTTTTGATACTTTTAACAAAAAACAAATTTTTTCGTTTTCTTTTAAATTTATTTCATCTTCTATTATTTGTTTATTTCTTTTAAACCTTACTACTTTGTATTTACCTATTTTAAGATATTCTCTCCTTGAATAACTATCTACCCACGAAGCATTATAATGATGAATCGATCTTGTATTTTTGGTTATAACTATTTTTTGTGTTTCAAATTCTTTAGGTGAAAAATATTCTTTCGGATATAAATATATATTTTCCACTTGTTGAATTTCTGTAGCAGGTTTTAAGCCATATTTTTTTAAAATCTCAGTAGCATATTCTCCAACTATTTTTAAATTAAAATCGCCGTCTTTTTTTATAAAAGATATACCTTCATACATATCTAAAACTTCTTTATATATTTTATGTTTGGGATACGATGCAATACCTAAACCCGGAGCAATATTTTCTCCTTTATTGTTCTTTTCAAAAGCCATAAACGGACCTTTTTCAAGGATATCATTTATAGATTTTATTAATTCTACATCCGTATCAAAATATATTCCGCCATGTTCATATAAAATTTTAAATCTTGCATAATCACTTACAAAAGCATACTTTCTGTTTTCGTAAGCTTGTTCAACATACTTACAACAACGAACATCAAAATTTGTTTCATTCCACTGTTTTATTTCGTAATTTGGCAAAAACTTTTCCCAACTTTTTATACATTTGTGTGCAAGTTCCGGCAACTGTTTTTTTCCAAACCAACAATAATGAATTATCTTAGGTATTTTTTCCATTTTTTTGTTAAAAAATAAAATTCTTTAATATTCTTATTAACACAAAACTCTTAATACGAAAAACTTTTAACATGCGATTAAACATTTTTATCTTTAGTAAATTCTTATTACTTATATATTTTTTATTATCTATTATTTTCTTCGTAAAATTCAGTGCTCTGTTTAAAACAGATTGTCTAACGTTATCATCATAGATTTTTTTATTAAAACCGCTTAAATCCCAAAACAATAATTTATATGTAAGTTTAAAAATATCATCATTAAACATTTGTCTGTCTATTATATTCTCTATAAGATTCATAAAATTAAAAACTTTATCTCTAAAAACTTTATGTTTTTTCGACATTATCGAATTATTTCTTATTCTGTAAAAATACAAAATATTGTCCACATAAGCTATTTTGCCGGAAAGAAGAAAAACCAATGATGTAAAAGGACTATCTTCATTATTAAAGCCCTCAAAAAAATGTATATCATTTTCTTTCAACAATTTCATTTTAATTATTTTGGTCCACACTGTCGGTTGTGCATATCCTTTTGAAATCTTCGAAGCTAAATTGTCATTATTAGAAATTTTTCTTTCTTGCGGCAAAATGTTCGGAACAAACTTATTTTCATCTTCATAATATTCTTCATAATTACAAATAACAATTTCACTGTTCGTCTTCTCAATTGTTTCATATAAAATTTGTAAATAGTTTTTCTCTATCCAATCATCAGAATCAACAAAAGCAACATACGGAGATTGAACGTATTTAAAACCGGTATTTCTTGCACCGGCTAACCCTTTATTTTCTTGGCTTATTATTTTTATTCTGTCATCCTTTTTCGCATATTCCTGTAATATTGCTAACGAATTGTCCGGAGAACCATCATTTACACATATACATTCAAAATCCGTAAATGTTTGTTTTAATATACTATCCAAACATTGTGGTAAATATTTTTCCACATTATATACCGGTACTATTATCGATACTTTTGGCATAAAACCCCTACTCTTTATTCTTTTTCAATTTTTTCTTATTTATCCATTTTTTTTGACTGCCTACAATAACAACTTGTTGCATATCTTTTCTAAGCCAAAAAGCAAGTTCCCCGAACGTAGAGCCAAAAGAATATATTGCTTTGTTTGCTTTTGCCATTATATATAAATCACAAATTGCATCCTGCATTGATTTATAATTTTTATTTTTTAATTCCAATATTTGCCCTTTATAATTACTTCTTAAAAAAGTTCCGACTTTTTCATCCATTGCAGATAAATAAACAGTCCCGTTTTCCGCTGCTTTCTCCATTTGCGAAACAAATAAATTCAAATCTTCGTTTCTTCCGAAATCTTCCCAATCAGCTGCATTTCTTACTTGTAAAGCAACAAAATTACCTTTCGGGGTATTTTGATTTATTTTTTCTATAAGTCCTGCTTTAGGTTTTAGATATTGAAAATTTTTTTGATATTCTAAAAAAATACTTTTTTTTATTCTATCATATTTCAATCCTAACGATTTTCTTTTTAATGTTTTTAAACAGACATCAGGTTTTTCTATTATCAAATTATTCCCTTTTGTTGCTATATCAAATTTTTCTTTATCATTATATTCATTTATTTTTGTTTTAAAACTTGTTTCAAACAACTCATAAAATTTTGCAGAAACCCAATTTTTGTCATCCCAAAAGATATCCAATTCATCAGGGGTAAAATAATTTAACACATTCATCAAGCCGAAAATTCTGTTACCTATTCCATCTTTTGGATCAAAAATAACTCCAACTTTTTCATAATGTTTAGCTCTTAATTTTATTCTAAACTTTATACCCAAAAATTTATGAAATCTGCTTAGTCCTTTACAATACAACATAATAATACCTGTTTTCTATATTATTTTTTGATAAGGTTGTCCGTTCACCAAAAGTTTTTTAGCAATAGGATGTTTCCCTTTTTTATAAGAATAAACAACTTCTATTTTTTTCTTATCTTCTTCTTTTACATCCCACGATTCCATCAATAATTTTTCTAAATATTTTGCATGTTTTTCGGAAACATAAAATCTGTATGAATTTTTGTTTAAACTATCAACGAACTCATCTTTCGTAAAAAATTTATCTTCAAACTGTTTTAAATCCACTTCATCCCAATCTATTCTGTATCTTATATAATGTCCCGATAACAAATCTCGCGGATCATACCCCATAACAGGCACTTTTATTTCCACTCCGGAATCTTTTGTGTACCACAAAAAACAATTCCACACAAACAAACATATAACCGGTAACAATAATATAAAGAATAAAGTTTTGTTTTTCAATTTGTTGCCTCTGATTTTTTCATATAAGACAATATTTTTCTTAAAACATATATTGAAACAAGTAAAAGTATTCCCCCTGCGATAAACCCTATACCCGTAAACAACAAATTACCGTAAGCACTCACGAATAAGTATATTATGTATATTTCCGTTACTATCGCATAATTTCTAAAATATTTATCTTTTCTTGCTTTATAATATTTATACATTTTGTAAGCCAATAAAATGAATATAAAAATTATATCTATGGCATTTCTTTGTAACGCTATTGCAAAAATAACCCAATATTTTGTTAATTGTGCAAGTATTGAAAAAGCTTTCGATACAATTATTTTCCTGTCAAATTTTATGTATATCAGTTTCCCGAACCATTGTAAAAATTCCAGCGAAAGATACAATAAAATACAAAATATGGAAATATTATATGCTTTTGAAAAAGGAAGGAAAGTTGAAACAAAATATGAATAGATATCGTGTAACCAAGTATAAAAACTTTCCGGGAAGCTGTTAAATAAAAGAAGCAACCATAAAATATTTATTAAATATGTTTTACTTAACAAAACAAACGGTACAGCCAAAAGCATCCAAAATCTTGCAAAAGAAAACCATCCGCCGTCCAAATTATATACTTGTGCAATAAGACCAATTGTTCCTGCAACCATAAAAAAAGATATTACTAAAAATACTTCAGACAAATTTTTCTTTTTATTAGTTATAAAATGGTAGTCTGTATATATTAATGCCAAAAAGAGAATAAAATCTATTGATATTTTTAAGAAGTTTGGTATTAAAGCCCAGTTAGCACCTATTATTAAAACAATACCCAACGCAATAAGAAGACCTGCTATAACAAAAAGTCTTTTCCATAATTTGTTATTATCGGTATTATTTTTGTAATAACCGATTATATCTTCCAGTTGTTGCGAAGTTATTAATCCTTCTTTATTTAGTTTTTCTAACTCTTTTCTGGGGATTTTCATAACAATTATTTTACTAAATATACTTGTAAACAACAATTAAAAATTCACTGCTTTATCAAAAGCATCAAAAAAATGTTGAGTTTATTTTTTTTGAAATATCGGATTTTTAATACAAAAAAAAAGAAATTATGTTTTTTAATTGTACCAAGTATTGTGTTTGAAAGACTCTGTCGTGACTTTGTCCAAAGACAATATCGAATCTTCTAATTTTTTTTATGCCATTTATGGTTTTTTAAAGAATGATATATTGCCTCATTTCTCGCAATAGCTTTCCTTTGATATAAAGATAGTTTATCTTGTTTGATTAATTCTTTTACAAGATTTGCATTTGATAAATCTATTTTTTCACTTATACTTGGACCTACAATATAAGCTGTTTTGTTTTCTGCATATATATATACTTCAGGTTTTCTTTCTTTGTCAAACAAACTATTTGTGTCCGAAGAATATGGTGAACTAGAATGTAACAAATCTATAATCGTAGGCAAAATATCTTCTTGTGTTGCGTAAGTACTCATTTCTTGTGGTTTAAACAGTTTTGGGGCATATATGACCAAAAAAGAAGAAAAATATTTATCTACATCTTGTAAGTTAGAATCATATGTCCTATTAGAAAAAGGGACATGGTGATCTGGAAATATAAAAAAAATTGTTTTATCAAACCACGGTTGTTCTTTTGCTAAATTAAAAAAATTTCCCATCGCATTATCTGAATAATATAATCTGTTTAAAAATTGATTATCTCTTGTTGTTTGTGGATACAATTGAAGATCTTTCAATAAAAGCATATCCCATGGACCATGTGTTGATGATGTATAAAAGAAACCTAAGAAATTATTTTTTGAAGAATTTATTTTATTAAAGAAAAATTCAAAGCCTTCATAATCAAAACCTTTTGTGTAAGTTGGATATTCATGTGTTACGGGAATGTCTGCTTTGGCATAAAATTGTTTAAATTGAGAATAATTAGCAACTTCTCCTATTTTATCTGCGGAAGCATTATCTGTTGCTACAAGATATGTGGAATATCCTTTTTCATTAAAATAACTTGCCATTCTTGACATATTTTTGGCACCCAACCCATTGGTTATAAATGGTAATCCCCAAACATAAGGAATTGAAAACATTGTCGACGTTGTTGATGTTAAACTTCTACTACCTACATTATAAAAATTTTTAAAATACAATGAATTTTCTTTTATTTTCATAAAATTTGGCATGGCTTCTGGATATTTTTCAAAGTATTCTCTTTCCCAACTTTCCAAAAAAATTATCACGATATTTAAATCTTGTATATCTAGAGAAAAAGTTTGTTTTGTTCTATAAAAAGGATACTCATTATCAATTTCTTTTTCCGTGGATGTAATATTTTTTGCTAAATTTATAGCTTCTTCTTTAGATAAAAAGAGAGTCCTATCTTGCATTCTTCTAAGACCTTCCGAGGATGAAAAAATTCCGTTTAAAATAAGTTCCGATGTCTTTTGACTACCTAGAAGTTGTGCATCCATAATTCCCAAAGGTTTTCCTCTAAAATCAATTTTTCCTCTAATACAGGCTAACATTATTAAACCTGTAAACAAAATCACCAATATACTTTTTGCTATATATTTTGTTTGATTTTGAGTAACAAAATTCTTATTTATATACTTGTATGTCAAATATAATGCTATAAAAAATAACAGAAAGATTGAAAAAGTTATATACCAATAAGTTTGTAATGCCATTTGTAATATAAAGCCGAAATGTGTAGTTACAGATAATAGTTCTGTTTCCAAATGCTTGTTGAAAATGGAAAAGAATATTACATCTCCAGATAATACCAATAGCGAGACAAAAAACATAATCCATAGTAATGTAAAAATAATTTTGTTGTATAATTTTGAATTAATTGGTAAAAAGAAAAACACAACTAATGGCAAAATATATATTGAAATGCTCGAAAAATCAAATCTAAAACCATTTATAAAGCTTAAAAGTATTTTATCTGTTGGAAGAGTTGAAAAATAATCATAACACAAAAAAAACAGAGAAAGTCTTATTAAAAAAAATGTGGCAATTACTATCATTAGATATATGCAACTAATTTTTAATTTCATCTTTAAAATATTCATATATTTACCTCTGCCTATTTTCTCATGATATAACAAAGAGAATAGTAAGGTGGCATATTGTTATGTGGTTGCGAGTTTCCCACATAGGAAGTTGGGATATAAAGATCACCTGTTTCAGGATTTACAGGATCAGTATATCCTGAGCCACCACCACCAGAAAAACTTCTCCATTGTGTCGTATGGTTATGTCTTGGCATTTCGTCTATGGTTAGTGTATGAGTTGCTTCACCGCCTGTAGAATCTACGGTATAATTGCGCCCTGCACCTAAAACAAATCTGTCTCTTAAATCAGGAGTTCCGTTTGTCCCATCACACAATACCCAACCTGCAGGAATATCATTTACCGAACCTGACCAAATAATTATTCCTCCCTTGGGAACCATAAAATATTCTGTTGAACCTATAACAGTTTTTGCTCCGTCGGAATCTACAACAAATCTTTTATCGTTACCTACAGTAACGGAAAATTCGGCATTTTGTTTAACTACAGCAGATTCCGTTGTATTTGAATGTAAAGAATATGGAACTGCCGTAAGTTTTTCTCTCGGTTCCAACTTTTTACTGTCAACTTCAATTTCAAGATAATAATCTTTACCTCTCCAATCTATATCCGGGTTTAAAACTACCGAAAATATTCCGCTCGATACAACAACGGACTTACTCCCCGATTCCCACTTTGCCGTTCCTCCGGAAAGTTGACCGTAAATTTTAAAGTTCATACTTTTTGTTGCATTAACTTCGGTTCTGTATTCTTTAAGTTTACCGTTATACCTTATTTCATTCGGTACATCGGCAATAACAAACTGCACAACAAACAAAAAACAAATAACCAACAAGAATTTTTTCAACATTTTTGCTCCACAAAGTTCTCTTCAAATATTAATATTTTTTATAATTTAAACTTGTATCCCACGCTTATGGTCAAGGCAGAATATCTCATATCGTTTCTGTTGTTATTAACTTTAAGATATCCGTAATTAAATGAATGTATTACTTCGAGGATAAAATAATCCATTATTTCCAACCCTACACCCATTGCCCAATAAAGACCGTTTTCAGTATCTACAGAACCCATACCGCTTGAACTGTCAGCACTGAACCTAAAAAGTCCGTAACCGATCTGTCCTATAAAATATAAGCTGTCGAGAATTTCTGAATCCAAATTCATTTTCGGTCTGACTGCAAAATAAATATTTGTAAAACTATAATTATCTTTTCTTCTGTAATCGGCTGCCGCTTCAAAAAAATTGTTAACACCTAAACCTAATGCAACTTGAGAATTAACATAATAATAAAATTCCGCTCCCAAAACACAAGTTTTGTCTGTAGAACCGGCTTTCTTACCATCGTCTAAATAAAGTTTAACATTGTTATCGAGTGTATAACCTGCTTTTAAATCTAATTCCTTATCATTTTTTTCTGATGCAAATACAGGTGCTGCAATTAAAACTGCCAATAATATTGTCAGGATACTCTTTTTCATGTTTTTATATCCTCTTTATGTAGTTTTATTTATCTTTAAATTATACAAAATAAAAAACAATTAGTAATTAGAAATTAGTAATTAATATAAAAAAAGCGGGAAGAAAAATTCTTCCCGCTTTTTATAAACCATTCAATTGTCACTTCTATACATCTATTCTTCTATACATCCATACCTCAAAAATCACTATAAGTGATTTTTAGTTGTTAATAAGCTTATCTTCATCACTCCAGCTGTAAAGTTTTCTTATTTCTTTACCTACTTTTTCTGAAGGATGTTCTGCAGCAAGTTTTCTCATTGCATTAAAATGAACTTGTCCGCCTGCTTCAGACATATCGAGTAAAAATGCTTTTGCAAATGTTCCGTCCTGAATATCTTTAAGAATCTTTTTCATTGTCTTTTTGGTTTCTTCGGTAATTATCTTGGGACCTGTTGTATAATCGCCGTATTCTGCAGTATTTGAAATTGAATATCTCATACCTTCAAAACCGCTTTGATATATTAAATCTACAATCAATTTCATTTCGTGAATACATTCAAAATATGCATTTCTCGGATCATATCCCGCTTCAACCAAAGTTTCAAAACCTGCCTGCATCAAAGCACAAACCCCGCCGCACAAAACTGCTTGTTCTCCGAACAAATCCGTTTCTGTTTCGATACGGAAAGTTGTTTCGATAACACCTGCTCTTGCTCCGCCGATACCTAAAGCATAAGCAAGTGCAATTTCAAGTGCATCACCTGTAGCATCTTGTTCAACTGCAACCAAGCAGGGAACACCTTTACCTGCTTGATATTCACTTCTTACAGTATGTCCCGGACCTTTAGGTGCAATCATTATAACATTAACATTCTTAGGAGGTTTTATGCATCCGAAATGGATGTTAAAACCATGAGCAAATGCTATTGTTTTCCCTTCTTTAAGGTTAGGTTCTATACTTTCTTTATACAATTTTGCCTGTTTTTCATCGTTGATAAGTATCATTATGATATCTGCTTTTGCGGCAGCTTCCGAAGCTGTATAAACTTTTAATCCCTGCTTTTCAGCTTTTTCCCAACTTTTGGATCCTTTATAAAGTCCTACTATAACATCAACACCGGACTCTTTCAAGTTCAATGCATGAGCATGACCTTGTGATCCGTAACCGATAATTGCAACTGTTTTACCTTTAAGTTTTGCTAAGTTACAATCTTTTTGATAATAAATGTTTTGCATTTTCTTTCTCCTCTCTTATATTAGTTTATTGTTTTGTTACAAATTATCTTTCCTTTTCATCTATACATCTATTCTTCTATACCTCAAAAATTACTTTGTAATTTTTATACATTATAAATTGCTTTCGCTCTTTCGATGGCAACAACACCGGTTCTGCAAAGTTCAACAATTCCCAACGGTCTTAAAATTTCAATAAAAGCATTTATTTTTGACGGTTTGCCTGTCATAACAACACATATCGTTTTCGGATTATAATCAACAATTTTTGCTCTGTAAATTTCCGTTATAGCCATAATTTCACTGCGGTTTTGAACAGTATTTTTAACTTTTATAAGTATCAATTCTCTTTCAACACTGTTTTTTTCATCTATATGTTTAACGTATGTAACATTATGAAGTTTTCTTAACTGGCTGATAAGTTGATCTTTATCGTTATCGTCACCCCTGAGAGTAATTGTTATTCTTGAAAAAGAAGAATCTTCAGTTTCACCTACGGTTAAAGAATCTATATTAAAACCTTTTCTCATAAAAAGGCCTGCAACTCTTGTTAAAACTCCATACTTGTTTTCCACCAAAGCGGCAATTATAAATCTTTTCATTTTACCCCCGAAAATTTGCTCTGCAAATTTTAAAGCCTCTATTCCTCCATCCCTCCATGTCTCAAATCTTTTTCTTTTCCGTAATAATGTCTTCTATCGATCCTCCCGGAGGAAGCATAGGAAGAACAAACTCATCCATATCGATTATAGTATCTATAATGTAAGGTGCATTTGCTTTATATGCATTACTAAATGCTTTTTCAAATTCCTGTACGGTTGTTACTCTTTCACCTTTAAGACCGAAAGCATCCGCAAGTTTTACAAAATCAGTTTTTCTGCCTAAAACGGTATTCGAATATCTTTTACCGTAAAACAATGTTTGCCATTGTCTTACCATACCTAAAACACCGTTATTTATAATAACTATTACAACCGGAATATTGTAAGTAACCGCTGTTGCAAGTTCGTTTAAGTTCATACCGAAACTTCCGTCACCGGTAACTAAAATTGCTCTTTTTTTACTTCCTACCGCTGCACCTATTGCCGCACCCAACCCGTATCCCATGGTTCCAAGCCCGCCGCTTGAAACAAATGTTCTCGGTTTTTCAAAACTTGTAAACTGTGCAGCCCACATTTGATGTTGTCCTACATCGGTAGCAACAACAGTATCACTGTCTTTAATTTTATTTATTACATCAAAAACCTGCTTGGGGCCGATCTTATCACTTTTAGCAACATTAACTTTTTTGGAAATTTCTTTGCTTTTAGCTCTTAAATCATCTATTGTTTTTTTCCATTCCGTATGTTTTTGTTTGTCGCATTTTTCAATTATTTTTGAAAGAGCACAAGAAATCTTTCCTACAATACCTACGTCCGCTTTAATATTTTTATTTATTTCGGAAAGGTCTGTATCAAGTTGTATAACTTTTGCATTTTTGGAATATTTTTTTACGTTTCCGGTAGCTCTGTCGCTGAACCTTACACCGATACCTATTACAAGGTCTGCTTCTTTGTTTGCCATTGAAGATTCGTATTGTCCGTGCATACCTTGCATACCTAAAAATCTTTCATAAGAATTTTCTATTGCGGAAAGTCCCATCAAAGTACAACCGATATATCCGTCAATTTTTTCGGCAAGTTCTTTTATTTTTTTACTTAACCCTGCGGTTATTACACCGCCGCCGATATAAATATACGGTTTTTGCGCTTTATTTATTAAATCAACCGCGGCATCTATTTCTTTATCATCCGCTTTTTTCTGCGGATAAGGTTCAATAACACCTTCACATTCAAAATCGTATTCCGCAATTTGAACATCTTTGGGAATATCTATTAATACAGGTCCCGGTCTTCCGGACTTTGCAATTTGAAAAGCTTCTCTTATAGTGTCTGCCAAATCTTTAACATTACTTACAAAATAGTTGTGTTTTGTTATAGGTAATGTAACACCTGTAATATTTATTTCCTGAAAACTGTCTTTACCGATTAAAGAAGTAGGAACATTTCCGGTAATTGCCACCATAGGTATGGAATCAAGCATTGCCGTTGCAATTCCGGTAACCAAATTTGTTGCTCCCGGACCGGATGTTGCAATAACAACACCTACTTTACCGGTAGCTCTTGCATAACCGTCGGCAGCATGAGCAGCACCCTGTTCATGTGCGGCAAGATAATGGTTAATTCTGTCACTTGCTTTATATAATTCATCATATATATTCAACACTTGTCCGCCGGGATAACCGAACACATCGGTTACACCTTGCTCTATAAGTGTCTCAATAACAATTCTTGAACCCGGCATTTTATGTTTTGCCATAATAGTCTTACCTCCACCAACAACAAAAAAACTTTCATCTCTGCTGTTATACAAAATAACTTAAAGAGACGAAAGTACTAAAATTGTTAAAGTATAAAAAACTTCCGCGGTACCACTCTTTTTCATCCCAACTTAGGATGCACTCTTTCTCTTTCACGGTGAGAATCCGTCCGGTTCTACTTTTATTTTCTTCCGGCTGCTCCGCGGCTACTTCAATATGTTTTGCCAATGCCTTGCACCAACCGACACTTCTCTTCAGACAAATTAATATTTACTACTCCGCATCAACGCATTTAATACCGAAAATTATACCTTTACAAACTTAGTTTGTCAAACGGAAAAACCGCTTTGCGATTTTTTGAATAATAGAAGTATAGATGTATGGATGTGTAGATTTTTTGAAGAAAAGAGTATTAACAAAATAAAAGAATAATGTATAATAGCATACATGCTTATAGGAATAATACCTGATGTTCACCAAACAACACACTTTATCAAAATGGTTGAAAACAATATCAACCGGTTGGATAAACTTGTTTTTTTGGGCGATTATGTTGATAACTGGTTAGAAAAGATATGGTGGCACATTCCCGAACATAATCCAGTAAACACAATAAACAAAGTTGTATCTTATAAACAAAAATATCCCGACAAAATTGATTTACTTTTAGGTAACCACTGTTTATCTTACTTATCAAAAAATCCCAAATCAAAACTTGTAAGCGGTCACCAACACGAACATGATACCGAAATCGCACAAGCATTTTTGAATAACATTGAACATTTTAAAATTGCCGTGAAATATGACGGTTGGGTAATATCCCATGCCGGTTTTTCCAATACTTGGGTAAACAATCAAAAAGAAAAAGGGTTTGATCCCGATAAAGAAACCGTTATTGATTGGTGCAACAAAATGTTATTGGAACAAAACTTTCATTATTTCGATTGGACAGGAAAATTAAGTCCTAGCGGAGACGAAATTACACAAACTCCCACTTGGATAAGACCGTTTTCTTTAATGAAAGATTCTTATTTTCCTAACCAGTTGGTAGGGCACAGCGAAACGAAATTTGCACCGATATTTGTTACAAATAAAAAAACAAACTTAATTCTTGTAGATTCTCCGGAACATACCTGCTGGTTTGAACTCGATACCAAAAACCCGCCAAAGTTTGAAACTGTGGAAAAAGTGTTAAAAACAATCAGAAATTAAAACAAAAAAGCGGGAAGGATTTTCTTCCCTCTTTTTTGATATTTTTACAACTCCCGTATCAAGTACGGGATGACACCGCTACCGCGGTTTTACCAACAAAATTTAAGAGCAGACTCAACAACAATTTTTGAGTGACGATAGATTTTGAATTTAGACAAGGCAACAGCACGGCAAAGTTTACATTAAAAAGTAAATGAGCCGTGCTGTAACATAGTATAAATTCAAAAGATAATGTCGCAATGACTAGATGTTAAATTTATATCCTACATTTATTGCAATGTTTCTGTATGTCCAAATTTCTCCACCCCAATAATCAAAGTAAGAATAATTTACCGAGTACATAAGTTCAACAATAATATTACATTTTTCTACACCGGCACCGACTCCCCAATACATTCCGTTATCAAGTTTTTCTGATGGTTTATCATAGCTTATTTTATCACTATTCATAATTCCATAACCCAACTGACCTAAGAAATATATTCTATCTATAAACTTATTTTCTTGTAATTCAAATACCGGTTTAACGGATAAATAAATATTTGTTGCTCCTACTTTTGATTTATCGCCCCAACTATCATCCATATTGCTTGTAAATATATGGTTTACACCTACACCTAACCCCAGATTATTAGCAACATAATAATAAAAATCTGCTCCCAACGAAAATGTCGGTTCAGCATTGTAAGCACATTTATACCCATCTGACTCAGTTTCCATAAGTAAAGGTTCAATAATGTATCCCAACTTTACATCTGCTTCCATTGAGTCTTTATTTACTGCAAATGCAGGTACTGCCATCGCTACTGCCAACAACAATGTCAATAAACTTTTTTTCATTTACTTTCTCCTTTTTACGAAGAATTTTTACTACTTGTTTATTATAAAAAATCAACTTATATTTTGTCAAAAATTGTTTTGCATTTTTTACATTCTACAAAATTGCATACCTTATTCTTGGCTTTCAAAAACTTTCAAGATTTTAAATTATAACGAAGTATTTGACGAATGAAGTGTACGTAAAAAAAGCGATAGCGATTGGTACTCGATTGAGACAAGTACAAAGTTATAATTTAAAAGATAAAGTTGCTTCGCTACAACAAGAAAAAACAATAAGGATAAAATTCCCGATTAAACAAATCAAATCCAAAACAAAAACACATATAAAATCAATATATTTATTAAATGACTATTGACAAACATCTTTTTATATTTTATACTTAATCGTGAAATAAATCACAATAAAAGGAGCTGATGAGATATGCCTAAAAAGAAACAAACAAAAGGGACTGTTACCAAAACAAAAATAACAGAAACCGAAAAAGATACCGCACCAAACATTGTTGATACGGTAGAAAAATTAAATGCTTTAATTGCCAGAGTAAAAAAAGCTCAGCAAGAGTACGAAAATTTTACACAAGAACAAGTTGACAAAATTTTCAAAGCGGCGGCAACCGCGGCAAACAAGGTAAGAATACAACTTGCAAGAATGGCTGTAGAAGATACCGGTATGGGTGTTCTTGAAGACAAAATAATAAAAAATCATTATGCTTCCGAATACATTTATAACAAACATAAATATGCAAAAACCTGCGGAATAATAAGCGAAGATAAAGAAAACGGAATAAAAATCGTTGCCGAACCGTTGGGAATTATTGCAGGTATAGTACCTACAACAAACCCTACATCAACGGCAATATTCAAATCACTTATAGTATTAAAAACAAGAAATGCAATTATCTTTTCCCCTCACCCCAGAGCAACAAAAAGTACAATAGAAGCAGCAAAAGTTGTTCTTAATGCAGCCGTTGAAGCAGGTGCTCCGAAAGATATTATCGGTTGGATAGATACTCCTTCAATGGAACTTTCGGATGCATTGTTGCATCATCCGGATATTGCCTGCATTTTGGCAACGGGCGGACCGGGCATGGTTAAAGCGGCATACTCTTCCGGAAAACCAGCGTTAGGTGTAGGTCCCGGAAACTCTTGTGCCGTTATAGATGAAACCGCCGATATCAGAGCTTCCGTATCTTCAATTATAATGTCTAAAACATTTGATAACGGTATGATATGTGCTTCGGAACAAGCGGTAGTTGTTGTTGAATCCGTTTACGAAAAAATCAAAAAAGAGTTCATATACAGAGGTGCCTACCTTGTAAACAAAAGTGATGAAAAGAAGATGGTTGCACTTCCTTTCATAGATGCAAAGAGAGGAACAGCACATCCTTTGATAGTAGGTCAACCTGCACAAAAAATTGCCGAACTTTCCGGTTTCAAAATTCCGAAAGATTCAAAAATTTTGTTATGCGAAAGACCGAAAGTAGATTGGAATGATCCTTTTTCAAGAGAAAAACTTTCACCAATCTTAACAATGTATAAAGCTAAAAATTTTGAACAAGCAACAGAAATGGCTTACGAGCTTGTATCTAAAGGCGGACCGGGCCACACTTCCGTTTTATACACAGATGCAAGAGTAAAAGAAAGAATAAATGCTTTTGCCGAAAGAATGCCTTCCTGCAGAGTATTAATTAACACACCGTCATCGCAGGGCGGTATAGGTGATATTTACAATTTCAAACTTGAACCGTCGTTATCACTTGGTTGCGGTTCTTGGGGCGGCAACTCAATATCGGGAAATATCGGAGTAGAACATTTGCTCAATTATAAGACTGTAGCCGAAAGGAGAGAAAATATGTTATGGTTTAAAGTTCCTCAAAAAATATATTTTAAAAGAGGTTGTTTAGACCTTGCCCTTAAAGAACTTAAAGGTAAAAAAAGAGCATTTATCGTTACCGATCGTTTCCTGTTCAATTCCGGTGCCGTTGAAAACATTACCGATGTTTTGGATGAAATGGAAATAGATCATCAAATGTTTTTCGATGTTAAGCCGGACCCTACACTTGCAACAATAGACGATGCTCTTACAATGGTAAAAGCTTACGAACCGGATGTTATTATTGCTTTAGGCGGCGGTTCTCCTATGGATGCAGCCAAAATTCTTTGGTTATTGTACGAACAACCTGATGTAAACTTTGAAGATTTATCCATGAGATTTATGGATATAAGAAAAAGAATTTACCAAATACCGGATTTAGGTAAAAAAGCTACCATGGTATGTATTCCTACAACTTCCGGTACAGGTTCGGAGGTTACACCTTTTTCAATTATTACCGATGAAAAAACTCATTACAAATATGCAATTGCGGATTATGCTTTAACACCTAACATGGCAATTGTTGATCCTAACTTTGTTGACAGTATGCCGCAGGGACTTACAGCCGCTTCCGGTATAGATGCTTTGGTACATTCGTTGGAAGCTTATGTTTCCTGCATGGCAACAAACTTTACAAACTCTAATGCTTTGGAAGCAACAAAACTTGTGTTCAAATATCTTCCCCGTTCATATAAAGACGGCAAAAAAGATCCTAAAGCAAGAGAAAAAATGCATTATGCCGCAACAATAGCAGGTATGGCTTTTGCAAATGCTTTCCTGGGATTATGTCATTCAATGGCACACAAGCTCGGTGCAATGTACAATATTCCGCACGGCGTGGCAAATGCGCTTTTAATAAGACAAATTATAAAATTTAATTCCAACGACAGACCTGCAAAACAGGCAACTTTCCCGCAATACAAGTATCCTAATGCAAAGATGAAATATGCACAAATTGCGGACGAACTTCAGTTGGGCGGTAAAGATGATGAAGAAAAAACTCAAAGGTTAATAAAAGCCGTTGATGATTTAATGACACAAATCAATTTACCTAAATCCATAAAAGAGTTCGGTGTAAAAGAAGAAGATTTTATGAAGAATCTCGATACTCTTGTAGAAAGAGCATTCGATGATCAATGTACGGGAGCAAACCCTGTATATCCGTTAATGTCGGAAATAAAACAAATATTCTTAAATGCTTATAATGGTATTGTGTAAATGTTATCCGAATAATGCATCTTTGATTTTACTCTCACAGGATAACATGAAAGGTAGAATTTGAAATTAACTTTCAAATTCTACCTGACAAAAAAATAAAATGAAAGGTGTCACAAATGAATATACCGGATAAAGTCTTGAACCGTTTATCTTTGTACCATTTTATACTTGACGATTTAAGAGAAGGCGAACAATATATTTCAAGTAAAAAAATTGCCGAACTTTTAAATATAGATAACTCACAAGTAAGAAAAGATTTAAAATATCTTAACATATCCGAACCGGGAAAATGCAGAGTTGGTTACGAAGCAAAAAAGCTGAAAAAAGAAATAGAAGAAAAGTTAGGTTTTAAACAGCAACGAAATGCTTTTATAGTGGGTGCGGGAAATTTAGGTTCGGCACTTGCAAAGTATAACAGTTTTAAAGATTACGGATTAAATATCGTTGCAATGTTCGATACAGACACAAAAAAAATAGGAACTGTTATAAACTCAAAAGAAGTTTTTCCTGTAAATAAAATTGCAACACTTGCAGCAAAAATGAATGTGGATTTTGCCATACTTACGGTACCAAGAGAAAATGCTAAAACAACGGCAAACTATCTTGCCGGAGCCGGAATAAAAAACATTTGGAATTTTACCCCGTGCATACTTGATGTTCCGAAAGATATTAAGGTTTGGAATGAGAACCTGATTGGAAGTTTCCTGCAGTTTACGAACGAATCACAAATTTAATAAATTTTTATAACAGCCTTAATATTTTGGTTATAATTTTGCAACTAACTCAATCGAGTATATTTAAATAAAATTTTTCTTTATATCGAACGAATATTTTGGACTACACTTTTGTATTTTAAAATCTTATGTACCGCTTTCGCGAAATGTACACCGCAACTTTAAAATACTTCAGTTCGTCTCAAACTATTCGTTCTTTTAACGACAAAGACGAACAGCAAAAAAAGCTGTGTCATCCCGCACTTGATGCGGGATCTATCCAAAACTCACTTTGCTAAAACATTTTATTTTAATAGTTTTCGATAATCTTCTATTCTTGTTTTAATACTGTCAATTAAAGATTGCGGTTCTTTAACCACAATATACGGAATCCATTGCAATATTGTGTGCAATATTTCTTCTTCTTTGGCAAAATAACATTCCAAAACTATATCACCTGTTTTATATTCTTTAACTATCTTTTGTTTAGGGAAATAATTCTTTTCTTTAAAATATTTTGATACTTTTTTATCTATGTTTAATACGGCCTTTTTATCTCTTTTAGTTTCAAACCAAATATTTACACTTTCGTTCAATATGTTCTGCAAGTTTTTAGGTTTTGTAAATGTTTGTTCCATAACTTTGCAGGATGTTATCTTTTCCAACCTTAATTTTAATAATCTGTTTTTATATCCCAATGCCAGCAAATACCAAAACCCGTCAAACCACAATATTTTTAACGGTTTTACGGGAACATTATTTATATTTTCTTCTTCCTTGGCCGTTTTATATTCAACTTTTATTTTATAACTGCATTCTATAGCCGTTTCTATGTTTCTTGTAATTTCTGTATCTTTATATTCTCTGCCTTTAAGCATTTTAATAAAAAAAGGGCTTTCCGTAACTTTATTATGTTCCAACACTTTATTTTTCAGTGATGAATATGAGTTTGAAAATTTTTCGCCTAAAGCATTTGCAATTTCTGAAAATACGGCAAGCATGGCAAACTCTTCACAGGTTATCTTTAACTTCTTTAACGAAAAGCCGTCAACAAAAGAATACGTTCCTCTTGATAAAGGGCTTATTGCAAACCCGCCCGATTCCAATGTTTGTATATCTCTTTGGATGGTTCTTACCGATACTCCTAAATCAAGAGCTATTGAAGAAACTTTTATTTCACCGTTATCCAACTCGTTTGCTATATACATTAACCTTTTAACTTTACCGGATATATCATTAAACATAAGTTTCCCCCTGTGTTAACTTTTAAATATTATACAAAATTTACGACAAGATGTTGTCGTGTTGGTTTTATACAATATTATTGTGAAATAAAGTTGTATAGAAAATTAATCATAAAAACTAATTGACAAAGTGTCTCAAATAAGATACAATTTTAATTGCAGGGAGAGATAGTGTATATATTAAAGGAAACGGAAGAATTTGCCAAATGGTATGATAGTTTTAAAAACGGTACTCCAAAATATGCAATAACAAGAAGATTAAAAAATTTATCAGTAGGTTTGTTGGGAGACTATAAGAATTTAAAAGGAAATTTATTTGAATTAAGATTTTTTAACAAAGGCCTTGCAGGATTAAGAATATATTACACAATAAAATCAAACGGAGAAATTCTTTTATTATTGAATGGCGGAAACAAAAGCAGCCAACAAGAAGATAAAAAAAAGCAAGGGAATTGATTATAAAATATAAGGAAGTATAATTATGAGCAAAATAAAAGTATATGATTTCGAAGAAAGGTTAATAGAAAACCTAAAAAATGATCCCAAATATTTAAAAGGTTTTAAGAATTACATAATAAAAGAATATAAAAAGGATAGAGATTTGAAATCTTTAAAAGCAAATTTAAGTGTTATTTTAAAAGCTCAAAGAAATATATCAAAATTATCAAAAGAAACAAAACTAAGCAGAGCAAATATATACAGAATACTGTCTTCAGAAGTAGATCCCAGTATAGGAACAATGAGAGCCATCTTAAACTTTCTCGGATTTGATATAGATTTTGTAAAGATTTAATTTTTAATTCAAAGCACTAAAAATCCAAACATTTTGGTTTTATTTAATTCTATACAATAATATCCGAAAAGCGGTCTTCAAAAACAATTTGTTTCCTGCACAATATTCCGGCAAGTTTGTTTGTATCATCTACAACTATAACATCCAAAATTTCGTTGGTATGTAAAACAAAAAGGGCTTTATATAAATTTTCTTTTTGGTTAACGGTTACAGGTTCCGGATTCATTATATTTTCTATACTGTCATCAGTAT
>JAFXSD010000036.1 GCA_017525905.1 Elusimicrobiota bacterium | reverse complement strand
GACAGAATTAAAAGATTATCAAATTGCTACTTGTGAACCAGTTATTCAATCACGTAGACCAAATAATCGAATAGATAAAGTACGCCATATGTTTAATAAAAAAGAAAATTAAGTTACTATTCGCTAAATTACAATTTATAGAGTAGATGTAATAAGAGCCGAAAGGCTCTTATTTTTATGCCTTTAAATCCTATTCACTTACAAAACTTTTCTTATTATGTAAGTTAAATCCTGTTCACTTACAAAGGTTTGTTGTATTAAGAATGGTGTCGTGATAGAAGTGGAACATGACGATAGACTTTTAGTTTTTCCAGATATATATGAAGAAAATATTCGAAATTTGATCATAGAAATAGGTATGGTTTTTATGGAAGAAATACCTGAAATACGTGAATCGGTTACTTTAAGATCTGATACGCTAAATACAGATTTGGGTATAACGAAGGGGTTTATAAAAAAATACTTAGCTAAAAATAAGTGCCCTAACGAAAATAAAAAAGATAACAAAATTAGTAAATTTTTGATGAGGTTTAAAACTTTTTTTGAAAACGAATTACCCAATAAAGGATATTTAAAAGATGAATTTATAGGATATGACAACTGGGATGGAGGGAGATGTTACCTAAATATAGATTATGATTATCAGTATAAGTTGCACAGCGGAGTAGAGTATAAAGAATGCACAACAATAGATGAAATTAAAATGTTTATAAAACTTGCATTTGAATATTGGATAAAAAATGATAAAAGATATGATTTTACTAAAGATGTTAATAAGATTCTCGGTGAACTTAGATTACCATATAGCCTCCAAAAAGGTAAAATAATAAAGAAGGAATATAAAACTACAAACAAGAATGAGAAAATAATAAATTATAAAATGTTCGAAGAAAAAATACAACACGCACAAGAAATGATTTTAAGTCCCAAGAGATTAGATAAAAAGTGTGCGTTAGATCTTATAATAGATTCTTTGCTGTATATAATATCAATACAAGAAGGAGAAGGGATGCTGGACAAGTATTCAAATGCATCAAAAAAGGTATCAAACGATGTCAACGGGAAAGCATATTCGGTCGTAAAAAATGAGATTAAGGAATGGATGAAGATATCAAATGAATATTTTGACATTAGGCATAATGAATATTTAAATAATGCAAAAGAAAAAAGAGAAGCACTTACAGATCCGATGTTTATAGAATATCTGTATAATAGGGTGTATGCCTTATTACATATATTGAAGTTAAAACAATAGAATATGTAGAAAATGAAAACTCTCACCGGTGGTGAGAGAAATAATGTGAGCAAATAATGTGTTTTGAATTACAAGCTCCACCAACTCGACAAAAGTTGGAGAGTGAACATATGTTTTACAGGGATTTTATATTTCTCGCAAGCTTGAAAGAAAAGGCAGGTGGAAACATTTATGAATCGAATAATTTTTCATATTGATGTGAATAGTGCTTTTCTTTCGTGGGAAGCTGCAAAAAGAGTTAAGAACGGAGAATCGGACATAAGAAATATAGCCTCATGTATTGGCGGCGACCCGACAACGAGGCGAGGCGTAGTTCTTGCCAAATCCAATGAAGCTAAAAAGCAAGGCGTCAAAACAGGAGAACCACTATCTTTTTCACTTAGGAAATGCCCTCGGTTACAAATATTTAAGCCCGATTTTAAGCTTTACAGTTCATGCTCGAAAGCATTTAAAAATATATGTAAACTCTATTCTCCGACAATGGAGGAGTTTTCGATTGATGAGTGTTTTCTTGATATGACTGGGATAGCTAATGATTCCAAACAAGCGGTCAAAATTGCACACGAAATAAAAGATAGAATAAAAAATGAGCTTGGTTTCACAGTTAACGTGGGTATTGGCGAAAATAAGCTCTGTGCCAAAATGGCGAGTGATTTCGAAAAACCTGATAAGGTTCATACTTTATTTCTAAACGAAGTGCCAACTAAAATGTGGCCTTTGTCCGTTGGAGATTTACTTTTTGTGGGAAAAGCTTCGGCTGAAAAACTAAATTCCTTAGGAATATACAAAATAGGACAGCTTGCAAATGCAAAGATAGAGTTTTTGGCAAAGCATTTTGGAAATAAAAGAAGCCTATACATGCATAACTTTGCCAATGCCATAGATGATTCGCCTGTGGTTTCCGAAAGACCGGAGCCAAAGGGATATAGCAACTCTATAACACTCGAAGAAAACTTATCTTCAATAACCGAAGCAAATACCGTACTTCTTGCGCTTGCCGATGCAGTAACCGGACATATGAGAAAAGACGGAAATAAAGCGCATAGTATCTCGGTTGGCATAAGATTTTTAAATTTCCAAAACCAATCGCATCAAATGAGTTTTTCCGAACCGCTAAGCACAACAAATGAAGTATATGAAGCAGCAAAAAAATTACTCCGAGAACTTTGGAAAGGTAGACGCCCAATAAGGCTTATAAGTATATCTCTTGCGAATTTAACGAGGCTTAGCGGCTGCAAACAACTATCTTTCTTTGATAAACCAAACAAACAAGTAGAAACTATTAAGAAATCTGATGAGAAAGTGAATATGGTAATTGATAATCTGCGCAAAAAATACGGCTTCAATGTAATAAAACGCTGCGGGGTTATGAAACTTGATGTGGAAGTTGGAAAGAAATTCAAAAAAATTGATTTAGAAAAATAAATAATATCAAGTTTCATTTTCACACTTAATTCAAACCGCAAAGCATTTTAACATTTTTCTTTTTTCTTTTCGCATATTCTAAAGTTCGGTAAGCTCCGCCCCAACTATGCCCCACATAAGCAATTAAAAAATCAGATCTATCAATCATCCACTCATTTCGTTTTATAATTGCGAATTTGGGTGGAGTTTTTTCTCTTTCGGGATATAAAGTATCGTCAAACTTCTCATAAAATTCCGCATCAAATTGATTTTTCTTTCCGGGCATATAAGCCAAAATCAAATATGACTTTATAAACGGATAGTCCCTTTTAAGTTCTTTAACACATTCGGCACAAAGCCAATCAAATTGCCCCTTGCCGCCATTATAAAAGACTGTAACGCCGTAATTCTCTATTAAATTTCTAATTTCTTTTTTAAGTCTTTCTTTTACAGTGTCATCGCCATAAATTTTTGAATGTCCTGCAAATGTACATATTTTTTGAGTCATAACCATCACTCCTTTTTAAAAAATTAACGTTGTACCGTTATGTTATAAATTTTCTCTGCATTTGTCAACGGTACACCGTTAATACTTCTCTATATGCGTGTTAGTGTTGATTTAACGACACACAGTTAAAAGAGGAGAGTTGATAGCTATGGAATATTCTGAAATTATTAGCAAAAGGATTTTAGACCTTTGCCAAAAACGAAAAATAACAGTTAATAAATTATCTACTATGGCAGGAGTTACTCAATCGACAGTTGACGGCATAGTAAGAGGGACTACTAAAAATCCAAAACTTAAAACCTTGCACAAATTAGCGATAGGGTTAAGCATGACATTGGCTGAGCTCTTAGACTTCAAAGAATTAAATGATTTTACTTTTGAATAATAAAAAAGGCGGGTAAATACCCGCCACTTAGTTTTTTATATCAATTTAGTTGTATTATTTTAGTCATTAAATCGTAAATGTAATTCGAACCCCTCGAAATAAGTATTCCGGTCAAGATATTGCTTAAATAAGGGATCCGAGAATGTAAATTGAGATATTTCGGTATATCAATTTCATAAGCAATAGAAATAAGAATGCCTAAAACTATACTTAAAAGCATTTCCCAGCAAAACTCTCCACTTACGAAAAATTGGTTAATATATGTTATTGTGGCTTCGATAATAATTGCCAAAGGCATTATTGAAGCTATTTTGTTTTCCAATCCAATCACCTCTTATTTGGGTATTTTCAAAATTTGGTTTGGGTAGATTGTATCTGAATTTAAAGCGTTTAAAGCTTTTATTTCTTTGTGTTTCGTACCGCTCCCAAGATAACGCTGAGCAATCGCCCAAAGGGTATCACCTTTCTTAACCGTATATGTGAAATAGTTTGTACTTGCTGAATTGTTTGCTTTACTAAACCCATTTAAGCCTTTGAATTTCATGGTTTCGGGGTAATTTTTGTAAGAAACATCAAGATCAACATTTCCGCTTATACCGTTTATAAAGCCTTTATCGGATTTTTGCCATATACCGCATGGAACACTTGGTTTCCCAACGCACCACTGTGCGAGCCAAAGGTCATATTTTGGTAGCAATTCTTCTTTGATAAGATAGTTGTGTAACCAATTAGAATTACAGTAAAACATAGCATAAAATCCTGCTTTTTCGATTTCCGAGCAAAATGCTTTTACGATGTCTGTTCTTTGCCTATTTGAAAGTTTGAGCATTTCTCGGTCTTCAATATCAAAACAAACAGGATATTCAAGTTTCATATTCCTAATATTTTCAAGACAAAATTCGGCTTCACGCTTAGCATCGTCAACCGAATCCGCGTAGGAATAATGATAACATCCTATGGGGATTCCCGCAGCTTTCGCACCTTCGTAATTTTCCTTAAATCTTTTGTCAATTTGAGTGAGAGATTTCTTTCCCCAGCCTTCACGAATTATCGCAAATTCCGTGCCATCTTTTTTAACCTCATTCCAATTAACCCCACCTTGCCATTTTGAAACATCTATTCCTTTAAATTCCATGATTTTTTCCTCCTTATTAATTCACTTCAAAAATTTGATTTTTTGCCGTTTTTTATGCAAATATCAAGCTGTACGCTTCCACATATAACAAGTGATATACGCTTGAAGTGTGCTTGTTAGTGATGTATCACCTTGTGAGTATTTTCCCGAAGGCGTAGCTGTTACGGAAGATTGATTGTTATATATTGCGGTGTTTACAGGAGATGATTTTCCGCTTAAATCTCGACCCCAACCGTCATATCTGCTTTCCGAATAAACATAAGCTCCCGTGCCATTTCCAACACCTTCGCCGCAAGCGCCTCCGTACCACCAATGCATTCCGATTCTAAAACTGTGTCGGTGGCTTTTGCTTCCGCCAGTTTTTTCGGGTGTTTTAAAGTCTGAATCCGAAGTATTTACGCCCACAGGAACACGTCCTGCACCCCAAGCGACCCAAGTTCCACCAAATAATTCGCCAGGATTGGTGCTATTTACGGACATATAAATTGAACCTACGGGGTAAATTAAATCAAAAATAGTCTTGTTATTTATCGTAAAATGACCTGTAAGTTTAGTGTCCATATTAATCTCAAAAGCATTCTGCGTTGATACTTTCCCAATTGCCATGCCTTTGCCACTTTGATTGTAGTCCACAAGCGTGTAAGCGGTGGATAGATTATGAGAATATTCCGCAAAACTAAAAAAATCAGTAGCAACAATTTTGAAATTGTACTCTGATTCCGTGTCTATATTCTGAATTATCTGCGATGTGTTTAGTGTGTAATTCGTGTTATCTAAATCAAAAACATTCCATTCGGTTTCTGATATTTTCTTATACTTAATTTGAAAAGATTTTGTGTTTCCATTATTAACACTTGAAATCGAAGCTGATACCACACATTTTGCACAGTCACCTTCGTCATTTGCTGTCCCGTCTTGGTCACATCTTGAAACCGAAAAAGAGTTAATTGCCGGACTTGCATATGCTATAACGTTAAAAGTTACGCTTTGAGATTTTGTGCGACCTCTGCTGTCTTTAACGGTTACTAAGCAAGTATTGCTGCCGCTCGTAGTTAAAAAGCCCGTTGTAAAACTGCTTGATGTGTAAGAAGCTCCGTTAATGCTTACGGAATATGATTTAATCGTGCTTGAATAACTACCGCTTGCCGAAATACTTCCCGAAATTTTAGATTTTCCCTGAACATAAGCTCCAAACTGTGAATAAATCCCCGAAACTGCCTCAGATAAATTAACCGAGTTAATTGTCGGAACTACGCTTGACGGCACATTTGCGGTTAAACTTACACTATTTGCGCCGATATACGTACTTCCGTTATACGTTTCAAGCCAGAGTTTTACGCTTAAACTTGTAGAATTCGGTGTGCTGTTAGCAAGGCTGAGCGGAACTGTCCAGCTTTTACTTGTTCCGATTCCTGTGCCAATAGTATTCCAGCCGCCTGAACCAATTTGATAATAAAGCGAATGTGTGAAGCTGCTTGACGCTCGGTTTGCGCTTATCGTTACCGAGTCCCCCATAGTAACAGAACTTGAACTAAGCGTCGGCTTGCTGGCTCTTGGTATCGTAGAAAGTGTTTGCGAATACGATTGCTCGTTTGACGACAAAGGGGTGTCCATACTTATCCACGCTGAACAAGTTAAAGTTTTAGTTCCGTCATTATTGTGATAAATATCAAGAGTTTTGCTGAAAAGATTTATTCCCGAATCTGTTATTTTTTGGCTCGGAGAAACTGTTGCAGAATAAGTTGTACCGTTGATTTTACAATAGCAGGTTCCTGAGCCATAAGTTGTGTAGCCGCTATTGTCGCGCCAAAACCTTACATAAACACTAACATTTGAACAGTTATTTGAAACATTTTGAGAATTCTGATTTACTGTGATGTTATATTTAACGTGTGTATTGCTTGTTGAAAAAGTGCTTGATGTCCCCAAATTATCACCGCCTTTACTTTATTTTTTTGAATGACAAATTCCCGCTTGTTCTTGGGTAAAAAGCAAAATTACCGAGTTGGAGTGAATTTAAAAACTCTCCGTCGGTAATATAAAGCTTGTTGTCCGTCATATATGCAACTTCAATTCCGTTTTGTAAAAAAGAAATTTTATCGTTGCTTATTTTAAGCATAAGATTATTACTAACTTCGCCAAGAATTATATCTCCGTCCACAAACCGAATATATCTGATGATATTATTAAATTGCTCTGCCGAATCTGCGTCTAAGTTATTTATAAGTTCCGTTAAATTCGAGAATTGATAAGTAAAATCTTCATTTGTTTGTATAAACTGAGTTGTAATATTACTCTTATATGTTTCGAAGTCCGTAATTTTGGTGTAGAGCTCGGAAACTTGCGACATTATTGCTTGACTGTTTTGCTCAAATGCAGAGCTGTTTTCGATTGTTTCGTTCGCTATATCTGTAATACTGCCACCGTTTATATAACCACGCTCAACTCTGTCAACACGGGTGATAATATTATCCGTGTTTTTCTTGTTTTCCAAGACTTTATCTGTAAAAGTTAAAGATGACTTGTTGAGTTCAATCGTGGTGGCTTGAGGATTTTTCATGTTTATTGATATTTTTTGGAGTAAATATAAATCATCAAGGCCATGAGGGCTACTCAGACACCTGATATATTCTCCGATTTTAAAGGCTCCGATTTGGTCGTTTGTAAGCTTTAAATCTATTGCTTTTATAGAAATCTCGCTTTTAAATTTTACGCTGTCGGCAAGGTATGAAAGAGCTTTGGCTTGCAGATTTTCCGCTATTTTTACATCTTCCCATTTAACTACTTCATAAATGGTTCCGTAAGTTTCCGCAAGTGTGGTGTTTAAAATGTGGTCACCAGCTTTTAAAATTCCTTCTGATAAAATTCCGTCCGGCATACTTTCTATTGTTAAATATTCATCTGTTTGATTACCGTCTGAATCTTCAAGCCTTGCTCCGAGCGGAATAATTCCCGTCTTTATATCTGCACCGCTGAGTTCTTGGGTTAAGTCAAGAAGATTTGCTCCAAATTCTATTTTTTGCGTACAAACGAGCTTGTTTCCTGTTTTAGTGCCGTCAGACGTAAAATCTTCAAGATAATCAAGGTAGTTTACCCCGTTTTCTTCACGAATTACAAGATAGCCTCCGTAGCTTTTAAGAAGCCTCGAAGTTATAACTTCCCATGAGCTAAGATATTCAATACTTGAACGAGATAAGTAGTTGTTCGGGTCGGTAACAGTTACATTCCCAAGCTGTATTTTTTGAAAATTTTTAGCTTGCGAATTATGGTAAGTCAAGACCCAATTTAAAAAGTATTCTATAACGTTGTCATGCTCATAATCTAAGCTTGAAAATTGGTCATCATTTGGAAAATCAAAAGGCCGAATGACGCTGTCAAGCAAAAAAGCGAGGATTCCCTCGCAAGTTACCTTTTTTTCATTATGGAATCCCAGCTCCGAATTAATCACACGCCCTTTAAAAATTAAATTGCTATCTCGATAAACCTTAATTATTGAACTTAGTTTTGATATGTTATTAAAATATGGGTGATTCGGATGAATAGTAAAAGTTAGTTCATTAGCGGTGTTTAATTCTTGCTTTAAAATTGGGCTTCCAACTTGAAATTCATTTAACTGCGAATCGTATAAAATATAGTCATCGCAAAATATTTTATGCTGCATTAAATTTCCCCCTCTTGAAAATTAAGGGTAGCATTACCGCTTGAATTTAAGGTATTTGCGCCACTTGTAAGCTTTATCGCCCTTAGGTGTGTTCCTGCGCTATAAACCTTTGAATTTATCGTGATTTCCGTTTCATTTATCAAGTCTGCGTATACGGTCATTCTTGAGTTTTGCACCATGTTTGCGCCTTCGGTTAAATTAAAAGTAGTTATATTTTTCTTATACTTAAAAGGCTCACAATCGCAAGAAATAACGATTTTTCCAAGCCTGCTACTTGAGTTATACTCATCAATCTGACATCTACCAACATAATAAAAATCGGGTTCGGACCATATTTTAATCTTCATTTTTTGACCGTGTAAAAACGAGGAAATATTTATCATTTTAGCTTGCCAATCAGTTATTTTTTCAATGCTTTCAAAAGTAAATTTTAGCGTTCTGTTTTCATACTTCATTTCTCCGAAACACTCTGATAAATCAAGGCTTCCGTCCATGCCCTCAATGCTTACACTATAAGTTTTAGGAGAGGGAAGCCCAATATTTTGCTCTGTCAAAATTACTCCGAAATCAGTGTAGCTGTGCTTCGAAATATTTGTACTCCAAGATGTAAAGGTAACTCCGTTAAAATTAATCATCTTCCACGCTCCTTGCTCATTTCTATTCTTGCAAGTTCCCTGTTTATAGGCGGTGTTAATTCTCCAACCAAAACTCCGGTGTTTAAACAAATCTGGCGATTTTGAAGTGTAGGAATGTAATATTCAAGAAGCGATAAAATTGAATCAAGTTTTCCGAATATTCCATTATTTCCTATCTCTGAGGTGTTTTTAATATTACTTATAGAGTTAGCGGCATCAAGTGACATATTTAAGTCTGTATCAAAGTTAGTTGGGATTGCTTCTTGCATTTCTCTTTTTACGTTATCCATAGCATTTATAAATCCCTCTCCAACACCCAAAGCCATATTTTTTCCGACTTCTTGTTCAAATACCGTTGAGGGCGAATGTATTCCGAGAGCGGATTTTATGCCGTCCAAGATACCTCTTGCGAATTCTCGAACCTTGCTTGTTATCCAACCGATAGAACCTGATATTCCGTTCCAGATTCCTGAAACAATATTACTTCCGATTGATAGCATTTGACCTGGTATTTCTCTGACCTTATTAACGATCGCATTAAATAAATCCGAAGCAGCTTGACGACCTTTTGAAACCATATCCGCACCCCAAGAAATAACTTTTTGAACCGCATTTGAAAGCCATGTCCAAATTTTACTCGGCAACTCTTTAACTTGGTTTATAACTTTTGTCATAAAATTAGAAGCTATTTCCGAGCCTTTAGAAATCATATTTGACCCCCAAGTAACGACCTTTTGGAAGGCGTTTGAAAGCCAATTCCATATTTTGCTCGGAAGCTCTTTTATATAATTAATAATGTTCGTTATAAATTCAGATGTTTTTGTAATTCCTAAAGTTACCATATTTTCAAAAAATTGTTTTAATTTGGTGGTAGCCTCTACCAACCAAGCCCAGATTTTACTTGGTAATTGTGAAAAAAATGTTATAACCTGAGATATAAATTCGGGAACTGTAACTGTCGCAAAATTCCATAAATCGAGGCCGAATTTTATTATATGCCCGATTGCTTCGCCTATAACGAATCCCAGATTATACGGAAGTTGCCTAAACCACTCTAACACGCTCTCAATCCACGCCGGGATTGTTTCGGTAAAGAAAGAAACTATATTATTCCAACCGTTTACAAAGAGTTCTTTTATATAGTTCATCGCATTTCCTACAAATGAGCCGATTTCATCGCCGCTATTTCTAAACCAATTAAACATCGGCTCCATAGCTGACATAATATTATCCCATAAACCACTAAGCCAAGCCGAAATCTGAGGCCAAAAATCTGATAAAGTCTTAATAAGTGCCACAGGCCAAGAAACAATCCAAAGTAAGACATCTTGCCAATGCTCGCTTAGAAAATCTTTGATTTTACTCCAAATATCGCTGCACCAAGAAACAATCCCGTCCCATAAATCACTAAAAAATTTTGAAATTTGTGGCCAAAAGGCAACAATAAGTCCCGCAAGGGCTATTCCCAAAGCGACTGGCCAAGCGGCGATTGCGGTTCCCACTACCGCCATAACTGCCGATATTGCAGCGGAAATTGGTGGCCCTAAGGCTATAATTGCACCAACGATAACCAATCCCCAGCCTGCAATTTGAGCCGCAAAAGGTTCTATTGCTGCCCATAAACCTTCTCCGATTGCGCTTATTATTTGTCCGCCAAGCTCCAAAAACGCAGGTATTTGATTAGATATTTCTGTAATTAAAATTTTTACGGTTCCCTTAAAATTGCTTATTTCTTCGGACAAATCATCATCGCCTGAAATAATGGATTCCACAAGTTTTCCGAATGAATCCCCGACATCATAAGCTTTGTTTCCGATTTCGCTCAGCATTGGTGCAAAAGAAAGTTTTATTTCATTTGCTATTTCTCCGATTCTTACTTGTGTGTTTTCTAAAGCTGCGGAAAGCTGAGCCATTTTGCCTGCGTCTGTTTGCCCTAAAGCCTCATTCATGCCTCCGATTGATGAAGTTATAACCTCCGTTAAGACTGCGCACCTTTCTTCTTCTGTGCCGTATTTTAAGATTTTTTCTTGCGCTTCATCAAACTTGTAACCGTATCTTGAAAGAGCTCCCGTTTGACCGTCCATAACTTTTCCGAGCATTGTGGCAATGTTTGCGGCTGATTCTTGCGAGGCATTTATTCCGTATTGTTGCGCAATCATATCATTCATAACGGGAATTAATTTTTCAAGTGTTTCTCTTTTGGTTAAGTATGTGGAAAGCTCTTGCGCTCCGCCAAGCTGAACGGTTTTTGAAACTACCCCGATCTTTTCTTGGCTTGAAATTAATGCTTCAATACTCTGTGCGTCTTCAAGTCTTGCATCCATAGTATTTTGCATAACTTGGAGTAACTTTTGTCTGTTTTCCGTTTCTGCATTTGAAAGTTCTATCCCCGTGTTTACATAAGAAATGACGGCTTCTTTTATTTTTTTAAAGCCGTCAACAATCTTTTCAATTCCTACTTTTATGAAATCCGCAGCCAAATTTGCTTTTAAAACTTCTCCGAAAATATTTGTTTGTTTTGCGGTTTCGTCCATTTCGTTTCCGAGTTCGTCTGTTGCTTGTTCGGCCTCATTTAATTTGTTTTTATTCTCTTTTATATCGCCGTTTAAGTCTTTTATCTGCGTTGCAAGCTCTTTAGCTTCGGCAGAGTTTTTGCCTTGCTCTAAAACTACATTTTTATACTCGGTTTGTAAGGATTTAAGCTCTTTTTCTTGTTCGGAAATTTTGTTTGTCAGTTTTTCAAGTGGCGATTGAGATTTTGTCATTTCGGAGTTTACGTCACTTAAATTCTTTTCCATTTTTGTAAGCTCGGTTTCCGCCTTATTAAGCGATGTTCTCCAAGTGTTTGTCCGTTTATCGTTTTCGCCGTATTTTTCGCTCGCTTCTTGCAAGGCTCCTTTTAAAGTAGAAATTTTTTCTTTTTGGTTTCTGATTTGTTCATTTAAAACTTTACTTTGTGAAGATAGAGAAGACGCAGATTTATTGTTTTTTCCGAATTCTGCCGTTACTTTTCCCATTTCCGAAGCTAAAACTTTTAAATCTGAATTTATTTGCGATATAGCCCTACGATATTCCTTTTCGCCCTCAAGTTTTATGGTTCCGCCGAATGTGTTGCTTCCTGACATTTTCTACCACCTCCAAAAAATAAACATAAAAAAGCACCCTTTCTCAGAGTGCTTCAATTACTTTACATCAAACTCTTATAGTTTGTTTTTCCATTTGCTATGTGATAAATATAAACAACTTCGTCAATCAATCTATACACACAAATATAATCATCGCAAATAAGAATTCTGTAACCTTCCCTACTTAATACTTCATCATTAATTAAAGGGCAAGAAAGCGGGAAAATCTCAAGTCTTTCAATAGCTTTAAGTATTCTATCAAATACCCGTTTAGCAGATTTAGGACCAACTTTATTTAGATAATAACTCGATATTTCATCGATTTCTCGCCATGCTGACGGTAAAAATTCAATCCTGTATTTCTTCATTAAACTTTACCTCTAACCTTTGTTTTACTTCATCAAAAGAAACGCCTTGTTTCCCTGATAAGCGGTCGTTTTCTGCTATCATAATTTTAGTTCTGAGTTTTAGCAGTTCTTCACGCTTCTCAAAAGATTCCATACTCATAACAACCAAATCGCCCTCACCATTTTTAGTGATATAAATCGGGTCATCCATTTCATGTGCCAAATTTGAAATAAGATTATAGTCATTTCTAAGAGTGGTAGAAGATTTTATTACCATATAAATCACCTCAAATATATTTTAATGCTATTATTATATGATAATTCTCAAATAATTTCAATAGTAAATTTAATTTGGCAGCCACTCATCTGAATTTTTATAAGTGATTTCGCCTTTTTCCTCAAACAATTTTTTGGATATAAAGAAGTTGTGATAAACTTTAAAATGATTAAAAAGCAAGCTCCACTTCTTAAAAGTGAAATGCCCGACTTCATTTTCGGAAAAGCCGAGCATTTTCGTTCCGACAAATAATATCCACGAAAAATCGATTATACTGCCTGATTCTTCGTGGCTTTTACGTTTTTTGAATTTTCTTTTGTCTTTACGCTTTCACTTACCATTTTGTTTATAGTTTTAGCGACTTTCTGAAATCCGATTTCGGTTATAATTCGCCCCGCTTTAGCTGAGGTTATGGGAGCTCTTTTTTCGTCTGATTTTTCATTTTCAATGTCAATTCCTTCATTGATTGCTTCGGTAATAAAAAACTTTAAAGCCTTAATATTCGGCTCTTTTTGGTTTCTGATAAGCTCCGACCACTCCGAAAGCGTGCCATATTCGTCTTGAAGTGCCTCCATTACGTTGAGCGTAAATGCAAGCGGAAATTTTTCCGAATCGGTTTCAAGATATGTGATTTTATCTATCATAAATTTACCTCCAATTAACTTGAAATAGTAACTTTGGCAACATTAGTAACCACACTCGGTGCGCTTGCATGGCTTAAAACACAGTAATAATATTTTGGACTGTTTGCTGCGGTTAAAGTGGTAGGAATTGTAAAGCTTGAAGTATTTGCTCCGCTTATTTCCGTACCGCCTAAATTGGAGTAAATGCTGTTTTCATACCATTGGTAATTAATTGTTCCCGAAGATGCCGAAGCAGTTACCGACAAGCTTCCCGAAACAGAGCCTTCCGTCACGCTTGCGTCTTGGGGTTGCGCTGTAATTTGGAGCGTGGCTGTACTTTGAGTAAACATCGCATTTAATGCTGAAACAGCCGCCGATTCTGACGCATAAATTCCGTGTTTTTCCCAGTCCCCGTTGTCATTTTCAAATATTGTTGCTTCAACTGACGGAGTTGTAAATTCCAAGTTGTCGCCCTTTGTTTTGGCGTCTGCCATAAACGGCTTAAATTTTACTTTGGGGAAAAACTCCACTTTATATTTTTTAACTCCGCTAACAATCTTCGGTATAATATGGCCGAAGCCCACATATATCGGTGTGTCTTCCGTGTTTGATGTTACAATTCCCGTGCCTGAATCGGTTGTTTTACCGAGAAGCTCCGCAAATACTGTGTCATCGTCATCATCTATTCCTGCGGTTAAAGTGCCGCTTTTAAATAGAGAAACTTGTTCTTTTAGTGCGTCATCAGCATAAAGCGAAGCCTCCGATAAATCGAGTGTTACTTTACATTCAATCGCTCCGGCGAGTGTTTTAACGGCCCCGTAAGTCCCGCCGTCTGAATTAAGTTTTGCGTATTTGAAATTTTTAAGTCCTATTCCTGCCATAATAAAAAATCCTCCTTAAATTTACGAATAACAAAAATTTACGGGGACATGATAATATCCCGTGTCTTGTTCATAAGTTTCGGGCCCGTTATTTGTCCACGTAAAGCTGTTTTCTTTTAGTTTTGTTTTGACCCCTTCTAAAATATTTTTAAAATTGCCCTTTGAATAAATATCAATCGTACCAAAGGCTATTTCGGCGTGATTTTCATCGTCATAAAAATTTTCGGGTTTATCGAACCAAGTATAATAAGTAAGATAAACATCGGAATTCCCCGTATAATTCAAAAATGAAATCGGGATTACTTTTCCGCCGACTGTAAAATTTGAAAATGCGGTTTCTATAATTGGATTTATATTAATTTATATCACTTCACTTTCTCATTAAAAACTCTTTCCATTGCGGCTTTTATACTGCCCTCAGCTCCTCTAATAGCGGGTCTGACAAAAGGCTGAGCGCTTTGGTGTCTGGTGCCGTACTCAATCCAAATTGCTTTGTACCAGTTTAGCATTCCGTTTTTGTCTTTCCCGTAGAATTTAACTCTACCGACGGCATCTCCACTTCGATTAATAATCGGCTTAGAACATTTCACAGAGCTTGCCATACTTCCTGTTTTTCTGTGCTTTGAAGCTGCGCTCCCGATTGAGCTTTGCATTACTTTTTGACCCGCTTTAATCATTTCAAGTGCGAGATTTTCATCATTCAATCCTTTGGGAATTATCGAGTTTATGTCCATAGAGAAACTAAGTTCCGCCAATTTTTTTGCCTCATTTCTTAACAGACTCCGCTATGATTTCAGTGTATTTCCTGTCATAACTGTAGTCATTAATGTAAGTTATGTTGTACGCATTACCTTTAAATTTAATCATCATATCTTTTGTGATTTCTGCTTTCGGGGTACGTATTAAAAACCTCGTTTTAACTTCCGAAAAATCCGAATTTGACCGCAAAAGCTCCGTCCCGCTGATGTTTGTTACTTGCGCCCAAGTGTTTAAAATCGTGATTTCCGTCTTGGTTTCGAAGCCGTCGGAATCTTTTGTGATTTCGTATCTTATTACTTGTATTTTCTTATTAAAAACTCCGGCATTTATCTGCATTTTTACCACCTCACAAAAGATTTACCGAGTGCATATTTAAAATGTGTTCCACAACCTGACTTAAATTGTTTTTATCTACGTAGTAGCTTCTGTTATCATACATATCTTGAACTAATACATAAACCGCAATTACAAAAGTTTCATGGCTGTCAATTTCTTCCGAATTAAGCCCCGTATATTCTGAAATAAAAGCTTTGGCAGAGCTTAAAAACGTGCTAAGCTCCGCCGTTTCTTCTTCGGTTAAACTTCCAAAATCAAGTTTTAAATAATCAGCTAAATTTTTTACTGTTATCTCGCTTACAATCATGATTCGTCATCTTCCATAAGCCCTGATGATTTCAGTTTTGAAAGTAAAGAATTGAAATCTGATTTTAAGTCTGCAATCGTAGTGGCTGTGCTATCTGCTTGATTTTCTGCTTGCGGAAACCCTGTTATTGACGCACCTTCTTTAATTTCAAGTGTTCCGCCGATTACTAATTTATCGCAAGTTTCTTGATAGTTCTTAGTGTTAAAACTCATTAAATTCACCCCTTAAATTAGACGCTCGCAGCCATTTTAAGCCCTGCAATCATCTGATTATTTTGAATTTTGGAATCACACTCAGCCCAACCTACAATTCCTACCGCATTCTTATCAATATATTTTTCACGCATTAACTGAATTTCTAAGTCTTGAGATATTTTCATTGCCATACCTGAAAAATCGCCATATAAAACGGGGATATTATTCGCAGTTGTAGCTGCAGGCATATTTTCGGAAATATAAACAGGTTTTCCTAAAAACTCCCAATCAAAGCCACCCGTTAAACCTTTTCCGTAAGCCATATAATAATTTCCGTTTCCGTCTTTTAACTTTCGAATTTCCGTAAATACAGCTTTGTTCATAATCCAAATTGCATTTTTTTGATATTGTTGAGGGACTGCAAGTTGTAAATCTATGAGCTTGTCAATTTTGGCTGCATTTGCGGCTGTGTAAGTCGTATTTCCTGTGGCAATTAAATTTGTTGTTGATATAGCTCCCGTCATGTGATTGTTTGTTGCTCCAGTTCCGACAAGTAATTCTTTCTCCCAAAACTCCGCAAATGCTTGAGCGATTTTATTTGTCAAAAAGTTTGTGATGTCTATATCCGTGTTATTTAAAAGCTTGCGGCTTATAACAGATAAAGCACCGTGTGAATAGCCTTTAAGTTCAACAGATGTAAATTTGCCTTGACCTGCAACCAAAGAAGTAAATTCATCACCCTGATATGCGACATTTACATCTCCGGTCGGGCTTGTAGCGTCTGAATCTGTGTCATAAACAGGAATTTCAAGTGTTCCGCTTGTATGAAATTTCTCGACTTTTTCATAAATAGGGGAAAGCTCTTTTACTTTTTCAATTATCTTTTTTGCGATAGTTGTCGGTACGATTGCCCCATTACTGCCGTAAGACATTCCGGGACTGTTTGCTCTTTCTTCGCCTGTAACAATGAAGTTTACAAATGCGCGTTCTTCTTTTTCTGTGCTTTCGGTTTCTTTTTGTGATTGTTCTTCGGTATTTTCTTTTTTGTTTTCTTCCATATCCATTTTCCTCGCCTCGTCTTCCGCTTTAATTGTTGCGTCAATTTCATCAATAAGTTTTTTAAGCTCATTAAATTTTGAAATTTCTTCTTCACTTAGTGCTCGCTTTTCGAGTTTTGCCGTGTCTAAAATTTTTTGCATTTTTTCTTGGTTTTCTGAGCGTTGCTCGGTTAAATATTTAAGTTCCATAATCTTTAATCTCCTTTAATTTCATTTAAAATTTTTTCGTAATTTGAATAATCAATTTGCTTTTCATAATTTAAAATTTTCGCTTGAAACTTTTCGCCTCTGTATTCAATTTTTGAATTTTTATCTGCCCGAGTTTCGATTGAAGTTCCGATGTAGCAGGGAATTTTGCGGTCATCGATTATAGAAACTTCAAAAAGGTTCATATCATCGACAAACCGTCTTTTAAGATTTTCGCTTGCTTGTTCTTCGTGCTCCTTAACTGCTTCAAATCCAAAACTCCAACCCCTAAGCTTATTTTCTTTTGCTTTTTTAATCACCTCGCTATCTGTAATCTTGCAAATTGCTCTAAGTCCGATATTATCTTCAAAAAGTTCGATATTTCCTTTCTTCGTTGAACCTAAAACTCTTGAAGGCTCATGATTTAGTAAACATAAAATATCATCGCTTTTCTCAACTGCTCTCTGAAATGTTTTCGGCGTTATTTGTTCCACGAATTTTTCGCCGTTTTCGTCGAGCATAGGTCTTGAATCTCTTGCAACCGCATTAACGTACCCATCAAGTAAAACGCTGTTATTCCTGATTTCTATTCTCAAAATTTTTACCTCCCGTGTCTGAAATATTTGTAACTTTATTTGTGTTTGGCGTGTAAACTTCTTTAGTTTGCGGATTGAACAGAACATCTTGAAGTCCAAGTTTTATGAAATTAAGTCCAAGTGGCTCTAAATCCTCCATGTATCTGCACTCATCAATCTGCATTAAATTTGCGTCAAGCGCCGTTTTGTAAGCCTCAAAGCGTGTTTTTATATCGCCCTTAGTGATTTCTTTTGTATCAAACGCAAAGTAAAAGGACTTCTTCTCTTTCTCAAGAAGTAAGTCCCTGTTTAGCGCGCATTCTATGGCTGATAAAATCGGCATTACCGCTGTTTTTATGAACGTTTCCCAATTCCAATCTGTCGGCACTCCGAAAATATCTAAGATAGAATTGTTTATTGAATTTTTATTTTCATTAAGCTGCATTTCGGTCGATGTATTGCTGGCTTCCTTAAAATCAAGATTATCATTTAAAACGATGACATTATTTTCCGTGTTGCAGTAAAGCTCACGCCACGCCTTTTTTAAGCTGTCCATTGCTTCTTTTGTTATTTTCTTTTCGGACTTGATAAATCCCTTTTTACTTCCGCCCGTAGAAACAAGACTTTGTTCAAATTTAAGCGTTAAATATGCAACTTTTAAAAGCTCTTGATTTTGGTTTATAATTCCAATTCCGTTGGCTCCGTCTTTGGTGGAACGTAATACTTTTAAAAATTCAAAAGGTTTATAGCTTTGACCGCCTATTAAAATATTATAGTCTTTAAAAATCGGGTCAAAATTTTCTATTATATGGACATTCTCAAAACTTACATAATTAAGCGATTTTACTGTATTTCGTCGCTTTTTGATATACGCATAAGCACCCCCGAAAAGAAGATAATCACGAACCAAAGCTCTTTTAAACTGCACTCCGTCAAGCGTGTCTTTGGTGTCAAGATTAAATAAGTCGCACCGCTCGTCTTCCACTTCAACAGTTTTCCTTTTTCCGTTTAAAAATTCTTCTTTGTAAAGCTTTATCGGAATCATCGAAACTGTATCGGCAATTAAACTCACACACTTGGAAACAGCCGGAATATTCATAGCCTCACGCTCGCAAATTGTATCTTCACTTATAAAACTTTTTAAAATTAAATCATCGCTTTGTCTTATTTCATTTTCTTGCTCTTGGTTTTTGTTTCTAAAATTAAAAAATTTCAACTTGTACCTCCTTTAATACTGTACCGCCCAGCCGCTATCGTCAAAAATTATATCTTGCTGGAGTAGATAAACCGCGTTTATTAGAGCGACAACCATATCAACCTTTCCGCTTGATTTTTTTTTGGTAACATAGCGGTTCATATTTGTGTCATAAGTGCACCTTGCATTTTCGAAATTTATTTCAAGCAAGGTGTTTTTCTCATATTCAAATTCGCTGTTTGTTATTTTCTCGGATAAAAGTTTTGTCGGTGGGTGAAGTGTGTCGCTGTGTTGCCTTATTTCTACTGTGTTGTATTTTCTGTTCCACTTTTGAGCGCTTGAGATTGCGTTGTATCTATCAAAGCCAATCGCTTTAATTTTTACTCTGTATTTTGCTTCAATATTAAAAACAAAATCTTCAACAATTCCATAATCGATTGTCTTGTTTCCGCAAGCTACGCATTTCATCGACTTTATAAATCTTTTGTAATCAAGCTTTTCAAACTTGCTCTTTTCTTCAAGCCTACCCTCAGGCACAAAGCAAATCACATCGGCAAGTATTTTTCCGTTTTCTTCGCTTGCAATCGCAACCGCCGTGTTATCGTTGCTCATTGATAAGTCAACGCCGATATATACTTCTCGATTTGTCCAATCAATCTTGTTTACTCGGCAAGCTTGCAAGTCTTTAATATCAATAAAGCTTTCAGTTCCTGAGCCTTGATAAATAATGTTGCAGTGCTTAGTTAAAAAGTTTTCTCTCGCAGATTCCACCGAAATTGCTCTTGCTCTTTTTTTGATTAAATCTTCCCAAATCTCAGGAATTTCAAGAGCGACGGGGTTTGCGTGCTTTAAAATTGTGTCATCATTTGTCCAGCTTTCCGTATCATCGGGCTCATATAAAAGCGAAAAGACGGTTTCATCTTTTTGAACTCCGTCTAAAACTCTTTTGGCATAATTAACTTCATCTTCAAAAGGATTGTTCGCTGTTGGATATTTCGTTGAAACAATGCAGCCGAGCTTGTTTAAAATATTAAGCTGTCCTGACCTCATAGCTTCAACCGCATAAGAATTTGGAAGCGCTCCGACTTCATCCGCCAAAAATACGTTCGGGAGTTTTCCGTCCATTCTTGAATTTGAATAGTTAAGCGGAATATATTTATTTTCGTTTGGTAAAAACTCAATGTAATCACGTAAAATCTTAAATCTATATCGGTTTTTGTTTTGGTAAATAAAGGGGCTTGATTTAAGTATTTCTTCGATTGCTGTCTTAACTTCTCTTGAAAGCGCTCCGTCAGGTGCTACCGAATAAAACTTAGAAAACTTTGGCTCCAATAAAAAAAGAAGTACGAAAATTGTTGCGATTGTAAAAGTCTTAAAATTCTTTCTTCCAACTTCGAGTATCACAGTTTCATATCTTCTTTTATTTGGATTTTCTCGGTAGACTACGCAAAGAGCTGAGGCATATAAAAGCCATTGATAACCGCATGAACATTCAAAAATACTTCTTCCAGCTTTAAGACCTCTCGGCATAACAAGAAGCTTTAATATGTTCTCTATTTTTTCAAATTTTGAAATATCAAAAAAATATTTGTCCGATTTATTTTCGCAAATATCTATAAAGTTTTGGCACGTCTTTATGACGTATCGAGGGGCAGAGGTTTCACCATTTATAACTCCTTTCGCATACTGATATGCTTTGTTATTTATATACTTTTCAATCTATTTTCACACTCCTTCCGCTAAGTATTTCTAAGAGTGGGTCGGGCTCGTCGTCATCTTGGCGGTCCCTTAGTGTTGTGATTATTTTCATAAGCGTTACAACTGTTTTGTTGGCGCTGTCGGTGGTTCGGTTATAGTCCGAGATTGCGGGGTGCGAATATACATTTTTTCGCCCTTTGACATATTCTTTTGTAACTAAAGTTCCTTCTTCTCGGATTGTTTTTTCAAGGTCATTTAAAATCCCGATTTGAACCTGATACCTTTTGAAAGTCGTAAGAAAAAAGAAATTCTGTTCTACGCCGTGTTTCTCGGCAATTTCAAGAATTTCTTTGGCTTGTTTATTTAAATCTATTTTTGACAATATCTCACCTCATGCTTTTAAATATTTGCAAATAAATTTGCTCTGCAATTTTTTTCATCATTATCGGCGGAACACTCATCCCGCAAACATACTGAACATTTTGACCGCAAAAATTGTAATCTTGAGGGAACGTCTGAATTGTAATTATATCTTTGTCGCTTATTTTTGCCGGAAAATCAAACCTCAAAATTTTCCCTTTCGATACGATAGTTCCGCAAACCATATTGTCTTTGATGTATTTCTCATTAAATCTCTTGTTTTTGCCTGTTTCCCTAAGTATCGCATCTCTTAGTGATGTGTCGGATGATTTTTTTAGATGCCAATATTTATATTCATCGGTACCCTTATGAAGCAGTTTGAATTTTGTATCTTTAAATTCACCATAAGTAATTGGTTTTTCATTAAAATTAAGAACTACTTTCGGAATCTTTAAATCTTTTCTTCTTGCAATAAAAAAGGTTCGTTCTCTCCTTTGCGGAACTCCCATTTTTGCGCTGTTTAAAAGAAAAATTTGAACATCATATCCGGCTTTGTCAAAGTGTTTGAGAATTTCATTTACATATCCTCTGGCTTTTTTAAATATTAAGCCTTTCACATTTTCGGCGACAATAACTTTTGGCTTTAGTTTTTTTGCCAAATCAATAAAGTAGAAAAACAAATCATCAAGCCGCTGTTTTTTCTGTCCCTCCCTGAATGTTTTTTCAATCCCCCAACCTTTTTCTCTTTTTCCTGCCATAGAAAACACGGAACACGGAGGGCTCCCATCTAAAATATCAAGATTATACAGTTCATCGGGTAAACCTGAATTTATCAAATCACGAATATCAGTATCGAAATTATACTTCGGATGATGATTCTTTACATACACGTTATTTATTTTCGGGTCGATTTCATTGCAACCTATAACGTCAAAGCCTGCGAGTTTATATCCCATTGTTGAGCCTCCGCCACAAGCAAAACAAGAAAAAACTTTTAAACCGTTTTTCTTTATTTTCTTTAAATCTTCCAGTTTCCAAATATATTCTTTATTCATCGTTCCACCTAAAACCACATCTGGGACATTCCAAATCAAACTTTTCATCATCAAATTCATTTGTGTCAATCTCTTTATTCTCAGAGATTCTTTGATTTTCTTTTTCAAAATCAATTTCAAATCCAAAATCAGACATATCGAAACCATCAATGCTGTCAAGTTCCAAACTTAGCATATTGAAGTCAAATCCGGTATTCATTGTAAGTTTGTTATGAGCTAAAATATATGCTTTTTTCTGCTGCTCATTTAAGTGTGTTAACCTGATAACTTCAATTTCTTTAAATCCAAGCTCTTTTAATGCTTCATATCTTCCATGCCCCTCAATTATTACACTATTTTCATCAATTGCAATCGGGTCATTGTTCCCGAATTCCTGAATTGATTTTTTTATTTGCTCTATTTGTTCGGGTGGGTGGAGTTTGGCGTTGTTTTCATAGGGTTTAATTTTATCTATGCTTATTTTTTCTATCTTCATTTTGTCTTCCTTTCCAAAAAACTCACGTTTATTAAATTCGGTGTAAATTTATGGGGGCTGTCGGTGTTTGGGTATCTTCCTAAAAAATTTTTGGAGTAGTGGGGGGATTGCTTTGTTTTTGATTTTGCTCATTAATTATCTTCTTTACTTCTTCATACGGAATTTTGCCTTTATCGCACATTGAGTGGTGCATAGAGCAAAGCGTAATTAAATTGCTTTCATCAAGCTTTAAATCTTTACTTAAATTAATCGGCATCGCATGGTGAACCTGCAATCCCTCTGAATTATATTTTCGCTTTGTGTTGTACAGCTCCCTAATACAAACCTGACAAAGATAATTATCACGCTCCTTAATATGTTTTCTTTTTTTCTGCCATTTTGGGCTGTTTCGGAACCTTACAATATCGTCTACCTTTTTTCTTTTGATAGGCTTCTTGTTACATCTGTAATTTTCATCATGTACTCTGCCACAATGTTTGCAAGACTTTTGAATTTTAAAACCTCCTAAATATAAAATACAGCCTCTAATTTTAGAGACTGTATTTTGATTATTTTTTCTTTTGTGTCATATCGTAACTTAAATCGATAAGGTTAAATATCTCGTTTTCGGGGATAGAACCATCGAGAAGCATCGTTATCCAATTATCTTTATTCATGTGATAAGCCGGTAAATACCCTTTACTGCCTAACAAAGAGCCTATCGTTATTGGGTCACATTTCACGTCTATAACGTCAATATATTCCTCACCCGATAATCTTAAACTTCGTTTTTTAACATCCATTATGATGGCATACCATTTAGAATTATTGGGATTTCTTAAAACAGCGTATTCAGGAAATTTTGCCCATAAATATTCCGGATTGGTCCCATACTTATCTTTTACGTATTGAAATATTTTATTTCTTAAAGTATCACAATTTTTCATAAATATACCCCCACATCAGATTGATATATAATTTAGTATCGAAATTATATCATAGATGTGCTTTTGTCGCCACTCGATTTAATTACAAAATAGCGCCTGAATATCAGACGCCCTGTACAAGAAAGGCCGTGAAATAATATCTCACGATATTATTCTACAATATTCAATTCGTCATTTTCGTCAAGTTTACATTTTTTCAAAAAAGCATTGTGCTTTCTTCTTGGATATTGTTCGTCATGTTCTCCGATTGCAAAGGCCACTTTTTGCCAACTTAGATTTTGAATATATCTAAGCATTAAAATCATACGCATTTTGCTATCTTGAACGCTATCTATGAACCTGTTTAGACGATTTAATTCATAAAAGCATTTCTTTAAATTAAGGTCTAAAAGACTTTTTAAATCTGCAATTTCTGTGGCATAGTTTGCAATCTTATCAGATACGCCGTTCCCGTTTGGAAGCCCCGTTATTTTTGCGGTGCAACTTGTTGCCAATGCTTCAAGTTCGGAAAGTCTTTTTTGCTGTTCTTTGATTTCTTTTTTCAAATAATAAAGTTGTGAAAGTTCTTTTTTAGTCAATCGAAATCACCTCAAAATATGCAGTTTTTCAGAGTGTTTCTAAGGCTTGCACCCTCGATTTTCATAACCGCTCCACTTGTCATTTCGGATATTCTGTCAACTGTTTTTTCGGCAATACCGCTTTTGTTTATGAGTTCATTTAAGCTGTGGTTACTTGAAAAAATCGTGGCTTTCTTATTGTTGTAGCGTTTGTTGATAATATCGAAAAGCAAGCTTTGAAGCCATGTATCGCCTGAACTTTTACTAAAAATTTCTGTTCCCAAATCATCGAAAAATAAGACTTCAATATTTGCAAATCTTTCAATTAAGTTTTGCTCCGTAAGACTTGATTCTCGGTTAAACGTAGACTTTACCGCCTTTGAAATCTCAAATAAATTTGTGAACAGTACCGGAACACACTTTGAAATTAAGTTATGAGCCATACAAGCGGTTAAATGGGTTTTACCGACCCCTTTATCTCCGAAAAGATAAATGCCATATCCATTTTTGATTGTTTCCTCGTATAGCTCGCAGTATTTTCGGCACCTTTTAAAAGCTCTGTCAAAACTCGGATTAATCCCTGTTTTTGAGTTTTCAAAAGTTGCGTTTTTGTACCGCTCGCCAAGTAGGGAAAGACGTTTAAGCTTTTCGATTTTTCGCATTCGTTCTTGGTTTTCTTGACGGATTTTTTCTTCTTCCTGCTGTTTTTGCATGCACTTACACATCACCTTGAACGTCCGCTTAATCCCCATAAATTCTGCGGTTCTAAGAATTTTAGCACCACAAACAGAGCATACTTCATCACTATTCGGGATATTCTGTGCAAAGCTTTTTAGGGTTGATTCCATAGCTTACACCTCCCGAATTTTTAGCGTCTTTTTGTGTCCAGCTCAAAATTGTTGCGTAGTGGGATTTATATCTTTTGCCGCTCGACGCAATATAACTTGATAAACGCTCAATGTAGCTTTCTGTTTCTGCTCCAAGCTTTGATTTTAGCTTTTGAAGTTCATCAACCGACAAAAGCACATTTTCGAACTCGCCAAATTTTTCTTTAATTATTTCTTTTTTATTTTTGTTTATGTTTTTGTTTATATTTTTAGTTTTATTAATGTTCCCAACATTCGTATCAATAGGTGTTTCGGAAACTGTATTAAAAGGTGTATCAAAAGTAGTTCCTGATTCCGTTTCAAATTGTGTTCCAAAATGCGTTCCAAATAAACTAACACATGAATTAATTTTATAGACTGTACATTGATTTCCTTTTTTCTCTTTGAAATCGATAAGTCCAAATTGCTTCAATTTGTTTCTTGATCTGTAAATATCACTTTTTGATAGCTTTGATTTGAATATTAACGATGAAATTGATATACTAAATTCTTTCCAATTAAATCTGTTTGCTGTGTACATAAGCGTGTACCATAAGCGAATATCGGATTTATTCACGTTCGAATTGTAGTCAAGCCAATTTTCAAATGTCAATATTTCCTTTAGATAGTTCAATTCATCCACCTCAATTTTTTAAAATGGTAAATCATCAAGTAATTCTTCGCTTGCTTTTTCAATTTCTTGTTCTGTGATAATTTCACGAACAATAAATCCTTTGTAATATTTTCCGTCCACTTCTTTGGAGTAATATTTTGCCGTGAGCCAAATTTCATCTTTTGGCTTATATTCTTTTGCAATTCTTTTTGCGGTTTCTCCAAAGGCGCAACATTCCGCAAATGTCGGCTTATTCCAATTACCTGTTATGTCGTCTTTTCCGTTGCTTATTTGAAGCAAAAATTTAACGCCGTTTGATTTAATTTCTTTTATCTCGTCATAAATTCTGCCTCTAAAAATCACCGTGTTTACATAGCAGTTCCCGCTATATACCATTTTTTCGTCATCATAAATTTTTGTTGTTTTCATATTTGATTTCTCCTCTAAACTTTTTATTTTTACTTCCACTCTCGGAATATTTGAATATCTCTTTTCAAAATGTATTTTGCAAATTTGTGCGTCATCGTAGTAAGCGACTTTATTAAGTCCGTCCAAAACAATTTTTATAATGTTGTCGGAATCGGGCTTTTTAGTAGCCCAAGCGTTATTTGAAAATTTGCCATTAAAAAAAGCAGATATATCTATTTCAAGAGGAATATCTTTTTTAAAAAACATCTTTGAAACAGCCATATAACTTGCTTTGACTAATTTTTCATATTCACTTGTTTGCTTTGGTGTATATGTTACTTGTTTTCCAAACCTTACGCACATTCGAGGTCGCTGTTTTCCTCTTGGCTTACCTAAGATTTTAAATTTTATCTCCACTTTCTTTTGAAATTCCTTTCGTTGAGATTTCTTTAAGTCCTGCCAAAATATCCGACCGCTGTTTTTGCGTTAAATCCCTGAAACTCTTTACTTTGTACCTATTTAAAATCATAGTGTAAATTTTGTCGCCGTCATCAATTTTTCGGATTATATCTTTTAAAATATTCGCGTCTTTTATGCTGATTTTTTCTGTTTCTATTTCCGGTAAATCCTCGCCGGAATAAATGTAAAGACCAAGCCCGAACATAGCCAAGTTTTTAACCAAACACCGCATAATTGTTTTGTTTACGTCAAACATTGTAGCCGCTTCGACAGGAATATCTTTTTTGAATTTGGTGCTGTAAGTGTATGGCTTGGATTTCATGGTTTTATTTGCGGAATCCATAACAGGTAGCCACATTGTATGCGTTAAATCATTAATCGTAACATCTGTAAAAACCATATATCCAACATTTTCATCGAAAACATAGGGGAGCTGTTTTTCCCCGAATAAATGTATTTTATATGTTGCGCTTGGATATTTCTTTTTTACCTCCGCCCAAGCGTACGGCCACGAAAGATAAGTTAAATCTTTCTTTTTTTCGATATGGTCGTTTACATTAATTTCAAAAAGTGTTTCAAATACTGATTTATTTTCTGTCATAAAAATTTTTCTCCTTTATTCTTTTAAATCGTGATATTCTAAGTCAGCCATTTCCGCTTCATAGTCGGGAAGCTCTGCCGTGAATTTAAAATGTACATCCAAGCATTCTTCACAACAATCAAATCCGTTCAAAACATAGTAATCATCGCCTTCGTAAATATCCGCATCGCAAAAATAACATTGTAAGGCTGGCTTTGCTCCGCCCTCAGGTGGTTCAAGATATGCTCTGTCATCTAATAGTTCCATTACTTTTTCACGCTCCATATTTCTTTTTTTAAAATTTCAAGCTCTTTTGCCATTTCCATAAAAGTTTTTTCAGCTTTAAATTCAAGCTTTTGTAATTCTGAATAATTGTAAATTCCCCAAATCATGCAGCTAAAGCTGACTATTAATAAAACTAATTCCATTTTTATTTTCCTTTCTTGATTTATTTTTTAGGTTTTATTCTTTGGCATACAATTTTAAAAGCGTCTAAGGTTTTTCTTTCCAAATCTCTTATTTCTCTGCCCTGATATACCAAAACACAAATTAGAATAAAAATTATTGATAATAAAAATATTTGCATTACTTTTTGCTCCTTTCTGAAATAAAAAAATCGCCTTGATTTTTTCAAGAACGATTTTGATTGATTATTTTTCTTTATTGTGATACACTATTCATTAGAGATTGTAAAAATCTGTCGGATAACTCTTTTTGTAAACATTGTAGTTGGCTTGAAGCCTCATTATTACTGAGTTTGTTCAAGTCCCTATTGGTTATCCCGACCAGTCTGGATAACCATTAGGGACTTGGTTTTCTTCTGATTATCCTTTTTCAAAGAATGTATTGTTTTATGCAATACGTTCTTCTTTTTTTCTGCCAAAATTTCTTATTAGACTTTGACGTTCCGTTTTTGTTATATGTGGAATTTCAATATGACCTATCATCTTGTAGTAAATCTCTATTTTTTGAATAGTCTCTCCCATAATTTCTTCGCGATGATGAATTATAATTTTGTCAATGAACTCTTGCAGAATATCAAGTGTTAATTCTTCCACTTCGGAATACTTTCTGACTATTTTTAGAAATCCGTCGGCGTTTAATTCATGCTTTTGTTCCTCAGCAACTATCTTCTTCATATTTTTGATTTTTGCTTTAAGTTCAAACTGTTCTTCTTCATATTTCCCAGATAATTTTAAGAATCTTTCCTCTGACAAGTTTCCTAAAATTTTTTCTTCAAAGACTTTCTCATAAAGTACATCAAGTTCTTTTTCTCGAGCAAGCATTTTATTTAGTGTTTCAAAATTTTTTCTTTGAGTTGCTTGTATTCTTTTATAGTCCTCATCTACAACTATTTTTACAAACTCATCTTCAAATTCATTTGCAAACTTCACTATGTTGGAAATATCGTTTCTTACTAAGTTCGTAAGCACATCAACTCTTATATGATGAGTTTTTTTGCATAGTCCATTCTGAGCTCTGTTATTCTTACATGAGAAGTAGTGATTGTCTGGATTATCATGAGTAAATTTATAATTTAAATTTGCTCCGCAATCCGAACACTTTAGAAATCCGGCAAATATACTTTTTTGAGTTTGTCTTGGTTTTTGACATTTGGTAGTTTTAAAAGTTTTCTGAACGATTTCAAAAAGTTCTCTGCTGATTATTGGCTCATGAACATTTTTGTGTATTTGCCAGTTTTCTTTGTCATTATCAAGACGCTTTTTTAATTTGAACGATTTGCTATAAGTTCTAAAATTGATTACATCTCCGACATAAGATTGATTTGATATTATACTGCGAACCATTACATGAGTCCATAAATATTCTCCGAGTGGTGGGGATTTAAGTGGTTTTTTAAATCCTTTTTTTATTGCATAAACAGAGGGAATATAAATTTTCTCTTTTTTAAGAATCTTTGCTATTCCATTTACACTCTCGCCTTGTTTTCTAAGATTAAATATATGGCGAACAACATCTGCTGCTTCTTCATCTATTGTCCACCGCTTTTTATCAATTTCATCGTATTTATAACCATAAGGGGGATGACCGATTGCATATCCCTGACTACTTTTGATTTTAAGTGTTGACCTCATTTTTCGGCTCATGTCTTTTGCATACCATTCATTCATAATGTTTCTAAATGGAGTAAAATCATCTTCACCTTTGTCGCTGTCAACTCCGTCATTTACCGCTATTAATCTTACATCGTGTATTGGCAATATTGATTCTGTAAGTTTACCGACCTCAATATAGTTTCTTCCAAGTCGTGACATATCCTTTACTATTAAAGTCCCTACTTGGTCAGCTTCAATCAATTTGAACATATCTTTGAATCCTTGCCTATTAAATGTAACTCCTGAAATTCCGTCATCAATAAAAACTTTTACATTTCTAAAGCCGTGTTCCTTTGCGTATCTTGTAAGAAGTGTTTTCTGATTTGAAATACTGTTACTTTCACCTTCTAAATCATCATCACGCGATAATCTTAAATATAAAGCTGTTATTTTATCGCTTTGTAAAATATTGTTTGTTTTATTTGACTGTTTCAATTAGCCTTTCTCCTTTCGATTTAACAGCCAAAAACAATGTTTACTATTTTATTATATCGCATTTTTTGGCTTTACGTAGCTGTTTGTTCGGATTTTCTTTGAACCTCTGAAATCAATAAATTTTTGATTTTTTCTTTTAAGCTTTCACCTGATTTATCAAAATATGAATTAATTAAATAAGTTGTTTTCCCGATTTGCATTTTGCTTTCTGTTGGGAAAGATACTAATTTAAATGAATCTACCATTTGAAATTTCTCCTTAAAAAATTTATATAATCTTAGCCCTCCGTGTTAATGAAAACGGAAGCACACGAATTTCACGTTCCCACAGCCTGTGGGACCACCCTCATTGCCTGCGACGGTTTTATCACGCTCGGACTGTGACTGGGTGGGAGTATCTTTAATTGTTACTAAGATTTTTTATTCAATTTTCAAGGTGCTTGGAAGAATGTAATTATTCCTCCACCTATATAAAGAGTCTTTTGAGGGTATTTTTTATGCGCAAAACTTGTCGAACTCAAAAATTATTTTTTGGACATTAAATTTTTTAAAATTCTGAGTATTTTATCGAAGCGATTTTTTACGCTCGATTGGTTAATTCCGTACTTTGAAGCAAGCTCCTGCTGGGTTTTACATTCTTTAACTATATAACTGATAAAAATCTGATCTTCGATAGATAAACTCTTTAATGCCTTATGTAAACTTTCATTTTCTATAAGTTCAATCCAGCCAAGTAAACTTGTTTGAAACAACTGCTTGTCCACATCAGATGTATTTGAAAATTCATCATATATGACTTCTTCAATAGGAATTTCGTGTTTTTGTATTTTTGATTTTTTAGTGTCATCGTATGAATCCATATTTTTTATTACCTTATAAAAATAAGCCAGTTCGTTTTTGATATTGTCAGGGCGGTTTCCCATAACCATTTACCTCCGAATTATTGAAATTTCTTAATAATTCGGATTTTTTAAGGGTACCTTGCAAAATAGAGAAACCACCGCTTCATAGGCTTGTCCTCGATGCAACCTAAAAAAGCGCAGAGTTCTACACCGGAAGTGCAAAACTCTGCTCATAAAATCAGGTATTAAAAAATGCTCTGCATAAGAACAAAACTAATTTGCAAAGTATTTATGTATCAAAATTTATTTTTGCAAAGCATTCAAGATATCATATTCTAAATTCCCCTTTTAAAGTGTCAATACCTAATTTTCTTATAGGTTACGCACTTTCTTTGATTATTTTTTAGTAGACAAATTAAAAAAACTTAGCCTACTTGGCTAAATTTTAGATCATGTAATACCGTAAGCTGTGTCGCAGTATGGGTGGGGTTTTCGGGGAGTTTTTATCGTACTTTGTAGCTTTTAAAAGCATTTAAGATTAAAAAGTAAAAATAAGCATAAAAAAGAGCCGATTTTTCGACTCAATCTGATCTACATTTGAGATATTGCTCTCTTTATATTTTCCCATGTCCAACCTATAACCTTTAAGCTTTTTAATTCATTGATATGAGGGGTCTGATCTTTATGACCTAAAATAGCATATGTTGGTATTCCTTCATCTTCAGCACATCTGATTTCCCATAGTTGACCGTCGGCCTTTTTAGTATTATTCGTTATGATTGCAATTACTCCATCGCACATTTTTATTTTTGCTCTGCAATTTGTTTTCCAACAACTTTCCCATGGATCTTTCACAGACATATCAATAAATTCGAAAGGCGAATTTTCGTTTCTTGCTTGCTCTACTAAAAAATCCCTTAAAACTTTATCTTCATAAGCAAAACTTATAAACACTCTTTTTTTCATTTACTATTATCTCCCGCAAACTATATAAAATATTCCAAATAAAAAATATAATGCAACGAACACTAAAGTCTGGCATTCAAATGATAAATATAGAAGGATAATGTATCAATGCAATATGAAGTATTCTGGAAAAGAGAATTGTAAAACTCCAGCAATAAGAGCAGAAGATGTTGAAAGCAGATTCGTAGATGCGGTTAATAAACTAATTAAAAATAAAGATGAAATAATATCAAATTTGGAAATAGTGTTAGATACGATATGCAATAAAAATGAGTTATCTGAAGAAAAAGAAAAATTAGAAAGAAGTCTAACTGAACAAGTAGAAAAAATACAGGACTTGATTGAAATAAATTCTAGAGTAGCTCAAAATCAAGAAAAGTATAAAAAAGAATATGATGCCTTAATAAAAAACTATGATGAAACTAAATGCAAGTTTGAACAACTAGAAATTAAATTATCTCAACAAGCAGCTAAGCATCAGATGATAAAAGATTACATTAATACTTTAAAGAAACAAGAAAAGCTTTTGACAAAATTTGATGGTTTGGTTTGGGGAAGTTTGCTAGAAAGTGCGACAATTAAAGATAAGGATGTCATAGTATTTAGATTTAAAGATGGAACAGAAATAAATGGATAAAATTATTTAATAAATTTTTAGGGCAAATGTGAAAATTTGCTCTTTTTGTGTTATAATATGCTTACAGATAAATAGTAATTTGTATGGAGGATAGAGCTATGAATATTTTGGGAATAATATCAATTATTTTATTATTGATTTTAGTTATATTGGGTATAGAATTTATGATAAAATTAAAGAAAAGTGAAGGAAAATTAATTGATGAAGTACGAAAACCTTTAATGATTAGATTAAACATAATAATTGTATTAACGATTGCTTTATCAATAACAACTATTATAAATATTATATTAAAAGGTTAAATACAAATTACAATTTTATAGTTATTGATTTATAGTAATTTACCGAAAAGATTGTCAGTAATGACAGTCTTTTTTGTACGACAGGCAGTTATACAAATAGATTAGTTCAGTGCAACTAATCTATTTTTTTATTATATATTGACTT
>JAFXSD010000058.1 GCA_017525905.1 Elusimicrobiota bacterium | reverse complement strand
TTTAAATATATAATCTATGCTTTTTCTTCAGGTTCAATATAAACTTCAGCTTCATTTTTATTTTCTTCATCTTTTTTTTCTTCTACTTTATTTTCTTCAACTTTTGGTTCTTCTTTATTTTCTTCAACTTTAGGTTCTTCTTTATTTTCCTCCACTTTTGCTTCTTCTTTATTTTCTTCAACTTTAGGTTCTTCTTTATTTTCTTCCACTTTAGCTTCTTCTTTATTTTCTTCAACTTTAGGTTCTTCTTCTTTTTTTTCAATATCTTCTTTTTTATCTTCTACTTTCACTTCTTCTTCCACTTTTTTACCTTCTTCTTCTTTTTTTTCTTCTCCCCCTTCAACATTTTCTTCTTTTTTTTCTTCTTCTTTTTCATTATTTTCATTTTCTACTTTTTCATCTTCCGTTCCTATTTTATCTAACAACATTCTCGCATATTCAGGATTATAATAATTTTGAATTTCAATAGGGTAATTACCAATAATTTCTTCAACAATATGCAACAACGGTTCTTTTAATTTAGGTCTCATTCCAAGAATTTTTTTCAATCCTCCATTTCTCGCAAAATTGGTCAATTCATTTTGATTTCCCTTCAAAAACTTATTAAATTGATCCAAAATAGGAATTAATATATCATTATTCGCAACATGCAACAAAGGTTCTAATTCATTTAAATTTGATGTCTTTTTTATCAATTCAATCAATGCCTTTTTACTTTTTTCTTTCAAATCATCGCTCGTAGTGGGATCCATAAAATAAAACAACATTTTTTCTAATACACCTATACCAGCCACCTCATTTGCATGTTGATTAGAATGTCTTCCTAAATGATTAAGCGCAAAGCAAACAGCACATTTCACTTGTTCAATTTCTTCTTCCAAACATTTTTTCAACACAGGCAAAGCACCCGCATTAATTATTAACATTGCACTATCTTCATTATATGCCGCAATATATGCTAAAATTAATATACCATATAACCTACCTGCCCCACGAGAATTTTTTATATAATTTGTTATAACCACAGGCGCACCTGCGCTACATATCGCTTGAGCATTTTCAGGACATTTATTTACTATTTCACATATACACATTGCCGCATTGTTTCTTACTATTTCATCACTATCTTTTAAACAATTTAACAACTTTTGTGGATGGGTGAGTTTGCTCATTACTAAAGTAGCTAATTCATTTGAATGTTTGCATATATTTGTTAGTAAATTACATACGTTTCGCTTTATGTTTGTGTCGGTATAGTTTATATAACTAACAATATAATCTAACCCATTTTCTGCGACCGGTTGAGCTAGTTGCTCTGTGTGTTTACATATATTAGCTAATGTCTGAGATGCCACTCTTTTTAATATTAATTCAGGTTCCTGTAAACATAATAGTAGTGAATCTACTGCTCGGGCTTCTACAACTTGTCTAGCGAGGTTTTCGTTATGTTTCGCAATGTGTCCCAATGCGAATGCCGCTGCTTCTTTTATGGTTGGGTCAAATTCATCTAAACTTAAAACTAGGGGTTCTAAACAACCTGCGTTTACTACTGATTGTGCTAGTTCGACATTGTGTTGAGCTACTGCTTTTATTACATAGCATGCTGCTTTTTTGAAGAATCGATTTTGTTTTTGGAGATTGTATGTTAATTGAGGAATTATGTTATTATCTGCGATGTTTTGGGCTAAAATTTCGGAGTAGGTTGCGAGTCGACCTAATGCGAGTGCTGCACTTTGTTGAATTGAGGGAACTACGTCTAAAAGTAGTGGCTTTAAAAGGGCTACTACTCCTGCGCTATATAATGCCTCTACGTTTTGGGGGTGGGTTGAAAGTTCGGCGATGTTTTGAACGAATGTTATACGTGCTTTTTGATAATCTTCGAAACAATGTAAAACTGCTTTTGCCATGTGAGTTAAGAAAAATTTATTAATTTTTTATTTTTTTTATTTTAATATTATTATTTTTTTTTTTTTTAATTGGAAATTTTTTGAATTTAAAATTTTATTTTATTTTATTAATTTAAATAAAAATGAAGAAATTGGGGATTGGGGATTGGGG
>JAFXSD010000057.1 GCA_017525905.1 Elusimicrobiota bacterium | reverse complement strand
TTTTCTTAAATCTACAACTATCGATTTAGGAACAAACGGTGCGGAGTCGCGGGTATCAGGTTTATACAAATTCCCTTTTTCGCACACTATTAAAGAATCATCGAAAACAAACCGCGATTCTTGTTGGAACGAATAAGGATCTACCGCAAGTTTGTTGGGATTAAAATAATGTCCGTTTTGCGGTTCGTACGGGCCGTATGCACGGAAACCGTATCTTTGTCCCGGTTTTACATTTGGAAGATAAATATTCCAAACATCTTTTTTGTTTTTAGTCATTTCGTATCTTGTTTCGTTACCCTGCTCATCAAAAAGACACAATTCCATTTTTTCAGCATTTTTAGAATATACTCCGAAATTGGTGCCTTGCCCGTCATAAATGGCGCCAAGCCCGTTTCGTTTCATCAGTTCATAAATGCTGGTCGTTATATGTCTGTCTTTTGAAAATTGAAATTCCGAACGGAAAGCCACTGCTTTTGCATTGTGGAACATATGTAAAACATAGTTTACGGCTTTTCCCAAAATATTGTTGCCGCCGAACATAATGGTAGTTTTTATTATCGAATCAAGGGCTCGTTCCATAACCATTCTTACATTTTCGTCACCGTTCACATATTGTTTATGTTTTTCAAGAAAATCTTTTTGTGTAATCGTACCGCTTATTATTGATGCCATATCGTTAAGTTCTTTAAAAGGAACTATAAAAACGGAATAAAAATTTTCAACAGCAACAGCTAACGGTTTAAATTTTATTTTTGATGCAAGAGACGATTTGTAAACGGAAAGTAACGGTTTGCCTTCATTATTTTCTATTAAAGCAATTTTGGTTTCTATATATTTTCTTTGTTCCGTAGAAAACTTTTGTGCGGCATTTTTTAACAAATCTATAGTTTGTTTATCTAAATAATTTTTATTTAAAGTATCAAACACGGCATCAATTTCACTGTTACTAACATTGTGCCTTACAGACAAAATTAAAAAGTCTATTACTGCATTTTGAACCGCAATACCATTGCTAACTTCCGTTTCGGTAACAGAAGCAGGTATTTCTTCTTCTATCGGTTCATTTTCGTAAAACACTTTACCGTTTTTAATTGTAACTTCTTTACCGTTAGCGTTTATAAGTATTGTGTCCGGACTAATTTCTATACTTTCTATTTCTACAACTTTTTTCCCGTAACCCGAATTTATTGTATCTTCTATAATTTTTGTATCAAGCATTTTGTTTGCTTGAAGTTTTCTTAAAGTTTGTTCGGAAAAAATTACGGTAAATACGGCCTTAACGGGATCTACCGATAACGGAGACATTTCAAAAACCGCAGATTTTTTAATAAAGTCAAACGCATTTCTTTCAAACATTGATGCCTGGCGAGTAATTATGTAATTGTACACTTTATCGTATTCGGAAATTGCTCCTGCCGTTTCCGGAGTAATAACAACATAACTTTGTTTTTTGTCTTCAAGAAGTTTTGAAATTCCCGCTGTATGGAACCCGCCGGAAATTATAACATCTATCTTTGCAGCGGTTTTTAACATATTTTCAGCATTGTTATTACGTATGGGGGTTGCTTTTGATATATTTTTATAGTTTCCGGTAATGACAGATTTAACAAAATATTCGTCACGGTCGGTATTTACCGAATAAAACTTTTCTGCCTTATTTATGGAACTTTTTAAAGCGTCAAGGTTGGCGGAAACTATATATTTGTTTAATATACGTTCAAATTCACTGAAAGCATAGTTATAATTTTTATACTCTCTGTAATTTATTTTGTTTTGTAGCAAAGATTCGAAAATTGAAACAAATCTTTCCATAAACAAAACTTCCTGCTCGCTCAAAGTCTTTGATGATTTGTTTCTTATTTCGTTTACAAACATTTCTTCCTGACGAACAAATTCGATAGGATTTGTTTGCGAGTTGAGCAAAATATATGAAGAAAAAAGTTCTATTTGCGGAAATTTTTCATAATCTTTTGTTTTTTGTAAATGCTTATTTAATTCAAGATAAAAAACTTTTTTTGTTTCCGGAGATTTTGACAGTTCCGTAAGTGCTTTATATTCTGCAAAAGATAATTCTTTTTTCAATAAATTTACAGCTTTTGCCGTTTCTTTAGATATGGTATCGGTATTGATTTTGTTTCTTATTGAAAGGATTTGTTTAAACAAAGAAAGTTGCGGATATTTGTCTGTACTTATATCGTATTTACGTGCAAACTTAAATAAAGCTTTAAAATATTTTTCTGTAGTAATTTCGTTTTTTTTATACTTTTGAGATAATGCGATAATTTTTTTGTTATCTTTGCCGTAAATCTTTTGACCGAGAGATTCTATTTGCTTTTGCAAAGGTAAAAGTTGTGCTTCAACTGTTGCCTGATTTCTTTTCATTTCCGCAAGCCTTACGAGATTTTCGGAATATGCGCTAAAATTTTCGGCACCTTTTAAAATGTCTGTTTTGCCTTCGGTAACAGAAAAATATTCCGCACCGGACAGTTCCCCGCCGGACATCATTGCTTCAATAAAAGCTTTTTTGATTGAATTGTCGGATATATCGGCAAGCCATTTTGTACTTAGTTTTCCTTGCGGTGCACCTTCAACATAAACATTTGATATACCATAGTTCTTATCTAAATAGGAAAGTATTGAAGATATATTTTTTTGTGTTTGATAGTCGCCATGCAAATCTTGAATTTGAACTATAACTTTGGATGTTGAAAAATCTGCGGAGTTTGTAACTTTTCCGAGATTTAAAGGAACAACGGCATTTTCAATATATGAGGGATAATTTAATGTTGATGGAGCTGCTGTCGGCACAGCAAACACATCAATACCGGATGACGACAGGATTAATCCTATCGTCACAAAAACAGCTATATATTTATTTATATTTTTTAAAAATATTTTTTGTAACTTTTCGAGCATTTTGTATTTTTATAAAATTCAATTTTATTTTTATACAACACAAAAACCAAACTCGTGATATTGCCACAATTTGCAAAATCCGAGTTTTTCTTTTTAACAATCTCCTTCTGTATAGTTTAGTCTATATCTGATTTTATCTCAATAGTTTAGTAATAATTTAAGCATTATACGCTTCGAATAAAGCTTTTAGCAACTCTTGGCCTTTTACCATCGTTTTATAGTCAACATATTCGTTAGCGGAATGCATATTGCATACGGTCGCCAAACCTATTAAGTATGGGGAAAACTGTTCACCTTTGGCATTTTGTTTATTGGCATAAATATGAGTTTCTGCCCCCGCATGAAACGATGAAATTTCAGGTTTTATCCCCACTTTTTTAGCCACTTTTGAAAACAAATTCGGCATATATTCATCTTGATTTTTTTCGAACATCGGCATTTTTACATTAAATACAATTGTTGCCGTCGCTATACCTTCATATTGTTTATTAAATTCATCAACTGTTTTTTGCATGGTTTGTATAAGTTCGTTTTCTTTTGCTTTGTTTGAGCTTCTTATAGAATATGTTGCTGCAGCATCTGTGTTTATAACGTTTGTAACATTTAAGTTGCCCGCTGAAATGCCGCCGATATTGCAAGAAGTTACAACTTGCCCGTTTTCACTGTAAAAAACACCCTGCGGTAAATCGGAAACTAAATCTGCAATTAATTTTGCTGTATTTTTTCTTGTGTTATCCCCGATATCGTTTCCGGAATGTCCGCCTTTTGGCGCAGATACTTTTAAATTTACATCTACATAACTGGCACCTGCAACCAAGCATTGACCAAGTGCATCGCTGTCTAATACCAACACATACTTTGAATTTATTTTTGAAAAGTCCGTATTTTTTATGCCGGTCATACCATTTTCTTCGTCTCTGGTGAAATGAAGTTCTAATCCGCCATGTTTTATATCAGACCTTTTTACAAGTTCTTTTGCAAAATATAATGCATTTGCAACACCTGCTTTATCGTCTGCACCGAGAGTTCTGCCTTTGGCTTTTATTAAATCGCCGTCCAAATAAGGAACAATAGGGGAATCATCCCCTACAACATCCATATGTGCGGATAACAAAATCGGTTTCTTTGTTGTATCCGTTGCCGGTATTGTTATATATATGTTGTTATAATCATCTGTTTCATAAGGCAAATTATTTGCTTTACAATAATCGCAAATCCAGTCTATAACTTTTTCTTCTTGCAGTGACGGTGAAGGTATTTCCGCAATAGAACAAAACAAATCTATTAGTTCATTCTCTTTTCTTAATTCACTGATGTTCATGATGCGCTCCTGTGCTTTTTAGTTGAGTTTGTATAAAATAAATTTTTCGCGGTAATTTTATTCTAACATAGTTTAGTTACACTTTGCAAAGAAAAGAAATGTGTTTGGATAGTTAAATTTGTATAAAACAAACCACCCTTTTTATACAAAAAAGAATGTAGAGAGTTATTATTATTTTTATGTGCCTGTAAGGTTTGGAAACTCTATTTATACGGTTAAATTATTTGCAGAGCAAAAGAAA
>JAFXSD010000056.1 GCA_017525905.1 Elusimicrobiota bacterium | reverse complement strand
TTTAGATGTTATAAAGCCCGTTATTGCAGACGAAGCAAAAGATATTATTCCCAAAGATGCCGTTAAAGCGGTAAGAAATGCGGCAGTATATCCGGAACCTATAATATATATCATGGCAAATGCTTCCGCCAATTCAAACCCTAACATAAATTGTATAAACGGGAAAAACTTTATATTTGATTCCATGTTCTTTCTGATTCTTTCTTTACTGTTGGCTTTATCTTGTGCTTGTTGAATTTTTGCTTTTATGTAATTTTTTATTTTATAAAACAAACCTTTTATACTAAACTTTTTTGTTGTTGAAACAATTTCTTCTATATTTTTTTTGTCTTGTTCACTTGTTCCGCTGTTAATATGTGTTTGTTTCCATGTTTCAAGATATGCCGCAATAATTTGTTCTATTTGCTCGTCGGAAAAACTCGGATTTGTTTCTCTTAATGTTTTTGCATATTCGGTAAGAAATAACATTATATCCGAATCTATTAATCCTGCAGATAAACAGTTAGATTTTATTGTAATAATTTGACCGGAAATATTGTTTTGAGAAAACATTAGTGCGAAATTTTGTGCAATACCTGCTGCCGTCACATTTTGAGGAAACAATGCAGTTAAAGAAACTGTTAATGCTGTTAATAAAGTTAAAAATTTTTTAATATTTTTCATATAAATATCTTCTATGAAGCCAAAGCAAGCATCTCTATAGAATGCCCTTTTTTATATAATTGCGTATATAAATCTTTATATTTTTTATATATTGAAAAAACTTTTTCGTAATGATTTTTATTGGAATAAGTTTTCCATATTCCGCAAGCAACGAAATTTTTACCTTTTTCTTTAATGAAACTTACAACATCATTTAACGGATAACCCAAAAATATTCCTATTTCGTGGGGGAAAGCTTCGGAAGAATTTAGTTTCTCTGTTAAAATGCAAAGATAATCATTTAAATCCTTACATTTTGAATATCCGTAGTCTTTAAGAAATAAATTTATAAGTTTTTCGTTTATTCTTTCCGATAATTTTGTTTTTCTGTAAGCGAAAATAAGATAAAAAGAATTTGAAGAATTAAATTTTTTTATGATTTTTATATATATATCTTTTTTGTTTAATGTTTTGTTTAATGTAACGATTTTCTCATAAAGTTCACTGTAGTTTTCATACTTTACCGAAAATAAACCGGATATTTTTATTCCGGCTAAAAGAGGGGCACAATGTTCTATAAAAATTTCTTCAAAAGTATTATTCATTTTAAGTTATGCCTTTACTCCTGTGATGAAATTATACATGGGCTTTTTTTGGCGGATTTCCGTTTGATTGAACCCTGCATCATGAAGCATTGTTAAAAGTTGTTCGGTAGAATAAGTAGTCATCCCTTCTACAATATTTGTCCACATGGAATCTTTGTTTGCAGCTTCCACGATGACAGCAAATCGTCCGCCGGATTTTAGTACACGATATACTTCTTTAAAACAACCGAGCAAATTCGGCCAAAAATATATTGTTTCTACTGCCGTCACAAGATCAAATTTTCCGCTTTCGTAAGGTAACATTTCTGCAGATCCTTGACTGATAAAAACCTGCTTATCAAGCATATCCAGACAATTTTTTTTGCTTTTGGCTAAACTTTCTTTTGAAATATCAATACCATAAACTTTTGAATCTTTACTGCGTTTAAGTAATCTTTTAATAGTAGCACCGCCGCCGCAACCTATATCGAGCATTATCCAGCCTTCTTTAAAATTTATGAAGTTAAGTCCCCAGTTGGTAAGCGGTGCATGAGAAAAATTCATCATACTTAACATTACTCGTCCCATTTTTCCTTTGGGATGTGCACAGTTTGTAAAAAAATTTTTTAGTATTCCCATATTTTAATAATCCTTTCTATTATCGAATGTTTTGTTATATTAATTTTATTAGTTTTGTTTAAAAAACTTAGATTATTCTAACTTTTAAAAAATAAAAAGTCAAGAACCATGTATAAAAACACGGAAAAACTAATCAAATAAACTTAAATTGTTGTCTTTAATGATAAAACTTGTTTGATTTCCTTCTTTAACGATATCTTCTTTTGTAATTTTTCCTGTTAAGAGAGGGGAATTTTTATCGTGCAGTTTATAGTTTTTTAATGTTTCGGCATGATTTATATTTGCATAACAATATTTACATCCGTTAGGGCAAGTGTTATAAGCACCGATATCTCTTGCTTGTATACAATGACAACCTTTTCTCATTCCGGTATGTTTAATATTTTTAAATCGTATGCCGTTTGCTTTTGACAATATATCGAGTGTCATGCAACCGCTTTTATGTATTCCATACTCTTCGTAAGTATCGTTAGTACCGCAAGTTTGTATATATACGTTGTATCTTTTTGCTATGGAACCTATTTCTTTTGCGATTTTATTTTTTTGCTCTTCAGTAAATAAAATTATTTCCGGCATATTTGTTTGTAATTTTTTATACATTTCAACAAAACTGAATATGCAACGGTCTATATGCCCGGAAAGTTTTTTTGCCATATATTCAAAAGTTTTAATGTGACGACTTATTGTGTATTCTCTTGTTAACAATATCGGATCATATCTCCAGGCGATTCGTTTTGAACCGACAATTTTTTCCAATTGTAAAAGAGTATTTATACTTTCATCTATTGACGGAACATTCGGTTCTATATCTTTACCGTAAGCAGTAATGGTGTAATGGAAATATGTATTGAATTTATCCGTAATTTCATGCAAACGGGATAAAATCGGAGCATAATTTTTAGAACAAAAAATTACACAATCTATTTTGTCGGGTGTTAATATATATTTTGTGATTTTATTCGGAAACATCGGGTTTCTCGAATAAACGAAACCTTCTTTAAACCTGTTTAAAAGCCACTGGGAATAATATTGAACGGTATCTGTTCTTCCGCCGGTATTTAGTATCATAATCTGTTCATGACAATTTGACTGTATCTTAATTATTTAATTATTTTTTTTATTGCTCTATAATACTTTTTAAGTTTCTCTTCTATTTCACTTTTATTATATGTTTTCATTAAATTTAAGCCTTTTTTTTCATCTTCATCTGTTGTAAAAATTTCAAATAGCACAGGGTTTTCAAACTCGGCATTACAGAAATCATAAATTTGATTTAAAAACTCATCTTTTGTTCTTGCTGACATATAATGGAAACCGCAACTTTTTGCCCAACCGCTTGCACCGCCTTTGTTATGTCCGGCAGCAGAAATCAAAACATCTGCTTTTTCTGCACAATATTGCTCCAATGACGGGTTTAATCTGAATTCTTCTCCTCTGTTATTATTGATTAAAATAATTCTGAGATTTTTTCCAATATCTCTTTGACCGAGAACGTTCATATCATAAAAAAATGCCAAATCTCCTAATATTCCAAAACATTTTTTGTTTTTATCTGCAACAGACTGTCCAACCATTGTTGAAACCGGTCCGTCAATTCCACATACTCCGACATTACATGCTATATTTATTGAATTATCAAAATCAAAGAAATTCATACATCTTTTTGTATTGGATACTGAATGATGTAATGTTGATCCTTTAGGAATAAATTCCGCTAATTTTTGACAAATAAGAGGATTACTCAATGGTAAATCAGGAATTTTGATATTATTTATATTTTCAGAAACATAACTATAATAATCGTTACTTTTATTATCTTCTTTAGTCATTTTTGTAAAAAAATCCATCTCATTGACTGCAAAAGTTTTTTTAACGGGTTTACCAAACCTGCAAGCAAAAGAATTGTTTTCCGTTACTCTCCATATTTCTGCCTTTGAAAACAATGATGTACAAGAATAGTCTCCGGAAACATTTCCGATATCAATTATCAATTCCGGCTTTCTTTTTAAATCCAAAATTGTTGTTGCTTTTGCAGATAAAACTTTATTCTTTCCTTTATAATTAGAAGTATGATCACAAAAAACAGGACAGGAATGTGATTCTGCAAAATTTGATAATGCATTTTCTTCTTCGGATGTAAATTTTCTGTGTGAACCAATAAACACAGCCACATCTTTGTTTTTTAACGAACCTTCTTGTTGCTCATAATCTTTTGTATAATACTCCGTTTTCCAAATATCAGAAGGCAAATCTTTTAGAGAAGAAAAATCAAAACTTGCAGGGCAATTTATATGAACAGGTCGATTTTTATAAACTGCTTCAAATAATACCGTATTTAAAAATGTCAGACATTTTACTTTATCTTTGTTATCATTTATTCTCGGTAATTCAACCGATATAGATTTAACATCAGCAAGAGTAACACTCCTGTTCATATATTGTGCTGTTAATTCATATGGATTGCCGGCTATATTTGTAAACGTTATCGCAATTATAGGAATGTGTCTATAATAGGACTCGGTCATTGCAGACAGATAATTCCTGCTTGCAGATGCACCGGTGCAATCTATTACTACAGGGACAGACAACTCATGCGAAATTCCGGTTGCAAAATAAGCAGCACTTCTTTCATCAATAACAGAATAACATTGGAAATCAGAATCTTGTTGAACAATCATATTAAATAAACTATTTTGAGTTCCGGGACTGGATACTATATGCTTTATTTCATAGGCTTTAAGCATTGCTACCAAGTAGTGTATTGCTGTATACTCCATTTTTGTCTCCATATTATAAATTTAATTTATCCGTAACAATTTATATTTTATACTATAAAACTTTAAAGAAAAACAAAAGATATTTATAACTTCATTATAATTTTTCTTCGTTTCTTTTATTCAAATCATAAAACAACTTTCTTTAAATATGTAATCGATTTTTCTCGTTCTTTTTCAATTATATTATTAACACTATCCCAATCTGTCGGCTTGTCATAATCTGTTCCTATATTATCAATTAACCTGTCCTTTAAATTTGTCAAATCCAATAAATTTTCTAATCTCGATTTCCTTTTGTTAGTATTAACCAAGCCGACAAAAAAAGGTTTATTGAATTTTATACTAAAGGTAAGTCCATGAAATGAATTTGTAACAACATATTTTGCATTATATATATATTCCAACCATTGTTCAGGAGTTACAAATAAATTTTCCACAGAAGAATCATGTTTTTTAAAACTATTTCTTAATATAACTACTTTATAATTTTTTGTTTTTGCTAAGTTTTTGGCAAATGAAATTAAATTTGTGTCTTTTCCCATTAAGTATACAACTATAGTGTTTTGTTTTTGTTTGTTGTTATTTATTAATTTCTTCCACTCTTCAATTGATAATAAAAAAGTAGGATCCAATGTTTGAATCACATCTTTATTTATTAAATTTTTTATTATAGCAACTCCTTGTTGCTCTCTTATGCTGATATTTTTAAATCTTTTTAATAATGTCGGATAATTTTGTTTATCTATATCGGTTAATTGTGATACACCAAAACTTGCTGCATATGCATTTATTTTATTTGTATCTTTTACAAAATCCAATAAAAAGCTGTTATCGTGGTCTGTTAAATCACCGTTCCAAATTTGATCACTGCCTGCAATAAAGCAGTCATATTTGTTATTTACGCTCGGCAAATCTTTCGTCATTAAAGGTTTAGTATCTGTTAAAAATTTATTTATAAAGTCATTAAATAAACTTTTCATTTTTGGAACAAAATAAATGTGTTTTATAATATTTCTGTAATTGAATTTAGACTTATAAAAAATTCTATAACCTTTATTAAATACAGGATATTGGTAATTTATTACATCGCAACTTACATTAAAAGATTTTATAATACTTTTAAGTGCATAAGTTTGTAATACCGCACCATAATTTAAAGATTTATGAAAAGTTAATATTGCCACTTTTTTCATTTAGTTTTGTTCCTTTGAAATAAAGATATACCAGTCTTAACAGTTTTTTTTATTTTGTATTTTAAAATTTTATCAAAACAAGATAAAAACACTGCTGAATTAAAATTTATTTTAGGATATAAAAAATTGAAAATTATTGAATTTAAATTTTTTTTCGATATTTCTCTCAAAGAATGATTACCTTCAATAGCTTCGTTAATATTTCTTTCATAACATTCAATATTATCTTTTATGTTATTAAATAAATTTTGTCCTTTATCCGTATTTATCAAACAAGCACAGCAACCATTTTTCGTTGAATGTTCAAATTTTTCTTTTTTGCCTATTCCCCAAAAATCACCAAGAGTAATATCACCTATTCTTTTTGGCTTTGAAAATAAGCATTCAAAACAAGAATTTCTAATAATTGTTTTACTTAGGAAACCTTCATAATAATAATTTTGCCATCTTTGTTTTGATAAATTACATATTGTAATATTTTCACCATTTTGTTTTTCATATATAATTTTTCTGACATTATTTTCTCTGAACTTCACGGATTTAATATCTTTTATGTCTACTTGAGCAAAAAGTTCTTTTAACATCTGTTGTGAGGGAAAGCCATGACAAATTAAATCTATAGTGTATAAATTTTCATTTTTACCAATATAATTTAGTATTCCCGTATTTTGGCAAGGTGTTCCTATAAATAAAACTTTTTTATTCTCCGATAAATCTTGTTTTATATTTTTATAAACATCCTCACAATTGCTATAAACATATTTTGAACCTTTCAATAATTCCAAATCTTTTATATTATCAACTCTTATGTGTTTAAATTCTAATTCTTTTAAGATTGCACATCCGTAAACAATACCGCCGTTATTAATAATATATTCGGATAACACTGTACTTATTCCGCCGCTTGCACAACTCATTCTTACATCTTCATTCTTTGCCCAAGCAGCATAACATTGTTTAGGATAATTAAAAGCAGGGGGATAATTAGCAGGACAAGTTTTAACACATCTTTCACAATTAATACATTGTTGTTCGTCGATAACACTTATTATATGTCCTTGTTTATTCGGAAGCATTTTTATACATTTTTTCGGACATACTTGCATGCATGCAGAACATCCGGTACACTTATTGATATCACAAACTTGTTTCATTATAATGCCTCTTTTATGGTCAATCTTATATAAACAAAAGCAATATTTGTTCCACATCAGCAGTAATTTTACCAAATTCCACTGATATTTACTATCGTTTAATTGTTGTTTTTATAAACAAATGTATTATTATATTGCACATAATAACGAAGAATTGTTAAAATATTCAAGCAGTTTAAAAAAATTAGAATGACAAGATTTTTTAACTGATAAAAAACAATCTATGTTAGAGGATAACCAATGTGTATGTATAAAGTACTAAATAGCATCTTCAATCCGAATATGAACGGTCTTTACTTCCTTGGAATAATTGTAAAAATTGCTACCTTATTTATATTGAATAAAGAAAAAAGAATAAAGCGATATACTGAAATCAAAACAAAATTATTTGGTTATCAAGTATACAAAAAGGCAAAAGAAATTGGAGAGGGTTTTTATTGCGGGGGATGGTCGAATGTCACGAAAAACATAATATTGAAAGAGCATGTTTGTTTTAACGGAATGAGAATGGAAGGTGACGGTAAAGTTATAATCGGCAAATATTTCCATAGCGGAACAGAATGTCTCATAATTACAAGAAATCATGATTATGATACTGGCAAATTAATTCCCTACGATAGCGAACATCATATATATAAAGATATAGAAATTGCCGATTTTGTTTGGTTAGGTTCAAGGGTAATGATACTACCAGGCACAAAAATAGGAGAAGGTGCAATAATTCAAGGAGGATCAGTTGTGCATGGAGAAATTCCTCCATATGCAATTGCCGGAGGAAACCCTGCAAAAATATTTAAATACAGAAATATAGAGCATTTTGAAAAATTAAAAAAAGAAAAAAATTTCTATTAGTACAATTAAATTCTGTATAATTTATGTTCTTCTTTACATGATTAAACTTGTCTCACGCTTGTAAAATGTTATTTCAAAATAATATCACAAATTTTATTTACATCTCTTAAAGATAAATCGGCATAAAGAGGTAAAGTTAAAATTCTTTCGGAAATATACTTTGCTACCGGTGTTTTATGCTTTTTTACCATCGGTAAATTTTTATAACATTCCAAATCACTTATCAAAGGATAAAAATATTTCCTGGTCATTATGCTTTTTGCTTTTAGTTTTTCAAAAATTTCGTCTCTTGTATATTTATAATCATCAAATAGTACAGGAAAATAGCCATAATTATATTCAACATTTTTTTGTTCTTCACAAAGTTTTATTCCTTTTATATTTTGTAATCTTTCCCTGTAATATTGGAATACTTTTTTTCTTTTTTTAATTTCTTGTTTTAGGAGTTTTAAATTGCATATTCCCATTATAGCCTGAAACTCATTCATTTTGGCATTTCCACCGATATAAACAACAGATTCCGAATTTCTAAAACCAAAATTTTTCATATCGTTTAATACTTGCACTAATTTATCGTTCGAGAAACAAACAGCTCCACCTTCTATTGTGTTAAATACTTTTGTTGCATGAAAACTAAATATTGAGGCATCACCGAAATTTGCCGTTGATATTCCTTTATAAGTTTCTCCAAATGTATGTGCTGCATCATAAATAACTTTTAATTTGTATTTCTTTGCTATCTTTTCTATTGCTTCAATATTACATATATTGCCATACACGTGCACAGGAACTATTGCAACTGTCTTTTTAGTAATTAATTTTTCTATTTTCTTTACATCTATCGTGTAATCCGTCGCATTTATATCACAAAAAACAGGTTTAAAACCTGTTCTGACTATTGCATGTGTTGTAGAAACAAAAGTAAAAGGTGTTGTTATTATTTCACCGCCTTTTTTTAAATTCATTGCAATTATTATATTTTCAAGTGCTAAATGTCCATTGGTATATAATACTATATGTGGTACATTACAAAATTTTTCTAACTCTTTTTGAAACTGTTTATGTTTTTTACCCATATTTGTAAGCCAATGAGTTTTCCAAAGTTCTTTTATTTCTTTGCAATATTGTTTATAATCAGGCATCGATGAACGTGTAACAGTTATTTGTTTTTGCATATTTTTAACCTTTTGATTTTATTATAAAGTACATTCTACTTTTATTCTGTCATTATGTATTTCTTTTTCAATGAATCCCATTTTTCTAAGAATCTTTATAGCCGCCAAATTGTTTGTATTCGGATTAAAATATATCGTTTTAAGTTTCAATTCGTTTTTTGCAAAGGCTAATATCTGTTTTAAAACTTCTGTTGCGATTCCTTTACCCCAAAAACTTTCTTCTCCGATAAAAATATGATATTTGGCAGTTCCTTTTTCAATATTTGTAAGATATACATTTCCGACATATTTTCCATCACTAATAATTGCAAATCTCTTTTCATTTTTATTATTTAAAACTTTTTTTATCCATTCCGTTTCTATTTCGGGCGTTATTTCCATATTTGGTTTGTTTAATGTATATCTCCAAATATTCGGATTATTTCTCCATTTGTATGATGTTAGAGCATCTTCTACACATAAGGGTCTAATTGTTATTTTCATAATATTACATCCATAATTTTTTTAATATCTTCCAATGAATATCTTTGATCTATGGGAATAGCCACCAGATTTTTTAGTATATATTTCTCATTATAATTCAACGACCTATCGGTTATTGTACCCCAATACTGTGCAACATAAATTTTTTCTTTTATCAATTTATTTCTTAATTCTTGCCCTTTTTCTACCAAATACGGATATATCATTGGAACATCATTCTTTTCCAACTTAACAGTTAGTTTGTTTGTTTTAAATAATTGTTTATGTAAATATTTAAAATTTTTTAACCTTATTTTTCTTGCTTGTTCTATATCTATCGAGTTAAAAATTGCTTTTGATAAGTTTGATATATACTTTATGGGTTCTTTGGCTAACAACTCACTGTTTTTACGAAAATCTGTATAACCGAATGTTGCATTAATATCTAATCTTTTTAACAAATGAGAAATTTTATCATAAGAAACAGACTCTTTTATTTGACGGTTTAATTTTTTATCACTATACAATAATGCACCATCAGCAACACCAAAAAATTTTCGAATAGAATTAAACGATGCAAAACCACATTTCGGCATATAAAAAGCTTGTGCATTATCAACTATTAAATTTTTATATTTCTTTGCCAGTGTTTTTACATTTTTAGCACATATTCCGAAATAGTTTGCGTATAAAACAAAAGCATCTCTATTAAAAGCAGCTATAGGCATAAATTTATTGTCAATATGATAGTAATTGATTTTACACCGTTCTTTTTTTATTACTTGATATACAACAGGACAAATATAATAAGGCACACATATTTCTTTTATTTTGTAGGCCTTAATAATATATCTTAAGCAGTTTCTTGCAGAATTTAATGCAATAGAACTACCGATGTTATCATATTTACTATTTAGTTCTAAACCTAAATATCCGCCTATTTCTTTTTCCATGAAATTACTCCGCTATTACCTGTATAAACTTGTCCATATTATCCATTTTATATAACATTTCATCCATTGATGAAAATTTTAAAATCATAATTCCCAATGTTCCGGTTGAATCAATATAAGAATTAACGTTATCACCTATATTGCACATCATAATCTGCTCAACAATATTATTCTTTTTTAACTCTTCATTAATATTAATTGCTTTTAAATTTCCTGTTTCTTTAGAGTGAACAGCATAGTAAGCCCAAAAACCTTTGGTTGGTACCATTTTTAAATTTGAACAATCTTTTCCAATTGCTGCTTGTATTGTATATTCAACAATATCAACACCGGTAGCATATTCAATAACCTGTGGTATTAAATTTCCTCCGTTTCTTGCTCCTATTTCCATTAAAAAAACATTTTCGTTTTTATCAAGCATAATATCAAAATTATATGCTCCTGTTTTCATATTTAACAAAGTAAACAATCGTTGTATTTCATTGTGTACTTTATTATGTATCTTTAATGGCTTATTGCTGGGGAAACTTGCTCCCGTAGGCACAAACAAATTCCCATTGTTCAAAATAAAATGATCGTTTGCAAAACAACGAAAAACAAGTTTTCCGTTAACAGAAAAACCGTCACCTGCAATTTGATAACCATCCTTTTCTATAAATTCTTCTATAATAAATCTTTTGACTCTTGAAAAACTTAAGGCATACTCTATTGATTTTTCTAATTTTTCATATTTTGATATTTTCGTTACACCTTTACTTCCGGAAGAATCGACAGGTTTTACCATTACGGGCAATTTAAACTCTTTGAATTCTTTTTTCGCTTGTTCTATGGAAGAATATCCCTTTGTTCGTGGAACATTAAAATTATTTTCCGTTAAAAAATTCCTAAACAACTCTTTGTCGGATAAAATTTCTACGGATTTGTACGGTTGCCCGGGCAAGCCCATTTTTTCGGCAACATAAGCTGCAGTCGGTGCTGCCGGATCTGATGCATAACAAACTATTCCGTCTATTTTTAATTTTTTAGCAAGCTTTAATACCGCTTCTTTATCGGTAGTACTTACATTGTGGTACTCGTCTGCAAATTTATGACCAGGATTATTCGGCAAATAATCGCATGTTATGGTGTAATAACCTAATTCTTTTGCTTTCTTTACTGATGGGACTTGAAGATGTGAACCGCCTAACAATAATACTTTGTTCATTTTTATCTCATGCCATTTAAAATTCTGTATATTTTGTGGTAAATTCTTCCTAAATTAGGGAAGAATATATACATCAATAAAATTGATTTTTGAAACAAAGTAAATCTTCTAAATAATTTTTCCCTGTGTTTAAGCAACAACTCTTTGCGATTTCGGATACTTTTTATAACAAGGATACCGAATTTCAACATTCGTAACATACATAATTTGTGATATTTATAGGATGTATATTTATCGAATTCTTCCATTGCTTCAATGTAACAATAAAATCTTTGATAATTATTTTGATTTCGTACACTCCAACTTCCTAAAGAATTTCTTCTGTATTTCGACATAATTTTATCTATATAATATATTCCATTTAATAATCCAAAATAAAATAATAAGGGATGATCTCCAACACCGCATTGTCGAAACTTTTGACGTATTTTTACAAAATCGGTAATATAGTTGCTATAGTCTGTTCTCCTTACGAAATAACTGCTTGTTTGAAATTCAAAATAAAAAAATATTATTTTAAAAAATTCTTCCGTATTCATTAACTTTTCTTGTACATTAAAAAACGGCCGAACCCTTATGTTTTCTCCGTTTTCACTAATATCTTGAACCTTATGAACACATAAATGGCAGTTTGAATTTTTTTCCATTATATCATACTGTAATTGCAATTTATTTTCGTCAGTCCAAAAATCATCACCTTCGCACCATGCTAAATATTTTCCTTTAGCCTTAGGATATAAACATTCAATGGTAATAAATATCCCTTTTGAATATTGATTTTCTTTTTGATAAACAGGTTTTATTATATTTGGATATTTATCGGCATATTCCTTTATTATTTCGGGTGTTTCATCCGTGGATGCATCGTCATTAACAATGACTTCGAAAGGAAAGTTAGTTTTTTGCATAACAAAACTTTCTAATGCTTGTCGTATATATTTTTCTTGATTATATGTTGCACATAATACCGAAACACCTATCTCTTCCATCTTACACATCCTTTTAAAATATTAGCAATATTAATTATTTAGCATTTAAGGAACTAAATGGAATATAATCAAATCTTTCATATTTTTCAAATACTGTCTTTCTTTTATTGTTTTTTCGGAAACATTTTTATACATCTTCTAGACATACTTGCATGCATGCAGAAAATTATTGATATCACAAACTTGTTTCTTTATAATGCCTCTTTTACAGTCAACATTGTATAAAACAAACTAAATCGGTAATAATTTTACCAAATTCCATTGATATTTACTATCATTTTAATTGTTGCTTTTATAAATGGTTGTATTATTTGAAGAATTGTTAAAATATTCAAACAGTAAAAAAACAAGAATTAACAGATTATAAAAATCAACTATTTTTTTCTACTATTCATAAAAACTTTTGCATCTTCCGCAAATTCAGGCAAAATATTCAAAAATTTGGAATCAATTTTTGATAAATCAAGCCATTCACCAATTTTATAATCCCATTCAACCGGTTTGAATTTACTCATAGCGCCTGCAGGAATAAAAGTCAATTCTCCTGCAAAAATTTTGCCGTCAACATTGTATAAATCTACTCTTACAAAAGGATATTCTGCTGATAATTTTTTTGCAATCTCAATCATTTTATCGAAATTTTTAGGTTTTTTAACATCTTTATTTTTATAATTTCCAATTTTTAAATCTAATTTGTTCCAATCGGTATCATAATAAGCAATACTATATTTACCTTTTTCTCTATCACAAATGGCGATAACCATTTTAGGCTCCCCGTGAAAACAAAGAAACTTGTAATCAGTTAATTGGCCATCTTCACTCTCTATGTATTCTTCTGCAAAGACTTTAAATACAGTCGGCTCTTTTCTAAAAAGGCCTTGATCCATTGTATATTCCCAAGGATTCATTGTTTCAGACAACTGAAATTTAATTTCATCTAAGTTTACTTTGCTTTTTTCTTTTATAATTTTAACAGCCTTTGCTCCAAATCCAAAAGTTGTTTTTACAACAAACTTTTCAGGAAGTCCTTCAAAATCCAAATCCGCAACATCATCAAAAACCCTTAAAAGTTTCGCTGTATATCCGGGGCCAAGTTTATCTTCCACATATTGTTTAAAAAACAATTTATTGCAAATACTTACCGGCTCCAAATCTTTAAAATTAAACCTAATCCAGTTTAGCTTTTCATTAAAACTTCTCGGATGTTTAAAATTAGGATAATATCCTGCATATCTATAAAAAACTTGAGACAAATATCTTATTTTATCATCGGTGGACAACGAATTTATATTAAGATATGTAGAGATTTTAACGGCATCTAGTTTAGTCGTTTTACGTAATGAATGCATTGCTCTATTAAATTTTAACTTGATATCAAACATATCATATATTTTTGTTTTTTTTAATAAATCAAACAAGGACATATTTTCTCCTGCAAGTGTTTTTTTTCAAATTATATAAATACATATCAACAAAAAAAACTTAGCTAAAGATTTTTAGTTATTATATTCTTTATCATTTAAGGAACTAAACGGAATATAATCAAATCTTTCATATTTTTCAAATACTGCCTTTCTTTCTTTTATTGTTTTTTCGGAAACATTTTCCCAAACGTTTTCAGTAAAATTATAAGATATAAACCATGGATTTTGTTTATTTGTATATTCATCATATTTAAAACCGACCTGAGGGTAAAGCTCCGTTGAATTATCGAGTAAAACATATATATTCCATCCTCTTTCCGAAGCTCCCGACGAATACTCGTTACATATAAAAGCTTTGTCACAAACATAATATCTGTTTCTTGATCCTCCGCTTACGACATGAGCAGGTTTTCTGTCAACCATATTGTAAATATCATAAATCACACCTTTACAATTTCCTTGTGCGATTTCTCCGATAAAAAGTTCATCTATCCCGTCACCGTTAGTATCATAGTAAGCATAACCTATTTTATCGGCGGGATTATCTTTTTCTTGAGACAATACATTGTACATACAACTCATATTTTCCTGTTCAAGTTTTATTGAATCCCATTTTTCTTTTATTGCTCTAAGATGCTTCTGCAGAACCTGTTTGTACAATTCTTCACCTTTCATGCCCCGGTCATTATAATATCTTGTTTTTTTTGTACCGACAATTGTTTTATTAATAGTTTCTCCGGAACGGTACAGAATATCATAAGATTCCGGTTTTCCGTTAATATAATCGTATTGAACTTCTGTCGGTTGAATGAGAACCATATCGTATATAATACCTTTTTTATCTGTAAGTTCACCGATTTTTCTTCCACCGGGCATATTTGCATGTTCCGATGGATTTTTATACATTTTTACTCCAAAAGCAAGGCCGTTAAAACCTGCTTTTAGTGAAGATTTATCATATATAAAAATTCCGTTCTTTTGTTTTTTTACAATATATTTACCTTTAACATTATTATTTAAGTAAACAGAAAAATATTTGTTCGATATTTTTATATTGTTTGAACTATTTGTTTTTGCTTCAATCTTATTGCATACTAAAGAACAAAACAGTGTCGCTATAAAGATAAAAATTAATGTTTTCTTCATAATTTTTTATTATCTATAAATTTTATAACTTTTTCAAGTTATAATTTGACAAGGAAACTTTTTGTTGACAAATAAAAAAAATAATAATACAATCTCAAAATAGGAAGTAATAATAAACCGATGAAGCGGAGATAAAAATAAGAAGTGCACTAACAGCGAGCCTGGGTGGTGAGAAGCAGGCAGTAAGCAGCTTATTAAATGGACCGCAGAGGGTGCAGTCAAAGAGTAAACAGAGTTGTTTATCTTGAGTATTCTGCAACGTGAAGGCATACGTTAGTTGTCGGGAATATGTTGGTATTCCAAATAAGAGTGAAATTACCGAATAAAAATTGAATCGTTGATTTTATTTCAGCCATATTAGGTGGTTTCAAAGCAAGGTGGCACCGCGGATTATAAATTCGTCCTTGACAATTTTTTGTTATGGATGAAATTTTTTTATTTCGCGGTATTTTTTATTGAAATATTTTTTAGTTTTATTTATTTTCAACCTTTAGAGAAAAAACTAAAAACATTTTTGAGGTAAAACACAGTGACTAAAATAAAAATTTGTGGAATATTCAGAAAAGAAGATATAACTTTTGTAAATGAAGCAAAACCGGATTATATCGGATTTGTTTTTGCCAAAAGTCACAGACAAGTATCTTGTGAAATTGCACAACAATTAAAAGAAAGACTAAATAAAAACATTTTAACGGTCGGAGTTTTTGTAAACGAAGATATAAACAAAATAGCTGAAATTTGTAATAAAAATATTATAGATTTTGTTCAACTCCACGGAGAAGAAGACGATAATTATATAAACGAACTAAAGAATGTATGCAACAAAAAAATAATAAAAGCGATAAAAGTGAAAACTGCCGAAGATGTTATTCGATGGCGGAATTGTCAGGCCGATTTTTTAATGTTTGACGGCGGAAAAGGAGAAGGAAAAACATTTGATTGGAGCTTTTTGAAATATTTCATAAAACCATATTTTCTTGCAGGCGGAATAAATATTGAAAATATAGCTCAAGCATTAAAGTTAAATCCGTATTGTATAGATGTTTCAAGCGGAGCAGAAACAAACAAAGTAAAAGACAAACAAAAAATTTTAGATATAGTAAGGAGTGTTAAAAATGGGTAAAACAAGATTCGGAATATTTGGAGGACAATATGTTCCGGAAACACTTATGAACGAGATAACAAATCTTGAAAAACAATATGAATATTATAAAAATAATCCCGAATTTGTAAGAGAACTTAACGACTTGTTAAAAAATTATGCGGGAAGACCGTCTTTATTATATTTTGCAGAAAAGATGACAAAGGATTTGGGCGGAGCAAAAATATATTTAAAAAGAGAAGATTTAAATCATACCGGTTCACATAAGATAAACAATGTGTTGGGACAAGTTTTACTTGCAAAAAAGATGGGGAAAACAAGAGTAATTGCCGAAACCGGTGCAGGTCAACACGGTGTTGCAACAGCTACGGCAGCTGCCCTTTTAGGACTTGAATGTGAAATATTTATGGGTGAAGAAGATACTAAAAGACAAGCTTTAAATGTATACAGAATGAAACTTTTGGGTGCCAAAGTAAATTCAGTTACCTCAGGAACAAAAGTTTTAAAAGATGCCGTAAACGAAGCGATGAGAGAGTGGACAAGCAGAGTAGATGATACTCACTATGTTTTCGGTTCCGTTATGGGACCGCACCCTTTTCCTACAATAGTAAGAGATTTTCAAAGTGTTATAAGTAAAGAAGCAAAAGAACAAATTTTAGAATATGAAAAGAAACTTCCTTATGCGGTTATTGCCTGTGTAGGAGGCGGAAGTAATGCTATGGGAATGTTTTATAACTTTATTGAAGATAAAAATGTAAAGCTGATAGGTTGTGAAGCAGCAGGCAAAGGTCTTAATACCGAACAACATGCAGCATCAATCGCTAAAGGCGAAATAGGAATTTTTCATGGAATGAAATCTTATTTTTGCCAGGACAAATACGGGCAAATAGCACCGGTTTATTCAATATCAGCAGGGCTTGATTATCCCGGGATAGGCCCTGAACACGCTTATTTGCACGATACCGGCAGAGCACAATATGTTCCTGTTACCGATGAAGAAGCTGTTTGTGCATTTGAGTATCTTGCAAAAACAGAGGGTATTATTTGTGCAATAGAAAGTGCACATGCCGTTGCCTATGCAACAAAAATAGCACCTAAAATTTCAAAAGATGAAAATATAATAATTTGTCTTTCGGGAAGAGGGGATAAAGATGTTGCTGCAATTGCAAGATACAGAGGAGAAAATATTTATGAATAGAATAGAAAATACATTTAAAAACAAAAAAGCATTTATTCCTTTTATAACTGCAGGTTATCCTAACTTAAAAAAGACCGAAGATTATATAGGAGAAATGGTGTCTGCCGGAGCGGATTTAATAGAAATAGGAATTCCTTTTTCGGATCCTGTTGCGGAAGGGCCTGTAATTCAAAAATCGAGCAAAAAAGCATTAGAAGAAGGTACAAATCTTGATAATATTTTTGAGCTTGTAAAAAACGTTAGAAAAAGAGTAGCTATACCGCTTGTTTTTATGACATATATTAATCCTATTTTTAAATACGGATATGATAAATTTTTCGAACAATGTGCAAAAACAGGCATAGACGGAATAATAGTTCCGGATTTACCTTTTGAAGAAAAAGATGAAATTCTGGTTTATGCAAAAAAATATGATGTTAAAATAATTTCTTTAATAGCTCCTACTTCTCAGGAAAGGATAGAAGAAATAGCAAAATCAGCCGAAGGTTTTTTGTATGTTGTTTCTTCGATGGGAGTCACCGGTGTCAGGGAAGAAATAAAAACAGACTTACAATCAATTTTGAAATCGGTAAAAAAAGTAACAAATGTTCCCGCCTGTGTAGGATTCGGTATTCATTCTCCTGAACAGGCAAACAAGATTTCAAAATTTTCGGATGGTGTAATAGTAGGCAGTGCAATAATAAAACTCATAGAAAAGTACGGTACAAATGCAGACAAATATATTTTTGAATATGTAAAAAGTATGAAAGAAGCAATAAGTAATTAAAAAAATATAAAAAAGGTAAAAAAATGATTATAACATTGAAAAAAAATTTAACAAAACAAGAAGAAAAAAAGGTTGTGGGTAAAGTAAAAGAATTGGGTTATATACCGCATATAGTGAAAGGTAAAAATATGACCATTATCGGTATGGTTGGTGAATTTGCAGAAAAATACAGTGAAATTTTTAAATCCATGGAAGAAGTTGACCATATAAGCGAGATAGAAAAGCCTTACAAATTAGCATCACGAGATTTTAAGCAGGAAGATACAATAATAAAACTTCCTTATGGCGTAGAAGTAGGAGGGAACAAAGTTCCTGTTATTGCAGGACCTTGTGCAATAGAAAGCAAATCTGTTTTGGACGAAATAGCCAAAATCGTTAAAGACGGAGGCGGAACAATACTCAGAGGCGGAGCATATAAACCGAGATCTTCGCCATACACTTTCCAGGGATTAGGAGAAAAAGGTTTAAAATATTTGCAAGAAACAGGTGCTAAATACAAACTTCCTACAATAAGCGAAGCAATGTCTGTTGAACAAGTAAAATTGGTAAGTAAATACTGTGATATAGTTCAAGTCGGAGCAAGAAATGTTCAAAACTATGATTTGTTAAAAGCATGCGGAAAACAAAAGAAACCTGTTTTATTGAAAAGAGGTATGGCAACAACAATAAAAGAGTGGTTGCTTTCAGCGGAATATATTTTGTCTGAAGGAAACAGCAATGTAATGTTGTGCGAAAGAGGAATAAGAACATTTGAAACGGCAACAAGATTTACATTGGATTTAAATGCAATACCGGTGGTAAAAAAACTTACACATTTGCCGGTGGTATTGGATCCTTCGCACGGAATAGGAATAAG
>JAFXSD010000055.1 GCA_017525905.1 Elusimicrobiota bacterium | reverse complement strand
CATCGTTTGCAAGAAGTTTAAAAATGTGCCTTCTTTTTTTAGTTTTGCTGTATCTTTGTATAAATCGCGGGGAAGAACATAAACATTATGATCTGTTGGTATAAAAATACTTGCTTCTCCACTGGAGTCTGAATTAATAAGATATGGATTAAGATTTGGGAATATACCATTATCTGATAAATCTTTGAATGATTTATAGTTTTGTTCAGCCAGATTACTTTTTGAAAGAGTTGAAACTATAAAAACAATATCTTCATTTTTTGCAATGATGCGATTCATAAAATCTGCCATCATATAAGTTTTACCGCTTCCTGTTGGAGCTTTAAAAGTAAATTCTTTTTTTTCTTCGGTAAGAACATTTACCAGTTTTGTGACAGCAGAATTTTGTAAATCTTTGGCTTCTTGTAACATTATTTTTCTTCCAGATATTTTTGAGTCTTATCAAAGTTTCTGCAGACCCAATCTATTTTTTCTTTTACTGTTGTAAACTTTTTCTCTCCGTAAAAAGTTTCATCTATTACATCAAAAGGAGTTTGTCCCAGCTCAGCTGCAAAATTTGCTACTTTTTCAATTTCATATACATCAAGATTTCCTCCGTAAGGTGTGTGATCTTCTAACCAAGGAAAGTCTTTTGTTCCGTCATAACATTCGCCAGTCATTATTCGTTTTAAACGTTTTGAAGTTACATCGTAAGCGATGCCATTAGGAGATACATCTGTCTTTTCATTGTTTGTACATAGAATAAACTGTTTTTTTGTTTTATTTTCTTGATTATAGTTCAAGACTGATTCTCCTGTAGTACCTGAACCTGCGAAAAAATCTAAAATGATACCGTCTTTTACAGGAGACATGGATATTAATTCATTGATTAATCCTAAAGGTTTTGGATAATCAAATACAGCCTTTCCAAAAACCTCTTTTACTTCTGATGTTCCTTGGTTATTATAAAAACCGTCGATTACACTGAGATGATTATCATATTTTTCTGTGGGATTTAAATTATTATCTACAAATTGATAAATTTTGAAATAACACCGCCATATATCATTATTTTTCTTGAAAACTATAAAATCATTTTCTATTCCCCATTTTAGTTTTGCTTCTGACCAACGAAAACACCAATCCTTTTTAGCAGCATTTCCTTTTATTCTTATGTCTCTTGCCTTTTTGTCACCTCCGGCATATATATTTGTGCCATCAGGCGCTATAATAATATAATCAGATGCAATAGAATAATTTATAGAGCCATTATCAAGCGGTCTAAGTAAATACCTTCCTCGTTCTTTTACATATTCATCTTCCAAATCATAAATTGAGAAATCCTTTTTTAATCGATGTACAATTTCACTGTTTTCATTTTTTCCATATATCAGAACATAATCATGTATTTGATTTACACCTTTTGCATCTCCCTTTACACGTTTTGTTGTAATTCGAACACTATTTGCTATAAAAGTTTCTTCTCCAAATACATCATCAAACAAACACTTTACATAGGCCTGATTTTTATCATCTATACTGCAAAATATTATTCCCTCTTCAGATAGCAATTGTTTTGCAAGCTGCAATCTTGGATATAACATTGAAAGTAAGTTATCACGCGTTATAGCATTCTGATAATTTGTTTTTGCAAACTCTCCCATACTGTCTTTACCATAAGGCGGATCTATATAAATTACATCTATTTTGCCCTTGTATTGAATTAAAAGGTTTTGTAAAGCAGGATAATTATCTCCAATTATCAATTTATTTATTGGCTTTGAATCATCCGTATGAAATGAAAGCTTTTCATTTTTCTTAAAGTAATGTATTTCCTCAGATTTGTTTTCAAGTTTAGGTGCAAAATGTAAACCTGTCTTTTTATATACAGTACCAAGTGTTGCTATACTTATTGCTTCATCCAAAGAGTCGGCATTATTTATAAGCTTTATCAATAGTTCTGCATTTGTTGGTTCCAGAATTTTATCTTGAACTCGTTTGTTGATTTCTTCAATGAGAGATTGTTTTGTGTCTGTTTGTGGCATATTTCCATCCTTTTTAGACATTTTCTATAAACTTTATGCTAAAAAGTATAAAATAAATGCACTTTAAAGTATATACCAAAGCTACTTATTGCATAAAAGTAAACATTGTAGGTATGTTATTTTTGTATTTTCTGCATAAAAATATTTGTATGCAGGACTTAGAGATAAAAAATCGAATTGCTGTAAATTTAAAGAATCTTCGTAAACAAAAAAAATTGACTCAATTTGAATTGGCAGAAAAAGCAAACCTTTCTGAAGGCGCAATAAAACGCATAGAGTTAGCTATTTCCTATCCTGAAGAAAAAACTCT
>JAFXSD010000054.1 GCA_017525905.1 Elusimicrobiota bacterium | reverse complement strand
TTAAAATGAAAAAGTGATGCTGCAAGAACGGCAGATGCTCCTTTTTTGCATACATCAACGAAATGTTCTTTTTTACCTGCTCCGCCGGAGGCTATTACGGGAACATCAACAACTTTAGTTACCTGTTCCATAAGTTCCAAATCGTAACCGTCTTTTGTGCCGTCTTTATCCATGCTTGTAAGAAGAATTTCACCGGCTCCCAGTTGGACACATTTTTGAGCCCATTTTATAACATCCAACTCCGTTTTTGTTCTTCCTCCGTGAGTATATACTGTCCAACTGTTTCCGTCTTTTTTTGCATCTATTGCAACAACAATACATTGATTACCGAATTTTTTGCTGCCGTCGTATATAAGTTGCGGATTTAATACCGCCGCGGTATTTATTGAGATTTTATCTGCACCGGCTTTTAATAATGTTCTCATATCATCAACTGTTCTTATTCCGCCGCCGACAGTCAGGGGAATAAAAACTTGTTCTGCTGTTTTTCTGACCACATCTAAGGTTATTGCTCTTTTATCCGAAGATGCGGTGATATCCAAAAATACAACTTCGTCTGCACCTTCAACATTGTATCTTTTTGCTATTTCCACAGGATCACCGGCATCTCTTAAATCCACGAAGTTTGTTCCTTTAACAACTCGTCCGGCATTAACATCTAAACATGGAATAACTCTAATTGCCACCATTTGAAACCTCGCATTCAGAAACAAAATTATTTAATAATTGCAATCCTATTTCGGAACTTTTTTCCGGATGAAATTGACAACCCCAAACATTTTCTTTTGCGATTGAAGAACAAAAATCTATTGAATGATTTGTTGTTGTTGCTATATATTCTTTCTTTGTAGGTTTGCAATAGTAAGAGTGAACGAAATAAACATAACTTTCATCTTTTATATCTTTATACATTTGAGATACCGTTTTGTTCGTCTTGGAAATAAATATTTTGTTCCAACCCATGTGGGGGATTATTAATTTTTCGTTTTGTTTGGGAACAAATTTTTCCACGGAACCTTCTATGATATTTAATCCTTTATGTAAACCGTCTTCATAACTTTCCGAAAATAAAAGTTGGAACCCTAAACATATTCCCAAAAACATTTTTTTGTTTTTTAGGTGTTCTTTTATTGCAATATCAATACCTTTTTGGTTAAGAATTTTTATTGCAGGTTCGAAGGCGCCTACTCCCGGCAATATTATTGAATTGTAATTTTTTATGCTGTCGGCATCGGAAATAATATCAACATCACCGCCGCAAAGTTCAACGGCTTTAGATACACTTCTTAGATTTCCCATTCCGTAATCTATTATTGCTATTTTTGGCTTCATTAAAAAATTACTCCGTAATTTTATACTTCAAAATTTTGCTTTGCAAAAAATCTAATTGTTTATCAAAAATCGCAAAGCGATTTTTACCGAAATTATACATTGTACATTATAAATTGTCGTTTTATTCTACCGTTACCGATTTTGCTAAGTTTCTCGGTTGATCAACATCGCAACCTTTCATAACCGAAACAAAATATGCAAAAAATTGTAAAGGTATAACGTTAATTAAAGGAGATAAAATCTCATCAACTTCCGGAACAAAAATTTGATAATCGGATTTTTTTATTATATCTTTGTTGTCTTTATTTGCTATTGCAATTATTTTTGCACCTCTTGCTTTAGCTTCTTCAATATTACTCAAAATCTTGTCGTATACTTTACTTTTTGTTGCTATAACCATTACAGGCATTGTTTCATCTATTAATGCTATAGGTCCATGCTTCATTTCTCCTGC
>JAFXSD010000031.1 GCA_017525905.1 Elusimicrobiota bacterium | reverse complement strand
GAGTGCGCATTATGCAGGAACAGATAGAGTAATAATAAATATACAAGATTTACATTGCCATCCTAAAGTTCAAAAAAATATAAGCAATATAATAGAAACATTTGATAAAAGTTATGGAGTAAAAAAGATATATTTGGAAGGTGTTTACGGACAACTAAGTACTAAGTGGATAGCAGATAGATTAGGCAATTCGAAGAAAAGTGAAATTTTGGATAAGATGTTAGAAACGGGAAGGTTGACCGGTGCTGAATATTATAGTGCAATGACGGGTAAGACAGAAATAATAAACGGCTTAGAAGAAAAAGAACCATATTTAGACAATTTGAAGAGATTTGGAAGTATATTAGAAAATCAAGAAAAAATAAATTTGATATTGAATGCAATGAGTGAGTCTTTACTAAAAGTAAAGGAACAGTATTACACAAGAAGACAATATAAGTTAGAAGACCTTTCAAAAAAGTATAGAGAAGGAAAAATAACTCCTCAAAAATATTATACTTTGTTGCTAAAACATACGGATAAGTTGGGAATAGATTTAAGTAAATATGAAAACACATTTACTTATTTAACACTTTTAGAGATGCAGAAAACTTTGGATTATTCGAAAATAACCAACGAATTACAGAATTTAATTTTCTTTTTAAGAGAAAATTTAGCAAGTTCCGCATATCAAATATTGGTAGATAATACCGAAAATTTTTCCAAAATAGATAAGTTATACGGTTATGTAGTAAGAATAAGCAGAGAATTGGGTCTGGACTTAACGGTAAATTTTCCTAATTTGGATAACTACTTCGGTTATATAGAATTCAGTCAAAAAATAAATCCGTTGGAATTGATAGTTGAAGAAAAAAGATTGACGGAAGAAATAAATACAAGATTTTCGGAAACAAAAGCACAAAGAGAGGTTGTATTTCTTACTAATTTTGAAAAATATGTCAGGGATTATGTAAGCAGCAAAATAACAGCGGATGATTATGAGTATTACAAGGAAAATATTGATATCTTTAGACAATTATGGAACAAATATGTAGATAACAAAGTATTAAGTTTGTTAGATGAATACATAGCCGAAGCCGATAAATTCTATGAAATAAATACAGACAGAAACATATATTTTACCGACAATATGTTTAAAGAACAAGATGTGTTGGGTAAACTTGAAAATGAAGTTGAAGCCAAAGGTGATGTAAATAAAATAATAGAAAATATGAAAGGTGTAAAAGAAGTAGATGTTGTTATAACCGGAGGTTTTCATTCTCAAACGGTAACGGAAATATTAAAGAATCAAGGGGTAAGTTATATAGTTATAACTCCTAATGTTACGGACGGAGTAAAACTTGCGGAAGAAACATACTATGAAATAGCAAAAGAACAAAGCAAAATATCTTTCCAAGCATTGGCAACTTTACCGTTTTCCGCATATCCCGAAAATATTAGATTAAAAGCATCGGTTATGGCTTTCGGAGCAAATATAGCAAAAGAAATTTTCCCAAATAGGGTAGCTGAGATAGAAACAATAAGTTTAACGACAGAAGAAGAATCATCGGCTCAGGCAATATCCGAACAGATGAGAAAATTGAAAAGGAGAATTGAAGAGAGCAAATTCTTGGAATCCGATGATGTGAACTTGGAGGACGTATTGAGAAAAGCAAGCGGTGAAGATATAGATGATGCCGAGTTATTGGAATATGTTAGTTTGGAAGATTTAAAATGGATTTTGATATCAAGGGAGACTGAGTCTCTAAAATCGGTATTAAGAAGAGCTAAAAAAGAAATGGATGTAGATAAAAACGGTACTGCAATGCAGAAGGCCATGTTAGGTGTAATGAAAGTATATGAAAAAGCAAAAACAAGAATTACATCAAAAAAAATATACGAAGATAAACAAAAATTTGCTGCACAAATAAGAGAGATACTAGATAAAGAAACGACAGAAATAGATATTTCATCAGTAGACCCGAAAATATTGGAAGGCATGAGAAAAAGAGATAAGGACAAGTTGTATAAGCTTAATGAATTTAAAAGTAGAAGAATAGAGAGTTTAACCCGTAAAGAGTTGAAAGAATACTTGGAGGCTTTAAAAGAGTATTTAAATATAAAGGGAAAAATAGAAGCAGGACAGGATAGAATAGTTGAAGGAAAAGCAGGAACTACAGAAGAGCAAATATCTAAAACAGAAACTCAAGCTACGGAAGAGCAGGTAGCTCAGGAACAAACAACTCAACAAACAAGAGTAGAACAACCGAAAGAACAAAAGCAAGAACAACCTAAACAGGAAACATCTTCAAAACAACAAACACAAAAAGGGAAAAAAGGAAATATAAAGGCTGTAATTGCGGGAATATTTGTAATTGGGGCATTATTTTTATCTACTGTTATTCCCGGCTTTTTCCAACCGGCAACAGCAGAATCTTTTAATACAACTTCCCAAATTCAGCAAGTGGAAGAATATGCGCCTTCCGTAGTTACCGACCAAAATGAAGATTTTTCTCCGGGATTAAGTTTTGAATATTTTGAAAATAATAATCAAGATTATCGTTCAAAAACAAGACAAGATTATAACTGGTCTATCGAGTTTTCAGAAAGAGAAGAAATTCAAAACATTGTAGAAGAAGCTTTTAAAATAATAGGTAAGGAAAATCATTCTGGTACAAAAGTTATATTTATGTTTAACACAAATGTTGAAGGAGAAACCGCATGTGCCTTGTGTGATATTAATACAATTGTAATTCCTGTTACCGATTCAACCAAAATAACACCGGAATATGTTGCTTCAAAAATTGCTCATGAATATACTCATATAGAAAATTATTCATCCGTTCAAAACGGAGATATGTCTGCAATAGAAGATGAAGTAATGGCTACAGAAATGGGGATTATTTGTGATTTAACCTACGAACATAATATTACAATAGATACAAGATATAATGGTAGAAAAACGATAAATCATGTTAGTGCAATGGAATTGGTATGCTTTTATAGTATAGTAAATCATGAAGACGGTATATTAAGAGAGTTTGAAAAATTAACGGGAAATCCTTCAGTTCATTATTATTATTCCGATGTTGTTTATGGAACAAACAACTTGAATATTCCTGATTATGAAGGTTTAAGTCCTACAGAGGTAGGTATAAGATTAGTAGATTACAATACGGGAGCATCGGTACTGTTTGTTGTTGATACCGGAATAAATATTGATGGGCAATATACAAAGGAATATTTTGATATTTCAAAATTTGCCGAAAATCCAGAATATATTCGTTTACTTGAACCTAAATTTGGTAATACTCAAACAGAACAAAAAACGTTACAGGAAACAACCAACATTGATGGACAGCTTACAATGACTTGGTTATCAAACCTTTTGGATAAACTAAAAATAACAGATTTTGCAAAGAGACAAAGGATAATAAATATCATAGAAAACCCGATAATGTTTTTAAGTATTTTGTTCCCGAACACTATAGGGAAATGGTTTGCAAGAAGACATATAACAAATGAGCAGAGGGAAATATTAAAGCAAACAAGGAAAGAACAAGGATTCAGAGCTTGGATAAACAAATACAGAGAATTTAAACAAGAAAAATATGACGAGATATTGGGAAGTGAAGACAGGCAAGGTTCAATTGCGACAGTGTTGCAAGAAGCAGGGTTATTGGATTTGTTCCCCGCGATGTCCTTAGCAAAAAAACTCACAACAATTATAACGGCATCATGGAATAAAGATTTGGCAAATGCTCATGAATATTGGAATGCAATACAAGAACTGAGAAAGCAAGGGTATATTAACGATGAAGAACTTGAAATAATTAAGGAATTTATGAGAATTACCGCCGGTAACGAATATATGTCTTATGAGGAAGCATTAAAACAACTTTCGGGAAAATATAAAGAAATTGATACTTATATAAAGACTTTTAAGTTCGCAAAGAAAGAATACATAGATTATATCATAAGTAATCCCGATGATATTCCTGAAGAAATAATAGACTTTTTAAAAATTTTATCAAAAATAAAAGGACAGAATTATCATACCATTTTTGATAGAGAGAAAATAAAAGATATGTTATCTTCGGAAGAATATGAAAAGTATATGCAATATAGTAATTATAATATTGAAACCCTTTTCTATATATCCATGCCTTATAATAAAGATTTAATATTGGATTTTTTGAACAAAAAAAATAAAAACTTGGAGCTTTTGTATTATTTGGTTCCATTTCAAAAAATATCTTTTCCTAATGAAAAGATTAAACAACTTGCAACAAATACATTATATTCATTATATGAAGGAAATCCGTTTGGTGATATTTCTGAACAAGCTGTGTCCGAAGCTTTGTCCGAAATTCTTGGGGTACAATTTAACTTTTCAAATCATAATATAGAAGAAATGCCTTTGAATAAAGAAGAAGTTGATTTTTTTGCAAGTTTGGTAGATTTGGCAGGTAGTACTATAGAAGAATACTTTAGTTTGTATTTTAATGGAACTTTAAGATTTCCGGATGTTAATAAATTAAGGAAAATGAAAGATGCCGGGATATATTCTTTTGATTTGTTATATTCTGATATAGAATTGAATGATGGAAATATTGACAGATTAAAACTATTAGATAGATACTTAAATAAAGAAAGTTTGAAAAGAATAGATATAAGTAACAATTCTCTAGCACTAAGAATATTTTTAAACCCGATTTTTATGAACGAGATGAAATATACCGATATTGTAATGCAATACAAAACTGCAGTTCAATTGAGTAGACTGTTCGGTGTTCAGACAGTCGAACCATTAACGGATGAAGTTTTAAACAAAATAATTCCTATGTTAATGATTATGCTTAATCATGTAATGTATTTTGCAGACAGTCAAATTGTTTTAGATGAAGAAACGGGAATAGTTGGGCTTTATTCTAAAGAGAAAATAGGAGAGTATGATTTTTCATCGGATGCTTTGGAAACTCTTTTAAGTAATTTTGGAATAAAAATTCCTAAAGAAAATAAAAATTATTTCTATATGAAAGACGGTGATAAAAAACAGGATTTTCGTGATAGGATAAGATATTCAAAAGTAGAATTGAATAATTTAAAGAGAATTTTTATCGGAATCGAAGCTCATGGCGGAGCAGATGCAAGAATACACTTGGGAAATGATACATATTTAACCCCGGCTGAATTAGCGGACGATTTGGAGTTTGCTTTTAATAGTGGTGTGGATTTAGAAAATGAAATAGTTTTGAATTTAGGAAATTGTTTTGGCGGCAGAGTATTTAAAGAAGAACTTATTAAAGAACTTAAAGCAAGAGGAATTAACAATTTACCTCAAATAATTACTGCAGCAGGTGTTGAGAATTTTTATGCATTCTCAAGATTTGGATTTGGTAATTTTTATCTTGCAATGAATAAAATTCAACAAAAAAACACAGGAAAATTAACGATGGGGGATGCTGTAAGAGCAAGACCTCAAGACTCGAATCATACAACAACATTTGAAACTAGTAATGAAAAATTAAGCAAAGAATATAAGAAATTACAAGAACAAATATTGGAAATATTATTGCAAGAAGGCATAGGAATTATTGAAGAAGAACAGAAGATAAATAGTATTTCTGTTAAAGTAAAAGATGATATATTTTCTGATAATTTATTCAAATACCAAAAAGATTTTAAATTGCCGGAGAATTTTGTTTTTTCTCAAAAAGATTTCAAATTGCCAGAGAATTTTGTTTTTTCTCAAAAAGATTTCAAATTGCCGGAGAATTTTGTTTTTTCTCAAAAAGATAGTAAGATAAATTCATTTCAAGAACTTAAAATTAGCAACAAAATTTATGTAAGTATACCTGCTATTGATATTCCAAATGTAGAATTATCAGAGTCTAATATGAATCCAATAGAAGAACTTAAAAGCATAGAATTATCAAAAGCCGTTGTAAATTCACTTGTAGCAACGACTCCCAATAATACACCAAGCACAACTTTTCATCTTACGACCGCAAAAAATAAAGAAAGATTAGAATTGTTAGCAAGAATACTAGGAATAGACGAGAACAATAAAATATGGAAAAAAACAGGACAAATAATAATAAGTTTATTGGAAGACTGGAGAATTGCATTAGGTATTTTCTTTCCGGGTGTAAGAGAAAAATTTATAAAAGAACACTTGGAAGATGGAATGTCGTCTGAAGAGAAAATAAAAAAGACAGAGAGTATATCTAAAGGTGTTGACGATGTTATTAGACAAGTTGTTTCTCAATCTATTGTAGACAAAGTTTTAACGATGAATTTAGCTCAAAAACTTGCTAGATTTGTGATAATTATGCTTTATCCGAAAACGCGAATAGCTTTGGCTAAAGCTCACATCTCTTGGAATCTTAACCAGGAAGCATCGCAGACTCAACAAAAAAACGAAAATCTGATAAAAGAAAATATAATTAAGGAAATAGAGAAAGAATATAGCAGGTTTAGAAATGATGATCCTGTGCTTATAGACTTTTTTTCCATCTATCTTTCTAAAACTTTAGAAAACAAATCTTTACATTTTTTAGAAAAATATTTGAGTCTATTAAGAAGTATAGATGAAATTCACGCAAATGTAAATGTAGGTTTATTGGATCAAACATATGCTAACCTTTTTAAATATACACAAGACAATGAATTGATAAAAGATTATATATTGGGGAAAATTGATGAATTGACTTTTTTAACGAAAACAAGTTTAAATTCGGGAGAGAGTAAGGATAAAAAAATTATAATTGAACTTGATTCCGGGGCAAAATATAGTATCGAAATGCAAAATTACGAGAGATATAAAAATAATTTCTCTCAAGCTGAATTTTTAGTTACAGAACTAACAAGTGATATACAATACGAAATGTTGTTGTCGCTAAGCCAGATACAAGAGAAATTATCAACAAATTTAGTACTTTACGAAGGGAAAATTTTTACATTCCCTTTTAATGAAAAACAAGAAATAATAGAATCAATAGAATCAGTAGTTGGCAAATTATCAGAAGAAGCAAGAGAACAATTATTGAAACTGAGTATAAATCACATTAAATATTATTTGGAAGTAATTAAAGATTTAGCTAAAAACGGAAAAGATATTAATATAGATGATATTCATAATGATTTATATTATTTTATCAGTGAAGGGATGATTCCAAAAATTGCAATTAGCATATTTGATACTTATTACAAAGGTGATAAAAACATTATCAACAAAGCTAAAACACTAATGAAATATCTTAAATATTGGTATTCAGATACGAAAACTAATTTGTTTGAAGAAAATAGAAATTTCGTTGACAGATTTTATAGAATTGTTAATGTTTTAAATATATTTGTAAAGTTTAAGAATATTAAAGAATCCGATTTTGATGTGATAGGTGCTATTATACAACTTGCGATACATGCTAAAAAAAGTGATCTTTATATCGTAAATACTATACGAAAATATTTAAAAGGAAATAGAAAAAAACTTAATTCTTTACTTAATGAAACTATTTTTCAAGAAAAGGCATTGAGTCCAAACTTAAAAAAACAATACATAAAACTTAATTTCATAAATTACAAATATGTAGATGTCTTTATCAGTGAAATAGATATGAACTCTTTTACTTGGAAAAATGATAACTTCTTGTTAAGAAAACTGCTTGTTAAAACGCAAGAGTTGTCCGAGGAAGAGGTTAAATATTTAGCACAAAAAGTAAGTGGATTATTGGCTTCTCCTAAAGAATACAATTCCGAAATAACGTACACAATAAATTCACTTGTGAAAATTAATAGAACAAGCTTAAATTTCTTTATTGAAAAAGATTTTAACGGGCATAGTGATCAATTTGCAACATTGCTTTTAGACCTTCTTTCTACGAATATTGAAGTAAACGAAAATAATTATAAAATATTGAAAAATTTAATTAATGCTTTATCAAGGAGTAAGATTTATCACTTAGCTTTAGAAAATGGTGCACTTGCTTTAAATGTTTTTTTAAATCCGGAATTTCAAGAGCAATATAAAGATTTGCCTATTTTAATACAATATAGAAATGCAATAAAAATAAGCAGATTTATGGAAGTAACGGGAACAATATCGGAATTTAAAAATCAAAATCTAAATGAGCAAAATAAGATTATTAAGTTTGCTATATCTATATTATCCGCCATTCTTGAAACAGCAGGGCAAAAGGTTTTTATAAATGATAGAACAAAAATATTAATGGCTAATCATAACGAAAGAGCCGATATAAAACTTAACAGAAACGGGTATAGATTTAATTCCAATTCTTATAAGGAAATGTTAAGACAACTTGTCTCTAATAAAATAGAAAATAATGGAGAAAAAATTAGTGAAGAACAAAAAGCAGAAATAATCGAAAAGGAAATAAAAAGAATTTTGTCTGTTTATGAAGAAACAGATGGAGAAGATTTTTATGAGAAAAGAAAAAAGCTTAATAACTTTTTTGAAAAACTAAATAAATTGGGGATATTGCTTACATTAGGAAGTTGGGCTGTTTTTGCCCTATCTATTAGTATTCCCGGCTTTGCTTTTCTATTCATTCCAATTGTTGTACCTTTATTTGTAACAAGTATTCAGATATCTATGAAAATCACTGAGAATATTGCTGGTGAAGAGAATGAGCTTACTAAACTTCAAAAATCATTATCCGATTTTAGTTTTACAAGAGAAAGAAACCAAAAAAAGAGAATAAATGATTTTTTTGATGAAATTCCCAAGTTTAGATACGAGAAAGGGAAAAACGAAAATTTGTTAGTAATATTTAACGGACATGGTGGGACCGGAACATGGTATTATTCGGAAAAAGGTCATATAAAAGTAAATAAAAAAATAGCGGATTCCGTAGAAAAACTAATAAATGATATGAGAGAGGAGAAGTGGACAGAAAAAGATATAGAAGAAACTGTGAATCGTATGAGGCAGGAAAATAAAACAGAAAAAGAAATAGAAGAAGAAGTAAACAATATTAGAAAAAAAATTAAGGAAGGACTTAGAAGATGGAGTGAAGAAGACATAAAAGACACAGTGGAACATATAACAATAGATTTATCTTGTTGCCATTCTTATAAAACAGCTGAAATGATAAAAGAAGAATTTGCAAAAAGAAGAATAGAATATTATATGCAGATTGTTAGTGAAGCAGGAAAAGAAATGGTATTTGGCTATACTTTAGGCAATTATGATGGCGGTAATTTGGAATATGCAATTAACCGATATCTTTCTTCTCATCCCGATGCAAAGGAGATAACACTTCAAGATATTTATTATTCGGAAATTGAACACTCTAATCATACCATATTTATGGTGGATGATTCAGTAAAAGGATTGTTTGATGATTTTATTAAAAAAGTAAAAGGCGCGGAAGGTCGTCCGGAACAATCCCAAGAAGAAGTGACTGAAGTAAGTCAAGAACAAAAAAGAGTTCTTCATACCGCTACTATAATCCCAAGCAGTTTTATTGAAAAGTTCGCAAAAATGATGGAAGGGAGGCGTTTAGGTACTGAAAAAAAAGAATCTTATGTACCTTCTTATTTTGAACTTCAGTCCGATTCGACAAAAGAACAATTAAAAGAGTATGCAGAAAGACAAAAAGCAAAAGGCAAAAAAGATAAAGCTTATGAAAATCCCGAAGAGTTTAGATTTACATATAAAGGAATATTAATGGGTGTATGGTATGAAATGTTGCCTTTCTGGAAAGTTTTTTCAATAAATACAACTATATTCGGGAAAAGAATAGATATTAAAAGTTTTATTGAAGATCACGAAAATCCTACGATGGGACAGATAATTTCTTACTGGATTATATTGTCTGTAAGTGTCGGGTCAGGCATTGCTGCAGGGAAATATGTTTTTACTGCACTAATTGCATCTTTGATACCTATGGCATTTACTCCTTTTATTGTTTCTTTTGCAGGAATAGCAGTTACAGCCGCTATGGAGTTTATTCTCCACACCTTAAATAATTTCAGAAAACCGCGGGCATCAGTCCGTTATGATAAATATGACAATGGATATATATCTGTTATCATAAGCAAGAATAACAACACCAAACAATACTCTTTAAGATTTAAACAATATGATGGAACAGTTTTTCTTCAAACTGAAGATAAAAATTATTACACGGAAGATACATCAAGACTTAAAAATGTTGCAGATATAGAAAAGGAACTTAACATAAAAATAAGAATTTCCGCTCACAGATTTACCGTAAAAAGTAACGACAGAAATACAGAAATTTTTATTGCTAAATCGGAAGATAGTGCCGATACAGTAAATTCATTAAAAGGTGTTCCTGTAAACACTGACTCCGATAAGGAAACGCTTGATATTCTAAAAAAGCATTTGAATCTTGGCGAAGATGGAGTTGAAACAATTTATTTGGATGATCTCTATATTGTAAACAAAAGTGCTGCGGAAAGAGCTCGAAAAGAAAACAAATTTCTTGTTATATATCCTTTTTCACAAGTTTATGATGTTAAAAATTTATCTGCTAAACAGAAATTTATGTTATATATTCAATTTGCCAAAAATTTGAATGAAGCTTTGAATAATTGGCTGCCCAGCTTTAAAGACTCGAATAATGATAGAAATAAATGGTTATTAGGTAGGAAAACAATTAATGAATTTATAAAAAATGCAATTGTTCATGGCAACTTAGGCGACCTTTCAAAACCCATATATATTAAATATTATGAAGAAAAGCAAGGTGATAAAAATATAAATGGATTTACTGTATATAATGTTCATAATGAAGGGCAGGAAACTAGTACTGACATGTTAAACCTTTCTGCCCAAGTAGGATTAAGCGGTGTCCATAGAGGATTGTTAAATGCACAGGAAGATGAAGCTGATGGCCTTATGTCCTTCCAAGAAGGCAGGGAAATAAAAATAAATGAGAACGGAGAAATAACAACAAATGAGGAATCTACCGGTATGCCGTTCTATGTTATAGGAGCTGCAGTAGAAACAAAAGAAGAAAATCCCGGTTCTGAAAGTTCAATACCTTCTCAGCCGCAACAGCAGGAAATACAAGAACCGGTATCGCAGGTTGAACAATCAACTCAACGACAACAGGAAAGGCCTGCAGTACAGCAACCGGGAAAAAAAGTAGATATTTCTCAATATCTAATCTTTAATGGAGTTAAACTTAGCGGTTATAGTTTCGAGCACATAATAGAATATTTGCAATCCCAAAATTATGAAATAACTGACAAAACTTATGAAAATATACAATATATTTCTTATCTTGTTCGTGTTGATTTAGGTGACATAATTTCACACAATGCTGATGTCGTTAAAAAATTCTTTATGTTAAATGATAGTTCAAAAGATTTTGTCTATAATTTCTTTAAACAAAATGAGAAACAAATAAGAGGTAATCCGGAATTTGTTTCTATTGTTGTTGACCTTGCAAGAGATTATTATAATAACGAGTTCGGTGAACAAAATTTTAGAGAAATATTAGATCTTATGCTCCAATTATCGAATGTTATAGGGCCTCATGTTGAATATGAAGATGTACATCTTACCGAAATTATTACAAATAATAAAATATCAAATTTCTTTTTACAATATTATTTACGGAATAAAGATTTTTTTAAAGATAAAGCATACAAAACATTAATTGCTTATCTTATATTTTCTGAAGGAATCGGATTAGAAAAATATGCCAATAAGGTTTACCACGATAATTCAAACTTTGATAGTGAACTGAAAACATTATTTAAAAATATGGTTGATCATGGAATTTCTGATTTGTATATGTTTTATAACGGCTTAGCAATGAAGATATATTTTCATCCTGTATTTAAAGAATTGTTGGAAAAAGAATATAACAAAAATAATGAGAAATTATCTCCATTGATTCGATATAGATCTGCCTTGGTAACAGCACAACATTTATTCGTTCAGTTGGGTGATAAGATATCTTTGTTGGAAGAAACAGATATAAATAAAATAATAGAAGAATGTATAAAAGAAATTATTAAGGGTAAGGAATTATTAAGAGAAAGATATGTGTTTTCTGATGAAAGTGCTTTTTCCGGAGATGGAAGTGATGATACTGAAATAAGTTTAAAAGAAGGTGAAGATTTCTTTGTTAACAAAGAAAGGGCAAGTAATACGGGTTTAATAGGTGTCGCCAATGGTGAAGTAGATGAGAATGGTGACAGACGATTCTCTTTCGGAGGAATTGGTACAATACTTAATTTTATAGAAAATAAAACAAGACTTACAATGCCCTTAGATATTAATGGAGAAGAGGATGCCGAAGATAAAAAAGAAAAAGTCTTGAAAATGATAGAAGAATATATTTATTTGAAAAAGAAATACGGATTATCGAACTTGGTTGTTGTTATAGCCGGGCACGGAGAAGATTATAATATAAGCTTGGCCGGGAAAAGCTGTAAAATATCAAGAACGGAATTGGCAGAAGCTCTACTTAAATCTTATAAAAATGGAGCAAATTTGGAAGAAATAACTTTAGAGTTAAGTTCTTGTGCTTCTTATAATTTTTGCGAAAATCTTCTTGAAAGATTAAAAGCTTTTGAAAGAGAAGCGAATTTGGAAATAAGACTACCGAATATAGTTACTGAAGCCGGGCAAGAAATTAAACCCGGATATAGTATAAAATGTGAATTTTTTAGGAATAAAACAGACACAAAAAAAACGGTACTCTACTTTGGTAATGCTACGTATTCAATATTTGTGTATTTAGCAAATAAGGTTAAAAATAATGAGTATATTCCTAAATATTTAACATTGGAAGACATATTTAATTCAGACATATATAGATCTAATCACTCAATATTTATATCAGGGCAGGATGTAGAAAAAGCAAATTCAGACTTTAGAAAAAAATTAATCGAACTGTTGGGAGAAAAATTCTTTGAAGGTGATGAAACCGAAAAAATAATAAGTACTTCCAGACTTACAACTCTAAGAAATCAAAAAATATTAGACAAATTAGGAATAGCAGAGAATAGTAAAATAGGGCAAATAATAATAAGTTTATTGGAAGATTGGAGAATTGCATTAGGTATTTTCTTTCCGGGTGTAAGAGAAAAATTTATAAAAGAACACTTGGAAGATGAAATGTCGTCTGAACAGAAAACAAAAAAGAGAGAGAGTATATCTAAAGGTGTTAATATTATTATTAGACGAGTTGTCTCTCAATCTCTCGCAGACAAAATTTTAACAATGAATTTGGCTCAAAAGCTTGCCAGATTTGTGATAATTATGCTTTATCCGAAAACACGAATAGCTTTGTTTAAAACTCACACTGCATGGAATGAAATGCAACAACGGAAACAAAGTGAACAAGGAACTCAGAGGATAGAATATATAGAAAATGTAATAAATATTTTTCAACAAGATATGAGTTTTGATGAAAAGCATAGTAAATTAGATGAAGAGTATTTGAAATTATCTCCGACAGATATAGAGAATATAGAAGAAATTCAATTGGATTTGTTAGAACAAGGAAATAATATTTTTAGCGAGGATTCTGTTCGGGATACTTTTTTAAGTTTTGTATGTAGGGAACCTCTTTTTACAAAAACTGAAGGTGGACAGGTAGAAATCAGTGAAAAAGTTCAAAAAAAATTAGTTGATGACTATATAGATCAAGCTCTTACTATATTCCTTCGTGTAGCTAATTTGAGTGACTATGCGGCAGAAAAAATCGTTGCTAAAAATAACAGAATGTTTAGACCGGATTGCAAAAATGTAAAAGTTCAAAGAATGGCAATAGCAAAAAAGAATTGGGAAAGGATAAGGCTTTTCTTAAACCCGACAGAAATAGCAAAAGAAGACGCTGTTAGAAGTAAAGGCTTTGCTCCCTCTGCAATAGAAACTACAGGAAAGTATCTTGCGGCGAGATACGTCGGAGATTTTTTTCCTGATGGACAAAAAAATCAAGCATTATTACAAGAATCTTTAAAAGGAAATACAGGTAAAAAACTTGATATATCTGAAAAAATGGATAGCGATGTTACAAATCTTTTTGATAAATATAAAAAATTAGAATTATTGAATATGGAAGTATTAAAATTATTATCAGAACTTTCCGAGTCATCTTCAAAAGAGGATTTAGACAGAATAAAAAATATTTTGATTGATATGATAGAAATATTGTGTAATTTCTCAGAAGAATTAGATAAAGATAAAGTAGAAAAATTTGTAAATATATTCTTTAACAATATTAGTAATATTTCTAAGCAGAAAGATTTATCCCGGAAATACAATCTTTCAGTCTTTGAAAAAAGCACAAATAATCTTCCGGAAGATATTACGATTAATGATTTAATAAACATTATTCATCAGGGAACAATAAGAAATTTTCTTGTGAAAATGAGAAAAGTTGGTTTCGGAGATAAAGAATATTATAATTTTTCTAAAGATGGTTATGTTAGCCCTGAGGTAAGAAAAATTTTACAAAACATGTATTTCTCTGAAGAGATTAAGCTTATACGAAGTATGGCAAAGGTTCTCACATCTAGACCAAACTCGAGTGTGTTTTTTGATGAAAAAACTATTTTGATGAGTTTGAAGTTGGGTGCACATAGTGCGACAGTAATAATAAATTTGGATAATAAAAACAGAGGAGTTTTTATAAATTTCTGGGAAGAGGGAAACGAAAGAATAGAACTGATAACTGAAATTTTAAAAAAACAAGGTTTTGATGTACTGACAGATACAGAAAGAGATAATTTATTATATGCAAAAATGGATATTGCTACAGGACTAACCGAAGAAACTGATATTTCATCAATTTTACGGTATGTAATGTTTATGTTTAGTGATACCAGAGACCTGGACTTATTACTCGAACAAAGGTCTATGTTTGCTGATGCCTTGGATGTGGATTTATATCTCATGCGAAAAATCTCTGACAAAGAAAGAAAAGAAAGGATAAAAAGATTTGAAGAAAAACATTCAAAAGGTTTATATTATAGAGGCAAATACTATAAGTTAGATGGTAGGTATGTGAAAGTTGATGATGAATATGATTGTCCTATATTGACAATGGAAGATCCCGATTTTACAATATTTAATAGTATGATAAAAGAAGGGCGATATCCTTATACCCTAGATAGAGTAAACCAAATATTGAAAGATTTGGGTCTAAACCAATTACCATTGGATGAAGATATATATTACACGGAACATGAAACCGGTATTGTAGTTGTGGGACAAGTCGGATTGGATAAATATTTTAATGAACCCGTAAGAAGAGCTTTTGCGGAAGGCAGAATAATTGTTAATAAGGATGGAAATTTAACGAAGGAAGAATATAGTTATACCACAGGTTTAGAAAGTATGTTGCAAGATATAAGACAAGATAACGAAACAGAATTGTTAACACAAGCAACAATTGTAGACGAATTAAATAAACAAAATCCTCAAATATTGAAATTAAAAACAGTGGCAAAAGTTGGACAGTTAGAATATCAAACCGGATATTTACAATTATTAAACGGAGATTATTTGTTTGTAAAAGTATTGAAGAATCCCGTTAATAGAATGATAAGATATGCAAATGTTGAACTTGTATCTCAATTAGGAAGAAGTTCAATAACTACTGAGAAATTAATAGACACAATTCAAAAAGAAGGATACAAAGTTTATGACAATTCCAGACAAAAAGGTGAAGGAGAAAAAGAAACATTTAGAAAAGAATTGAGAGAAGAGGAAAAAAGAACAGAAAACATCTCAACAGCCGGCAGATTAATGGGAGGGCAAAAAACTTCTGTAGTGGGAAGAGTAGTTTTTGATTCTAAAAATGTTGTTGAAGGAGAAAGTATTTTGTTTAAGAAATATTTATCTCCGGATGATATGGAAGGAACATTAAAAGCTAAAGGTATAGTTTTAGCTAGTGGTATGGAATTAAGTCATCAGGGATTAATAATAAAAGAGAAAGGAATTCCGGCTTCGATAATAACAGGTGCCAATATTGTCAATAGGAACGGTGAAACTGTTGCAGAAATAAGATATATGGAATATACCGGAGAAGAACAAAATATAAATGGTTTTACAGCAAAAGAAGTTAAAGAAAAAACAATAATTGTTGGTGAAGGAGATGAGATTGCCATTGACGGAGAAACTGGGAAAGTTATAGTGTTCGATAAAGATGTAGTAAACAGAACATCGCAAGATGAGGCAAAGAAAGAAGAATATAGAAAATATAAGTTAGAATCATCTTCCGGTGTGCAGGGAGAAAAGAAAGAGAAAAAGAAATTAGAACCAAAAATAAAAACAAGACAAGAAGTAAGAAAATGGGACATTAATTATACAAAAGAATCAATATCACCTTTTATAAGAAGTTTTACTGAAATAGAAGATACAATTAAAGAATATTTTGGGACAAAGGCAACGAATTTACAAGATATGTCTGGTGTGATAGAAAAAATTGCAAATATGTTAAAAATAAATGTTAGAGTGCCAACCGGGACAATGATAGGCTACGGAGTATTTTTTAGGATATTGCAGAAGAAAGTGGGATTTAAAGAATTTAACAAATTATATGGAAAACTAATAAACTTAATAGAATCGGAAGCAATAGGACAAGTAGCAAACAAAAAAAAGGAAGAAGAAGCAAAAAGAAAAGCAAAAGAAATACAAAATATAATAAGGAATTTGACACAAAAAGATAAAGAAGAACTAAGTAAAGAGCTAAGTAAATATATTGTTTTTACAGGAACTACAAAATATGCTGTAAGATCGGCGTTTATAGGAGAAGATGGAAGCGCTTTTTCATCTGCGGGAGTAGGAGAATCTGCAGTAGGTGTAAAAGTTGAAGATGTGGTTGATACTTTAATAAATGTAGTATTAATGTCAATGTTTAGCGAAAAAAGTATTGCATATCAATGTTCAAACAGACAAGCGTTTATTCCTTCTGCATTAATTCAAGAAGCTGTAGATTCTGAAAAATCTGCTGTAATGTTGGTTAGAGATAATAAGATAATAATAAGTGGTTCTTTTGGTCAGGGTGAAATAGTCGTTTCAGGTGAAAAAATTCAAAGTACAATAGAAATTGAAATTGACGAAAATATAGATTTAGGAAATTGGGATGAAAAGAAAATCTTGGAATACATCAAAGAGCATATTGTGAGATATGATACCGAAAGACAAGATTATAAGTATGGTTTTAACGGAGAAGTAAAAGAAGTGTCCGATGAAGATTCTACAAGGGAAATATTTAGTGAAGAAGAAATACTTAATTTAGGCATATTAGGAATTAGTTTATTAAGAGAGTATAGGCAATTGCAGGGAGAAAATTACAAAAAAGGTGCAGATATAGAAATAGCAATGGATAAAGGGGTAATAAATGTAGTTCAAATAAGGCCTATAACAGAAAAAGCCGGAGAAATTGAAGAAGAAATCGTAAAAGAGCAAGGTGAAAAAACTTTAGAAGAAACGCCTAAACAAACAACACCACAGGTTGAAGATAAACCCGAAATACAACAGCTGGAAACACAGCCGACATATCCGCAGATTGAACAAGCTCAACAGAAAAGTCAGACAGAAGTAGAAGATCAAACAGGGAAAACAGTTAGTTCTGTAAAGAAATTCATATCTGTTGACTGGTTTAAAGGAAATAGAAATTTTAAAAGAAGAGCGAGAGAAATAGCAAACAGATTAAATATCTTTATAGAAAACGAAGGTAGTAATATAGTTAATGATGTTGATGTAGCAGCATATATGATATTAGATGCTGTTGGTACTACAAAATATGATGATTACACAGTGGAAGTAATAAAATACTACTTATCAGGTAAAATAGATTCAAAAGATGTCAAAAATGTTATACATAGTAATATACCCCAATTGAGAAAAAAAATAGAAAACTTGAAAACAAGTGCAGAGATAAAATCTTATATTCTTGAACAATTAGATAATTTAAAATTAGCTCATGTTAAAATTTGTTTGACTATAGTAGAAGAATCATTAAAACAAAATATAAATCTAACAGTGGAAACTCTCACAGAAATCTTAAATGGCTCTTTAAAATATACTGATTTTTTAGATTTGTTTGAACAAAACAGTTCTTTTACTGGTAGAATTTTAAATGTGCTAGGAGAAATAAATTCTTTCCTCAATAAAGGAAATATTACGGTTGATAACAAAACTTTTGATATTATAAAGAATATTTTGCTGTATTATTTTAAAAATGGAAGTACTTCTGATAATGATGATTATATGCTTAATGCTATAAAAGATTTCCTAAATGTGAGATATAAAGGAGAGACTCAAGATATAACCAAAGAGGAAACCCCTTTAGAAAAATGTGTTAAAAGAAGCGGAATAGATACTCTTTATGATGGTGATTTCATTTCTTATGCACAAAAATATGGTGCCAAAGTGTCTACACTTGGAGACTTTAGTCGGGGAATAAATGAGCAAGAGACTCAAAATATATCTCAAAATATATTTGAAAAATTGAAAGATGTAATATTAAGCTTGATATCTAAGAGATATAGAACTTTTAAAAATTTTAATGGTTTCTCTTTGGGCCTTTCCGGCAAAAATATTGTTGCTGCTATATCGGAAGAAACAAAATTAATGCAATGGATGGAATATTATGCTTTTTATGATAAACATTTTAGTAGTACAGATGAACATATGAAATATTTAGTTTCTGATAGTAAATTGACCGGTAAAAAAATAAGAATTTTTATTCCGACGGAAATTTTTGGAATAGACAGAGAAGAAGCTGATAAAAAATCGGCAAAATTCTTTGAAGAGAATCCGAATTTACAACAGTATCAAAGATTAGATGCAACTCCCTATGGTTTTGGAGTTACTACTGAAGAAATAATGTGGTTAAAAGACCATCCCGAAAGTTTAAAATATGTTGAGTTTGTTTTTGATGTATATAGATTTTTTAATGAAAATCAAGAATCTAAAAGTTTATATGATTTAAAAGATTTTTATCAAACAAATCTTATTTTGCCTCTATTCGGTAAAACTTCACTTGTTGATCGTGAAAGAAGTGACACGGAAGAAATTCCGAAGAGAAAGAAAGAGTTAATTGCCGCTATAGAAGCCGAATACAAAAAGTTTGGTAGCTATCAATATGATAGACAGTTTTATATCAATTTTGAACTTAAAGAAATGAAAAAAACAGATACGGAATTTTTAGGAAGATATTTAAAATTTTTAAGAAAATTAAGAAAAATAGATGAAAATTATGATTTTTCAGCTTTCTATATTGACTATGTCACATATAGAAAATATACAGATAATGACGACTTAATCATGGATCGTATACTAGAAAGAATTAGTTTTTCGGAATTTCTTGATAAAACAAAGAAATTAAAATTGAGTCCCGACGGAGATGAAACAAAAAGTGTTAAAGTGGAATTGCCCAATGGTAGAAAATACAGTATTGAAATACTTCCTGAAAATTACAAAGGAGATTGGAATTTTGCTGTTACAGACTTAAAGAAAGGAAAAACCTCACAGATAGGATTAGAAAAATTGAAGAGTTTGTTATCAATAGCATTAATACTTGATGGAGGAACAATATTTATACTACCTTATGGCGACAAAGAAACCAAGGTGTATTTGGGTGAACAGCAACAAGAACAAGCTTCGGAAATTGAACAAGAAACTGAAAAACAATCAACATATCCTAAACAAGCTCAACAACAGGAAAAACTTTTTGACAGCATAAAAGAAAGTAATGTAGATAAATTATATGACGGAGATGGAAATTTTTATGATTATGTAACTAAAAATGGTGCTAAAGTTTCTACATTTGAAGACTATAGTAAGGAAATTATAAATGAGCCTTATGACGACGGAAACCTATCAGAAGCAGAATCAGAGTCGAAAGAAAAGAGAATAGGTCAGTATAGAGGTTTTTCTTTGGGACTTACAGGCAGAAATATCGTGGCTGCTATATCGGAAGTAGATCATTTGATGCCATGGGGAGAGTATTATAAACTTTATGATATGTTTACCAGTGTAGATGATCATCTAAGTCATTTAGTTGCCGATAGTGAACAAACAGGTAAAAAAATAATAGTATTTGTTGCAACACATGTTGATGCTATGTCAGAAGAAGAAAGTGCGGAGCGTTCTGCAAAATTTTTTGAAGCAAATCCTGATTTACAAAAATTTGCCATGAAAACTACAGGTGTTAGTAGGAAAGAAATAGAGTGGTTGTTAAGCCATCCCGAAAGTTTAAAGCATGTTGAATTTGTTTTTGATGCATATAAATTTTTTGATGAAAATCGAGAATCTAAAAGTTTATATGATTTAAAAAAGTTTTATCGAGAAAGTTTTCCGGATAAAAGCTCTCCATCAGATTTAAGTACCGAGTATGAAGAGATCACAGATCAGGAAATTGAACAATTAAAAAAAGAAGAATTAATTAACCATATAATGGAGGTATGTACTAAATTTGGCCATTATAATAAATATAAATACACAGTTTCGCCAGCTTTGTTAGCAGAAGAAAATGAGTCTTTTTTAAGGAAATTCCTTAGAACTTTACGTGATTCTGATACAGGACAAGAGAATATTGAAAAATTATATTCTGACTATATAACTTACAAATTATATACAGATGACTATGATTTAATAATGAACCTTTCGACAGGTAAATTAAGTTTTGATAAGTTTCTTGAAGAAGTTAAGTTATTATCCTTTAATTATGAAAAAGATAAAAAACAGTCATTTATAGTGGAAACACCTGAAGGAAAGAAATACAGTATTGAAATAAATCCGCAACTTTATACTAACGATTTTAATCTTTATGATACAAAATTCAAAGTTACAGATTTATCAAATGGTGAAACATCAGAAATGTCTTTGGGAGAAATACAAACTCAATTCTCAATAAGTTTAAGAAACAATTTATATAAAGAAGGGGAAAAAGCCAATATAAAAGATGTGAAAATATTAGTTCTACGAGATAATATGCAAGAAGGAACAAAAGTATATTTGGACGAACAGCAACAAGAAACAACATCACAACTTGAAAAAAAACCCGAAATACAACAGCCGGAAACACAGCCGACATCTCCGCAGGTTGAGCAAGAACAAGGTCAAGAATCCGAACAAGTTCAACAAGAGAAAAAACAAACAGATCAGTATGAGTTCTCTGATGAGGAAAAAGAAATAGTACATAGGCTTATTGATATGTTAGCAAGAGATAATGTTCTTTATAAAGTTGTTGAAATTGTTGACAAAGAAAGAATAACCTTACCTAAACAAATAGAAGATGAAATTATGGATGAAATCGGAGAAGCAATAAAAAAAGAGCATGGTTCAACTCTAGAAATAATTCCTTCGTGGCAGGACGAAGGTGAGTTGTTAGTTTGGCTTAATAATAAAAGGAATAAGGGACTGGATTCTTATATTAATAGAGTTATAATAGATTTTATGATTAAGCAAGAAAAATTACGAAAAGAATTGGATTCTTTAAAAATCAATCCTAAAGAATTAGTGAATATATTTAATGAGATATTAAACAATGAGGCATTAAAAAAAGAATTATTTAATTCGATGAGAGAGATTGTGAAAAAAGAAGAGATAGAAATTAAAGAGAGAGAGAAAAAAAGTGCCAAGAGAGAAAAAGAGGAAGAGAGAGTTCGTGCAAATACAGAGAGAGAAAATATGGAAGAAAGTGAGAGAGATATTTTAAATAGAAAAATTAAGGAAAGAGAAGATATAAAATTTGTGGAAAATAGAGAGGACACCATTGTAGATCGTTTTTTGGAAATAATAAACTTTTTAGAGAATAACGGATATAAATCATATGAAATAGAACAGATTTTTAAAAATTGGGGCTTGATAGATGAATCTATAAGAAAAGATACATCTAAACATAAACAAGAAATACAAGCAACTCGACAGGAACTGGTTGTAGAACATTATAGGATTGCGAAAGCTATTATTGATATGTTAAAAATAGATTTGCTAATAAACCATGATACTTTTGTTAGAGATATATATGATTCATATGTGAAAAGGAAACGAGATTCTACTTTGTGGAATCCGAATAGAGCTTTTGGATGGTTTAAGGAATTAAAAATGAACTTAGAGAGATTATCTCCAAGGGAAGAACAAACTCTTTTAAAGATATTTAATAAGGCTGATACAGATCTTATAATCGGCCCCGAAGAAAGTTATATTTTCCTGAAAGATGCATTAACTGATGATACATTGTTTTCAGGTTTGGGCGAAAGTGAAAAAGAAAGAGTAAAAGAGATAATAAACTTTTTAACAAGTGATGAATCATATGATACAGAAAAGATAGAATTTAAGCCACTTATGGAAATGGCAATAAGGACAGGAATATATGGATATCCTTCACAGCTAAAAGAACTGATACGATTGACAATTGAACAAATGGGAAAAATGTCCGTTGGTGATAATATGAAGGGGAAAAATATAATAGTGGAGGATGGAACTGTAATAGATGATGTGTTAAGAGAAAAAGCAGCTGAACAGGGAATAAATATTGTTACACTGAAAATTTTAACAGAACCGGAGGCAATAAGAAAAGGTGGTACAGTGATAGGAGGAAATCAAATAATAAGATTACAGTTTAATCAATTAGAGTCCGAGTTAATTGTATATTCAAAATATGGAATTTCTTTAAGTGTAGAAGAAATAAAAGATTTGATAGAAACAGCATATAGTGAAGGAAGAAAAGACTTAGATTTTACCGATCAACAGGTAATAGCTTTTGCGGAAAAAGGAGAAGTTGTTAGTTCAGATATAGAAAAATCATTAGTAAATATTCAAAACAGAATTACAAATGCAGCTGTAAACGGAGTACAAAGAGCGGAAGTTGAAGTAAGCTTAGATTTGTCCGATATAGAAAATATTGGAAGTACTCTTGAACAAAAATGCGAAAATATTCGAGGACAATCTACAACAACAATAATATTAAAAGCAAGTCAATTAGATAAATACGGTTCTGAAATTAATAAATTAAGAGCAATCGGTTTTAGATTTATATTAAGGGGAACAAGTAATGAAATAGAAGATGCTTTTGAAAGAAAAGGTATTTTCGATGGTGCTGATTTCAGATTAGACGGAGCAATTCTTGAAGAAGTAGGAAAAATAGGGGATTTAGATAAATTAGAGGATTTAGCAGCAAATAATACTGAAATGAAAGGGACATCTCTTATCGAAACTCAAATGTATGTAAATATGACGACGGTATCAGAACGAGCAAAAGAATCAATTGATATAAATGAAATATATTATAATAAAGGAATAATGCCGATAGTAACTATAGAACAAGCAACAAGTATGACGGGAAAACATGCAATACAATATAATGATGATGAAATGAAAGATAAGTCAGAAGATGAAATAAACAGAATATTATTAAATGAAGGTCTTGCTAATATATTATGTAGTGAGTCAAAAGGAAATCAATTGGAAAAATTAAGAGCAAGATTAGCAAAAATATTTAATAATGTTTTTGGAACAATTAATGAATTATTAAAGCCAAAAAAACCGGAACAAAAAATAGCAGAAGAAACCACTGCAGTAAGTGATTACAATTTCGGTGAAAAGTTTGGAGAAGAAATAGAAAAAGTAAGAGAAAATTTGTTGGAAGATTTAATGAAAGATGGCAAAATTAAATCAATATTAACAACAGAATTTACGGAAGAAAGTGAAGCAAAGATGGCTGCGGATAATTTTGTTGAAGACGACAGTTCAATATATAAACAACTACCGGCCATACTACAAATGAGACTGCAAACTCAAATAGATGAAGGAAAATATTTTGAAGCAATCGGCACAATAAGAGGTTTTGTAAACCAAGTAATAGATCAAGCTATATTATCTAAATATGAAGGATCAAAGAGAGAAGATTATTTGAAAAAAGAATATAAAGAATACAGACAATATATGAGAATAAGAGCTATACAGCTTGTTATGGCCGGAGAAAATTTGAGTGATTTATTAGAATTAAGACCGGATACAAATCAAACGGTTGAAGAATTGTTTTATTCAATAAGAACAGAAGTGAATAAGGATGTCAGAAAAACGATAATAGCAAATAAAGTTGCAATAAAAGAAATAAGTGATAAAGAAAAAGAAACGGCAAAGACGAATTTTATGAATATAAATGTTTTGATGGAAGAAAATTTGAGACCTGCACGCGGTGTAAAACAATTAGAAATTTCCGCACAGGCCGTGAGAAGCATTTTGGCAGCGGCATAGTTTGTTACAAGAATCAAAATCAACGGTTGGTAGAAATATCGGCCGTTGATTTTTTGTTATATAAAAACAATTTAAAATTTTGTAAAATTATCAAAATATAGAAACAAATAACAAAAAGGAAGTGTATAAAATGATTAGAGTTGGAATTATAGGAATTACCGGTTATACCGGAGAAGAATTGTTAAGAATATTGTCTAAACACAAACAAGCAAAAATAACTGTTCTTGCAGGAAGAGCAACCTCTGAGCTTAGAGATTTAAAAGATATTTATCCTAAATATGCAGACTTAAATTTAAAGTGCTATCCGTTAAACATTGAACAAATAAAAAATGAAACGGACGTTGTTTTCTTGGCTTTGCCTCATGCAGTTGCTTTTGAAGTTGTTCCTGATTTAATAAAAGCAGGGAAAAAAGTTATAGATTTATCGGCAGATTTCAGAATAAAAGATTTTGAAACTTACGAAAAATGGTACGGAGTAAAACATACAGGTAAAGAATATATAAAAGATGCTGTTTACGGGTTAAGTGAAATTTATAAAGATGAAATAAAATCTGCAAAACTTATTGCAAATCCGGGATGTTATCCTACAACAATTTTGTTGGGAACAGCACCTGCAATAAAGAACGGATTGGTAAAATCCGAAGGAATAATAATAGATTCTAAAAGCGGAGTTTCCGGTTCCGGAAGAAAAGGTGTAAAAGCTTATTATGAGACTGAAGCACCTACCGCAAGAGCATATAAAGTCGGCGGTAAACACAGACATATTCCCGAAATAGAACAGGAATTATCAAATATGTTCGGTAAACAGGTAACAATAACATTTACGCCTCAAATTATTCCTATGGAAAGGGGAATGTTGTCTTGTATTTATATGGATTTAGCAAAAAAAGTTTCTGTCAGCGAAATAATAGAAATGTATAAAAAGTTTTATGAAGGAAGAAAATTCGTAAGAGTATTGGACGAAGGAAAACTTCCGTCAATTAAGAATGTTGTTGAAACAAATTATCTTGAAATAGGTATTTGTATAGATGAAAGAACAAACAAACTTATAGTAATTTCCGTTCAAGACAATTTAACTAAAGGTGCATCCGGACAAGCGGTTCAAAATATGAACATAATGTTTGGCCTTGATGAAACGGAAGGTTTGGAAAAAATTTAAAATATGAGCAACAAAAATCCTTTTTTATCCACGAGTTTACCTAAACTGTTATTTAAGTTTTCTGCTCCGGCGGTTGCCGGTATGATTGCCGGTGCATTGTATAACATTATTGCAAGATTATTGATAGGAAACGATGTCGGCCCTTTAGGTATCGCAGGTATAACTGTAACATTTCCTTTAGTAATTTTGTATATGGCTTTCAGTGCATTTATGGGCGTGGGAGGTAATGCACTTTTTTCCATTTATTTAGGTAAAAAAGATATTGATAAAGCTGAAAATATTATGGGCAACACTCTTGTTATGCTTACACTTGTATCTATCGGAGTGTCCGTGTTTTTGTATGCTTTCTTGGATAAAGCCCTTATTCTTGTAGGTGCAAGTGCCGATGTTTTACCTTATGCAAAAGAGTACATGGATATTGCTATGGTAGGTTTTTCAATTTGGGGTATCGGTGCGGGTATGAACCATTTTATAAGGTCAAGCGGGTATCCAAAAACGGCACTTGTAACTCAAATAGTCGGTAATTTAGTTAATATTATAGTCGGTATATTATTTGTTTATTATTTTCATTGGGGAATGAAAGGTGTTGCCTGGGCAAGTGTTTTCGGTCAAGTTTTCAGTGCCGGTTGGATAATATATTTCTTTTTAAGTAAAAAGAGTCCCTACAAATTCAGAATAAAAAATTTTGTTCTAAAGACAGATATTATATTGGCCATGAGTGCAATAGGAATTTCTCAGTTCGTTTTCCAAATATCTTCAAGTTTATTAAATTTTATTTTGAACAGATCGTTGGTTCATTACGGAGGCGATATTGCTCTTGCGGCTATCGGTATAGTAATGTCCGTAAATTCAATGATAATCTTTACAATTTTGGGAATATCGCAGGGAACACAACCTTTAATCGGTTATAATTATGGTGCTAAACATTTTTCAAACGCGATACAAACTACTAAAATGGCAATAAGGTGGAGCAGTATAGTTTTGATATTAGGATTTTTAATAACGGAAATATTTGCTGTATCGGTGGTAAAACTTTTTAATTCCACAAATGCCGAACTTATAAATATTGCCGCAAGAGGATTAAGATTTGTTAATTTTATGTTGCCGATAATATCTTTGCATATTTTCGGAAGCACATATTTCCAGGCAATAAATAAACCTGTTCAAGCAACTATATTGAGTTTAACCAGACAAGTTTTGTTGTTAATACCTTTTGTTTTAATTTTACCGCTGTTTTTCGGACTTGACGGTGTTTTTTTGGCAACGACATTTGCGGATTTTTTCGCATGTTTGATATCTGCAATTCTGCTTCACCACTATTTTCACAAATATAATCAAACATTGTTAATTCCATCAAAACTTCATAAAAAAGTTAAAATTTTTAGAACATTGGATTAAGTTTCTTGTATTGCTTTTGTATAATTAAATTTATAGAATTTACGGGTATTTATTATATGCAGGGAGGTAGTTTTTTATGTTAGAAAATATTAAATTGATTGCAAAGCGAATTAAAGAGTTAAGAGAAATTTCCGATATGTCTATTGAATCAATGGCAAAAGAGCTTAATGTAGATGTAGAAAAATATATTGAGTATGAAAGCGGAGAATGCGATATTCCTGTAAGTTTCTTGTATGCAATGGCAGGCAAATTTAATATCGAATTAACCGTTCTGTTAACCGGTGAAGAGCCTAAACTAAAAAAGTTCAGTGTTGTAAGAAAAGATAAAGGTCTTTCGATAGACAGAAGAAAAGAATATAAATATCAAGATTTGGCTTATAATTTTATAAATAAAAAAGCGGAATTTTTTATGGTAACGGTTGATCCTGAAAAAGAAGAAAAAACTGATATTCATAAATATGCTCACGAAGGACACGAATTTAATTATATTCTTGAAGGTCAGATGAAATTCTTTTATAAAAATCAGGAAGTTATTTTAAATCCCGGAGACAGCATTTACTTTGATTCCGGAACAGAACATGCTATGATGGCTTTAGGTAATAAGCAACTTAGATTTCTCGCTACAATTTTGAATTAATCGGAGAAAAATATGTTAGAAAAATATATAACAACAAAACATTTTGACAAATATGAAGATTTTGTAAAAAATTTTAAAATAACAGTTCCCGAAAATTTTAATTTTGGCTTCGATATCGTTGATGAATGGGCAAAACAGGAACCAAACAAAAAGGCTCTTGTATGGTGTGATGATAAAGGTTTGGAAAAAACTTTTACGTTTGAAGATATTAAAAAATATACAAATAAAACAGCAAATTTCTTTAAAAGAATAGGTGTAAAAAAAGGTGATACCGTATTACTTATTCTTAAAAGAAGATTTGAGTTTTGGTTTTCCGTTGTAGCACTTCATAAAATAGGTGCAATAGGTATACCTGCTACACATTTGTTAACTGAAAAAGATATAGTTTACAGATGTAATGCCGCAGATGTTAAAATGGCTGTTGTTGTAGATGCTCACGGACTTATTGATGTTGTAAATAAATCACAAAGCAAAACACCTACACTGAAATATAAAGTTTGTGTGAACAGTAAAGGTGCTGACGGCTGGTACAACTTTACCGAAGAAATAGAAAAAGAATCCGATGTGTTCGAAAGACCGCAAGGTGACCAGGCAACAACAAATCATGATAATATGCTTTTATATTTTACTTCCGGAACAACCGGAATGCCTAAAATGGTAACACACGATTTTACATATCCGTTGGGTCTTTTAATTGTAGGTCAGTGGCATAATCTTCAAGAAAACGGATTACATATAACGGTTGCAGATACCGGTTGGGCAAAAGCGGCATGGGGAAAAATATATGCTCAATGGATAACAGGTACTGCGGTTTTTGTTTATGATTTTGATAAGTTTACACCGAAAGATATATTGGAACAAATTTCCAAACATAAAGTTACATCTTTCTGTGCACCTCCGACGATATACAGATATTTGATAAAAGAAGATTTGCCGAGTTATGATTTATCCAACTTAAAGTATTGTACTATTGCAGGGGAACCGTTAGATGCTGAAATGTACAATAATTGGAAAAAAATTACAGGTGTAAGATTGATGGAATCTTACGGGCAAACGGAATTGGTTTCAATTATCGGAAATTTCCCGATGATGACACCGAAACCCGGCTCAATAGGTAAACCGGCACCATATTATGATATAGATATAGTTGATGATGATTATAAATCTTGTGAGTTCGGTGAAGTCGGACAAATTGTTGTAAGACTTCATGGTGAAAAACCGGCAGGATTATTTAACGGTTACTATAAAGATCCCGAACTTACAAAACAGGTTTTGCATGACGGATTATATTTCACAGGTGATACCGCATACAGAGACGAAGACGGATACATTTGGTTTGTAGGCAGAGTTGATGATGTTATAAAAAGTTCCGGATACAGAATCGGGCCTTTTGAAGTTGAAAGTGCATTATTGGAGCACCCTGCAGTTTTGGAATGTGCAATAACCGCAGTTCCCGATCCCGACAGAGGACAAATTGTTAAAGCAACCGTTGTTTTGGCAAAAGGGTTTAAGGCAAGTGACGATTTGAAAAAAGAGTTGCAGAATCATGTTAAAAGAGTTACAGCTCCTTACAAATATCCGAGAATAGTTGAGTTTGTGGACGAATTGCCTAAAACTATAAGCGGTAAAATAAGAAGAGTGCAAATAAGAGAAGCAGACAATAAGAAATGATGAAATCATTTCTTGAGGAATAGAAGTATAGAAGAATAGAAGTTTGGAAGGATAAAAAGAGAATTTGTCATTCCGCACTTGATACGGAAACTCGTGATTGTAGTTTCAATAGATCTATATTTCTATGCATCCATACATCAAAATCGCAAAGCGATTTTTAAAGGAGGATAAAATGGCAAAACAGTTAACAAGATTACCTAATGATAAGATTATTTTCGGTATATGTTCCGGCTTGGCACAATATTTTGAGATAGATAAAACCATAGTAAGAATAATAATGGTTTTGTTATTTGTGTTTACAGGCTTTTTCCCTGTAGGGCTTGTATATATAATTGCATATTTTATTATGCCTGTAGATCCGTACTCCGGCACATCAAATCCGGATATAATAAAATAAAAATTTATTCCAAATCCAAATCAAATATTTCGGCACGGTTTGCTGTTGTATCAAGAACGGCAACCGTGCTTCTTCCATATCTTCTGTTTGTCGTTTCACCGGGATTTATAAGTGTTCCGTTAGATGTTTTTACTATTGACGGTTTGTGTGTATGTCCGTAAATAATATAATCAAATTTTTTTGAAGGCGTATATAAATGATGGGTAAGTAAAAAACTTTTGTTATCTAAAACGAATTCATAAGGCGGTTCATAGATGTTACCGAATTTTTCAATTGTTTTTGTGAGACCGTAATAATCGAAATCGTTGTTTCCGAATACAGCTAAAAAAGGCATTTCCAATTTCGAAAAATATTTTGCCGATTCCGGAAAAGAAAAATCTCCGGCATGTAAAACAAATTCCACCTGCCGGAGATTAAAAAAATCTATAGCCCTGCATATTTTATCTATATTGTTATGTGTGTCAGATAAAATACCGATTTTCATTTACACTGCAACAACATCTTTTATTTCGGGAATAGCTTCTTGAATAGCTTTTTTTATTCCCATTTCCAAAGTCATCATTGCCATTGGACAACTGCCGCAATGACCTTGTAATCTTACTTTTACAATGTTGTCCGGTGTAACATCTACCAATTCAACATTTCCTCCGTCTGCAATGAGAGAAGGTCTTACTTGGTTCAAAATAGCTTCAACTTTTTCCTTCATGGGATACTCCTTATTTTAATGTTTGCTTTTATATCCGTTCGCGCCCAAGAGGAGTTGAACCTCTAACCTTTTGATTCGTAGTCAAACACTCTATCCAATTGAGCTATGGGCGCATTTTATAAATAAAGATTTTAAAAGATTTATGTTTCTTTGTCAAATAAAAAATTGCAAGGTATTTTTTTCTTATGTATAATATAGCCTATTATAAATCTAAAGGTGCTTACTTATGAAATTTAAAATAATATTAGTATTAGCAATACTTCTTTCAATATCAATGGTTGCATGTTCAATATATACAAAAAAACTTATAGATGAATTACCGTCTATATCCAACCTCGAAAATTATACTCCAAGTATTGTTACAAAAATTTTTGATAGAAACGGAAAACTTATTACAGAACTTTTTATGGAAAGAAGAGTTTTGGTTCCGCTTAAAGATATTCCTGCGGATTTACAAAATGCTTTTTTAGCCACGGAAGATAATGATTTTTATAATCATTGGGGGATATCAACAAAAGGCATTTTAAGAGCATTTGTAAAAAACTTGGCAAAGGGGAAAGTTTCTCAAGGCGGTTCTACAATAACACAACAGTTATCAAAAGCTATATTTTTGACTTCTGAAAGGACAATGAAAAGAAAATTAAAAGAAGTCTTACTTACAATACAACTTGAAAGACAACATACTAAAGAAGAAATTTTGCAGTTATACATAAATCAAATATATTTCGGAGCCGGCGGCTACGGAGCAGAGTCTGCTTCAAGAGTTTATTTCGGTAAATCTGTTAAAGATTTAAATTTAGCGGAAGCTGCAATGATTGCGGCTCTTCCCAAAGCACCAAATTACTATTCTCCTTTAAAAAATGCTGAAAGGGCAACAAAAAGAAGAGCTTTGGTTCTGTCGAGAATGAGAGAATTGGGATACATAACCGAAGAACAGGAACAAGAAGCAAATGCAACTCCAGTTCCAACGGAAAAGCATACTCAGGAACAGGCATCCGCTCACTATTTTGTTGAATATTTAAGAATATTGTTAGAACCGAAATACGGAACAAATGTGTTGCATAAAGGCGGATTGACGATATATACTACACTGGATATAAAAATGCAGGAAGTTGCGGAAAAAGCATTAACCGAAGCATTGGACAAATTTGATAAAGAATATAATGAAGCTGCTAAAAAGCAAGGTAAAAAAACTAAAAAAGTTCAAGGTGCCATAATGGCTATAGACCCAAAAACCGGGGCTATAAGAGTTATGGTGGGGGGAAGAGATTTTAAAGAAAACAAATTTAACAGAGCCGTTCAAGCCAAAAGGCAGGCAGGTTCTTCTTTTAAACCTTTTGTATATACCGCTGCAATAGATACGAGACAAATTACACCTGCAACACAACTTGAAGATGAACAATTATTGTATTTATTTGACGGTAAAAAATGGGAATTATCTTCGGGAAATTTATCAAATATTGAAGTTTTAGCAGAAAAAATGACTGCCAAAGATTTGATAGATCCTATGAAAGTTTGGCATCCGGTAAATTTTGACAGAAAGTACAGAGGTTCTGTTCTTGTAAGAAGAGCCATAGAAAAATCTTTAAATGTCTGTGCAGTACAAGTAATAGATAAAGTTGGTCCTGAAACGGTTATAGATTATGCAAGGAAAATGGGAATAAAAAGTCCGTTGACAAATACATTATCTTTGTCTTTGGGGGCAAGTGATGTAACTTTACAAGAAATGGTTTCCGCTTTTGGAACATTGGCTTCCGGGGGAATAAGAACGGAACCTTATTTTATTACAAAAGTTATAGATAAAGACGGAAAAGTATTAGAAAATAATCTTCCTATAGAAAAAGAAGTGTTATCTCCGCAAACATCGTTCGTTATGACAAACTTGTTGCAAGGTGTTGTTAGAAACGGCAGCGGGGCTGCCGCAAGACAATTGGAAAGACCTTGTGCCGGTAAAACGGGAACATCAAATGACAATGTTGATGCATGGTTTGTGGGATATACTCCGCAACTTGTCGCCGGAGTTTGGGTTGGTTATGATGATAGAACATCTTTAGGCTCAAGTATTACCGGAGGAAAAATAGCTTGTCCTATATGGACAACATTTATGCAAGGAGCATTAAAGGGTTATCCGAAAGTTGATTTTGCACAACCGGCAAGTGGAGTAGAGTGGGCTTTAATAGATCCTAAAACGGGACTTCTTGCGTTAAGCAAAACCAAAAATGCTTATTTGGAAGCATTCTTAGAGGGAACGGCTCCCACCTTATATTATACTCAAAAAAATATTTATGATGAACAATTAGCGGAAGCAGAAGAAGCTCCCGAGGAAGAAGAAACGGGATTCTAAAAATTTTTTAGTTTTCTTCTTTGAAATAATCAAATACATCTTTGAAAGTTAAATTTGCAATTTTTATATTTGCAAATTTATTGTACAGTTTCATTTTCGATTTATTTAACATATCGGAATGAATACCATATCTTAAAGCTAAAGCCGCTTCTATATATGCGGACAATTTGTCACAAACTTCTACCAATTCACCATCGGTTGCATTGAACTCATTTTTATCATATTTATCTTCAATTGTATCTACAAATTTAATTTCATTGTTTTCTACAACTCTGTTTGCGAACTCATTTTCTATAAAATATTTCATTTCAAAATGCCAAGTTTCAGGAAGTAAAGGCAGAATTCTGTTTTCAACTTGTTTTTTTTCGAATTCTTTTATTATATCTTCAAGACCTTCTACAGAAGATTTTACCGGACTTATTATATCTTTAGTTAAAATTTCCGGCAAATCGTGAAACAAGGAAGAAAAGAAATTGTTATAACACCTTTTTTCGCAGACATTCATTTTAAGAGAGTATAAATATGCAAATATTGCAACTATAAACATATGTCCTAAAACCGAAGTTTTAGGTTGTCTGAAAGATTGTGCCCATCTTTGTTGAAATCTTAACTGACCGCATAAATCTAAAAATCCGTAATACTTTTTATTCATTACAAGATTTTTTACTCCTACAAAATCTTGATATTTCGATACACAATTTTCAACGGTCTCTTTTGTTCTGTGTATGCCGTAAAGCATTTGGTTCAAAGGATAGATTACACCGAATTCCCATCTTGTAGAAAACTCATGAGAAGCGGCAAGAATTCTTTTTTCATATTTTGCATATTCGTCATCAAACAAATAAAGTTCTAATCTTTTTGAAAATTCCGGGCCTATTTTTGTAACATCTTCGATGAGATTTTCCAATACCCACTTGTTTAATTCTTTTTTCTTTTTCGACATTATTTCATGATAAACTTCCGGTTTTAAATCCGTGAGCATTGTTCTGTGAAAGAATTCAAATATTCCGCCTTCAATAAGTTTAAACCAATCAATTTTTTTGTTTTCTTCTTCATCAAATTTTGCAATTATGTATGCAATAATCATTTTATGTGCTTGTTTATCTATTTCAAAAAAATCAAATGGTCTTATATGATCGTTCCATCTTAAAATATTTGCCGCCGAAAATATTCTTTCAATAAGTTGTTTAGTTATCACTTCTTTTCCTCCGATTTTTTTTGGTCGTTAATTATACGCTGTAAATTATCAATTGCCGTTATTGTCGTCTTCGTATTTTCCTTCCACATCTATAACATTATCATTATTTAAAGTTTTTCCCGATTTTGAAGATTTTTGCGTTTCGTAAAATTCAATATTTCTTACAATAACAAATCTTTCAACTATCAGATAAATTATACTTAACATTAATGCACCGAAAAAGGCATTTGTAAAATTTTTTATATAAAAACCTTTTACTAAATATTCCACAATATTTAATAAGAAGGCATTTATAAACAATGTAAAAATTCCCAAAGTGAAAAAATTTACCGGCAACATTATTATTTTTATAATGGGTTTTAAATAAATATTTATTAAAGATAATATTATCGCAGAAACTATTAATGCTTGCCAACTGGTGATTTCTATTCCGGTAAAAATTCCGGACACAATAAACAAAGCAAATGTGTTTATTAAAATAACAACAATAAAATTCTTCATTTATTTTTTCTCCAATTTTTTATGATTAAAATATACATATATTTTACCAAAATTTATATTATCGGTTTTATATCTGCTGTAACATTTTTTTATGCTCGGCTCATTCAAAAATCTTATAACTTTCTTTTTTAATTGTCCTGTTCCTTTACCCGGTATTATTTCAACAATATCTATTTTTTTATTGACAGCTTGTTGTATTATATCAAACAATGATTTATCTATCTCTTTGCCCTTATTAAAAATGTCGTGCAAGTCAAGTTTTAAATAAGACATTATTTCACCAATTTTATAGATTTGTCTCTTATATATTTATTTATGTTTACAAAAGTTTCTACAGTTTTTAATTTATATTTTTTTGTCACTTGCGGTATAGTTGCATTGTTGTTGTACAATTTATTAGCTGATAAAGTGACATAAAAATTTAGTTGCAACAATACTTCAAAAGTTATAAATAAAAAAATAATAACAAATAACAAAATTAAAATTTGTTTCATTTTATTTTTAGTCTCGCAATGGTATATTTGGGGAAAAGTTTTATATCTTGTTCGGGTACGGAAATAACTATAGCCTGATTAAGTTGACCGGGGGAAATCGTATCAACAATTTTTTTTGAATTTGCAAGTTGAATATCTCCCAATTTTATTTTGTAAGGTTCAAACTGATAAGGCGATAACAAATCAAATTCGTCTCCTTTAGATAATTTATGTCTTATTTCCAAGGTTATTTTGTCCCCGTTAATTTCTCTTACAAATCCGCAATTTCTGTAATTGCTTTTACTTGTTGTGTCATTATAATCTTGTGCGGATTCGTCTGGAATTCCGTTAAAAAAGCCAAGAGTATATCTTCTGTTTTGTAAAGTTTCAAGCTCTTTCATATATATTATATAATCCCATTTTTCGGGATTGCCGTAATAATCATCTATTGCTTTTCTGTAAATTCTTGCCGTTTGTGCAACATAATATTCCGTTTTTGTTCTGCCTTCAATTTTCAAAGAATCTATTTTTGCTTGTAAAATTTTATCGAGTTTCGGCATTAAACACAAATCTTTGGAATTAAAAAAATATGTTCCTTTATCATCTTCTTCTATCGGATAAAAATTGCCGGGTCTTTCTTCTTCTTCAAGATACATTTTATATTTCCATCTGCAGGAATGAGCACATGCTCCCTGGTTTGCACTTCGGGAAGCCATAAATGCGGAAATAAGACATCTTCCCGAATAACTGATACACATTGCACCATGTATAAACATTTCTAATTTTATATCGGGACACTTTTGTTTAATTTCAACGATTTCGTTAAAGGATGTTTCTCTGGATAACACACATTGACTTGCTCCCATCTTTTTCCAAAAGTTTACCGTGAGATAAGAAGAAACATTTGCCTGTGTGGATATATGCAGAGGAATATTTGGAATTCTGTCGTGCACATATTGGAAAACTCCCGGATCCGAAATAATAATTCCGTCCGGATTTAATTCTTTTATTGTGTTTACAAACACCGATAATTTATCTATATCTTTATTGTGGGAAAACAAATTTAAAGTAAGATATATTTTTTTATTTGCATTATGAACGAACTCTATTCCTTCTTTAAGTTCTTCCAACGGAAAAGATGATCTTGCTCTTAAAGATAAATCCGGAGTTCCGGAATATACCGCATCTGCGCCGTATAGAACAGCAGTCTTTAATCTCGATAAAGATCCTGCAGGTAGTAAAAGTTCAGATTTAAATTTTTCCATAACATATATATTATACAAATTTTTATTACATCCCTCCATACATCTGTTATTCTGTTCCTCGAAATTTGCATGGCAAAATTTTTCACTTGACAAATTTTTGAAAGTGTGGTATAAGTATGCCCATTGCAAATCGGAATTGCAAAAAGTTCTTTTAAAAATTTTAGATAACAAAGTACAAAAGAAAAAAAGTACTTGACAAATTTTTGAAAGTGTGGTATAAGTATGCCCATTGCAAATCGGAATTGCAAAAAGTTCTTTTTAAAAGTTTGATACAAGCAAAGTACAAAAGAAAAAAAGTACTTGACAAAT
>JAFXSD010000053.1 GCA_017525905.1 Elusimicrobiota bacterium | reverse complement strand
CCGATTAACTATATTTGGCCCTACATAAGACGCCCCTATCGTCTAGTGGCCCAGGACTCGGGATTTTCATTCCCGCAACAGCGGTTCGAAACCGCTTGGGGGTATAAGAGGTTCAACCATTTGGTTGAACTTCTTTTTTTTTGCTGATCCAAGCGCTCAGAATGTCTTTTTTGTCAAAAATGGGGATTAAAACACCTCAAAATACATAATTTAATCCCCAAAATTTTAGTTTGTTTGTGCTTTGAACTTCAAAAAATGTCAAAAAGGGGGATGAAGCTACGCAAAAAAAGCATTTTAATCCCCACTGGAGGCTCTTTTTGAGGGGCCAACTCCCTAATTCATACCAAAAGCTATTACTTTGTTCTAAAAATTGGGGATTGAAAAGCCTCGAAACATCTCGTTTAATCCCCAATTTCCGCAAAATTGCCCTTTTCGCACGCCCATTTCCCCTGAGAAAAGCCCAATTCGCGGCCCCGCCTGTCCCTCATCTCGCGGAATAGGTTATATTTATGAACAAGGTGAATGCTTTTTTGATGATTGTTAAATTCTTAAGGCCTACATGCTAAAATCTGCTCCCATAAGAATAATTCTCGGGCTTCTCTCGGCGGTAGCTTTTTTCGGCCTGTTTTATCCGTTTTTCGTTTATCTTGTGTTCGGAATATCTAGCGGCAATTTTTATTACCATTGGGATCGGTCAAAACATGTAAAATTCGATCGCGAAAATCGAGATGATATTTTTGAGGGAGGGCCGGCTAAATTAAGGGTCTGCTTTGTTGAAGGAAAGCAATGTTCTTTTTCATATGAAACGGATGAGGGACGTGAAGTGTTGGCCTTTTGCCCGGAAAATGATAAATGCTATATATCTTTATTCAAGGGTGCTTTTTCTTTTTTCCCTGAGAAAAACTATGAAGTCGGAAATAGGAATGTTACAGAAATAGATTCGTTTCGTGTAAAACTTCACGGACTTGCGACGCCTTTTTTAGAGAATCCAGGATTTTACTTTTTTGCCCTGGCTTTTTTTGCTATCGCCATGGGCTTTTGTTTTCTTGGAATTAAGAACGGAATAAAAAAAGTGGACTACAGGGCGTCTCTATTTTTCTTCGTGGGGTTGGGGTTATTGATTTGGTGGGTTGTTTGTTATGCCGATTCGAAAATTCTTTTCTTGCACTTTTTTGTTCTAACAGGAATAGCTGCTGCAGTAGGGTTTGTTCTTTTTAAGTATATTACTAGAAGATGAAAAGGTCGACATTCATAAAAATTTTCCTCAGTATTTATTTAAAGGAAAGACTCCCCCCAAAAAATTAGGTTTTTGTAAAAGGTGAAGTTATGAAAGTTAAAACTCTGATAAGTGTTTTATTGATTTCTTTGTTTTATGTTTCCTGTGGAGATAGTTCTAAAGAATCCAATATATCTTTAGTAAATAAAAAAAGTAATTATAGTGATGAATTTGTGGAATTAGTTCAACGTTATGGTCAATACAGTGTTGTGCTGGCGATAATAAATATAAGTATGAGGCTGAATGAAAATTCAGAATTTGTACGCATCATAGAAGATTGGGATTATGCTGATTATAAAGAAAATATTTTAAAAACTATTGATTCCAGTGAATCCTTTAATCAGGCGATACGCAATCAAGTGGAAACTTTAAAAAGAAAAAGATCGTTACAAAACATTATTGAATGTTGGTTGGAAATTTATAATTTTATTAATCATCTAAGGAAATTGAATTTTGACATGTCTTTTGAGGAATTCCTTTATAGCATTTCAGAAATGAAGCCGATAATGGATAAATTTTTTCAAGAAAATGATATACAAGAGTGGTCCAGCATGTCGTATTCGCAAATGTGTCTGTTAGATTATTATTTATGCAATTATTTGGCAAGTATTCCAGAATACGAAAGTATGAAATTACTAAGTGTCTTAACAAAATCGAGCGTTGATCATTTAGAATGACTCAAAAAAAATAATCCGCTGATTTTTGGTATAAGATGAAAAAAAAGTAGAATTGTGAAAATAAAATTGAAAAAATTAAACTGAAATTATGGGGAAGTCTACAAAAATGGGTAGTTGACAAAGGGAAGTCTAGTCGTTCTTTGATAAAAAATAAGTCCGCATTTGCAGGGCTCATACCGCAAAGCCCGCCGCGTCTGCAAGAAAATGGGATTGTTGATATGAATAGGCCTACAGTCATAAAAATTTTTCTCGGTGTCCTTGCGGTTGCCTCCTCTTTGAGTTCTCTTATGTTTTACGTACTCCCTTATTATCATGGTTGATTATGAATGAAAAAGAAACTTACCCGAATCAACGGAAGTGGAACAGAATTCTTTTTCTGCTTGTGCCGTTGTGTCTTGCTGTGTTGTTGATGGCCTTCTCGAATGCTCTTTT
>JAFXSD010000004.1 GCA_017525905.1 Elusimicrobiota bacterium | reverse complement strand
ATCAGCAAAAAGGAGTTGACAGTTAGCATAAAATATGTTATAAATAAAGCAACAAGCTCTCCCCAATCAGTAAGGGGGAGGGCATATTTTTTGAGTAAATGTAATGAATATAAGAGAAAATATCAAAATACCATTTAACAAACCTCCTAAAACAATTGATGAATTAATACAACAACTTAAAGATAGAGGAATGATAATAGAGAATGAAGATTTTGCAAAAGATATTTTGTCAAAAGTGAATTATTATCGCCTTTCTGGATATTGGTTTAAATTTCAAAACAAATATATTAATAGAGATATGATATATTCTTCTCAACAAGAAAAGGAAGAAATTGAAAATAAATTCTCTATAAAAGTGACATTTGAGAACATTGTAGATATTTATAAATTTGATAGTAAGTTAAGGTCTTTATGTTTTGATGCTTTAGAAAAAATAGAAGTGACAATTAATTCTGTAATATGTGAATATATGTGTAAAAAAAGTGGAGACCCTTATTGGTTTTTAGATAGTAATAATATTAGACCTTATAAGAATAAAAATAAAATTGTTTCTCATGATGATATTTTAAAGAAATTCAAAGAATATATAAATAATAGTCGTAATAAAACAACCACTTGTCTTAAAAGTTTTTATTTTAAATATAATAATGAATATCCTCCTTATTGGATTTTGTCTCAATTTATTACATTTGGAACATTATCATTGGTTTATAATATGCTTTTACCTTCTGATAAAATGGAGATAGCAAAGAAATTAAATCTGTATAAAGATTTTTTAGAAAATTCATTACATGCTTTGGCTTATATTAGAAATGTATGTGCACACTATGCGAGATTATGGGATAATGAAAATAGTATAACAATAGCTAATATTAAATTTTATCAAAACAATCCAAATAGCATTTATAAGATTGATTTTCATACAGTTAATGAAAATAATGTAATGGTAAATAAAAATAATATAAATTTCTTCCCTGTTTTTTATACAATAGCACTATTTTTAAAAAATTTATATCCAAAATCAAAATGGGTTTCTTTAGTTAGTGATAGAATAGAAGAATATCAAATAAAAACAAATGGTTTAGTTTCTTTTGAAAAAATGGGTTTTCCTAAGGATTGGAAAGAATTACCATTAATTAAAGAAATGTTAAAAAATGTTTACAAGGTTTAGGGGTATATAAAAAATAAGGCAAAAAAGAGCAAAAATTATGAAACTTTGATTTTATCCTTGTTAAATCTAATGTTATTAAACCCGACGAGATTTAGCATAACTGGCTCATAAATATATAGGTTTGCCAATTTGTCCAATGTAGCACCCTTTATGCAACAATTGAAATTCTATAAACAAATTATAAATCAGTTGATTTAATATTGAATCAACTGATTTTTTTGTCCGTTATATTCCCGTTGATTAACTTAAATAATAAACAACTTTTTTACTTACAGTTTATATAATGTAATGTTTTAATAAAAAGATTCTTTATAATCGGAAACTAAATCTTTTATATCTTCTCTTATAGTTTTAGATATTGCATAAAATGCTTCGTTTTCAAAAGAAGATTTCTTACTGCTCTTAAAGAAATTAGAACATATAGAATAACGCTTTCTTCCATACTTAAAAGATATCCATCCGCTTACAAGGTGCTTTTTTAATTCTTTTTCTTTTTCAAGATACTTTTTTATTTCTTCTTCCCATTCCGGTACAAATTTTTGAATTGGTTTTGGTAAGTCTTTTATTGTTGCACCAAAATTACAAATTACCTTGTTTTTATCATGAAATCCCCCATACGCTTCTAACCAGGAAATTTCATCTTTTGCTTTCTTTGTTCTTAATACTTTTTTAACTTCTTTTTTTATTATCTCATATTCCATATTTTTTACTTTGCTCATAACTAAATTACATATGTTTTTCGTCAAACTATCAATCGTTTCTACTTCTCCCGGTTCAGGTAAAAAATCATAAGCACTCATTGTTTGTAGCCGAATATACTCAAAGGCTTCTTTTTCAACTATTTCTTTTAAATTTTGTTGCATACCGTTACCTCCTTTACTGATAAATTTTCCACTTTTTCTAATTTCTGTTTCCATAATTCCACCTCCCGTGAAATAAATATTTAACTGCAATAAATTGCAAAATTTGGTTTTTACAAACTTCTTTGTTTTAAGATTTAGTTTTAATTTGTTATAAGTTTTTTTTGATTTTTAACTATACGAAGAGTCGTACAATTTCGGCGATATGCCGTTGGTTACTTCTTTTCCCAATAATATTGTATAAAATTATTACGACAACGTCTTGTCGCATTTTTACACTGAATTTTCTTTAATTTTATGGAAGTTTTTTTCTGCGGGAAAATGAATTGGTTTGTCGGTAACAACTTAAACAAATAAAAAAACTCCGGTAAAAATTTACCGGAGTTTTTCTATGTATCTTTTCAACTTATTTCTTTTTTGATTTTTTGCAAGCTTTTTTTGCGCAAGCTTTTTTTGCTACTTTTTTAACTGCTTTCTTTGCTACTTTTTTAACTACTTTCTTTGCAACTTTTTTAACTGCTTTCTTAACTGCTTTTTTTGCTACTTTTTTTGCTTTTTTAGCTTTTCTTTTTTGTCCGCCTCTTGACATTTTTGCTCTTGAGATATCACCGTTCTTGTCTAAGAAATAAAGGAAACCTGATTCTTTCTTTACACCTGCTTTAGCAACTTTACTTGTTTTTCCGCCTTTTTTTCCGCCTCTTGCCATTACAGATCTTGAAACATCTCCGTCTTTGTCAATGAAATAAAGAAAACCATCTTCTCTTTTTACGCCAAGTTTAGCAACTTTTTCTGCCATTTTTTCCTTCCTCCTAATTAAATTTAACTACAATTTATTATTAAAACCAAGAAGTTAAAAAAAACTATTTTGTTATTGCAGGATCTTTCTTAGTTATAATTTTATCTTTCAACCAGCTGTCCACAACTTCTTTTGAAAATCTGTACTGTTTTCCGATCTTTGATGCAGGGATTTTTTTCTTTTTTATTAAATTATATATCGTCGATCTTCCGATACCAAGATACTCCGCCAACTCCTTGATATCCATTACTTGTTTATCTTTTTTGTTTTCCATTTTTTATCACTCACTACTTTTATTTTTTAATTACAAGCATTATTTTATATTATTTATTTTTTTTTGTCAACACTTATTATTTTTTTTATTTTATTGTTTAAATTTATATTTTCTTGCTAATTTAATTTTTTTATTATTAAAAACTTTTATTCATTATTAAATTATGATATTTTATTGTTTTGTTTTATCATTTGTTATTAATTAGTATCATTTTGTAACATCGACCGATAAACCGTAAAACAAAATAAAAAAGACGCTGCATATCGCTGTATATCTATATATCATTTGCCCTATAAACTTTAATTTTGTAAAATAAACAACCGTAATATTTATAAAAAATGAAATTGTTTTATATAGCTTCTTTTAAGAAGCGGAGGTTATTATGGCTAACAGGAGAGTAGGTATAATTACGGCTGGCGGAGATGCTCCCGGAATGAATGCTGCGGTAAGAGCAGTTGTAAGAACGGGTATTTATTGCGGTTTTGAAATGGTAGGTTTCAAAAGAGCTTTCGGCGGTCTTTTAGACGGCGATTATATAAATATGACTGCAAGATCCGTAAGCGGAATAATAAATCAGGGCGGAACAATTTTAAGAACGGGAAGATGTCCGGAACTTAAAACGGAAGTAGGCAGAAAAAAAGCAATTAAAATTTTAAGCGATTTAAATATAGACAGTCTTGTAATTATCGGCGGAGACGGTTCTCTTGCCGCAGGAAACGCTTTAAGTAAAGAAGGCGTAAAAGTTGTAAATCTTCCCGCAACAATAGATAACGATGTTGTAGGAACCGAAGAAACTATCGGTTACGATACGGCACTTAATACCGCCGTTGATGCAATAGATAAAATAAGAGATACCGCAAAAAGTCACGACAGAATATTTGTTGTGGAAATTATGGGAAGACATCACGGATTTTTAACTTTGGCGGTAGGTCTTGCTTCAGGAGCAGAAGTTATAGTTGTTCCGGAAGTAAAACCCGATATGGAGCAGTTGTGCGATAAGTTCAGACAAGCAAGTGTTTCCGGAAAAAATTCGTTGATAGTTGCTTATGCGGAAGGTTGCGGAAGCTCGTTTGAGTTCGGAAAAGAAATAGCGGAAAAAACAGGGCTTGATGTAAGAGTAAGCAATTTGGGATATATTCAAAGAGGCGGAGTTCCGACAGCAAGAGAAAGAATTTTGGCATCCGCTTTCGGTGCGGAAGCTATAAGAGTATTAAAAGAAAATAAAACAAATATTCTCGTCGGTTGGGAAAAAGGCAGAATAAAACTTACACCTTTCAGTGAACTTCCCAACTTAAAAAGAGAATTTGATGTGGAAAATTATAAATTGTTACAAAAACTTTCAATTTAAAAATTGTTTTGGCAATTTTTAAATAATTTATAATTTACAATTTATAATTTATAATTAACGAAATAGATATAAGAGGTAAAAGTTGATGTCACAAGTAGATGCACTTTCATTAATAAGAAGAGGAACAAACGAAATTATATCGGAAGAAGAGTTGATAAAAAAACTTAATTCCGGTAAAAAGTTAAGAATAAAGTTGGGAGTTGATCCCACCGCTCCGGATTTACATTTAGGACACAGCGTTATTATAAACAAGTTAAAAGTGTTTCAGGATTTAGGTCACCAAATAGTATTTTTAATCGGCGATTTTACCGCAAGAATAGGTGATCCGTCCGGAAGATCGGCAACAAGACCTATGATGACCGAAGAACAAATAATGAAAAATATTAAAACTTATCAGGATCAGGTTTTCAAAATTTTGGACAGAGAAAAAACCGAAGTTGTTTTCAACAGTAAATGGTTAAATGCGTTGGGTATAGAAGGTCTTTTGAAATTAGCATCAAAACATACTGTTGCACAAATGCTTGTCAGAGACGATTTCGAAAAAAGATTTAAAGCGGATATTCCTATAAGTATAGTTGAATTTATGTATCCTTTGTTACAGGCATACGATTCGGTTGCATTGCAGGCGGATGTTGAGCTTGGCGGTAACGATCAAAAGTTTAATCTTCTTTTGGGCAGAGATATGCAAAGAGATGCGGGACAGGAACCGCAGGTAGTTATAACAATGCCGTTGCTTGTAGGTACGGACGGCGTTAAAAAAATGTCCAAATCTTATAAAAACTATATTGCATTAAACGATAAACCGCAGGATATGTTCGGTAAGTTGATGTCTATATCGGATGAACTTATGATGTTCTACTATGAACTTTTAACACAAGAAAATTTAGACGAAATAAAACAGATGCACCCGAAAGAAGCAAAGATGAAACTCGGCTCAATTATCGTTGAAAGATATTGGGGTAAAGAAGCTGCGGAAAATGCTAAAGCGGAATTTAATAAAATATTTGCAAATAAAGATTTGCCTACCGAAATTGAAGAATTTAAATGCGATAAAGATAAAATAAAATTGTCCGAACTTTTGTTCGTATCTAAAATGGTATCAAGTAAAAATGAAGCAAGAAGATTGATTGAACAGGGCGGCGCGAAGGTTGACAATGAGAAGGTGACGGCTGATACGGAGATTGAAGTTAAAAACGGAATGATATTGCAGGCAGGAAAAAGAAAATTTAAGAAGATTATAAAATAATCTTTTTGGCGAAACGGATTTTTCTTTTAAATAATAAAAAAACGGGAAGAAAACTCTTCCCGTTTTTTTAATTTCTAATTACTAATTGATTATGTCTTAAGGTCTTGAACAATTAACTGCCCCCCCAGCTGTTCCTATATTTCAAATTTACGACAAGACGTTGTCGCAACATATTTATAGAATATTTTATAGTAAATAACTTTAAAAATTTTGTAAAATTAGAACAATGAATATAAAAAATAAAAATTATTATAAATATTATTGATTAAAATCCATTAGTTTTTTTGCTAGTGGATTTTTTTTGGAGGGAAGATGGAAAAACAGCCAATAAAATATAAATTAGGAGTAGACTTAGGTACTTCTTCGATAGGATTGGTAGCCTATGAGTTAGATGATAAAGATAATATAAAAGGAATTGCTCATATTGATGGTTATATCTTTAGAGAACCAATAGAACCTAAAAAGAAAGTAACAGAAAATTCCATAAGAGCTAGTTTTAGATTGAGAAGGAGACAAGTAGAAAGGAAAGCAAAAAGGTTAAAGAAATTAACATATTTAGCTAATTCAATAGGTATAACAAAAGAAGATATTAATAAAATAAAAAGTGATAAGATTCATGAATTAAGAGCAAAAGCAGTAAATGAAAAGATAGAATTAGCAGAATTTATAAAAGTTTTATTTCATATTGCTAAAAACAGAGGATATAAAGGTAATTTAAAAAATCAAGGAGATATATCTGATAATATTAAATTAACAGAGAAAAAATTACAAGAGTATAATGTTGAAACTATAGGACAATTGGAATATAAATTAAAACAAGAATCAAAAGAAGATAATAAATATATAAATCAATGGAAAAAAATATCTAAAGATGGAACATATATTTATAGAAAAAATATAGAAGATGAATTTGAAACAATTTGGAAACAACAAGCACAGCATCATAAAGAATTAAATAATTTTTATAAAATCAAAAGTAAAAATTATTTTCCTGAATATAAAAACAAAACAAAAATAACATTAAAGGATGCATTTAAAAGTGCTATTTTTTATCAAAGACCTATAAAATGGGATATAGAAACTATTGGTAATTGTTCTTTAGAACCACAAGAAAAAAGAGCAGCAACAGCACAATATATTTTTCAAGAGTATAGAATTTTATGTGTTATAAACAATATTAAAGTAAGAAATTTTAAAACTAAACAATCACGAAATTTAACAGAAACAGAAAGAAAAGATATTTTTTATTTTATAAATAATGAAACTGATAAATATAATAAAAATTATGAAATGCCGTATAATGAAATTTATAAGAAATTAAATATAGATATAACAAAAGAAAAATTTAACATTGATACAAGAAGAAAAGATAATGATAAAGGTATTAAGGCAAATCAAACAAAAAAAGTATTTAAAGATAATAATTTGTTGGAACATTTTGAAAAATTAAATAAAACAGAACAGAAAATAATCATAGAATTTTTAGCTTGTACTACAGATTTTGATTCAATATTGGATAATGATAAGCAATATATTGAAGAGTTTATAGATAGTATTTTAAAAATAGTACCTCTTGAAGAAGAATATAATATTGAAAAAATTTTATCCTTTATAGATAAAATCCAAAAACAGTTAGAAGGCAAAAACACTACTTTGCCAAAATTAGAAAAAAGTAGAAAATCATATAGTATAAAAGCATTAAACAATATAGTTAAAAGGTTAAATAATGGTGAAAAGAAAGAAGACATTATAAATTCATACACAAAAGAAAAAACGAGTGAATCAAATAAATTGTTACCATTTAATGAAATAAAAACAGATAATATTTTGATTGATAGGCCATTGAAAGAGTTTAAAAGAACAATAAATTATGTAATTCATAAATTAGGTGGTAATCCAAAAACTATAACTATTGAACTTTCGAGAGATTTAAAAAAATCTTTATCCATGAGAAATTTTTTAGAAAAAGAAATGAGTGATAATCAAGAAAGAACAAAAAAAATTAGTGAAGAATTAATAAAATTTGGGATAATAGATTCTGCTAAAAATGTTTTTAGATACAGATTGTGGACAGAACAAGAACATGAATGTGTTTATTGTGGACAAAAAATATCCAATTCTCAATTTTGCAATGAAAAAGAAACAGAAATAGACCATATTATTCCACAAAGTTGTGGTGGATTGGATAAATATAACAATTTTGTTTTAGTTCATTCAAAATGTAATTTAGAAAAGGGTGATAACACACCATATCTAGCAGGTAAAAAAAATAAAATTAACTATGATGTTGTAGAAAAATTTGCAAATAAATTAGAAGAAAAAGCAAAAACTATAAAAAAGAAACTCGTTGGAAAACAATGGGTTGATACTTTAGAAAAAAGAGAATTAATTCAAAAATCAGATAATTTAACTACAGAAAAAGAAATAGAAGAATTAAGAGACAATTTTACTGAAACACAATTACAATCCACATCTTGGATAACTAAAGTAGTTCTGGATTGGTGTAAAAACATTGCAGAAGATGTTATTCCAAGTTATGGAAGTTTAACCGGATATTTACGACAATATTGGGCAACAAATTTAATTTTGCCAAAAGTGAGAATTTTAGAAAATAAAGAATTATACAATGAATATGATAAACAAATAGATACTGAAGTATGGGAAGCTTTAAATACAAAATCAGTATCATTGCAAGATATTGATAAAAAGAGTGAATTATATAAATGTTTTGAAAAATATGAACATGATTTTTTAGAAAAATATCCTACAACTAAAAAAGAAGGAAAAGAAATATTTCAAGAGTTTAAAAAAGAATATAGAAAGAAAAAAGATTTTATGTTTAATAAAAGATGTGATCATAGACATCATATTGTTGATGCGGCAGTCATCGGACTTGTTACAAGATCTCTTATGCAAAAAGCAAATAAATATAATAGTGAGAATGGAACATTATATGATGTTGTAGATAAACAGACAGGAGAAATAAAGGCAGAATTTAAACCGGAAAATCCATTTAAGGAATTAAATAATGTTTTACAAAAATATCTTACTAACTATGTTATTTGGAATAAACCGGATAGATTACCGAGTAAAGAAATTTGTGATGAATCCGCTTATGGAATAATAGAAAAAAATAACAATAAATATCTTGTTCAAAGATATCCATTAAATCATTTGTTGAAAAATACAAAAAATTTAGAAGATTTGAAGAATAAAATAGATGAAATCGTTGTAGGTGATTCAATAAAAAAATCAATAAAAGAACAATTGAAAAAAAGAATATCACAAGGTTTATCTTTAGAAGATGCTTTATTAGGTAAAAAAGAAGATACAAAAGATGGTATCTATTTTAATGGTAATAAAATAAAGAAGATTAAGTGTATTTATAAAGAAAAAGTATTAATGATTTATAAAGAAAATGTTGATATTGGAGTTAAAAATCAAAAAAACAAAATATATAAAGTTTATAAAGGTGGTGGGTATGCTTGTATGGACTTTGATGAAACAACAAAAATAAAAAAAGAATTAGTTCCTATGTACAAATATTTGAAAGAATATAAAAATAAACCTATTCCTAAAAATATAGTTAGAATTTTCGCTAACGATATTATTTATGATAAGAAAACAAAAGAATTTTATAGAGCTAAATCTTTTCATAATAAAAAAGGATTGGTTTGTAATAAACTTAATACCACAATAGAAAGTGAGAAAAATTTTAGTAATATTAAAAATATAATTTTAATAAAAGATAGAAATACCATAAAACAAATAAAACAAAATGGGAAATGATTATATTGTTAGCATAGAAAGAGATTCTTTCTTGTCTATAGATACAGGAAGATTAAAAATTAAATTTGCTAATAGTGAACAAGTTCATTTCGTCGCTGTTGTTGATATTGCAGCCGTAATTTTATCTTCTTATCAAATAACAATAACGAATGGTGTTCTTAAAGCTCTATCTGAGGTTGGTGCAATTGTGGTTTGTGTAGATACTTCCTTTATGCCTACTTCAATAACATTACCGATAGCTAAAAATTTAAAAGGATCCGGAAGGCCATATTTACAAGCCAAAAATATTGATTCCGATTTTAATAAAACATTATGGAATCAAATAATAAAATCTAAGATTTCGGGACAAATATCTGTCTTAAGAGCTATAAATATAGCTCAGGCCAATTATTTAGAAAAATTTTTAGTTCAAATACAAAATGGTGATAAAAAAAATATTGAAAGTTTTTGTGCAAGAATTTATTGGGAACATTATTTCAAATATTTTCATTCAAATAATGTACGAGAAAAAACAGGTGCTACTGATGTGATAAATAGTTCCTTAAATTATGGATATGCTATTGTACGGTCTATAGTTGCGAGAAATTTGGCAACAACAGGCCTTAATTTGAACCTAGGAATTTGGCATAGTAGAAAAGATAATCCTTTTAATTTAGTTGAGGATTTTATAGAACCATTTAGATATATAGTTGATAAGATAGTTTTGAAATTATTGAAAGATAGTAATTATGAGAATTTAAATAAAGAGTTAAAAAACAAAATTATAATTGAAATTGTAAAACAAGAAATAAATTTATTTGATAAACAATATAGATTATTTCAAGGAATAGATAAAGTTATATATTCTTATTGCAAATGTTTGGAAAATAATACCTCAACTTTAATTTTGCCCAATATAAAATTAACAAAAAATTTAAATGATATAGAAATAAATTACATAAAATATGAAACCTAATAGTTGGAGAATTATGTGGCTTCTTGTTGTTTTTGATTTTCCTACCCAAACAAAAATCGAAAGAAGAAAATACACTCAATTTAGAAATCGATTGTTGGAAGAAGGTTTTTTACAAATGCAATTCTCGGTTTACATCAGAAATATACCAACGTTCAGTATAGCAAATTCTTTAGCATTGAAATTAGGAAGAATCGTCCCTGAAAAAGGGAAATGTTCATTTATGTTTCTAACAGATAAGCAATATGGCCTTACAGTAAATTTTTATGGCAAGAAAAAAGAAAAAACAGAAAAAGAGCCACAGCAACTTCTTCTGTTTTCTTAAAAATCTTATAAAGCGAGAGCAAAGCTCTCTTTTACGGGCTTACAATTAGCCCTTGTTTCCTAAGGTCGTCCGCCTAAACTTTAATTGATATAGTTTATTATAAAATTTTTTTATTCAAAAATCAAGCACTTTCGCAATAGGTATTATATCAATTAAGGTTTAGGCGGGCAATAGGAACATTTTGCCGATTATAGCAAAAGAAGCAAGCATTATATCAATTAAGGTTTAGGCGGGCAATAGGAACTCTTCAACCTTTCCATTGTTTCCATTAGATATTATATCAATTAAGGTTTAGGCGGGCAATAGGAACTGCAATAATGGTGGCACTCAATTCCATAACATTATATCAATTAAGGTTTAGGCGGGCAATAGGAACGAAACGAATTGTTTAGTTACACAATGTCAAATTATATCAATTAAGGTTTAGGCGGGCAATAGGAACGCTATCGTTCCGTAATCGCACAATTCTCTTATTATATCAATTAAGGTTTAGGCGGGCAATAGGAACCAATCAACATCAACACTCCTATTATCCTTTATTATATCAATTAAGGTTTAGGCGGGCAATAGGAACTTACAATACAAGTTGTCCCATCAATTTCACATTATATCAATTAAGGTTTAGGCGGGCAATAGGAACGAAAGTTTACAATCTTATATCAGAGCTTCAATTATATCAATTAAGGTTTAGGCGGGCAATAGGAACCAAACCCGACATGCACCACTTTGTTGCCGGATTATATCAATTAAGGTTTAGGCGGGCAATAGGAACCTCCAATTCTCCGTAACTCTTATACAGGTCATTATATCAATTAAGGTTTAGGCGGGCAATAGGAACAATCTTTTCGCGCATTTCTTTTGTAATGCGATTATATCAATTAAGGTTTAGGCGGGCAATAGGAACGTGCGGCAGTAACAACATCTCTTGATATCAATTATATCAATTAAGGTTTAGGCGGGCAATAGGAACTACTAATTTGCATATTAGCTGTTTATTTTTATTATATCAATTAAGGTTTAGGCGGGCAATAGGAACGTGTTTTGTTTAATATCTTTTGCTATTGTTATTATATCAATTAAGGTTTAGGCGGGCAATAGGAACAAAAGCACCGGCCACACCGAAAATGGTAGCATTATATCAATTAAGGTTTAGGCGGGCAATAGGAACGCCGGAAAGAAGCAAGCCGATAAAGACAGTATTATATCAATTAAGGTTTAGGCGGGCAATAGGAACGATGTGTCAGATAATAAAGAATCTTATAGGATTATATCAATTAAGGTTTAGGCGGGCAATAGGAACTAATATAAATTGATCGTGGTTTTGTACAGCATTATATCAATTAAGGTTTAGGCGGGCAATAGGAACCCGGATTCATCTCTGACTGGAAAAGTTAAAATTATATCAATTAAGGTTTAGGCGGGCAATAGGAACATGAACATGTACCAATCCGACATATTAAGAATTATATCAATTAAGGTTTAGGCGGGCAATAGGAACATCTTTGCTTTTATATGGTATGTTTATTTTATTATATCAATTAAGGTTTAGGCGGGCAATAGGAACGGACTGCCAAAGCGTTCAACAAAGATAAATATTATATCAATTAAGGTTTAGGCGGGCAATAGGAACATCTCTTGCTCTAATCATATACAATGTATTATTATATCAATTAAGGTTTAGGCGGGCAATAGGAACATAGCAAAGTGTGTGCCAATCTCCCATTTAATTATATCAATTAAGGTTTAGGCGGGCAATAGGAACTAAATTGGCGTATAGATTAGACATACTGGAATTATATCAATTAAGGTTTAGGCGGGCAATAGGAACTCAAAAGAAGGTGTTAAAACAACACAATCTATTATATCAATTAAGGTTTAGGCGGGCAATAGGAACGAACGGTTGGAAGTGGAAGTGCTTGAAACAATTATATCAATTAAGGTTTAGGCGGGCAATAGGAACATACTTCTTAATTTGATTTTTCAATTATTTTATTTTCCCAAATAATCATAAAATACAAGTTACTGTAATATCTTTTTCAATTTCTAAAAAAGATTTCCCGTCAAAACACTTTTCAGAAAAAACTGCATCTATAATATTTTTGGGAATATCACCTATTTCCGGTATTTTCTTTCTACAAAGGCATTGTGGATTATCATTTTGTTCAGCACTTTCTTGAATTATAAGATACCCATCTTCCGGAAGTAAAACATATTCCTTGGATTTATATGTAAATTCTGCTTCATGCCGATAAGAAATCAATTCATATAATTCATTCAATGGTGTTCCTTCCATTATTTTACCCCCTTTTAATATCAAATCACATATTACAATTTATATTTTATAAAATAATCACGCCAACATCTTGTCGCGTTTTTTAAATAAATTTTAATTAACTTTATTGCTAATTATTGATAATAAATAGTATAATAATCAAATAGAATACTTTGGAAAATAAAATATAAATAAGGAGTCAAAATGAAAAAATTATTTTTGATGGGTTGTTTATTAAGTTTTGCAGTAGTATTATTTTCTTGTTCTACAACACCTAAAGTTACAAGAGTAGCCGACGATGAATTGATCGATTTAAGCGGCAACTGGAACGATTCCGATTCAAAACTCGTCGCAGACGAAATGATTGCAGATTCATTATCTAAACCTTGGTTATCAAGCTTTATGATGAAAAAACAAGCAAAACCGAGAATTATTGTCGGAACAATTTTGAACAAAACCGATGAACACATAAGCACCGAAACATTTACAAAAGATCTTGAAATAGCTCTTTTGAATTCCGGTACTGTTTCATTTGTTGCATCAAAAGATCAAAGAGTAGAAATAAGAGATGAAAGAAGTGATCAAGCAGATTTTTCCGATCCTAAAACAGTAAAAAAATTCGGTAAAGAATTAGGTGCGGATTATATGTTGAAAGGTCAAATAAACACTATTACCGATGCAGCAGGTAAAACAACATTGAAATATTATCAAACAGAACTTGAACTTATCGACATTGAAACAAACGAAAAAGTTTGGATAGGTCAAAAGAAAATTAAAAAAGTTGTCGGCAGAAGCAAATATAAAGCTTAAGTATAAATGATGCACTTGAAAAGTGTTAAACATTTTATACTATCTTTAATATTCTTAAGTTTAACTTCTTGTGCAACAACAAAAGTAAACGAATTTTATAATGATTTGGCACCACTTATAGAACAAAGAAATATAAGTGGTGCCGTTAATTTTGCGGAAGAGTTTTATCCGAACAGCGATAAATACAACAAACTTTTGTACTCTTTGGAACTCGGTCTTTTGTATCATTTAAACGGTAACTTTAAAGAAAGCAACGAAATATTTGAAAAAGCAAAAGCCGTATATGCAATGAAAGATTACACTTCAACGTTTTTCAACGACGACACGCTGTTACCGAGCTACTATTTGGGCGAAGATTATGAAATGGCATATACAAACTTTTTTTGTTCGTTGAACTATCTTAAAACAAGAAAACTAAAAGGCAAAAGAGACGAATCCGTTGTTGAAGCAAGACAATCAAACAACCTTTTCAACAAAATAAAAATCGATAAATCCAACGATATATATCAGGACGATCCTTTCATAAGATATTTTATGGGGCTGATGTACCAAAATGCGGGATACTTTAACGATGCGATGGTATCTTACAAGTTGGCACTTACGGCTTATGCAAACTACAACATTTGCGAAATGAAAATCCCCGAAGATTTGGTAAACAATTTGTACACCATATACTGTTATTACGGACTGGACCAGGAAGCAAAACAACTGAAAAAAACTTATCCGTATGCAAAACAATTACATACCAACGATAACGGAACATTGTATATAGTAAATTATAACGGAATAGCGCCAAAAAGAGTTGCACAAATTATAACTCTTGCGTTCGAGTTGGCATGGGACAGATATTACAGAATAAACAACCCTTACAGAGCCGAAGTAATAAAAGAATTTAATGTTCACGAAATATCGGCAGCGTTTCCGATATATCAGGAATACGACAACAAAATAAAATCTTTTAAAGTTGAAATCACAAGCGAAGAAAACAAAACAAAAAAATATAATTGTAAAAGTTATAAAGTGACGGATTTGGCGACCGTATTGGAAAAACATTTACCGGAACCCAACTACAAAGCGGTATTTTATTCAAGAATAAACAGATATGTTTTAGCATTAAAAGAGATAGATATTGTTCGTGAGCAATACGAACAAAAACGAAGAGACATTTTACAGGATAAAGATTTAAACAAAAGTTCCAAAAGAAGATTTTTGGAAGATCTCGACAGAGAAACGGCTTCAAAAGTAAGAGCCATTAAAACGAGTTTAAACACTTTAAACAAAGTTAATTTGAAATCGTGGAGAAGTTTACCCGAAGAAATAAATATGGCAACAGTTAGTCTGCCTAAAGGAAAATATACTATAATAATAAAGTACTTAGACAAAAAAAATAATGTAATTAAAACGCAGGAAATTAAAACAAAAATAAGAAAACAAAGAAACAGATTTGTTTTAACAAACTCTTTTAAAGGATTTTAATACAATTGAATAAAAAAAATTGTTTACTGGTTTTAATATTTTTTACACTTGTTTCATGTTCCGGCTTACAAAGTTATTATTCAAAACTTGAAAAATGTATGACAGGCAACAACACGGAACAGGCTCAAGGATTAATTGCTTCATCCCAAAAATCTTACGGGCAAAAAAACGAAATTTTATATTATTTCGATTTGGGATTTGCCAACCATTTGGCAAAAAATTATAAAGAAAGCAATACGGCTTTTGAAGAAGCTAAAAAGATATATGATGCAAACTTCACAAAAAGCATTTCGGCAGGAGCTTTTTCTTTATTTTCAAACGATAATGTAATTCCTTACTACGGAAACACATACGAAATTGCTTATATGAATGTTTTTTGTGCATTAAATTACATTTTACAGGGGCAGCCAAACGAAGCGGTTGTTGAAGCAAGACAAGTTGATAACTTATTAAAAAAACGAAATGTTGACGGTAAAGGAAAAGCGTTCTTTTCGGATGATCCGTTTATAAGATATTTCATGGGAATAGTTTATGAAAATGCAGGATATTATAATGATGCACTGATATCTTATAAACTCGCTTTAAAAAATTACAATTCAAAGAACAATGTATATTCTTTACCTGCTCCGCAGGATTTAACAAGCAGCTTATATAACCTGTACAAGAAGTTGGGTTTTTCCAATGACGCAAACGAACTAAAACAAAAATATACGGTAAAACAACTTGTAAAACCGGACAATTGCGGTGAACTTATAATAGTTAACTATAACGGTCTTTCCCCCAAAAAAGCGGACGAAATAATAGAAATGTCTTTTTACAGAGCATGGCCGTATTTCGCATCATATAAGGTTGCAACCAATGAACAGGAACAAGCCGAAAAAGTAAGAGCTGCCGTAAGGGCGGGTTTTTCGGACGATTACATAAAAATAGCTTTCCCAACATACGTAAGATACAAAAACAAAGTATCTTCTTTTGCCGTTGAAGAAGTGAACATTGATAAAAGCAAAACTTCAAAATATGCAAGTTATGAAGTAAGCGATATCGGTTCTTTAATGATAGCGGCATTACAAAGAGACAATGCGGCAATTCATTCAAAAACAATCGCAAGAGCCGTAGGAAGATTTGTTCTTGCAAAAGTTGTAACAAATCAAATAAGAAAACAAGGTTCAAGACAAAACAACGATTTAAGTATACTTGCCAACGCTATTTTAAATGTTACAAACTCGTTACTTGAAAAAGCGGATAAAAGATCCTGGAGAACTTTACCTGAAGAAATTAATATGTGCAGAATGTATTTGTCGGAAGGAATACATACACTAAACATTAAATATTTGAGTTCATCGAATTCGGTTATTTATCAGGAACAAATAGTTGTTCAAATAGAAAAAGACAAAAAAACTTTTGTAGTAACAAAATCTTTTAGAAGCTAAAAATACATGAATAACGAAATTGTAAATTTAAAAATCAGTTATGATGATGTTCTTGTAAGAATGGGTGCAAACAAGTACAGAACAAAAATCGACTCCAAAATAGAAACAACAATTCTTGAAACAATAGACTTGGCAAAAAAATTGTTACAACCCAAATATGCCGTTTCGTTGGCAACAAAAAAAATAAACGGAACGGAAATTTTCCTGGACGATTTCCGTATTAACAGCAAAGATATTTTTAAGTTGTTGGAAAATTCAAATTTGGTTTGCGGCCTTATAGCAACAATAGGGTTTTCAATAGACACAAAAATTTCTTTTTTCCTGGAACAAAAAGAAATTATGCCGGCCTTCATTTTGGATTCTGTAGGTTCGGTGGCAATAGAAGAATTGGTGGAAAATATTTGTAACGATATTTCGGAAAAATACGGTACAACAACCATGCGATTTTCACCCGGTTACGGAGATTGGCACATACAAAATCAAAAAGATTTCTTAAAATGGTTGGGAGCGGAAAAAATCGGTATAACTTTATCCCCGTCTTTTCAAATGATACCGCGAAAATCGGTTTCGGCATTACTCGGGATAAACAAAAGATAAAATCTGCTCGGAAATTTCTTAATTTTTAATTATTATTTTGATACAATATACAGCAATGAACAGGCAAGAATTTAAATCTTTATTAAACAAAAAAATTTTAATACTCGACGGTGCAACGGGAACAGAGCTTCAAAAATATAATTTTTTGGAAGGAGTATCCACGCCGGAAGAATTAAATATAAAATTCCCCGACCGAATAGAGAAAATTTATTCGTCGTATATCGACAGCGGTTCGGATATCATTCTTGCAAACACTTTCGGAGCAAACAAATTAAAACTTACCCAATACAATCTGCAGGATAAAATAAAAGATATTATTTTTGCAGGTGTATCCGTTGCAAAAAAACAAGCTCAAAGAACAGGCGCTTTTGTTGCCGGAGACATTTCTTCCATAGGTTCATATTTGTATCCGTTGGGAAATGTTTCTTTCGACCAAGCTTACGAAACTTTCAAACAACAGGCTGAACTTTTAAGAGACAGCGGTGCGGATTTGATAGTTATAGAAACAATGACCGAAATTAAAGAACTGAAAGCAGCCGTTTTGGCGGTAAAAGATGTTTGCGATTTACCTGTAATTACACAAATGACATTTACATCCGAAGGAACGTCCGTAACGGGAACCGATGTTTTAAGTTTTGTCGCCATGGCGGAAAGTCTTGATGTAGATGCCGTCGGAATGAATTGTTCGGTAGGACCTAAAGACCTTTTAAAACTCGCAAAGTTTATGGCGGAAAACACAAACTTGCCTATATCTTTCAAACCGAATGCCGGTATGCCGCAATTTATAAACAGGAAAACGGTTTTCCCCGGAACACCCGAAGAGTTTACCGAAGTTTGTTTAAAAGCATACAATTACGGAATAAATATGTTGGGCGGATGCTGCGGAACAAATCCGCAATATATAAAAATGTTGTCCGAAAAATTAAAAAACAAGCCGCCCGTTACAAGAAAAAAAGTAAATCATCATTTGTTATCGTCAAGAACAAAAGCAATAGATTTAAATCTTTTGAACAAGCCCATAAAAATAGGCGAAAGAATAAACCCTACAGGAAGAAAAAAGTTCCAGGCGGAACTTTCACAAAATATTTTCGGATTGGTAAAATCGGAAGCAAGAACACAAGCTCAGGCGGGTGCAGACATTTTGGATGTTAATATGGGGCTTCCCGGCGGTGACGAAACAAAACTTATTATAAACGCGGTAAACGAAATACAGGAAATTGTAAATCTTCCCCTTTCTTTGGATTCAAGTTTTGCGGACGCTTTGGAAAATGCCTGTAAACATTGTGCAGGTAAACCGTTAATAAATTCCGTTAACGGCGAAACGGAAAAACTTGAAAAAATTTTGCCGATAGCAAAAAGATACGGAGCAAGTATTATCGGATTATGTGTGGATGAAAAAGGTATTCCGAAAACCTGGCAGGAAAGAATAAAAATTGCAGAAAAGATTTTGTCTTATGCGGACAAGTTCGGCGTAAAAAGAGATGAAATTATTTTTGATTACCTTACATTGTCGGTAAGTTCATCGGCAAAACAAGTTCAGGAAACTTTAACCGCAATAAAAGAATCCAAAAAATTGTTCCCGGAATGTAAAACGATTTTGGGCGTATCAAACATATCGTTCGGTCTTCCGTCCCGTCAAACAATAAATTCAACTTTTCTTAAAATGGCAATCGGTGCCGGTCTTGATTTGGCAATATGTAACCCGAGCGTGGATTGGACTATAGACGACGAATATGCAAGAAATCTTTTGTCTGGTAAAGACGAAAATGCAAAAGAGTATGTTGCAAAGTACGGCGGAGTTGCAAAAAAAGTTGTAACCGAAGAAAAAAATCTTTCGCCGAAAGAAAGGTTGTTCAGCGCAATAATAAACGGCGATAAAGATTATATAAAAGATTTAATTACCGAACTTTTAGATGAAGGTGTAGAGCCTTTAACAATATCAAATGATCTTATCTTAAAAGCATTAAATGTTGTAGGAGATAAATTTTCCACAAAAGAATATTTTTTACCGCAGGTTATTATGGCTGCGGAAGCGTCGCAGCTTGCATTCAGTTATATAAAACCGTTACTTAAAAAAGGCAACAAAACCGTTGCAGGTAAAGTCGTTATGGCGACGGTTCAGGGCGATGTTCACGATATCGGCAAAAATATAGTTTGTGCCGTTTTGGAAAGTTTCGGTTTTGAAGTTTTTGATTTAGGCAAAAATGTAAGTAAAGAAGAAATTATCGAAAAAGCAAAAAGCGAACATGTAGATATTATAGGGTTGTCCGCACTAATGACGACAACCATGATAGAAATGGAAAAAGTTATAAACTTAAAAAAAGCTCTTAATATAGATGCGAAAATTATGGTGGGCGGTGCACCGTTAACACAAGAATTTGCAAACAGTATCGGTGCGGACGGTTATTCGAGAGACGCAATAGAAGCGGCGAAAATCGCAACCGAATTATTAAAGAAGAAATGAACAAAAATAAACTGATATTATTTTCGGCATGTATGGTAACACTTCTGTTAGGACCTGGAACGGGACATTTGATAATGAAAGAATGGCGTCGAGCTGTTCTTTTTATTACAATTGCACTCGTTCTGTTTTTAATATTGGCAAGCACATTTGTTTCCGCCGTAGGACACGAAAATTTAGAAGCTGTTGCAAAATTTCAAAACATTGAACAATTTAAAAATATTTACTATAAGTTTCAAGAAGATTATCCCAACAAAATGTTAATGTTTAATATTTTGTATGCCGGTTTGTGGGCATTCACTATAGTTGATTTATTCAAAATTGCAAAAATAAAAGGATTCTTTATAAAGGACAACCAATGAAAAAAATATTTTTGTTAATTACATTTTTGTTTTTAAGCACACAGATATATTGTGACATATTTAAAGGAGTTGATTATATGAACTTTAAAAACGGGTTAACAGCCATATTAAAGAAAGATTCTTCCGTTCCTGTAGTATCGATATACATTTGGGTAAAAGTCGGTTCCATAAACGAAAAGCCGAGACAAGCCGGCCTTTCACATTTTATAGAACATTTAGTTTTTAAGGGAACAGAAAATTATCCGGGCAATACCGAAATTATGGAAAAAGTTGAAAAAATGGGCGGATATATAAATGCCGCCACTTCAAAAGAATATACCTGTTTTTATGTCGATATACAAAAAGACGGTTATATGGAAGCACTGAAAATGCTTGCCGATATGGTAACAAATCCGTTATTCCCCGAAAAAGAAATTGAACCCGAAAGAAAAGTTGTTATAGAAGAAATTCACAGACATTTGGATAATCCCCAATCACAACTTTTTGAAAAATTTATGAACACGACATACAAAACCGCAGCATACAAAAACAGTGTTATCGGTACGGAAAAAGTAATTGCAAATGTTTCAAGAGAAGAAATAGTAAAATATTTTAAACAAAATTATGTTGCATCGAATATGGTTGTTGCCGTTGTAGGTGATATAAATGTCGGCAAGACAAAAAAATTAATATCCAAAACTTTAGGTCAAAATCAAATCATAAATCTGCAGGATATTAAACCTGTAGTAAAGAAATTTTTAAAGGCACCTTTAGACTATGTAGCAATAACATCCCGTTATTCAAAGAGAAGATATAATCCTATATTAAAATGTTACAGAGCACACGAAGGAACGGATTATGCCGCACCGATGGGTACACCGGTATATGCAGTGGGAGACGGCGTTATAAGAGAAGCAAGATATGTTAAAGGATTCGGGAACCATGTGGTAATAACACATTCCAACGGATATGAAACACATTATTCACATTTATCAAAATACGGTAAAGGTATTGAAAAAGATGCTGAAGTTAAACAAATGCAAATTATAGGTTATGTAGGTGCCACAGGACGTGCAACAGGTCCTCATTTGGATTTCAGAATCAGTAAGGACGGAATATTTTTTGATTATCTCGCCATGGAAAGACCGACTTACGTGGAATCATCCCGTGAAATAGTAATATCTTTGAATCGTGCCGAACCGAAAATTATTGAAAAAAATCATAAAGGTACGGAATTTATTGATACGGGTAATTTGGCGCACGCGTATATGTTAGCCGGATTTTTGGGACCTGATATGGAATCCGAAGATATTTATGTTGCCGATGTTGCCTTAAATATTTTAGGTTACGGAAAATCGTCAAGACTTAACAAAGTATTAAAAGAAGATAAAGGACTTGTTTATTCCATAAACTCTTCTTTTATGACTCTTCACGGAACGGGCTCGGCATACATATCGCTGATTTTTGATCACTCAAAATATATGCAGGTAAAAGAAGAACTTATAAACGAATTGGAAAAATTTGCGAAAACAGGTCCGACGGAAGAAGAATTGAACAAAATCAAAACAAATATGAAAGCGGATTGGTTATTTAATCTTCAAACATTCAACGAACAGGCAAGTTCGTTGGGTTTTTGGAGTTTGTTCGAGCATTTGGAAGTTTTTGAAAACTATTTGGAAAATATCGACAAAGTAACAGTTAAAGATGTTAAAAATTTTATGAGAAAATATTATTCAAAAAATAAATTATCACAGGTGGCAATATTCCCAAAATGAAAAATTTTATAATAATTTTATTATCTGTATTATTGTTTAGTTCTGTAAGTTTCGGAGGACAGAAAATGAAAACCTTTTATTTGGATAACGGTATTCAGGTTATATTTAAACAAACGAAATCCGTTGAAATATTATGTTTAAAACTTCATTCCCCTGTATCTGTATTGCAGGAAGATAGTTCAAAGGCCGGTTTAACGGCTTTACTTCATAACACAATGAACAAATCCACAAAAAATCGTGACGCAAATACTTTAGCCAACGATATTGAAAATTTGGGTTCATCTATATCTCCCGATGTTGAATACGAGTATTCCGGATGGACATTAAATTGTATGAGCCAATATTTTGATCAGTCCTGCGAAATTCTTGCCGATATAATTTTAAATCCTGCTTTTGATGCAATCGAAATGGACAGAGAAAGAGAACTTATGATAGAAGCAATAAAAGGAAGGCAAGATAACATAAAACCCGTTGCCGGAGACAAATTTATATTTGATTTTTATGCCACAAATCATCCTTATTCAAGAATTAAAATCGGAAAAGAAGAAACATTATTAAAATTAACTCAAAGAGATTTAAAAGATGCTTACAATAAAATATATTCAACAAGAGGTATGGTTATTACCGTTGTAGGAAACATAAAAAGATCGGATCTTGAAGATACATTAAACAAATATTTTTCAAAAATAAAGTTATACAGAAAAAAACCGCAACTCACTTTAGACAAAAAGCAATATAAAGTACCTACCGATGTTGCGGTAGACTCAAAATTCAATCAGGCTTTTATAATTTATGCTTATCCCGCGCCAAATGCTTTAAACAAAAATTTTGTTACCCTCAAAATGATAAATTTTATTTTGGGATCAAGAATGACCGGAAGACTTTTTGTTGAATTGAGAGAAAAGATGGGACTTGCTTACGAGGTTAACTCCGATTATCCTACAAGGTTGGGCGGCAGTTTCTTTGAAATCTATATAGGTCTTGATAAGAAAAATGTGGAAGTTACCAAAAGAGGTATAGAAAAAATTTTAGCGGATTTGTGTAACAAAAAAGTATCCGAAAAAGAGTTGGAAGATACTAAAAATTTTATTAAAGGTATTTATTTACTTGCACATCAGTCGGTTGAAAGACAAGCTTACTATATTTCCGCAAGAGAAATGATGGGATTGGGTTACGAATATGACGAAGAATATTTGAATTTACTTATGGAAGTAACACCTGAAGATATTAAAAACACGGCAAATAAATATTTTAAAAGACAACCGTACAAATTGGTACTTATGCCGAAATAAATTTTATATTAGAATAAAAAATTATGAATTTACCAAAGATAAAAAATTTCCCGTTTACATCAATTCTGGGATGGTCCGTATCAAGATTTGATGTTTTTAAAAATTGTAAGAGACAATATTTCTATTCTTATTATTCCAAATTCGATAAAGAAATTCCTCTTTCAAAAATACAGAAATTAAAAGCTTTAACTTCCGTAGCTCTTGAAACGGGAAACATTGTTCACGACAGCATAAGAGATTTACTTGTTCGATTACAAAAAACAGCCGTACCTATAAGCAGACCGCGATTTTTAAAATATGTGGAAAAAATGGCTGAAACATATTGTAACAGCAAAACTTTTTGTGAAGTGTATTATAAACAAAAAGAGTCCGTTACAGCGCAGGATATTTTACCTCAAATAAATAAAATAATAGAAAATTTTTTAACGAGTAAGCGCTTAAAATGGATATTTGAAACCGCAATAAGCGAAAGTAAAAATTGGATAATAGAGCCGGGCGGGTTCGGTGAAACAAGAATAAATAACTATAAAGCATACTGTAAAGTGGATTATCTTATACCTGTACAAGACAAAATTTATATTTTAGATTGGAAAACCGGCAAACAAGATATATCAAAACATTCTAGACAATTAATAGGTTATTCTTTATGGGCAAGTTATCATTTCAACACAAACGCAAAAAATATAACTTCAACGGTTGTATATTTATCCCCCGATTATTTTGAATATACCGTAAACTTAACAGATGAAATGCTGACACAATTCCAACAACAGGTTGAAGATGAAACAAAACAAATGTACGAATATTTAAATGACATAGAAAACAATATTCCGAAAGAAAAAGATTGTTTTGAAAAAACCGATAACGAATTCTTTTGCAGATATTGCAATTTCAGAGAACTTTGTAAAAATAACTTCTAAAAAATAAATACTTGACAACTTTTACAAACAAATGTATAATATACAAAAATAAGTATCGGAGGATATATAAATGAGTAAAGATGAAAAACTTAAAGCCTTAAATTTGGCACTGAATCAAATAGAAAAAGATTTCGGTAAAGAAGCAATAATGAGATTGGGCGATACAACAAACGAAAATGTAGAAGCGATACCTACCGGAGCGTTACCTTTGGATATAGCAATAGGTATAGGCGGTATACCGAGAGGAAGAATAATAGAAATATACGGACCTGAATCTTCCGGAAAGTCCACACTTGCAATGTGTATAGCCGCACAAGCACAAAAGCAAGGCGGAATTGTTGCATATATAGATGCGGAACATGCCATGGATCCCGAATATGCCGCAAAATTAGGTGTAGATGTGGATAATATGTTAATTTCTCAACCGGATTCCGGTGAACAAGGTCTTGCCATAGCAGAAAAACTTGTTTGTTCCGGTGCGGTGGATTTAATAGTTGTAGATTCCGTTGCGGCACTTGTTCCCAGAGCCGAAATTGAAGGTGAAATGGGAGATTCCTTTGTAGGTATCCAAGCAAGACTTATGAGCCAAGGTTTAAGAAAACTTACCCCTGTAGTAGCAAAATCTAAAGCTTCAATAATATTTATTAACCAATTAAGACAAAAAATCGGTGTTATGTGGGGCAACCCGGAAACTACACCGGGCGGACTTGCACTGAAATTTTATTCTTCGGTAAGACTTGATATAAGAAGAATAGAAGCAATAAAAAAAGGTGACGAAATTTTAGGTAACAGAGTAAGAGTAAAAGTTGTAAAAAATAAAGTTGCGGCACCTTTCAAACAAGCCGAATTTGATATTATGTTCGGTGTGGGTATAGATAAAGTCGGTTACCTTGTAGATATCGGTGTAGCAGACGGTTTTATAGAAAAAGCAGGTTCTTTTTTCACATATAAAGAAGAAAGATTCCAAGGTAAAGATAAATTTAAAGAATATCTTGCCAATACCCCGGAAGTTGCTCGTGAAATAGAAAATCTTATAAGAGAAAAACACGGTTGCAAAAAATTGGATGATATTGATACCCCGATAGATGTTGAAGTTGCACCTGCAAAAGAAGAAAAGAAAGAAAAGAAATCCAAAAAATAATAAAAAAGCATAAAAAAAGAGGTAGAGAAAATTCTCTACCTCTTTTTTATTTACTGAAGATTATTCATAAATAATGTCATCTAAGTAGATTATGAATCCGTTAGGATTGTCATCTTTAGATGCTGCGAAGCAGAAACCACCGATAACATGGCTCAAATCTTTGCCTGTTAAATCGATAGAGTATTTCTGCCAATTCTTTGTCAATTCGATAGGTCCGATTTGTGATGAATCTGAATCAGGATATTCTCCAGTGATTCCGCCCATCTTGAATTCTGCTATCTTCTCTCCGCCGTTTGCTCCTCTTGCCCAGAATGTCAATTTCTTTGCGCCGGTTAAATCATATCCGCCTTTCTTTTCTCCCCAGTTGTTTGCCGGTTGTTGCCAGAATATACCTGTCCAACCTGCT
>JAFXSD010000035.1 GCA_017525905.1 Elusimicrobiota bacterium | reverse complement strand
TTTTTTTTCATCGCATCTTCATCTTTTTTCTCTTTTTCGAGTCGCACTTCTCTTTCGTCCAAAGACTCGTAGGCGTTGCTATAAAATTCGCTTAGGAACAGGCACAAGCAATCGCAGCAATTGCAAAAATGTCTTTTGCTGCAACTGCAGCAGTGAACATCTTTGGTTTGGTTGCTGCAGCAGACGCAGCCGCAGCAAGAAAAAGTTTTTTTCGGGCATTTGCAGCAGTCGCAGTAGCAAGTACAAAGTGTGTCTTTGGGAACATGCGTTCGAAGTTCGGGGTTTTTTCGGTTTGGATGCAAATTGACTTGGACCACCTCGTCGTAATCCGTGTCGGAAAAGGCCCAAGGGCTGGGTTTGTTTATCTGGCCGACGGGAATTTGCACCTCTTTGATGTCGTAGCAGCACAAACAGCACAAGTAGTTGTGATCTTGCTCCTTGTCTTCTGAGGGAATCGGTTGGCATTGGTTGCATACGATGCATTTAAACGCGTTCGTGAAGTAGGGGTAGTACGGCGTTTCCATGTTGCATTGGCAACACTCCATTTCGCAGCTGGCGATGTGACTAAATGTGAACTCGCAGTTGTTGCCGTTTTGGCAACACACGCATTGACCGCAACTTATGTTGCCGATATTGCAATCGGTTATTTTCTTTTTGGGCTTCGCTTTGTCGTTGGAACAGCAGCAAAATTCGGTACAGCAATTAGAGTCAGTTTTTTCAGGAAACGGGTTCACTTGGTATTGCGTCACTCCTTTGTCATCTTTAAAGTGGTAGTTGACTATTCGGTTGTCTTTATCGAAGAACATTGCGATTGTGCCTATTTCGTTATTTCCCATATGTTTTATTGTCATTGGGGTGGTGTCTAGTTCTTCGCAGCAGCAGCAGCCTTCTACTTTGTTGTAGAATTTAGTTGCTTCAAAAGTGTTTGGAAAGCCATTGCATAAATTTGATATATCACCTGCATTGTTTGGTTTTTTGAAATTGATAAAAAAATGGTCTTTTAATAACTCACATGTGCTTATGAATAAATATTTATCAACGTAATTTTGGTCTCTTAAAACGATGTGAAAATAAATATTTGGAGATTCGCAACAGCCTCCTTCGATTCGGTCTAAGATTATTGAAACTTTTTGGCATCGCATTATTTCATCTTCGAAACTACTGATGTCAATAATGGTATAATTTATGTCGTATAATGTGAATACCATGTTCGGGTCGTTTGATGGCAAGGTTTGATTGATTGGCATGTCTTCTTGGTTCGCGTATAATTGAACTTGGTTTTGAACGAATTCTGTGTCGGATTTTGGCTCGTTTGGGGCGAAGTTTAGTTTTTGATTTTCCATTTTTTTTTAAAGTAAAATAAGTTATTTTTTTTTATATATAATATAAAAATTAAATATTAAATTTGATGTTTGTAATTTATTTAAATTGACATTTTAATTTTAGCGTTTTTTTATGATTTTTTCTTTTTTTTTTATTATTTAAAAGAATTATTTAATTTAATATTTTTTTGCAGAATATTTTAAATATAAATATTTTTTTATATTAAATAATATTTATTAAAATAGATTTTATATTTAATAATATATAACAAATGTAATTAATTAAATAATGAAAAATA
>JAFXSD010000030.1 GCA_017525905.1 Elusimicrobiota bacterium | reverse complement strand
CTCCCCAGTTGTTTGCCGGTTGTTGCCAGAATATACCTGTCCAACCTGCTCCTTGGGTCATCTTTGCACTGTAAGTAATCTTGATGCAGTTGTTTCCGCTTCTTGGTGTTTCTGTGCATGCTTGATTCAATTTCAAGTCACCAAAATCTCCCATCCAGCCTGATGGTGCAAAATGATTGTCTTTTGAAGCATTTTCTACATATACTGCAAATGCTTTAAAAGATGATGCTGTCTTTGCTGCTGATGATGCTGCTGTTGTTTTCGGAGCTGCCATTGCTACTCCTGCTGCCATGAAAACGGTTGCTACTAACAAGCTCAATACCTTTCTCATTTTCCTTCTCCTTTTTTTAGATTTGTAGAATTTAAATTCTACATTTTTTTTGTTTGTTACAAATTTTAGACTAACCTCCTTTTTAAAAAGTTTCACCTAAATTTTAATTTGTAACAACTCGTATTACTTAGCATAGCCCAAGCTTGAACAAATTTCAACCCATTTTAAACATTTTCACAAATTTTTTACAATTAACTTTTTTTTCGAATTACAGGGAAAAGATAATATAATTTTTTGTTTTACATGAATATTAGAATATGGTAATATTCATATAATCAGAAAACGATATATACAATATACAGGAAGATAATAGTGCATACTGTTTTTGCTCGTATTTCACCATTTGTTGTACAAATTTTAGGTATTATTTTTATAACAATAGTTGCTGTCCTGTTTTCTTTCCAGGGAATGTGGAACAAACCGGCAGTACACATTTTTCATATTATCGGGGCGATGAGTGCTTTTGTTGCCCTGTTTAGTATATTGTATAAGCGGTTATATTTGCAGATTGATATAAAGTTACTGTTTGTTTTCTTTACATATCTTTGGTTGTCAAGTGTTTTTGTGTACGGTTTGTCTATAGCATTTTTCCATTCGCCTACCTTTTGTATATGGTTAATTATTTTTGCTGTGTACTGTATAGTACAGATTGTTCCCAATTCAGAAAAGTTTCTTAATTGGTACTCGTTTGTTTCTGCATTGTCACTTGGCATAATGTGTTTCGGCGTTCTTTATCATGCCGGTCAATCTCTGTTTATGGAAATTCCGATACAAGATACAGTTAGAGGGTGTTTCCGTTTGGGACGACTTTGCGGTATTACCAATGCAAATAATTTGGCTTTTGCCTGTTATGCATTGATTATAATGTCTGTTTTCGGTTTCATTCGAAGTTCAAAATTGATTAAAGTTTTTTATCTGCTTACGGCAAGTACAGGATGGCTTTGTCTCGGTCTGACAAACAGCCGAACAACAATTATCGGATTGGCATTTACCTGTGCACTTTTTTCTTTCATAATGATACGGAAATATTTCGGTTCAACACACTCAAAAACAAAGAATGTATTAATTGCTGCTTTTATATCCTTATTTGTAATGTTTGGTGTTCTCGCTTCTTTTAATTTTATTTTACCGATTTACCGCAGCAGTATGATGTTTTTAAATCACCGAACGGACAACCCGAATTTGAACAACAATCTTCTTTCTCTTTCATATCGTGGATTATTGGATGATAACGGTACACTTACGGACAGAACATTAATTTGGACAAGCTGTATTAAATCAAGCTTTAAAAATGTTCGCAGAGCTCTTTTGGGAACAACACAACTTGGTATAGACAGAATCGGAGGAATATATGCCGGACGGCATGACATCACAGTCGCTCATGCACATAATGCATATCTTGAAATTCTCAGAAGATATGGTTTGATTGGTCTGTCAATTTGGTTGGCTTTCTTAATAATATGGTGCAGGAACGGAATAAAACAGCTTTTTTGTAACGGTGAAAAAAGTTCGATACTTTTTCTCTTATGTTCCGTTGCGGGAATATTGCTGATATCAACAACCGAACCGTATCCTCTTGCACGATTTGAATTGAACTATTTGGATTTTCCTTTTTTAATTGCCGGTGCATACTGTATAAGATACGGGAGGGTTGAATTATGAAAACAAAAATGAAGATATTGTTATTGTGTGTGTTGTTTTGTTTGGCTGTATTTGCGGCAGGTATACTGACAGGAAAAGCGTTTACAAAAACTTCTCCTTCAGCTTTTACAGATACAAAGAATGAAACTTCTTTACAAAATCAGACAAAAACCGAATATACCGATTATTCTTTCATAAAAGCCGCACCCGGAATTAAACCGGATATGCTGTCTGCTTCATATTGGACTCGAAGCAACAAAACTGATTTACTTTTTACCATGAAAGAAATTTCCGAATTTAATTTGAACAACCCGTTGTTTGTAGAATATACAACCAACACGAGCGGTTTTAAGCGAAAACTGTTTATGCAAAATTTACCGGAATTTATCGGTAAAGATATAATAGTTAATTTGATTAATCCGGATCAAATTAAAGATTTTGAAAATAATAAAGAATCAATATATATAAACGGTATTGTTCCCGCAAAAAATTATTGGGATTTTGTTAAAGCAAATCTTAATCTTAACAATGTCCCTGATTCAGTAATTCCCCGCTATGCTGTTTGTTTACAACAACAGGTCGGGAAAATATTCCCGGTTGATGATTTCGCATCAACGGACCCTGATGAGTTTTTTATTAATGATTTTATTTCCGCCGAAATAATGCCTTTTGCGGGCGTTGTAATTTTGCATGAGAGCGCGGACGGGAAATGGTATTATGTTCTTAACGGTTCATACTGTTGTTGGGTTAAGAAGGATACTTTGGCTGTCTGTTCAAACAAAGAAGAATGGCTCGCAGCTTGTTCCCCTTACAACTTTCTTATAGTGACCGGGAATAAACTTGTTTTGGATGAAACTGCACTTCCTGCACAAACATCAGGTATGATTTTACCGATGGGAACAAAAATGCGCCTTACAGAGTCACCGTCGGAGAATGTCGGCGGGAGAAGCAGTTGGGGCTGTTATTGCGTGGAAATACCTTGTCGCAAACCGGGTGGTAACGAACTTGATTGGGAGCAGGTCCTTATTCCTGTTTCGGAAGATGTTCATGTAGGGTATCTTCCAATGACTTCCGGTTCGGTTATTGAGCAAGCTTTTAAAACATTGGGACATGTTTACGGATACGGTGGTTCTCTTTCTTCCAACGATTGTTCCGGAACTGTTAATCAAATTTATGCTTGTTACGGATTCGAACTTCCAAGAAATGCCAGAGCGATTGCAGAGCTTGCAGATCTCGGAAAATTTAACAGCACATTCATGACGACCGGAAAGAAGAAAGATTTAATGAAAAAAATGTTACCCGGAGTTCTTTTATATATGGACGGACATTTGATGATTTATTTAGGTACGGACGCCGGAAAACCGTATGTGATAAGTTCCTGTGCAACATGTATTCTTCCGGGACATAAACTGTCGGATATCTATAAGGCATACTGTGTATTTGTTTGTGATATGGATATGCTCAGGAAAAACGGAAATACATGGTTGAAAGATATTTCTTTTATACTTTGGAAAGAATTTTAACAAATGTTTTATTTCTGTTTATTTTTTAAGAATGTAAGCAACGGTGAAAATATTTTTCGTAAAAATTCTCTGATTTTATTGTTGTACCAGTAGTATCTTAACTTTGCTTCGAAAGGAAGTCTGTACCCCATTCCTTCTTTCATTGCATCGCGGCAAGGATTACAAAGTCCGCAAGGTTTTCCTTTGATAGGTTTGTGACAGAACCAAGTTAGTTCCATTATATCCATCCAACCGTTTTGTTCACAAACACTTCTGATATCTAACTTTGAATAATGATAAATAGGAAAAATTGCATAATCAAAAAGAGAAACCAATTCTTTCGGAGATTTTTTTAAATCAAACATTAAACGGTTTTCTCCGATATCAATAAGTTTACCTTCTTTAAAAGTTTTGTCAATTTTTCCTTCTATAATTTTTTCTATACCAAGTTCTGCCTTAATATTCAAATGGTGTGCAAGCATAGCAAACCATGTGTATTGATTGCCAAGTTTATATTTTTCGTGATAAAATTGATATGCATTTTTTACTTCCTGTTCAAAATATTGTGTGATAATATCTTTTTCTTTATAAAACGAAATCGGATTAATTGTTGCTTTGAAATCCTTCAAAAGCTTTATTTTTTCAAGAATTTTTCCCATTGCAATTAATTCGTTTTCATTTTTACCGTACAGGCATTCACTTATAACATACAATGGTTGAATAGTAATATCCATTTGTGATAATTGAATCATTCTGAAAGTTGAATCCCAGCCGCCACTCCAAAAAATATAAACTGTTTTATCTTTCATATCAAAAACTCTCTTAAAAATTCTTATTATTTTGCAGAATTCTACAAAAAAGTGATTTTCATGTCAAAAAGGAATGTGCTGTTCGTTTGAATATTTTTATTGTTTTGTGCTATACTATTTTTGCCGGAGGCAAATGCCCTCTCGTGCAGAGAGAGATTACCGTTTGTCTACGGTTTTATTTATAAAAAAACGGAACGACAGTCATGAATGACAAGATTAAAAAAAACATTAGTAATCAGATAATTGTTTCTTTAACTTCGTTTCCTGCAAGAATAGACACAGTACATATAACAATAAACAGTTTATTAAAACAAACATTTTTACCCGATAAAATAATTTTATGGTTAGCTCCCGAACAATTTCCAAATAAAGAAAACGATTTGCCGCAAGAATTATTGGCTTTAAAATCGGAAAAATTTTGTATAGACTGGTACAAAGATATTAAATCATTTAAAAAATTAATACCTGCTTTAAAATATTATCCCAACTCAATAATAGTAACTGCCGATGATGATATCATTTATAATGAAAAATGGCTTGAACAACTTATAAATTCTTATAACAAAGATCCGAAATCTATTCATTGTCACAGGATAACAAGATTAGACATTCGTAATGATGTTTTAACTTCACAAGACAGATGGGGTTATACCCGAAAAAGAGGTTATTTAAAGGATATTTATAAACCATCCGCATATAATAAATTAACGGGTTGTGCCGGTGTCTTGTATCCGCCAAATTGTTTTAATGAAGACATTTTTAATGAAACATTATTCAATAAGTTAACTCCTACCGGTGACGATATTTGGTTTTTCTTTCAAGCATTAAGAAACGGTTATAAAGTAAGAGTCGTTAAAAATACTAAATTATATATTTTAAATGAAATTCCGAAATGTCTTGAGGGACCTGCACTTTGCAAAATAAATGATAATAATCCGAACGGGTTTAAAAAGCAATTAAACGACTGTTATAACTATTATAAAAACGATTTAGAAAAATTTTTTATGGAAGATTTTATAAACAACGAAAAACTAAAACACAAAATAATGTTGATAAATTGGATTAAAATGTTAGTATCGCTTATTTTTTCAATAAAAAATAAAGTTTTAGGAAATATAAAATATAAATTCTTAACGATTTTTGGCTTTTTAATATTACTTAAAATTCATAAAAGTTCTACAGATGTAGAAAAGAAATAGAAAAATTTTTCTTTGCGCGAAAAAAGCTTTATTCGTAAAAAATGTTTTGAATTTGGATTGACTAAATGCGATTTTATGGAGAAAGTGTAAATGCCGAAAATAAGCATAATAATCCCCGTCTATAATGTAGAAAAATATTTAAGACAATGTCTTGACAGTGTTGTAAATCAAACTTTTCATGATATTGAAATAATTTGCGCGAATGACGGCTCGTCGGATAATTCGTTATCAATATTAAAGGAATATGCACAAAAAGACAACAGAATAAAAATAATAGATCCAAAAGAAAGAATCGGACTTGGAAATATTAGAAATCTGTCTTTTAAGAAAGTTACTTCGGAATATATAATGTTTGTTGATTCCGATGATTGGTTGGAGTTGAATGCTTGTGAATCAGCTTACAACAAAATAGTAAAAGACGATACTGATTTTGTTATGTTTGGAATATTTGAACATTATGAAAACAATAATACAACAAAACTTAATCTAAACAAAATACGACCTTTTTATAATAAATTTCAAGAAAATCCTTTTGAAACAAAAGATATAGACTTTCCGTTTCTTAATAATGCTTTCTGTTGGTATAAGATATACAAAACAAATTTTTTACTTTCCAATGATATTAAATTCGGAACAACTTTGTATGAAGATAATTTATTTAATTTTGGATTGTTTGCTTTTTCAAAAAGGATCTCGGTTTTGTATAAACCGCTATACTACTATCGGGCACGAAACGGCTCGGTTACTCAAAAAGCTTCAACTTGGAAAGCCATGTTAGAGCAAAAAAATAATGTTTTAAAGTTGGCGGAAGAATACAGCAGTATCCACCCGTGGTTTGTTAAAAGTGCATTAGTCGCGAGTATAAATTCAACATTGGTATTTTTTAAAAGGTTTATACAACTTGATAAAAGTATAGAAAATGATTTTTACAATGAAGTTCATAAGATTTTTGCTGATCTGAATAAAAATTACGACATAAAAGAAATAAAAGATTATATCGATTATCACGAATTCAAAAAGACAGCAAAGTATCAAAGAAAAAAGAAATTGTTAATAGATTTTATGGAAAATATTTTTTCAATTTATAAAGTCAAAAAAAATCTTATAATATGTTTGTTGGGCAAAAAAATTATATTTCCTTCATTAAAATAGACCGGGGTAATATGCCGTTGTAAATTTAAGTTTAGATAAATTTCTAACATTACAACAAGAAGTTGAAACAGATTGATTGTTTTATCCCTATTTAATAAAAAATATTGTATAATAAATGTTTAACGAAACTGAAAGTGTAGTCTTTGTGGAGAAAAAAGAAACAAATGCCGAAAATAAGCATAATGATCCCCGTCTACAATGTAGAAAAATATTTAAGACAATGTCTTGATAGTGTTGTAAACCAAACTTTTCGCGATATTGAAATAATTTGTGCGAATGACGGCTCGTCGGATAATTCGTTATCAATATTAGAGGAATATGCACAAAAAGATAACCGCATAAAAATAATAGACTTAAAAGAAAGAATCGGAACAGGAAATCTTAGAAATCTGTCTTTTACAAAAGTTTCTTCTGAATATATAATGTTTGTTGATTCCGATGATTGGTTAGAGTTGAATGCTTGTGAATCAGCTTATAACAAAATAGTAAAAGACAATACCGATTTTGTTATGTTTGGAATATTTGAACATTATGAAAACAATAATACAACAAAACTTAATCTAAACAAAATACGACCTTTTTATAATAAATTTCAAGAAAATCCTTTTGAAACAAAAGATATAGACTTTCCATTTCTTAACAATGCTTTCTGTTGGTATAAGATATACAAAACAAATTTTTTACTTTCCAATAATATTAAATTTGGAAAAATCTTTTATGCAGATAATGTTTTTAATGTTCAACTGTTTCGTTTCGCAAAAAGGATCTCGGTTTTGAATAAACCGCTATACTACTATCGGGCACGAAACGGCTCGGTTACTCAAAAAGCTTCAACTTGGAAAGCCATGTTAGAGCAAAAAAATAATGTTTTAAAGTTGGCGGAAGAATACAGCAGTATCCATCCTTGGTTTGTTAAAAGTGCATTAATGGCAAATATAAATACAATATTAGTATTTTTTAAAAGATTTATAAAACTTGATAAAAGTATAGAAAATGATTTTTACAATGAAGTTCATAAGATTTTTGCTGATTTAAATAAAAATTACGACATAAAAGAAATAAAAGATTATATCAATTATCACGAATTCAAAAAGATAGCAAAGTATCAAAGAAAAAAGAAATTGTTAATAGATTTTATAGAAACGATTTTTCCGATTTATAAAGTAGGATTGCTGGTCAAGAAAGTTGCATCTCGCATTCAAAAGGGTAAAAAATGAAAAGAGTAATAACTTACGGAACATTTGATTTATTACATTACGGACATATAAATTTGTTAAAGAGAGCAAAAAAACTCGGCGACTATTTAATAGTTGGGGTTACAAGTGAAACTTATGATATCAGCAGAGGAAAATTAAATGTTTCACAATCTCTTCAAAAAAGGATTGATAATGTAAAATCTACGGGTTTAGCGGATTTAGTTATTGTAGAAGAATTTGAAGGACAAAAAGTTAGTGATATAAAAAAGTATAACGTTGATACTTTTGCTATAGGTTCCGATTGGGTTGGCGAATTTGATTACTTAAAACAATTTTGTGAAGTTGTATATTTGGAAAGAACGAAAGATATATCTTCAACTTTATTAAGAAAAAAAGCTAATCCTATTATAAAAATGGGTGTTGTCGGAAACGGAAAAATTGCAAAACGCTTTATAAAAGAATCAAAATATGTCAGCGGTGTGGATGTTTCGTGTGTGTACGGCAGGAACATACAACATTTGGAAGAATTCTGTAAAAGTTTGGAATTAAATAAATATTATACGGATTATGATGAGTTTTTAAAAAATGTAGATGTGGTTTATGTTGCATTGCCTCATTCTTTACATTTTGCTTTTTGTAAAAAAGCATTACTTGCCGGCAAACATGTTTTATGTGAAAAACCGATTACTTTATCCCAAAAAGAAACAGCGGAATTATTTAAGATTGCAAGTGAAAAAAAACTTATACTTTACGAAGCCATTAAAACGGCTTACGCTCCATGTTTTGACAGATTAATCAGTATGGCACAAAGCGGAATAATCGGAAAAATTAAAGACATTGACGCAACATTCACTAAATTAATAGAGAATAAAAATTCAAGAGAATTTGATGTTTCTTTAGGCGGCGGAAGTTTAACGGAATTAGGAAGTTATCCGTTATTGGTAATTACAAAGTTGTTAGGTACAAATCCCAAAAACATATCTTATGTTACATCAATTGATGATGAAAAAAATGTAGATATAATGACAAAAGTTTTTCTGCAATATGAAAATGCTTTTGCAACAGCAACAGTCGGAATAGGAATAAAAAAAGAAGGAGATTGTATCATTTCCGGAACACAAGGATATATCATTGTTCCCGCTCCCTGGTGGAAGACAAATTATTTCGAAATTCGTTTTGAAGATTTAAATAAAACGCAAAAAGTTTTTTACAGATTTGACGGAGACGGTTTAAGATACGAAATTGCAGATTTTATTAATGCAATAAACAAAGGAACTAAAACATACAAATTAACAAACGATGAATCTTTATTTATAAGTGATATTATTGAAAAATTTATGAACAGGAAATCACTCAAAAAGAATATACATGTTATATAAAAATTGACTTACACAAAACAAAAGGAATGAAATGAAAAGAAAATTAACAATACATGAAATCAGGCAAATAGAATTAGATATATTGAAATATTTTCATAAATTTTGTGAAGAAAATAATTTAACTTATTATTTGGCTTACGGCACATTGCTTGGCGCAGTTCGACATAAAGGATTTATACCGTGGGACGATGATATTGATGTTCATATGCCGCGAAAAGATTTGGAAAAACTAGTAGAAATTTTTAATAAAAAAAACACAAATAAAAATATTGAAATTCTTACGATATATAATAATCCTAATTTTTATATGCCGCTTGTCAGATTAGTAAATAAAAACACGATAATTAACAGAGATAATATTTTTGATATTAAGTGTGATGTATCAATTTGGTTGGATATATTTCCTTTAGATAATATGTCGGATGACTATAAAAAAGCTCTTTCTTTAAACAGAAAAGCAAAAACTTTCAGATGGCTAGCTAATCAAAAAATATTTAAATTCAATACAAACACAAATTCTTCACAAAGAATTAAAAACATATTTCATAACATAATTAAATTTTTCCTTCGTCCTGTTTCAGTGGAATATTTAATGAAAAAAATAGACAAAATCTCTAAAAAATATATGCAACAGGATATGACAAAGTATGTAGGATGGGCAGCAAATTTTAAAGCTAATATATATCAAAGCAGTTATTTTAAAGAACGACTTCTGCTTGATTTTGAAGGAAACAAGTTTTATGCTCCAAAAGAATATGACAAAATTTTAACGGAATATTTCGGCAATTATATGGATTTACCCCCTATGGATGCAAGGGTGGGACATAATATGGACGAAGTTTATTGGATTGATTCAGACCAAAAATAATCTACAATCTTGAAACAATATAACAGTAATTAGAAAACGGAACTTAATTTTCTTTTTACTATACATAATATTCTTAAAATCATATATGTGAAAGTTTTTTTTATTTTTATCTGTCCGGGATGACTGTAACTGCTTAAAAGGGCTGTCAATCCCTCAACGTCCTTTCTTTCAATAAAAGGCAACAATTCCTTCGCAAGAAAATATTCTGAAAAAAGTTTTGGATTTTTATTGTCAAAAAACAGTTCAATCAAATATTGAGAACAAAGTTTTTTTGTTTCATATGATGAGTTTCGAAATAAAACCGTATTATAAATATCACTAACCCGACTTCCGAATATACAAAAATATAAATCTCTGTCTTTTTGGTACAAATCGGTTTTATTTAAAATATCTATTAACAACTTCTTAGCATTCAAGTACGATTTAATATTTTCTATCGGAAGTTGATTACCGAAAAGACTTCTTTCTCTCCTGTGATAAATGTATTCAGCATCATCAACCAAACATAATTTTTTACATTTGTTAACTAATTGAGATAAAAAAACAAGATCTTCTCCGGCTATTAAATTTTCATTAAACCTTATTTCGTTTTCTTTTATAACAGAAGATTTATATATTGCCGTAACCCATTCATGAGTGAAACAATATTTCCCTCTTTTTTTTATTTGATTATTTAAATAACCGTATTCTATTTTGCCGTCTGTGTTTATTTTTTCCCTTCTGCATTTAACGATATCGGCTTTTTCCGTTTCCGCAACCGAATATAACCTTTCATAGAAATTTAAACTTATCTCGTCATCGGGATCAATAAAACTGTAATATTGTCCGCAGGCAATATCCAATCCCTTATTTCGTGCAACAGAAACTCCTGAATTTTGTTTGAGAGAAATTATTTTTATTCTTTCATCTCTTTTTGCATATTCTTCAATTATTTTTAAGGAATCGTCCGTTGAACAATCATCTATACAAATTATTTCAATTTCTTTTAGTGTTTGTTTTATTACACTATCCATACATCTTTTGAGATAAGGGGCAACATTATATACAGGTATGATTACGGATATTTTTAATGAAAAGTTTTGTAAATTTGAGTTTTTCACAATAGATTTTCTATTATTTTTTTATTATTAAAGACGACAAATTTATGTCTGTTTACTTATTCCATAAAAAGCAACACTATCTGCTTCGCAAAATAAAATTCTTTATACGACGAAGTATTTTCTTTATAATCAAAAAGATAGTTCTTACCGGTCTGCCTTTAGCTAACATATCTTCTTTGCTGGGACCGATAAAATGCAAAATATAAGCATCTCTTTCCGGTATTGGATTTCTATAAATTCTGTTATGACTATAATTGTATTTTTGATCTATAAAAGTTAATTTATCTTTAAGGAACAAATTAATCAATGTTTCATCGTGTTGCGGTACATTAGGTAACTCAGCTAATAAATCCAAGCATCCGGTCGTAAAGTTTATTTCTCTTAATTTTTTTAAATTCATCAACAGAACACCTGCCGATGCATACTTTTTAAGTCCTAATTCCCGGGCCTGTTTTTCACCATAGCTGTGACTTTCCGCAACACCCATATATTCGCAATTCATTTCCCATAAAGAATTTAAAGATTTTTGGCACAAAACATCACAATCCAAAAATAATATTTTATCGTAATCTTTAAGCAATTCGGGAATAAATAACTTATAATAAGTAGCTTCTCTCATTCTGTCATTTTGTTTAAATTTAAACAGAGATGAATCCGGATTAAATGTAATATTTTTAAAATTAATATCATATTTAAACTTTAATTTTAATTTCTCATTTGAAATTATAATAAAATTAACATTTTTATTATATTTTTGAACCGAATAAACGGAACTTTTCAGATAAGGCAAGTAGTTATTATCACAAACATAAACTATATCCAATCTCGACTCCTAAAAAATATCTGTTCTTTAACCAGTTACACACAATTTTCAATGCTTGATAAAATTATACCGACCGGGATGACAAAAATAAAAATGCGTCATATAGGAATCGAACCTATAACCTAACGGTTAAGAGCCGTTTGCTCTACCAATTGAGCTAATGACGCATTTGTTATCACAAACACAATTTATATCATATTATTGACATTTTTTTCAAGTGCTCGATGAAGCACTTAACAAAGAAAATCTATTTGATTTCATACTCTTCTTAATATTATTTTTAAAATATTTTTCATTCTAAAATACAAGTTATATACCGGAATTAATATTTTATATTTAGTTAAAAAATACACCAACTTATATTTTCTTAAATAAAAATAATTCATTTTATAATTCCCAATCTCAAAAATATTTAGGAAATTAATTTGTATTTTAAATGATAATTCTTCAAAATAGTTGACAGTGTTGTGCATACAATAATTAATATAACTTTGTTCGAATATCTCAAAAATTTTATTTTTAATTAAATATGTTTTTATTTCTTTTAAAACTTCTCTGCACAAAAAAGCATACTCATCTCTGTTAATTATATTCTTTGAAATGGAATTTTTTCTGTTCTTTCTGTAATATACAAGTCTTTTGTTCAAAACATATATTCTCTTAGCCTCAATCATTGATATGTAAGAGAAAAAGGAATCATTATGTTTTTTAATATTTTGGAAAGAAATACCCAACTCTTTTATAAAAGAAGTCTTATATAATTTATCCCAACACCAACCGGTATGAAATTGGAAAATATAATTTGGAATATCCATTGAAGAAAATACTTCTTTTTTGGGCAACAAAAAATCTTTTATATTGGTATTATCTTTTATAATACCGTTACTAATTACTTTAGATTTACACACAACTATATCTGTATTATATTTTTCCGCACAATTATACATTTGTTCAAGCATATCTATTTCAAAAAAATCATCCGAATCTAAAAAAGATAAATATTTACCTTGAGCAATATATAACCCTTCATTTCTTGCAGCGGCGGCACCCTTATTTTTCTGATGTATAACTTTTATTCTGTTATCTTTTTGTGCATATTCTTCAAGCATTTTGAAGCTGTTATCCGTGGAACCGTCATCAACACAGATTATTTCAATATCTTTCAATGTTTGGTTTATTACACTGTCCAAACATTGATTTAAATATTGTTCCACATTATATACAGGTATAATTACGGATACTTTTAAATTATTACTCATTTTAATATATTCTCTATGGTATTTTATGAATCATTATACAAAATATATGCAAATTATTTAATTAAAATATATTCACTTTTCAGAAACATTATGATATACTAAAAAGTGTTGTAAATTTTTAATTAATACAGAAGATAAATTATATGAAAAAGACAGGAATATTAACATTTCATGCCTCACATAATTACGGTTCCATGTTGCAAGCATTTGCTTTGCAACAAACACTAAAAAAATTAGGGCATGAACCTAAAATAATCAATTTAAGAACAGAAAGACAAAAGAAAATGTATTCCTGTTTATTTGACAGAAAAGCAAATTCTTTAAAATTGTTTATCAAAAAAATGCTCCTTTCACCATACAAAAAAGAATTAAAAATTCAGTATGATAAATTTGAATCATTTTTAAAAAATTACTTGGACTGTACGGAAGAGTATTCCCGATTGGAACAATTAAAAGAAAAAGAGTTAAATTTTGATTCATATATAGTCGGAAGCGATCAGGTTTGGAACATAAGATGTCCGGATTTCGATTTGGCTTATTTACTGCCTTTTGTAAGAAACAGCAAGAAAATAGCTTATGCACCGAGTTTTGGTCCGAGAAAGTCTAATTACATTAAATTTTTAGATTTTTTAGAATTAATAAAACAGTTTGATTACATAAGTGTAAGAGAAAAACAAAATTTTCATTATATTGCACAAAAACTCGGAAAAGAAATTTTTGTTGCACTTGATCCGACTTTACTTTTAACTAAAGAAGAATGGTTTGAATATATAAAAGAAGAACCGTTAGTAAAACAGGATTACATATTTTTGTATTCGTTTACTTATAAAAAAGATGTTATTGATGTAGCCGAACAACATTCAAGAAAATTAAATATACCCATAGTAGTTTCATATTTTGTCGACGGTAAATTATATTATAAATTATTGTATTCCGACAAATACATTAAACATTTTGAAACAGGACCTTTAGATTTTTTAAATTTAATAAAAAATGCCAAACTTGTTGTCAGCGGTTCTTTTCATGCAACAGTATTTTCAATGTTGTTTGAGAAAGATGTATTTGCCCCGAACTATGAAAAAGATTACAGAATATCTCCGTTCATGAAAAACTTTAAAAATCTTCAACTGGAACGAGAGAAAAGTTTAAATTTCTTAAAAGAGGCATTACAATAAGACAAGTGCCCGAGACAAATTATAATATAAAACGAGAAAAAGATTTTTATAAACTATTGACAAATCAGTCAATAAATACTTAAATATATCAACGAGCTACAAAGATAGTTCGTATTAAAAAAGTCCTGATCGGACTATAAATAAGGAGTAGAAGTAAATGGCACAAGGTAAAGTAAAATGGTTTAACGACCAGAAAGGTTATGGATTCATTTCCAATGATGACGGTTCAGGAGATGTATTCGCACATTATTCAGCAGTTCAAGCAGAAGGTTTTAAATCTCTTGCTGAAGGCGACAAAGTTGAATTTGATGTTGTAGAATCTGAAAAAGGTCCTAAAGCAGCTAACATAAGAAAAATATAATTTTAGCTAGCACAAAATAAAAAAAGGCACTCTGTCAAAAAAGACAGAGTGCTTTTTATTTTTATAAATTAAAATTTTTTATTTTGCAAAAAATTCCAAAGCCAATAAATATCCGTCAACGCCAAGTCCGGATATTTGTCCAATCAAAACCGGAGCTATTAAAGAGTTGTGTCTGAAATCTTCTCTTGAATATACATTGGAAATATGAACTTCTATTGCAGGTATTTTAACGGAACTGAAAGCATCCCTTATTGCAACGGAAGTATGTGTGTATGCCGCAGGATTTATTATTATTGCATCAAAAACATTTTTTGCCGAATGTATTTTGTTTATTATTTCACCTTCGATATTAGATTGAAAACATTCAATTTCAACATTTAATTTTTCAGCTTTTTCTTTTAAAGCTTGTTCAATGGTTTTCAAAGTAGTTTTTCCGTAAATTTCAGGTTCTCTTGTTCCCAACAAATTTAAGTTCGGTCCGTTAATTATCAATATTTTTTTCATTTTATAAAATCCTTTATCGTATTTAAAATTATATTATCATCTATTTCCATACCGGTTCTGGCTTTACCTATTTTTTCCGGCAAAACAAACCTTATTTTTTTAGAAACGGATTTTTTATCCTTTTTCATAAGCTCAAGCAGAGTCTTAGCATCTGTTTTTAACTTTATTTCAGTGTTAAAACCTGCATTAACGACTATTTCTTTTATTTTTTGTTTTGTTTGTTCGGTACAAAATTTAATTCTGTTTGACAATTCCGCAACAAACAACATACCTATCACTACGGCTTCACCATGCAAATATTTTTTGTATTTAGTTGCGGTTTCCAATGCATGCCCGAAAGTATGCCCGAAATTTAAAAGCTCTCTTACACCTTTTCTTTCTTTTTCATCTTCTTCAACTATTTTTGCTTTAAATTTACAAGATTCATAAATAATTTTATCGAAATCCTTTTTACTTACAATTGATTTGTTTAATATTGTTTCCAATTCATTAAAAAATTTATTACTGAAAGTAATTGCATACTTAATTACTTCCCCCATGCCGTTTTGTATATGTTCGGATTTCAATGTTTTAATAAAATTTGAATTTATATAAACAAATTTAGGTTGATAAAAAGTCCCGACTATATTTTTACCGCCTTCCAAATCTATACCGGTTTTACCGCCGATTGAAGAATCCACCATTGCAAGCAAAGATGTAGGCATTTGAACAAATTTTAAACCTCTCATATATGTAGAAGCAAAAAGTCCTGCAGTGTCACCCACCACTCCGCCGCCTAAAGCAATAACCGTATATTTTCTGTCTATACCTATTTTTAAAGCATAGTTGTATATCTTTGTTAACGTGTTTATATTTTTTGATTTTTCACCGGCTTCAAAAGCAAACCGTTCGACAATAAAATTTTCTTTTTTTAATAAAGAAAGTATCTCCTTCAAATATATTTTTGAGACATTGGTGTCGGTAATAATGAATATTTTCTTTTCGGGTGAAAATTTTTTGACTTTCGATAACAAATCCGCATAACTGTTCGACAATATTATAGGATATGAATTTTGTTTCAACTTTACATTTATAATTTTCATTTAACTTTTTTATAAAACCATTATTATTTTTTATTCTATTTTGTATCTTTTCTCTTAGTAACAATAATTTTTTCGATAGCATAAAAATTTTGATCTGTCATGTTTGCAGATAAATTCTTATATGTTCTCGATTTGGGAGATAAATTATAAACTTCTTTACCGGAAAGAACCGTTACCAAATAGTTTCCGCCTTCTTCCAAATCTGATATTTTGTAATAACCGTTTTTATCGGTTAAATATATTTTTTCCTCGTTTTCCAACAATAATCTTACTTGAACACCTTTCAAACCGTATTTAGATTTTAAAATTCTTCCTTGTATAAAAAATTTACCTTTTTTCTTATTTTGTTTCATTAAAAGAGCTTTTGCTTCTTCAATTCTGTCTTCTTTTTCTTTTTCTATCTCTTTAGCCAATTTTTTCTGTTCTTCTTTTTCCGATTTCAATCTCTCTTTTTCTTCTTTAGCAAGTCTTAATTGTTCTTCTTTTTCCGCTTTGGCTTCTTCAAGCCTTGCTTGTTTTTCGGCTGCTATTCTTTCTTTTTCCGCTTTGGCTTCTTCTATCTTTACTTGATTTTCAGCCTCTTTTTTCTCTTTCTCATCGGCTAAAACTCTTGCCTTTTCTTCTGCTTCCATTTTCTTAAGTTCTAATGCCAATCGTGCCTGATCTGCGGATTCCTGTTTGGCTTTTTCTTTTTCTTCTTTGGCAAGTCTTAACTCTTCTTCTTTTTCCGCTTTGGCTTCTTCAAGCCTTGCTTTCATTTCAGCTAATCGTCTTTCTTTTTCTTCTCTGGCAAGTCTTAGTTGTTCTTCTTTTTCTGCTTTTATTCTTTCTTTTTCCGCTTTGGCTTCTTCAAGCTTTGCCTGTTTTTCAGCTTCTTTTCTTTCTTTTTCTTCGGCCAAAGCCATTGCTTTTTCTTCTGCTTCCATTTTTTTAAGTTCTAATGCTAATCGTGCTTGCTCTTTGGCATCCTGTTTGGCTTTTTCTTTTTCTTCTTTGGCAAGTCTTATCTGCTCTTCTTTTTCTGCTTTTATTCTTTCTTTCTCTGCTTTTGCTTCTTCAAGCTTTGCTTGTTTCTCAGCTAATCGACTTTCCATTTCTTCTTTGGCAAGCCTTAGCTGTTCTTCTTTTTCTGCTTTTATTCTTTCTTTTTCCGCTTTGGCTTCTTCTATTTTTGCCTGTTTTTCAGCTTCTTTTCTTTCTTTTTCTTCAGCTAAAGCCATTGCTTTTTCTTCTGCTTCCATCTTTTTAAGTTCTAATGCTAATCGTGCTTGCTCTTTGGCCTCTTCTTTGGCTCTTTCTTTCTCTTCCTTTGCAAGTCTTAACTCTTCTTCTTTTTCCGCTTTTATTCTTTCTTTTTCTGCTTTGGCTTCTTCAAGTTTGGCCTGCTTTTCAGCTTTTTGTCTTTCTTTTTCTTCAGCCAATATTCTTGCTTTTTCTTCCTTTTCCAATTTCTTTAGTTCCGCAGTAAACAATGCATCTGCTTTGGCTTCCCGTCTTGCTTTTTCTTTCTCTTCCTTTGCAAGTCTTAATATTTCTTCTTTTTCTGCTTTTATTCTTTCTTTTTCCGCTTTGGCTTCTTCAAGTTTGGCTTGCTTTTCGGCTGCTTTTCTTTCTTTTTCTTCAGCCAATATTCTTGCTTTTTCTTCTGCTTCCAATTTCTTTAATTCCGCAGTAAACAGTGCATCTGCTTTGGCTTCCCGTCTTGCTTTTTCTTTCTCTTCCTTTGCAAGTCTTAACTCTTCTTCTTTTTCTGCTTTTATTCTTTCTTTTTCCGCTTTGGCTTCTTCGAGTTTGGCCTGCTTTTCGGCTTTTTGTCTTTCTTTTTCTTCAGCTAATATTCTTGCTTTTTCTTCCTTTTCCAATTTCTTTAATTCCGCATCAAATTGTGCCTGTGCTTTAGCTTCCTGTTTGGCTCTTTCTTTCTCTTCTTTTGCAAGTCTTAACTCTTCTTCTTTTTCAGCTTTTATTCTCTCTTTTTCTTCTTTAGCAAGCCTTAATTGTTCTTTCTTTTCTGCTATTTGTTGTTCTAAACTATTAAAATCATTACTTTCATCTTCTTTAACGGACAAATCAAATTCTTCTCTTTCGGCAACAAATGTTTGGTAAGCCGAATCTATCACCAGAGAATCAATAATTTTTTCTCTGGGCTCAAAAGTGTAACCTTCGTTTGATACTGAAATTCTATAATGTTTGGTTAAACCTAAATTTGCAATTTTGAATGTTCCGTGAGAATCTGTTTTATATTCTTTATGTACATCATCCGTTCCGACAACAGAATCTCTGTCACTTATTTCAACCGTCACATTTTTAAAAGGTTTTCCGTTATAAACCACTTTCCCCGAAAATTGCCCGGTTACATCAAAATCGAGATGTTCTCTGCTTTTGGTTATTTTTTTTATAGGTATTGATTTCGGTGAAGAGAAAAAATTGTTATCGGCAATTTTTATCACATAATCAGTGTTTGCAACAGCGGATTCCACCTTGTAATAACCGTTTTCATCAGTTATATATTTGGAACCGTTGATATCAACTTCCAGTCCCGGAACACCTTCACCTAAAGAAACTACTCGCCCGGAAATAGCAATATCTTTTCTAAAATCATGCACAATACTTTCTTTCAAAGAATTTATGGTAAAAGGTTCAAAATAATATTCATCGGAAATAACTTTTACTTCGTAAGGACCTTTTGTTTCCGCAATGTCTATAATGTAGTCACCGTTTGCATCGGTATAATATTTTGTCGGATCGTCGTTTATCGTAACAGCAACACCTTTTAAAGGTTTCCCGCCGAAAACAACTTTACCGCTTATCGAAAATTTTACACTCTCGACTGAAAAATTTTGGTTTGTTTCATTCTTTCCTAAATTTTCAAACAGTTTTGTGACAGGAGCAAAATCGTATCCCGGTTTCGATACGGTTAATGTGTAAGTCCCGCCTTTTTCAAGCCCGGATATTTTATACTTCCCGTTTTTGCCGGTTTTTACCTGAAAATTCATTGTTCCGGTAATTTCAATAGTAATATCATCGAGAGCCAAATTTGAAGATGACGAAAAATTTGTAACAGCACCGCTTATCGATACCGTTTCCGCAAAAGAAAATCCATATATAAACAAACAAGCAAAAACGGATATGCAAGCTGCAAAAAATTTCTTCATGCTTTCTCCTGTTTCGAATTCTTAAATATCACTTTATATTTTAATCTTTTTTATATTATTTTTCAATAAATTTTTACTATTTTATTATGGTGAGATTTGCAAATTTTGCCAACAGTTTTTTCCAGTTACCGTTTGAAAATAATATAACTAATTTCAAATTGTCACCGGATCCGCTTTTTTCTATTATTTTCCCGTTACCGAAAACTTGATGAGAAACGATCGTTCCTATTTGGTAAGGGCTGTCATCAACTTTTTCCAACGGTTCATATGTTATCTCTTCTTTGGGAACATATGAAATATTGTTTATAACATTTCTTGCTGCCCTGTTAGAAAGTTGTTCCGTAAAACCCGCTTCCAACAAAAATCTTGAAGGCATATTCCATTTGGTTTTACCAAAAACAGTTCTTTCGGTTGCCCAAGTCATATATAAATTTTCTTTGGCTCTTGTCATACCGACATACATTAATCTTCTTTCTTCTTCCAGTTCCTGTTCATCGTAAGCAGATTCGCCTATAGGGAAAAGACCTTCTTCAAGACCTACTATAAACACATTTTTAAACTCTAATCCCTTAGCTAAATGGAGAGTCATAAGTGTAACTTTATCTTCACTGTCCTGCCAAGAATCTATATCGGTAACAAGTGCTACCTGTGATAAGTATCCCGCGAGTGATCTATCGGGAGATCTTCTTTCAAAATCTTCAACAGCCGAAACAAACTCTTGTATATTTTCTATTCTGTTTTTATTTTCCGGACTGTCTGTAAGTTCCAATTCTCTTATATATCCGGAATCTTCAATAACGGTTTCAACAATTTCTTTTATTGTCTTATCATATTTCGTAAGCACATTTTTTTCTATTATTTGTCTAAACGAGTTCATCGCAGCAAGTGAACTTCTCGGAATAATATCCGTTCCCGCAAACTTTAATGCTTCATATAAAGAAACTCCTTTAGATGCAGCAAAACTTTCAAGTTTGTCCATAGAAGATTTTCCTACACCTCTCCTTGGAACATTAACCACTCTTCTGAAACTTACATTATCGTTGGGATTATGTATAAGTTTTAAATATGCCATAATATCTTTAATTTCGGCTCTTTCATAAAACTTTAATGTTCCTACAATATTGTAAGCTATACCCTGCCTTCTTAAAGCATCTTCCAAAGCTCTGGACTGTGCATTTGTTCTATAGAAAACGGCAAAATCAGAAAGTTTATATCCGTTTTCTCTGTTTATAAGTATCATATCAACAACTCTGGCGGCTTCATCGTTTTCGTTCATATTTTGAAATACATTTATGTTTCCTTTATCCTCGTTATTTGTCCAAAGCTGTTTTGGTACTCTGCCCGTATTATTTTTTACTACATTCCATGCTCTTTGAAGAATTTTCGGGGTGGAACGATAATTTTCTTCAAGCTTAACCGTTGTACAACCGGGATAATCTTTTTCAAAATCCAAAATATTTGTTATATCCGCTCCGCGCCAAGAATAAATACTTTGATCGTCATCTCCCACAACACATATATTTTTATATTTTTCGGCTAACATCTTTGTTAACACATATTGTGCATGATTGGTATCTTGATACTCGTCCACCAAAATATATTTAAACTTTTCCTGATATTTTGAAAGTATGTCCGGATTTGCCTGCAAATTTAAAACAGTTTGCATAATTAAATCGCCGAAATCGAAAGCATTGTAGGTTTTTAATTTCTTTTGATAAAGTTCGTATATTGCCGATACTGTTTTTCCGTAAAAGTCACCTTTTGTTTGGCAATCATCGTTCATATCTTGAGGGGTGTCCAAATCATCTTTTGCTCTGCTGATTCTGTTTGCCACCCATGTAGGTTTAAACTTTTTATCATCGAGATTTAATTCTTTTATACATTCTTTTACAACATTTACCTGCTCGCCCATATCGTATATAAGGAAGTTCGGATCTATACCGAAATTTTTTGCCTCACACGACAAAAGATAAAGACAAAACGAATGAAATGTGGATACTCTTACATCAAAAGCCATATTGTCGGTTAACTCGTTCACTCTTTTTCTCATTTCGTTTGCAGCTTTGTTTGTAAATGTAACTGCCAATATGTTGTACGGTCTGATTCCTTGTTCCAAAAGGTATGCGATTCTATATGTAATAACTCTTGTTTTGCCTGTTCCGGCACCTGCAAAAATTATCAGCGGACCTTCAGTATGTAAAACGGCTTCTTTTTGTGAATTGTTTAAATTTTCTAATGATACAGTCATAATTGTCGTATTATATCATATATCAAAAATAATACTCAAATAATTGTTTTATAAATAAAATATATGTAAAATATTAAAGTTATTTTATTTATCATATATGCAAAGGAGCATGTAATGAATACTCAACAACAAGAAAATAAATATTTAATGAGAACATACAAAAGATATAATGTTTCGGTAAAAAAATCCAAAGGGCAATATGTTTGGGACGAAAACGGCAAAAAATATTTGGACTTTTTTTCCGGAATAAGTGTTTGCAGTTTCGGACACGGTAATCCTGCAGTAATTTCTGCAATAAAAAAACAGTTGGATTTGTTTGTACATTGTTCCAACGTCTATTATTCCAAGCCGCAAGTTGAAGTTGCAAAAGCTTTGCTTGAAAAATCTTTTAAAAACGGCCGAGTTTTCTTGGCAAATACCGGTGCGGAAGCTAACGAAGGTGCAATAAAAATTGCAAGGAAGTGGGGCAGCGATAATCCTTTAAAAGACGGAACCAAAAGGTACGAAATAATTGCATTTAAAAATTCTTTCCACGGAAGAACCCTTGCAACTCTTGCAGCAACAGGTCAGGAAAAGTTTCATATACCTTTTAAACCTTTGCAGGAAAAATTTGTCTTTGCCGAGTTTAACAATATAGATTCGGTAAAAAAGCTAATAAACAAAAATACGGTAGCTGTAATGATTGAGTTGGTACAAGGTGAAGGCGGAATAAATATCGCCGATAAAAAGTTCGTTAAAGATTTAAGAAAACTTTGTGACGACAAAAATCTTCTTTTAATATGCGACGAAATTCAGTGCGGTTTGGCAAGGACCGGTAAAACTTTTGCCTGGCAATATTACGGAATAAAGCCGGATATTTTTACACTTGCAAAGGCAATAGCTAACGGACTTCCGTTAGGTGCCGTTGTTGCAGACAAAAAAGTTGCCGAAGTATTTAATTACGGTGATCACGGTTCAACTTTCGGAGGTAACCCCGTATCTTGTGCGGCAGCCGTTGCAACATTAAAACAAATAACTCCGAAACTTTTAAAAGATATTACCGACAAATCAAAATATTTCGTTAAAAAGTTGAACGAATTAAAGAAAAAGTTTTCCTGCATTAAAGAAGTTAGAAATTTAGGACTTTTGGTAGGTGTTGAACTTGATTTTGCCGGTAAAGATATAGTAGAATTTTGCATTGCAAAAGGTCTTCTTATAAACTGCACACAAGGTAATGTATTAAGGTTTTTACCGCCTTTTGTAATAACTAAAAAAGATATTGATAAAGCAATTAAAATATTGGAGGATGCAATAAAATGGCAGACATTAAAAAAGTAGTTGTAGCCTATTCGGGCGGACTTGACACATCCATCATTTTATCTTGGATAAAGGAAACATATAATGCGGAAGTTATTGCATGTTGTGTAAATGTAGGGCAAGATAAAGAAGTTGTCGGACTTAAAGAAAAAGCAAGAAGAACAGGCGCTTCAAAATGTTATGTTATAGATGCTAAAAAAGAGTTTGTAACAGACTACATTTTCCCTGCAATAAAAGCTAATGCTCTTTATGAAAACAGATACTTGTTGGGAACATCTCTTGCAAGACCTGTAATCGCAAAGAAAATTGTTGAAATAGCAAAGAAAGAAAAAGCAGATGCAATTTGTCACGGTGCAACAGGTAAAGGTAACGACCAGGTAAGATTTGAGCTTGGTTTTAAAGCTTTGATGCCTGAAGCAAAAATAATTGCTCCTTGGAGAATTTGGGACATTAAATCAAGAAACGATGCAATAGATTATGCTAAAAAAAGAGGAATTCCTGTTCCTGTAACAAAAGCAAAACCTTATTCTTCAGATGCAAATCTTTGGCACATTTCTTATGAAGGCGGAGTATTGGAAGATACAGATAACGAATGGGATGAAGATATGTTCCAAATGACGGTATCTGCAAAAGATGCTCCCAACAGAGCAACTTATGTAAAAATAGATTTTGTTAAAGGTATTCCTGTAGCAATTAACGGAAAATCTTTTGATCCTGTATCTTTAGTTCAAAAACTTAACGAAGTTGCAGGTGCAAACGGTATAGGAAGAATAGATATAATTGAAAACAGACTAGTAGGTATGAAATCAAGAGGAGTTTATGAAGCTCCCGCCGCAACACTCTTGTACTTTGCACATAACGAACTTGAATCTATGACAATAGACAGAGATACGGCACACTATAAAGAATTGATAGCACACAAATATGCAGAACTTGCATATAACGGGTTATGGTTCAATCCTTTAAGAGAAGCTCTTGATGCATTTATAGATGTAACTCAGAAATATGTTACAGGTTCAGTAACAGTAAAACTTTATAAAGGAAATATGCAGGTTGTTTCAAGAAAAGCTAAAAATCCTTTATATTGGGAAGAGCTTGCAACATTTGATAAAGACGAAATTTATAACCAAAAAGATGCTGAAGGATTTATCAATTTGTTCGGTTTACCGACAAAAGTTCAGGCACTTATGAGAAAGGGAAAATAAAAATCGCAAAGCGATTTTTATAGATGTATAGAGGTATAGAAAAAAAAACAAAGACAGAAAAGAATAGAAAAAAAAGAGCAGAGAGAAATCTCTGCTCTTTTTTTGTTCAAATATTTTCTTTATAATTCAGATTTTGTCGTAAAATTTTTGATGAGTTTTAATAGAATCTTCTGATATGAATTGAAATAAGTATTCCTATTGCAAACATTGAAGATAGTATGCTTGAACCGCCATAAGATAACAAAAGTAAAGGTAAACCGGTAACCGGCATAAGCCCCATAACCATACCTAAATTTATTATTGCATAAAAAGCAAACATTGTTGCTATACCCATAGCAACAAGAGAACCGAACCGGTCTTTTGCCTGTTTTGCTACAACCAATGCCCGCCAAATAAACAAAAAGTAAAAAAGTATTGTAAGTTGTGCAAGTATATATCCGCCTTCTTCACCTATAACAGAAAAAATAAAGTCTGTTCTTTGTTCCGGAAGAAACCCTAATTGAGTTTGTGTACCTTTAAAAAATTTCTTTCCCGAAAATTTGCCTGAACCGATAGCTATTTTAGATTGTATAATGTTGTATCCTGCACCTCTCGAATCTATTTCAGGTTTTAAAAAAACAATGAGTCTTTTCCTTTGATATTCTTTTAAAGATTTATTTACAACTACGGAAGAAAAAGAGCCTGCCAAAATTATTGACAAAAATATTATCGGATATGCCCAACCCATAGGTATTCTTAACTTGTTTAAGAACCATTTAATTAACAAAATTATCAAAACTATAGAACCTAAAATAATTACAGAATTGTGCCAATTTGATGGTGCGGTAACAAAAAAGTTTAACAATTTGTTGCTTTGTAAAAGTTGCGGCTGCAACTTAAAAAATGTTACAAGTAACGGTATTAAAACCGCTAACGATCCGTACAAAACAACCGAAAAAATATGTAAAAGACGGGCGCCGGCAACATACAACAACACAAGTGTTACAGGAAAATACGATAGAGTTGAAGAAAAGTCGGGTTGCAACATTATCAAAGCAAAGTGACCTAAAGTAATACATAATGTTTTAACAAATATTGAAAGTTTTGATATTTCGTTCCAATGTTTATCTATAAATGCCGCAAGAGAAAGTATTAACATTATTTTTGTTATTTCCACCGGCTGAAAAGAAAAGAAAGGTAAATCGAACCAACCTTTAGTTCCTTTATGCACACTTCCGAATATTAATACCGACACAAGCAAAAGGCAGGATAATATATATATAAATTTTCCGAAATGTTTATAATACTGATAATTAAAACCGGCAAGAAAAATCATGCCTACAAGACCTATACTTAAAGCTATAAATTGTGTTGTTATATATTTTGTAGGATTATCAACGTTTGAGCTTGCCGAATATATTGCTATAATACCGATAAATAATAAATATAATATCGATATAAAAAAAGTTAAATCTATATTTTGAATAATTTTAGAAAATATTGATTTAGTGCCCATCGTTATTATTCCCGTTACTTAAATCTTCTTCAGGTTCTTCAACAATATTAAAATATTTTTTTAAAACTTCTTTTGCTACAGGCACTGAAACACTGCCGCCGAAACCTCCGTTTTCTACTATAACTGCCAATGCAAGTTCGGGGTTGTCTGCCGGAGCGTAAGCCACCACCCAAGCATGATCTTCACCTTGCGGGTTTTCCGCTGTTCCCGTTTTTGCGGCAACCGATAAATTTTTAAACTTTGTTCTTCTGGCTGTTCCGTAATCTACGGCAGATTCCAATGCTTTATGCAAATGTTTCCAAGTGTTTTCTCCGATTTCTATTTTTTCGTTTTCCGCCAATTCATGTTTGTAAAGAGTTTCATTTGTCACGGAATCTTTTACTTCTTCAACAAGGTACGGTTTATAAGAAACACCTTTATTTGCAACGATTGCCATCAAATTTGCCATTTGTAAAGGTGTAACCCATAAAGCTCCCTGTCCGATGGATAAAATAACGGTATCCCCTTTAAGCCAAGGTACTTTTGTTCTGGCTTTTTTCCAATCTGGAGTCGGGACAAAACCTTTTTTTTCGGAACTGATATCTATACCGGTTTTTTCTCCGAGATTAAACTTTTTTGCATATTCATCTATAACTTTAACGCCTAAATCAAGTCCCAAAATATAAAAATATACATTGCATGAATACGCCATTGCAGATATTAAATTTAATCTTTTGTGACCGGCTCTTGAAGAACATGCAAAAACTCTGTCTCCCAATTCAAAGCGACCTTCACAATCTTTTATTTTGTAAGGATCATAATGCAAATGTTCCAATGCTGCAATAAAAGTAACTATTTTGAAAGTTGAACCGGGAGGATATAATGCCTGAATACATCTGTTGAAAAAAGGTAAATTTTTGTTTTTTAAATATCTGGCGTACTCTTTAGCGGAAGAAACTTTATTCAAATCGTAACTGGGACAGGAAACAAAAGCTTTTATTGCACCCGTTCTCACGTCTATTGCAACGACTGCTCCTTTACCGGAAGAAGAATTTTGTAAAGCTTCATAAGCTGTTTTTTGAAGATCCGCATCTATGGTTAAAAATAAACTGTTACCTACAATCGGCGGTTCGTAATTAAAAGCTTTTTGATGTTGTCCTCTTGCATTAACTTCAAAGGAAAAACCGCCGTCTTTACCCCTTAAATATTTATCGTAAGATTGTTCTACTCCGCATCTTCCTACAATATCTCCCACTTTTAATTCCGTATTTTCCATGTTATCCAGTTCTTCGTTTCGCAATTCGTTTACATACCCTATAACATGTGCATTTTCCACAGGATCATAACATTTTCTTTTAGGTTCGGTTACAACCGTTATTCCCGGTAAAAAAAGTTTGTTTTCTTGTATTTTAAAAACTTCGTCTATGGTTAAATTGTCGGCAAGTTTTATTACTCGTCCATATCTCCAACTTTTTTCAATTGAAGATTTAATATCTTTCTGTAAAATTTTGCTGAGTTTTTCTATACTTTCTTCGGTTGGCTCATATTGCTGTTCAAACGGATAAAAAAGTACAACATAGTTCGGAATATTGTTAACTATAATTTTCCCGTTTGTATCGTAAATAAGACCCCTGGGAGCTCTTTCGTGTGCGGTATTTGTTCTTTGATGTTCGGAAATATTTCTGTAATAATTTCCTCTTATTATTTGCATATAAAAAAGTTTTACGGACAAGACAACAAAGCAAATTATGAAAAGTATCAATATAATTCTATGCTTTTCCGTAAATAAATTATATGCAAATCTGTTATCGGTACTCCAAGACATTTTTCTTCTCTAATTATATTTATCAAGGTTTCTGTATTTTATTGCTTCCGCAATATGAACAGATTGTATTATTTCACTGTCGGCCAAATCGGCAACGGTCCTTGCAACTTTCAATATTCTGTCGTAAGCTCTTGCCGAAAAGCCCAATTTTTCTATTGCATTATGCAGCATTGAACCTGCTTTTTCTTCCAATATACAATACTTTTTTATTTCTTTCGGTCCCATTTGCGCATTGCAATAAATATTTTTACCTTTAAATCTTTCATACTGAATGTTTCTTGCTTTAATTACCCTTTCTTTTATTTGTTGTGAAGTTTCGTTTGTAATATTTTTATTTGAAGTTATTTCATCAATTTTTAATGCGGGAACTTCAACCTGAATATCTATTCTGTCCATCAACGGGCCGGATATTTTTGATCTGTATCTTTTGACCTGAAACGGATTACACGTACATTCTTTATCACTTCCGTAATTTCCGCACGGGCACGGATTCATTGATGCTATTAACATAAACGATGCCGGAAAAGTTAAAGTGTTTTTTGCTCTGGATACAGTAACGATCTTATCTTCCAACGGTTGTCTTAACACTTCCAAAACATCTCTTCTAAATTCGGTTAACTCATCTAAAAATAATACTCCGTTATGCGCCAAACTCACTTCACCAGGCTTTGGATACGAACCGCCGCCTATCAAAGCAACCGATGATGTTGTATGGTGCGGACTTCTGAAAGGTCTGTCGGTAATTAAACTTTCACCCGCCTGAACAAGACCGGACACAGACCATATTTTTGTAGTTTCAACAGACTCTTCAAAACTCATTGAAGGAAGAATTGTAGGTATTCGTTTTGCTATCATTGTTTTACCTGAACCCGGAGGACCTACCATAATCATGTTATGTCCGCCAGCACAAGCAACTTCGGCAGCTCTTTTTGCAAAAAATTGTCCTTTAATGTCGGAAAAATCTATTGATGGTTTTACCGTTTTTGTTAAAGTCGGAAAATCTTCCTGATTGTAAGGTTGTACCAAAATTTCTTTTTTTAAAAATTTTATTACGTCCTGCAAATTGTTAAACGGATAAATTTCTATATCTTTTGCTACACACGCTTCACTTTTATTTTTTTCGGGAACTATAACTTTTGTTATTCCGAACTTATGCAAACTTAAAACTATAGGCAAAATTCCTTTTACCGGCCTTAATTTACCGTCAAGAGAAAGTTCACCTATTGCACATATATTTTGCAGTTGGTTTCTGTCGAATATTCCGCTTGATGCAAGTATTCCGAGTGCTATCGGCAAATCAAAAGTTCCGCCTTCCTTTTTTATATCCGCAGGTGCAAGATTTACCGTTATCTTTTTTGTAGGAAAATCAAAACCTGAATTTTTTATTGCCGAAACTACTCTGTCTCTCGATTCTTTAACGGAAGTATCGGGTAAACCGACTATTGAAAATATAGGCAGGCCGGAAGATATATCAATTTCAACATCTATGAGACAAGCATCTATTCCTTGAACAGAAGCGGAATGCAAAAACGAAATCATAATGTTTTCCTGAAATAAAATTAAAATAAGATTATATCTAAAAATATAACAAGTGTGCAAACAACACACTTAAAAGTAAAATACTTACTTTTGTATTATATAATATTTTACATTTATAAGCAAGAAAAAAAACGGGAAGATTTTTTTCTTCCCGTTTTTCTATTTTAAACAGTTGTCAATAAAATTTCATTTCGTAAATTTCAGTTCGTTTTTGTTTAAATCCACTTTAATCTTGTCGCCTTCGGTAAATTTTCCTGCAATAAGTTGCGAAGATAAAGGGTTCAACAAATAAGTTTGCAACGCTCTTTTTAAAGGTCTTGCACCGAATGCCGGTTCATAACCTTTATCCGCAAGAAAATCCTTTGCTTTTTCACTGAGTTCTATAGATATTTTTTTATCCGCCAATCTTTTTAATATGGTTTTTAATTGAATATCTATAATTTTACCGATATCTTGTTTTTCAAGTCTTCTGAATATTATTATTTCATCAATTCTGTTCAAAAACTCCGGTTTAAAGTGCAAATGAAGTTCCGAATCTATTTTCTTTTTTATCTGTTCATAATCAAAATTTTCTTTTACAGGTTCTTTTTTCTTCTTATCTTTGTCGAAACCGATTTTGTCTTTATCGAAATTTATACTGTCTTGAATATATTGCGAACCGACATTAGATGTCATAATAATAACCGTATTTTTAAAGTCCACTGTTCTGCCTTTACTGTCCGTAAGTCTTCCGTCATCTAACAATTGCAACATTATGTTAAACACATCCGGATGAGCTTTTTCTATTTCGTCAAACAATACTACGGAATAAGGTCTTCTTCTAACCGCTTCCGTAAGTTGACCGCCGTCTTCAAAGCCCACATATCCCGGAGGGGCACCGATAAGTTTGGATACGGAATGTTTTTCCATATATTCGCTCATATCTATTCTTACAATGTTTCTTTCATCATCAAACAAAAAGTCTGCAAGTGCCTTTGCAAGTTCGGTTTTACCTACACCCGTAGGACCTAAAAACATAAACGAGCCCATAGGTTTGTTGGGATCCGAAATCCCGGATCTTGATCTTCTTACGGCATTGGCAATAGCATCCACAGCATCGTTTTGGCCGATAACTCTTTCGTGCAATCTTTCTTCCATTTTAAGAAGTTTTTGTGTTTCCCCTTCCATCATTTTAGATACGGGAATACCGGTCCATTTACCTACAACCGTTGCTATATCGTCTTCATCAACTTCTTCTTTCAACATCTTTTTGTTTTTTTGCAATACGGCAAGCTTTTTGTTTTCACTGTCTAATTCTGTTTGAACTTTAGGAATTTTACCGTACCTGATTTCTGCAACAAGATTCAAATCTCCGTTTCTTTCCGCTTTTTGTTCGTCTGTTTTTAATTGTTCTATTTCTTTTTTCAATTTTCTTATGGAAGAAATGGTTTCTTTTTCTTTTTGCCAATGAACTTTCATTTCGTTGGACGAATTTTTTAATTTTTCAATTTCGGATTCTATAGCGGCAAGTCTTTCTTTTGCTGCAGGATCGGAATCTTTTTTTACCGCCTGTTTTTCTATTTCAAGCTGTCTTATTTTTCTTTCAACGGTATCAAGTTCTACAGGCATTGAATCTATTTCCATTCTTAATTTACTTGCGGCTTCATCTACCAAATCTATCGCTTTATCCGGTAAAAATCTGTCCGTAATATATCTTGAACTTAAAGTTGCTGCCGCTACCAATGCGGAATCTTTTATTTTTACACCGTGATGAACTTCATACTTTTCTTTTATTCCTCTTAATATTGCAATGGTATCTTCAACAGACGGTTCACCGGTATAAACGGTTTGAAATCTTCTTTCAAGAGCTTTATCTTTTTCTATATATTTTCTGTACTCGTCAAGAGTTGTCGCACCGATAAGCTTTAATTCTCCTCTTGCAAGTAACGGTTTTAACATATTTCCGGCATCCATCGCACCTTCGGTTGCACCGGCACCTACTATAGTGTGAATTTCATCTATGAACAAAATTATTTTACCTTGTGCCGCCTGGATTTCCTTTAAAACCGCTTTTAATCTGTCTTCAAATTCACCTCTGAATTTTGCACCTGCAATTAAAGAACCTAAATCAAGTTCTATAACTTTTTTATCTTTTAAAGTTTCCGGAACATCACCGGATACTATTCTTTGTGCAAGTCCTTCAACAATTGCAGTTTTACCTACACCCGGTTCACCTATTAAAACAGGATTATTTTTTGTTCTTCTTGACAGTACCTGGATACTTCTTCTTATTTCTTCATCTCTGCCGATAACCGGATCAAGTTTCCCTTTTTTGGCAAGTGCGGTTAAATCTTTACCGTACTTTTCAAGAGCCTGATACTTGTCTTCCGGATTTTGATCCGTAACTCTGTTTGAACCTCTTATAGATACAAGGGCATTTAATACTTTATCCTGAGTTATTCCGTACTTATTTAAAACTTTTGTTACTTGTAAGTCCGGAAAACTTATAACAGAAAGAAATATGTGTTCCGTGGAAACAAATTCATCTTTCAAATCTTTGGCTATCTTTTCCGAAACGGTTAAAATTTTATTTAAATCGCTTGATAAGTACGGTGTTGCTCCTTGAACTTTCGGCTTGGATTCAATAAGTTTTAACATGTCTTGTTCTATCAACGGTTTTAAATCTTGTTCCGCTGCAGATAACTTACTTATAATGGTTCCAACAATGCCCTGCTCCTGTTTAAGTAAAGCATACAACAAATGTTCCGCGGATATTTCCTGATTGCCGTATTGTATTGCAATATCCTGTGTATCCGCAAGTGCCTCTTGCGATTTTATAGTAAATTTTGATATATTCATATGTGTACCTCCTTTGTGCCAACTATATTTAATTAGCACTCTTTACTACTGAGTGCTAATATAACACAATTTAAGAATTTTGTCAAGTGTTTTGTAGTTTGGAGGACTTATGAATAAGTTTTGCAGTGTATTAGTTTGTTTATTAGTTGTAACAACGGGATGTTTTGCTCAAAGGAAAGCAGGTCTCACCGGAAAATATATTCCTTCCGATAACCATACTTTGGTTTTCTGCGGTCAAAATAATATCGACAGTACAGAATTTGTAAACATAAATAAAAAAATACCTGCCGGTTTCATGTTCTATACATCTTTGCAAAATTTGGAAGCTTTAGATGAAGATGCCGAGTACGGAACAGGTAAAATGTCGGGCAATTTCATATTAAGCAATTATAAAAAATCCGCCCTTCAAATAGGGTTGTTTTTGGTTGGCGCTTTAGAATCCGTAACAGACGGTTCTTTAGACGACAATATAAAAAAATTTGGGGACTGGATAAAAAAAGCAAAAGTTCCCGTATTTTTAAGAATAGGTTACGAGTTTGATCTTCCGGAAAACAATTACGATCCCGAGCTTTACAAACAAGCTTTTAAACATATAGTAGAAAAACTTGATGAACAAAAAGTAAAAAATGTTGCATATGTTTGGCATTCATATGCAGCATATAATACAAGAAGCATAGATCAATGGTATCCCGGAGACGAATATGTTGATTGGTGTGCAATTTCTTATTTTGCAAAACCGCAATGGTTTCCGATGGTACAATTTGCCAAAGCTCACAACAAACCGCTTATGATTGCGGAATGTTCCCCCGCACTGGGCACAAATGCTTCCGAAGTTGAAAAGATAACATGGTATAGAATATTGTTTAAATTCATAGAAAGTAAAGATGTTAAAGCCTTATGTTACATAAACGGAAACTGGGACGAGCAACCCATGTTTGAACAGTATGCCTGGGGTAACGGCAAATTAGATATTTCGGAAAACATTAAAAATTATTGGCTTGAAAATATAAGTAATGAAAGATTTATAAATTTAGACAGATTGTATAAAGGGATTAAATAATATTTGTTTTGTCTATTAAAAAAAATTTGGTATAATTTTGAATATGAAAATAAGATATTGTTTATTAACTTTAGTATTTTTAATTGTCGGTTGTACAACCGTTCCAATGACGGGAAGACACAGACTTATTTTAAGTGATGAAGCCCAGGAAAATGCAGCAGGTGCTACAAGTTACGGACAATATTTGTCCGAGTCTAAAATATCAAAAGATAAAACAAATACCGCTCTTGTAAAAAAAGTAGGTAAAAAAATTGCTGCCGTTTCCGGTTGTGATTATGATTGGGAATTTAATTTGCTTGAAAACAGTGAAGCTAATGCTTGGTGTTTGTCCGGCGGAAAAGTTGCCGTTTACACGGGAATTTTACCTTATACCAAAACCGAAGCCGGACTTGCAACAGTTATGTCTCATGAGATAGCTCATGCCATAGCAAGACACGGTGCCGAAAGGTCGGCACAAAATACTTTGCTTCAATACGGACTTGCGATAGGCGGAGCAACTCTTTCAAATAACCCGAATAGAGAATTAATATTGTTAGGTGTAAATGTTGCCGGAAATGTCGGTGTTATTTTACCTTACAGCAGAAAACATGAATCCGAAGCCGATTATATAGGGCTTTTATTAATGGCAAAAGCAGGATACGATCCTAACGAAGCAATAAAATTTTGGCAAAGAATGGCATCAGCCGCATCCGGTTCTCAAGGCGGACTTTCAGATTTTCTGTCTACCCATCCTTCGGATGAAAAAAGAATTAAAGATTTAAGAGAGCATTTACCCGAAGCATTGCAATATTATAATAAGTTAAAATAAAACTTTTTACATTTCAATATTTAAAAAGCAGAAAATATACTTAAATATATTATCTGCTTTTCTTTTTTTTATTCAAAATTCAATACTTTTTATATAACTAAAAACTTATTTAAAAATCAACATAAAAAGTTAGAAATATATAAAAAAGTTCTATAATACTAAATTCATTGACATAAATGTTTCAAATAGATAAAATTTTATCCATAACAATTTGTATTCAATAAAAAGCACGAACAAACAAATAAAAATTTTCATTAAAAATATAAGGAAATGAAGAAAAAAAGTGTTCTATATAATAAGAAGGAAATATCGGAAGCCACTTTAAGAAGATTTCCTTTTTATCATCATTATTTGAAACAATTGGAAAGTGATGGTATTAAAGAAATTTCATCAGCACAAATAGCAAAGTTCCTTGGATTTAATACTATACAGGTAAGAAAAGATATAGAAGCTACCAAAATCGAAGGCAAACCGAAAAGAGGTTATAACCTAAAAAAATTGATATCGGCTATAGAAAAATTTTTGGGTTTTTATACTAAAAATGAGGCTGTTTTGATCGGTGCCGGACATTTAGGCTATGCTCTTTTAGGTTATCACGGTTTTAAAGAGTACGGATTAGATATAATTGCCGCTTTTGATAATAATCCGGAAAGATTTAATAAATTTATAAATTATAAAAAAGTTTTTAGTATAGATAAACTTGAAGATATAATAAGCAGAATGCAAATAAAAATAGGAATTCTTACGGTTCCTTCCGCCGTTGCACAAGAATTGGCGGACAGAATGGTAAAAGTAGGAATAAAAGCTATTTGGAATTTTGCACCCATAAAAATAAATGTTCCCAAAGATGTTGTTGTTCAACATGAAAATTTGGCTTCAAGTTTAGCTGTTTTGTCCCAAAAGATAAAGAATTTAAAATAATTAAGTAACAGTTGTTAACATAACAAGGAGAACTTACATGGAAAATCAAGGGAAATTTGACAAAGTCTGCCAAATTCTTGACGAAAACGGCAGAGACAAAGCAAGATTAATCCCAATTTTGCAGGCAGTACAGGAAGTATACAATTACCTTCCTGAAGAAATTTTGACATTCATAGCTTCTGCATTGGATATATCCCCTGCAAGAGTTTACGGAGTTGCTACATTTTTTGCACATTTCACTTTAAAAGCAAAAGGCAAACACATAATAAAAGTTTGCGACGGAACAGCATGCCACGTTAAAAGATCTACAACAATAATCGATGCAATAAGATCAAAACTTAATCTTACAGCATCAGAAAATACAACAAAAGATATGCTTTTTACTTTAGAGACGGTATCTTGTTTGGGTGCATGCGGTTTAGCACCTGCAATGGTTATAGATAACGAAGTTTACGGGCAGGTTACACCTGAAAAAGTAACAAAAATTATTGACGATATGATAAAACAGGAGGAAAAATAATGTCTGTAGATTTAGATAAAATTTCCGCTAAAGTTCAAAAAGCTTTTAAACAGATTTCAAAAAGAATAATAATTTGTGCAGGTACGGGTTGTGTGGCAAACGGATCTTTAAAAGTTTATGCTGAATTTTTAAGAGTAGCAAAAGAATTAAATGTTGAACTTTGTATAGAGTTAAACGATGAAAGCAAAGGAACTCTAGTTTCAAAGAGCGGTTGTCAGGGCTTTTGTCAAATGGGACCTTTGGTTTCCGTTATAAAAGGTGATGACGATATTCTTTATACAAAAGTTAAAGTTGAAGATGTAAAAGAAATAATTGAAAAAAGTATTATTAAAGATGAAGTTGTTGAAAGATTATGTTATAAAATTAACGACAAATTTTATAAAGGTCATGCAGAAATTCCTTTTTATGCAAAACAAAGAAGATATGTTCTTAAGAATTGCGGTTTTATAGGTGCTGAAGATATTGAAGAATATATAAGCAAAGGCGGATATTCTTCGGCAAAGAAAGCTTGTTTGGAAATGACATCCGAGCAAATTTGTAAAGAATTGTTGGATTCGGGACTCAGAGGAAGAGGCGGAGCAGGTTTCCCTACAGGAAGAAAATGGGACTTAACAAGAGTTCAACCCGGTCCAAAAAAATATGTTATATGTAACGGAGATGAAGGAGATCCGGGAGCATTTATGGACAGAAGTGTTCTCGAAGGAAATCCTCACAGTGTTATAGAAGGTATGATTATAGCTGCAAAAGCTATAGGAGCCGATGAAGGTTATGTTTATGTAAGAACGGAATATCATTTGGCTGTAGAAAGAATGAAAAATGCCATAAAGAAAGCAGAAGAAATCGGAGTTTTGGGTAAAAATCTTTTCGGTTCCGATTTTAGTTTTACACTTCATGTTATGGAAGGTGCAGGAGCTTTTGTATGCGGTGAAGAAACGGCATTAATAGCTTCCGTCGAAGGAAAAAGAGGTATGCCGAAACCAAAACCGCCTTTCCCTGCACAACACGGATTATGGGATAAGCCTACCGTAATTAACAATGTTGAAACGTTATCTACGGTTCCTTTGGTAATAAGAGACGGTGCCGAATATTTTAAGAAAATCGGTGTTCCTACATCTACCGGAACAAAAACATTTGCCATAACAGGTTATGTTAAAAATACCGGTCTTATAGAAGTTCCTTTCGGAACAACATTAAGAGAAATATTGTTTGATATAGCAGGCGGAGTTACCGATGATCAGGGAAATGTTTCGGAAGAAGCATTTAAAGCCGTTCAAATCGGCGGACCTTCCGGTGCTTGTTTAACGAGAGAACATCTTGATTTACCTTTGGATTTCGATTCGTTAAGAAAAGCTGGTGCAATGGTGGGTTCCGGAGGACTTGTTGTTATGAACCAAACAACTTGTATGGTTAATACAGCAAAGTTCTTTATGCAATTTACACAAAGTGAATCCTGCGGAAAATGTGTTCTTTGCAGAGAAGGAACAAAACAAATGTTGATGATGCTTGAAGATATAACAGAAGGAAGAGCAGACGAAAAAACAATTCCTTTACTTGAACAGTTGGCAAATGCAGTTAGAGTAGGTTCTTTATGTGCTTTAGGTAAAACAGCACCAAATCCGGTATTATCTACTTTAAAATATTTCAGAGATGAATATGATGCACATGTTAAAGAAAAGAGATGTCCGTCAGGAGTATGTTCCAGCTTAACACAAATCACAATCGATCAAACAAAATGTATCGGTTGTACGGCTTGTGCAAGAAAGTGTCCTGTAGGAGCTATTAAAGGTGCAGTAAAACAAAAACATTCTATAGACCAAAGTATATGTGTAAAATGCGGTGCTTGTGTTGCAACATGTAAATTTGGTGCTGTGAAGAGAGGATAATATATGGAAAAAACATTAACTATTAACGGTAAAAAAGTTTCTTTTGATAAAGAAAAAAATCTTTTGGAAGTTATAAGAAAAGCAAATATAGAGTTACCTACATTTTGTTATCATTCCGAACTTAGCACTTACGGTGCCTGCAGATTGTGTTTGGTAAATGTAGAAAAAAGAGGTCTTGTTCCCGCATGTTCAACTCCCGCGGAAGACGGTATGGTTGTTGTAACTAACAGCAACGAAATAAGAGAATTAAGAAAAATAATCGTTGAATTGTTACTTGCAAACCACGACAGAGAATGTACTTCCTGCCACAAGAGTGAACATTGCCAACTTCAAACACTTGCAAGAAGATTGGGAATACAGTCGGTAAGATACAAAAAAATAGTTAAAGATACACCTAAAGATTTTTCAACACCGTCTCTCGTAAGAGATCCCAACAAATGTGTTCTCTGCGGTGATTGTGTAAGATTCTGCGAAGAAATTCAAACAGTAGGTGCAATAGATTTTTCATTCAGAGGTTCACATGCAACCGTAAGTCCAAGCTTCGGAAAAAGTCTTGCATCTTCAGAATGTATTTATTGCGGTCAATGCACAAGAGTATGTCCTACAGGTGCATTAACAATAAAATCAGATGTAACAAAAGTTTGGAGCGCTTTAGGAAATAAGGATAAAAAAGTTGTTGTAGCAATTGCTCCAGCAGTAAGAGCTGCAATCGGTGAAGCTTTCGGTATAGCAAAAGAATCCGGAACAGAAGCTGCAGGAAAAATGGTAACAGCATTAAAATCCATGGGATTCTTTAAAGTATTTGATGTTTCTTTCACGGCGGATTTAACAATCGTTGAAGAAGCGAACGAATTTGTTGAAAGATTTACAAAAGGTGAAAAATTACCTCAATTTACATCATGCTGTCCTGCATGGATAAAATTCACGGAACAATATTATCCGGATATGATAAAGAACCTTTCAAGTTGTATGTCTCCTCAAGGAATGTTCGGGTCACTCGCAAAAGAAATGTTGCCTAAAATGTACGGAATAAAGAGAGAAGATTTGGTGGTAGTTTCCGTTATGCCTTGTACAGCAAAGAAGTTTGAAGCTACAAGACCGGAACTTTCAAAAGACGGAATTCCAGACACGGATATAGTTTTAACAACACAAGAACTTGCAAGAATGATAGAAGAATCGGGACTTTCTTTTGCAAATCTTGAACAGTCTGCATTTGATATGCCTTTAGGATTTAAGACCGGCGGCGGTGTTATATTCGGTAATTCCGGAGGTGTTGCGGAAGCTGTTTTGAGAAATGTATTATCCAAAGAAAATTCCAACGATACAGACGAATTTGCATTTATCAGAGGCGAAGAAGGTATAAGAGAAGCCAACTTGAAAGTCGGTGATAAAGATTTAAGATTAGCTGTTGTTTACGGACTCGGTAACGCAAGAAAAGTTATAAAACAAATTAAGAACAAAGAAAAAGAATATGATTTAATCGAAGTAATGGCTTGCCCCGGCGGATGTATCGGCGGCGCAGGACAACCGGTATACGATAAACTTGAAGTAAGAAACAAGAGAACAAAATGTCTTTATGAAAACGACAGTGTTCTTGAACTTCATAAACCGCAGGATAACCCTTATGTTCAGCAAGTATACAAAGAAATTTTGGGCGCTGTCGGCGGTGAAAAGGCTCATGAAATATTACATACATTCCATGTAAACAGAAGAAGAATAACAGAAAAACCTTTCTTAATTCAAGCTGCAACGGACGCAAACTGTGTTAAAGTAAATGTTTGTTTCGGAACAGGTTGTATGTTAAGAGGTTCTCAAAAGATATTAAAATCCATACTCGATTTTGTTGAATCCAAAAAGATTTCAGATAAAGTTGAAGTTAAAGCTTCTTTCTGTTTTGAAAAATGTTCAAGAGGTCCTGTAGTAAGTGTAGGTTCTACGGTAATTGAACAAGCAACAGCCGAAGCCGTATCGAAAGTAATAGAATCAGAAGTAAAGAAAATAAAATAAATATTTTCATAAAAAAGATAACCTGATACTTTTTTGGTATCAGGTTATTTTTATTTTAATATTATTTTGTATAATAAAAAAATGTTGAATATTTTAACCGGGCTACCGCAAAACAAAGAAAAAGATAATATTATATGCAACAACTTTGCAAAAAGTGTTGGCTATAAAATTATTTTAGGTTCTTCAACAATGAAAATGTATTGCAGAGAACTTAACATACAACCCGATATTAAAATAATTTCCGCAACACAATCCCCTCAATATTTTATAACCGGAATAGATATTGCAAGCGAAGGTGTTATTACATTAAATGAATGTTATAAAATATTATCAAATAAAAATTCAAACAATAAACAAGCTTTTGAAACAGCAAGTCTATTAAAACAAACCAATGAAATAAAATTTATTATCGGAACGGCGGACAACAAAGAACAACAATTCTATAAGCAGAATAATCTGTTACCGAGAATTGAAATTATAAATAAGATTATTGAATTATTGAAAGATAAAAAAATCACAACCGAATTTGTTTAACTATTTTTGCATATAAGCGGTAAGTTTGCCGTAAACAAATTTTGCCAACCTTGAATTGTTTGAAACAACATCTATTTTAGATTTGTTATCCTGAGTTTCATAAACGAAAAATGCAACTTCGGTGGAGTCCAGTGTATATTCGTATATCAAAGTAAATTTGCTTGCAACGATATAAAATTTTTTATCACTTTTAAAGTTTGTTTGAATATTATTTTCAAATAAGAAAAGATTACATTTATTATATGCTTTCCTCGGCTCTAAATCACAATCCAGGGAAAATCTTCCGTCTTGTTCCGTTTCAAAATTTTTGATTGAATAACCTGCTGCTTTTTTTGGATAATCCAATACCGTACAAGAAGACATAAAAAAAATTGTAATAAACATTAATAAATATTTCATAAGGTTAATTATACTAAAAAACAGGCAAAAAATCTTTTTTGCCTGTTTTTTTAATTATAAATTGCTGTTTTGTCATTAATTATAAATTGCCTTTATGCTGCTACCAACATTGCTCTATAATTTCTTACATCATTTGTATCTGTCTGCCTTGATAACTGTTTTTCTTTGTAGTTGTCACCATAAACCAATATTAATTCTATTACCGTATTTATTGCAGCTTCGTCTTTTTGCATTGCTTTTGCGGTTTCTTCTTTTATTTTTTCCATTATTTTATTCATGCCGCCCTTGAAATCAGCGCTTATATTCGTTGATTTTTTATCCGTATTGTTAACTTGTGCCAACAACATTTTTCCCAATAAAATTTCTAAATTTTTATCTTTTAATCCAAACTCTTTATCTTTTTCTATTAATGCCGCCTTTGCAAGTATTCTTTCCACCGCTATTTCTTTTAATCTTTTTTCCGTGTCTTTATTTTTTATTGTTTTTAACATTATGGCAAATTCCGTTTCCGGGCCTATTATTTCTATCAATTTATCTTTATCTGTTATTTGTAACTCATCACCGACTTTTTCAAACAGTTTTTCTATTTGATCTTGTGTTAATGTCGGAACTTTTTCAAAACTTATGTTGTATCCCATATATTCTATATCGTTTGAATTTAATTCTCCCAAATTTAAACTCATTTTTATTTTTCCGAGCAATGCTCCGAACTCTCTTTGAACGGCAGTAACATTTCCCTGTCTAAAATGCCTTGTTAAAATATCTATGCCTATCATTACAGGTGTTTCGGCGGTTAATATTTTGCTTTCTATATTTTGATCTTCCAATATTTCTTCTATTTTTGTTTCTTCGTCCGTATCATAATTTTTTATTCTTATACCTTGCTCATCTCTTATTATTTGTCCTGCCACTTTTTTGTTTTTGTAATTTTCTGTTTCCGCATCGCTTAATTGTTCTTCACCGTTATCTATATATATTTCTATTCCTTTCTGTTGCAACTGTTCTATTTTTGTTTCGGTCAAACCTAAATCTTCGAATTGTTTTTTACTTATTACTTTTCTTGCTCTGCCGTTATCTACCGTTGCATCTAATTTTCCCAAATCCGTTACGGATTTCAAATCTATTATTGTTTTTTGCCCGTACATTATTCCCATTACTCTCTTTATTTCAAATGCTGAAGCAACAAACTGTTTTACTTGTTCCGGAGATTTTCCGGCAAGTTCCATTTCTCCTATTTCTACAATATCATCAGTTATACTTATTCCCTCACCGGCTCTTGTTACCGTTGCCTGAGTTTGTATTTCATCTGCATTTTCTCCGTTAGCTTTTAACATTTCGATTATATCTTTATTTAATAATTCCGAACCGTTCAATGTTTTTACTATCTTTATTGATTGTTGTCCTTTTGCCCCGTACATCAACAAATTACTGCCTTTTATTCTGTATATGCTTGCTCCGTTAACTTTTAATCCGGTATTTATCAATGTAAATTTATCTTTTAATTCTTCTATTCCATCAACTATTGCTATCTCTATTTGTCCTTCTTCATTTAATCTTGCATCTTTCCCGAATAAATTTATTGCCTCTTGTATTCCGCTTGCTTTTATGAATTTATAATCTATCGCTATATGTTTTACTATGCTTGCATGTTTTACTATCATTTTGGACAAACTTAGAGCTATTAATCTTGTCTTATCTTGCCGATAATTAATAAAATTTGAATTGAAGATTTTATCAATATTTGTTCTAATACTACCCGAAATAATTCTTATTAATCTTTTCATGTAAGTTTTGGAATCACTACTTTCTTCGGAAGAATCTTCTTTTAACTCTTCTCCGGCTTCTTCGATTATCGATTTACTTTCATCTTGATTTTGTTGTCTCTTATTATATTTATAATGTAAAAATTGAGCTGTTAACGTGGCTAATGTTACCGATATTATAACCGCTGCTACCGGATATAAAGCAAATACAAACGGAGCTATTGTTGCTATAACATAAGGAACGGATAAAATTAATGTGGGTTTTTTT
>JAFXSD010000052.1 GCA_017525905.1 Elusimicrobiota bacterium | reverse complement strand
ATAAATCCATGAGGTCCGAAAGGTCCATGAGGAGGAATAAATCCATGAGGTCCGAAAGGTCCATGAGGAGGAATAAATCCATGTGGTCCGAAAGGTCCATGTGGAGGCATAAATCCATAAGGATGAGGTCTTTCCACAGATCTAGGTCTTTCATTTTCTTCTGTTCTTGGTCTATCGAAATGTGGCATTCTTGGACTTGGTCCATGAGGTCCCATAAATCCATGTGGATGACCAAAAGGTCCATGTGGCATAGGTCCACCAAAACCATGAGGTCGTCCAAGAGGTCCATGAGGTCCACCTAAAGGTCTTACAAATTCATGATGTCTAGGTGGTTGAAAATCTGGTTTTTTCTCTTCAAAATCAATATTTCTTGGTCTTATTCCTGATCTTGGTGCACTTCCTTCTCTTGGTAATTCTTGTGGTCTTGCATATTTTCCAATTTGAGTTCTAGTAGTTGTTACTTTAATAACATATTCTCCATCTTGTGTTGTTTCCGTTTTTGTTTGTTTATCTTCTTCTCTATCAATTCTTTTATATTTATTAATATCTATTTTTGGTTGAGTTTTTGTTACAATATTTTTAAGTACTTCGTTTTTATTTCCTCTTCTATCGACATATTTATTTACTTCAGTCTTAATTTTTGTTGTTTGTGTTTGAGTTATTGCTTTATTTCTTGGTTGATATGTAATTTTAGGTGGTTCTTTTTTTTCTGTGGTTATAGTTTTTGTTGTTCGAGTATTTTGTGTTTTAGTACTTGGTTTATATGTTTCATATACTTTAGGAACAATAACACCTCTATTTTTTTGTTGTTTTGTAGTGAATGAATTATATTGTTTTAAACCTGTAATTCTATTAGTATTAATTGTCTCAATTCTTTTAGGTTCTATTGTTGTTGTTGTTGAAACATATCGAAGTTTTTGTGGCTCAGTACTAAATGATGAGAATTTTTTTAGAGTCGTACGCTCGAAAGGAGTACTAAGTCTTTCATGATGAGTTATTGACTTTCTTCTTTTATCTACTTTTTTCACATTTTTTGTTTCGTGATAACCATAATTATCTATAATTTGATGAATTTCAACAACTTTCTCTTTAGGTGGCTCTGGTTTTTCAACTTCTTCTATTTCTTCAATTTGCTTACGTTCATGTCCTGTACCGGATACATATAATACATAATTTTTTTTTTCTTTTAATTTTTCAGAATATTCGAATTTTTCTCCTAATATTGTCTTCTTCCAAACACGCGAACCACGAGATGAACGTCTTAATGTGGAACCAGGTTCAACTATTCTTGTGATAGTTTTTCTTCTACCTCTGTTTTTTGCGGAAGTTTCTGGACCTGGATTAACTTCTTTTATTATTGTTTTCACTTGAGTTGTCTTCATTTTATATATATTTATTATTTGATTTTTTTTATTTTTATAAAAAATAAATAATTTTTAAATAATATTTTTTTTATTTTATTATTATTAATATATTTTTTAAATCTTTTTCGTTATTTAAATATATT
>JAFXSD010000029.1 GCA_017525905.1 Elusimicrobiota bacterium | reverse complement strand
GGCAATAATTAAAGATGAATTGTTACAGTTAAAAGAAAAATACGGTGACAAGAGAAGAACTCATTTAACTGCAGATGCGGAAGATTTCAACATTGAAGATTTAATTCAAGAAGAAGAAGTTGTAGTTACCGTATCAAATGCAGGATATATTAAGAGAATACCTGTAAATACATACAGAGTTCAAGCAAGAGGCGGCAGAGGTGTTGTAGGTATGACAACAAAAGAAGATGATTTTGTTGCAAAAATGTTTGTAACATCTACACATGCTTACTTGTTATCGTTTACTACAAGAGGAAGATTATACTGGTCCAGAGTATATGAAATTCCGGAAGGAACAAGAACATCTAAAGGTAAAGCTATTGTTAATATAATTCAGTTATCAAGTCCGGATGAAAAAATTACGGCTTCAATTCCGATAAGATCGTTTAATCCGAAAGACATTAAAGACGAATATTTGTTAATGTGCACAAGAAAAGGAACAATAAAGAAAATAGCATTATCCGAATTTGCCAACCCGAGAAGAGGCGGAATTATAGCAATAAAATTGGAAGACGGTGATATATTGATGGATGTTAAAAAGATAGAAAAAAATCCTGAAGTAGTTATTGCCACGAAGAAAGGTATTGCTATAAGATTTAAAGAACAGGATGTTAGAGCTATCGGAAGAGCAGGACAAGGTGTAAGAGGCATATCACTTGAAAAAGACGATGAAGTTATAGGTATGGAAGTATTTTCACCTGAAGATGTGTTTGTATCTGTAGCCGAAAACGGATACGGTAAGAGAACCGAAGTAGGTAAATACAGATTACAAAAGAGAGGCGGTAAAGGTGTTATAAATATGCAGACTTCAGAAAGAAACGGGAATGTTATATACATCGGAAAAGCAAACGAAGGACAAATAATGCTTATAACCGAACACGGTATAACAATAAGAAGTAAGGTGGATAAAATTTCCGTTATAGGAAGAAACACACAAGGTGTAAGACTTGTAAGACTTGAAGAAGGTGATAAGGTAGCATCAGTTGCAACGGTGGTAGGTGAAGAAGCCGAAGAAGAAAATAAACCGACTGAGTTGGAACAAGCCGCACAGGAACAAAAACCGGAAGTCAAGAAATAAAAGGTGTTTTCGGCAATTTTTAAGAAAGATATTTTTTCAATCGGCAAGATATAGATTATTTATATCTTGCCGATATATTTTTTTAATTTTTTATAATAATTTTTTTTGCTTTTTTCACATTTTTGGATTATAATAAAAATATGAGAACAATGGTTGTTTTTTTTCAAACTATGGTTGTAATTTTATTGTGCAGTATAAATATTTATGCTGCGGAACTTTCCACAGACAATCAATTTTCGGTATCAGATAAATTTGGTTTTATTTCAGAAACTTTTATTCGTTCAAACAGTGATAAGCCTATAATTATTATTCAAGATTTGCATAAAGATAAAATAACCCAAACAAATATACAAAATATAGTTGCCGAAATAGATAAAAATTACGGATTTAAACATATTTTTATAGAAGGATTATATAACAAACCTGTTTGGAATAATGATAACAATTCATTAGAAACGGCGAAATTGCTATTTGATAATTCATATTTATCGGGTGCGGAATATTATGCATTATCGAACAATATGTTGGAAAAAATTATTCCTTTGGATGAAGAACAAATATATAGGAATAATATTCAAAGACTTGCATATCTTATATTAATGGAAAACGATATTAACAAATATTTATCAACGAATAATTCAACTATAAATTCCGCTAAAAATAAAGCATATTCTTTGAACAACAAAAAGATTGATAAACTTATACAAAATTATCGTGCAGGAAAAATTTCGCAAAAGAAATTTTATTTATCTATAAACAAATATGCGAATAAAAAAGAACTTGATGAATTTCCGAATATTTCTAATTATTATAAAGTAATTAAAAACAATAACATAAATTTTAAAAAACTTAATTCGGAAGTAAAATCTTTTATAAATGATTTGAAAGACAGTATTCCTTATGCGGAATATTCCGCAATTGTATCAAACAAAGAACTTTTAATTTCCGATATTGAAAAATTTTGTATCAGATATGATGTTAATTTAGACACGTATAAAGAATTACAAAAATATGTTTCGTTACAAAAAACAGCCAAACTGATCGACAATTTTAAATTTATCGACGAAGAAAGAGAATTCATAAGAAATTTAAAGATTAAATATTCAAAAAACAAAAATGAAAGATTGTTAATAATTTTGGATGATTTGTATTCCTATTATAAAGACTTTTTAACGAACAAACTTACAGAATACGGATATAATTATTTAAATGATTTCGGAATTGATAATTTTATGAATTTATGGGTAAATATTTTAAGCACAAAAGATATTTATGCACTAAAAGAACTCAACAGATATTTTAATGAATATAATCAAGCTAACATTTACAGAAGCGAAATTTTCATAGATAAAATTTCAGAGCTTAAACAACATACCGATGCCAATATAGTTGCGGTTATGGGCGGATTCCATACAAGACGTGTTAGCGAATATTTAAAATATCAAAATATTTCTTATGTTGTAATAACACCGACATTAAACTACGAAGGCATAGAAGGAAAGAAGTATAGGAACACGGAAACAACAACATATAAGCGCCATATATTAAGATCCTTGGATTTACAACATAATGCTATACCTGCTCCGTCACCTCTTAATAGTAAAGAAGAACAGGAGCGGGATGTACTTTATTGTTCAGATACGAATGAAAATATAATTGGAGAAACAAGTTATGACAGAAATGCCATCGGGCAGGGGATAATGGCTTATCAGTGGATGAATTCTTTAAAGATACAGGGAGACGGAAACTTAAAATCTACATCCTTACCGGGACTTATTGCAACTTCCGAAGTCAACCGGAACCTTAAACAAAAATTAAAGAGATATATTCGTATGGTCAACAATCGTCATGGCAATATAATACAAGTTTCCGATGAAGATTCCTTGCATTTAACAATTTATAATCCTACCGCAACAAAACTACAAACAGTATCCGACATTGCGGATGTTTTTAAAAATAAAGAATTTGTAAAAAAAATAGTTAATGCTTTAAGTCTTAACGAGAGTGATATTGAAAATAACAAAACCGCTCTTACCGATAATGACAGAGAACTTATTTACGATATTATTGAACAAGAGATGATGTCAGTATTGAATGATTTATATCGAAAAGGTTTTAGATATCCTCAATGGGAAATAGATGGTTTGGCAGCATTTCCGAACGGAACAGATACACCAAAAACAATATTAGTTTTTCATGCAAGACCAAAAACCGAAGAAGACTTTAAAGTTTTATCCGAACTTCAGCAAGCACTTTATGACAAATTAGGGTTTAAAGATTATCCTGTTTTTAACGGGCATATCACTTTAGGAAGATTTGTCGCAAACGATTTTCCATCGGAAGAGGAACAAAAAGATTTTCTAGATACAATAAGAGAAATAAATGTTGATATAAAAAATAATTTAACAAAGTCCAAATATACATTATATATTCATCCCGTAATTTCAAGGTTGCATTTAAACGATTCAAAACCAAAAATAATAAGATGTGATTTGATAAATATTTTTACCAATACGCTAAGAAACGATTTAATGAAATTTCTTGATAAGATAACAATAATGTTAGGACGAGAATCTAATGGTTTTTTAAGCAAAACAGACAGAATTGATAATATCGCTCTTCAAACAAATATTGATGCACTGAATAAAATTCCGTCGAAAATTGGCGACAACAATGCAGAAAACAAATCTACAACGGAAAATGTAGATATAGAAGAAGCTTTAAGATTGGCAAAAGAAATAAAACGTAGTATTATCGATATGGAGAAATTGGATTTGATTAATGAAATAAATGAACAGGCAAGACAAAGTTTAAATTATATTGAAACACTTGAAGAACTTGTCAGTAAAAAGAATAAAGAACTTTCTTTATCTCAACAAAATTTTGGATTAAGAATATTTAAAACAAATAATACCGTTAAGATTATCGTCGGTAATACAAAATATTCCGATAGACAAAATATTTCTAAGGTATTTACATTTTCCGGAGAAGAATTTAAAGAACAGACTTTGGAAGAAAAACTTAATATTTATGATAACATGTCGAGAGAAAAATTTTTAGATAAATTTAAAATATCCGAACAAGAATATGAAGAATTAAAAGATATAATTAAATCAAAAGATAGCATAAAAGCAATAGAATTGTTACAAACAACAACAAATATAAATATTGCGTATTATATCTTTTTTCATTTTTATAACAATATGAAATTTGTAGAAGAAGTTATAAATAATGAAAATATAGATATAAAAATAAGACTGTATGCTTATATAATAGCTAAAATTAACGGTATAAATATCTCTGAAATTATTGCAGAAAATTTATCGGAAAACGCAAGTTTTCTTATAAAGAACGAAATGATTGTCGGACAAAATGGACAAAATGTTAGACAATTTAATTTTTTTCTTGAAAATGAACTGTTTAGAAACGAAATATTTGTAAGTTATCATGCAGCAATAATACTATATTTACAATCTGTGTTCCCGGAAAAACAAATCAGTAAAGAAACTTTTCAAAAACTTTTGATGGCACGAATAGATAAAAATTATAATGGTTCGGGAGATTCCAGTTTGACTTATGGTGAAGAACATATTTGGAATCATAAAAGATTTGCCAATATATCCGCACATGAAATAGGACATAATTTTCTTTATGATTTGGATATTGATACAAACCGAACGGAGAACAAAAACCGATCTCTTAGAAAATTCGTTCAAGTTATACATGAATTTTATGCACAAAATACGGCTCATATATTTATGAATGGTAACGGATTTGGAAACGGACAAATAGTAATCCAATGTGGAAGTCATTTTCATGGCTTAACAAAACAATATGAAAGTGCAACAAGGGCTGACGGCAATTATCAATATAACTTTAATAATAGAAGTCCGCATCTCGGAGGGTATTCTTTGCTTTATATGCTAAATTATTTATTAGATTTATCCGACAATAATAATGCTATATATTTATCAAAAGCCATAGAAAATATTACACCGCAATTTATAAACAAAGTTCAAACTGTTGATAAGTATACTGTTTATGATTATGTAATAGAATTGCTTGAAGAGTATGGTAAAATTGCCGGATATGATGTTTCTAACACAATAAAATATTTACAAAACAATCGTCCGATAACGAACTATGATGATGTTTGGCTATTCCCGAAATTAAATCAAATTCCACAACAATATTATCCGGTTCCGTTAAACTTAAACTTTGCACAATCCTATCAAGAGGCTAAAAGAGAAAGTTTATATCCTGCATTTGACGAAATAGGAAATATCAAACACGATACCCCAAATATAAACACATATATAAATCTTTTAGCTGCGAACTAGTATACGACAGGCATAAAAAACAATATAATTTAAACAGCTTTGTTACAAATATCATCTCTCTTTCATCATAAAAAAGATTGTTAACAATACTAAAATATATTATACTTTTATAGTATATTACTATGAAATTTTTATCTGTTTTTACACTAGTTTGTTTTATTTTAACTAATGTATTAGGCGGAGCTTTTGCCAATACAATAGTGTTTCCGTTGCCATATAAATATAACAATAATGAAATTGTTACTAAATATGACAGCTTATCTCAGTATGCGCAAATAACCGAAAATATTTACAGAAAAGGTGCTCCCGTAGTTGTGATAATACACGATTTACATAACAATTCAAAAGTTCAAAAAAATATAGAACAAATCATAAACTTTTTTTCTCAAAATACAAAAATAAACAAAATAATTATAGAAGGTGCTCCAAATAAACAAATATCCACCGAATTATTTTCATCATTACAAAACAAACAGTTTATAAGTGATGTAGTAAATGATTTATTAAATAACGGGAAAATTTCAGGCGCGGAATCTTTTGTTGTAAAACAAGATTTACACAACTTGTACGGTCTTGAAAATTGGGCAATATATAACAAAAACATCAATTTGAATTTGGTATTAAAAAATAAATATTTACAGGAAACGGACAAAATTTATGAAAGTTTTGTTAAGAACAGAATTTATTTTTCAAAACCCGCGAATTTTTCATTGTTTTCACAAGATATAGATATTGAAAAACGAATTGTAAGTTTGTATGAGTTCTGCAAAGAAAACAACATTGATTTAAGTCTTTATTCGGAAATTAATAAATTTATTGCTGTAACAAAATATAAGAATAAGAAAGATATAAGTGAAGATTTCAGACAGTTATTAAAGGATATTAAAGATAAAATTCCATATGAACTTTATTTACAAATCTCAACCCTTTTAAAAAATATAAATATAAGCACCGGAGAAAAAATAAATTTGATATTCAATATTATAAAAAGCAGTTCGCCGGAAATATTATTGAAATATGAACCGCTCGTATTATATTTTAACAATATTGAAAAAAGGAGTGCTGTTAATTTTTATACACTTATAAAACAAACAGATGCACTTGAAAACTTTATTTTGGATAATTTTGTCGACTACACTCAAAAAGAAATAATACTTGTTGATAAATTTATATATATATTATCCGAATATACAAAATTGTCTTTATCTTATGACCAATACAAATACCTTGAGCAAAATAAAAATTACCTTTATAACATATCAATAAAATATTTGGATATGCAATCTTTACAAACAATAAATGATATTTTAAAAGATGCGGATTTAAAAACTTATTATTCGGTAAACGAACAAAGAAACAGAATTTTTTACGATAATATGGAATCTTTAATCGGGCCGTTTGGTGACGGCGGAGAACAAGCAGATGAAACAAGCATTATCGATAATTTGCAAGATACGGATTCGGTAAATATTGTTGTTGTCGGCGGGTTCCATAATGAACTTACAGACATGTTAAAACAACAAAAAATTTCGTTATTGTCAGTTATACCGAGAATAGAAACATTAACGGATTTCGACAACGAAATTGTCAGAACGGAAAATATAGTTTACAAAAACGCTTTGGCGCCGCCGAGTGTATTGGTACAAGCGGATCTTGATACAATTGCTGCCGTTATAAAACAGTGGTCAGGTTCCATGACAAGTGCCGGTATAGATTTTGTATGGCAACAACAAGCAATTAGAGAATGGTTATCGGACAACAAAATAGATTTAGAGTTTAAAATTGTAAATGAAACACTATATTTAGATTCCGTTTCAATAGATGATATATTAAAACCAAAACCAAGATATAAAAAGGAGAGGAACAACCACAAAAAAAGCGGTATTTTCAACCTTTTTTGGATATTACATGATGCATATTCAAAAGTAAAACAGTTAATATTAAATAAAACAAAAGATATAAGAAAACATTTTGGTGCTATTAACACGTTTACAGACATTTCATCATTATCTTCACAATATATATCAAGAAAATTATTGGCTGAAAGAATAATAAAAAATGAGTATCAAAGAACACTTAACAGTTTAAACAAAAAAATGCCCGATGTTATAATAATTTCCGTAAGCAGCGAACAAGATATAGACTTTTGTGAACAAATATTGGCAGACATAAAAACTTATCCGAATTTTCAAAACATAAAAATACAATACATAATCAAAGATCAGGAAGGAACCGCCAACGGCTTTATAAAATCCATGGAGTATTTAAAATCTGCGGACTTTAATAAAAGTATTAAAGATTTAACATCGGTAATAATAGATATAGATTCAATAGAAAAAGAGAATATAGCAAGAAAAGATATTCCCATAAAATTTAACGGAAGGAACATAACTCCGTTGGAATTGGCGGTATTAAACGGTATAAGAGCATGTAACAAGTTTAAAAAAGGCGGCGGTATTGCGGTAATAGATCCGCAAAGTATATATATCGGTAATATGCTTCCGACCGAAGATATTACTTTTGTGTCTTCGGTAGTTAATATGGAAGAAATCCAAAATCACAAACTTTCTTTAATAGTTAAAGATTATCCAAGCACATTGGAAGCAATATACTACGGTTTTACTCCGGAAAATATTTCCGATGTTGTTGAAAGAAAAGGTCTCGAACATAGGAACTTTTATAATTTTGATAACACCAAACTGAGACAATTTGAAATCGCTACCGGTAACATTCTTATAAGTTTTGATGATGAAGCAAAATATGAAGAATTTTTTGATTTTATATCAGAATACGGCAACGGTCTCAAAAATTTGTCGAGAAAAGCAAATTTGTTCCAATATATATTTGTTCCTTTTATAAGACTTAAAAATAAACAAAATGTAAGTTCATATTTTGCAAAAACGGCATCCGAACAAGACAGAGATACATTTATTGATTTTGCTGACAAAATCAGTAACCGTTATCACAACAGCAGCTCAATACAAGAAATAAAATTCGGAGTTTATCATCAGTCAAAATCTTTATACAGCAGAAATTTTACAAGACAACTGATTAATATATTATCGGAAATTTTTAAATCAAAACCGGTTCAACAAATAAAACAAAATACAAAATCGACAATAAAACAAAAACAAGTAGTAATAACCGAAACTTTTGAAGAAGATACTGCTCTGTCACGAGCATATAAAATGTTATCGCAAATTCAGGATAAACAATTGGATTCTTCCGTTGATTATGAACAGGTATATGATACTTTAATAGAAATATTCAGAACTACTCCGGTTCAAAACGAGTTATATAATTTGGAAAACAGGAACACGGCGAAACTTTACAGATATATATCCGATATTATAAGTAACACTATTGCCCAAATTAACGATGAAAAAGTTTTAAATAAAAACAGAATAGAACAAACATATTTGGAGAATTTAAAAATAAGTTTTCTGTCTATGCAGCATTATACCATAGAATATTTACGATTATTGGATTATACAACGAATTTAGTTACTTTGGGCAGCTATATATTTCCTAAAAGTTCATTTTTTGAAAAATCTAAACTGATGCCGCTAAACAGACTTGTTTTCGGATTTACGAGAGGAATAAGAAAATCCAAACAAAATATAAGAGAACAACTTGCAACGGTATATTCTTCCGGCAACTTTTTAATAGATTCATTATATTCTTTCCCTATACTTAAAGATGATATTGAATCATTTATCACAAATATAGAAAACCCTAAAGAAAGAACATCCGTCGGAATACAAAAAGAATGGGGAAGCAGAAGAGCTGTTCAAAGATTTTTATCGTTATCTATTGCATTGCAATCTTTTGCAACATCGGTAATAGCCGCATTCAGCACATCACCGTTTACTGTTGCGACAATTTCTGCTGCGGTAATTTCATTAATGAAAGGATTGGGCCTTTCGATTTTTTTACATCGGGCGGGAATTAGGATAGGACAAAACGATAAGTTTTATAATGAAAAGAAAAAAGAAATAGAAAATGAGTTGGATGGTCAAAGTTCAATAAAAGAGTCTATGGATTTTTTTGCTTATGACATCAAAAAAATTTCACAGTTGGAAAAATTTTATGCCAAGTTGGCAAAGAATACACCGGCAGAAAATAAAGAATTGTTCAGTTCTACCTTATTGCTGTTAAAACAGTACAAAGAAAATTGTGATTTGAGATTGATAAGTCCCATTTTGCAAAACAGTAAAAGACTTTATACATCGTTAAGCGAAAACACGGATTTACAACTTCAATTGAAACAATTCATAGATTATTTGGAGAAATTAAATATTGATAATGAGCCGAAAGAATATAAAGGTGTAAGGCACGGCTTTGTTTCCGATAGAGCAATCAAAGAACAGGAAACAAATGTAAATTTAAAAAATTGGTTTGATATTTTAAAAACAAATTCTATTAATAAAGAAAAAATAGATAATATCATAACTAATGCAACCGAAGTTATAGAAAAAACAAATTTTAACCCGACCGTATTAAAAGGAACAAATAAAGATGTTATTATTTCTCAATTACAGGATTTTATTTCTTTTTATAACTATACCATACAACTATATTCTAAACTTACAAAAGAAGAAAAAGATAAATTACGTCCCGAAATAGAAATATTGGAAAAAATCGGAGAATATGCAACTCAATATTATAAAGCATTAAACTATTTGGTAAGTTTGGAAATATTGTACGGATACAGAATTTCCAAAGGTAATAAATTATACTTTTTGGAACAGTTGGGATTAATGTCGATAATAAGAAATGTATACGGTATACAAGCCGGAATATTTGTATCAAAAAGAAGATTTTTAAAATCTATTACGGCCGTGAAAAATATAGGTAACGAAATAATTAACGGTTTTTACGATAATCAGCTTGAAGAAACGGTAGATTCTTTTTTTAAAGAAAAAGAAAGTCCGAATTATTTTTATTTAGGTATTATTGAAAGTTGGAAAGACAGAAAAATGTTAGCAAGATTTTTGCCGTTACTTTTCTTTATACAAAAAGTGGCAACATCTTTAATTTCCGGTTCTTTTTACTTAAAAAATTTTGTTGTATCGTTTTTCACAGGTGTAGGTTTAACCGTAAGTCTGCATTGGGTTTCCATAATGTTAGGGTTTTTTAAAACACTGATTATAAAAAAACGACCTGTATCCGGAAAAAATAAAAGTAATACCATAGAAACCAACAGACAATTATTGTTGCAGAAACATATAGACGAGTTGGCAAAAGTTCCGTACGGGCAAATGCCGGATTTAATAATTATGGCGGGTTCCAAAAACAGGCATACGGCAAAATCGTTAAATGAAGGTATAAGAAATATAAGAAGATTCGGCAATTTACAATCTGTTCCGATTGAATCACTTGTTACGGAAAATGACGGTAACGGTAACAGTTTGTTGGATGTATTTGATTTTATTCAATCAACACAATTCAAACAAGATTACCCCTCGCTGTCACAAAAAGATTTGAAAGATTTAAAAATTGTTGTACTGAACATTAATGAAAGTCAATCAGCGACAGTAAATCAAGAACTTGATATGGAAATACTCGATAAACAAACGACACCTTTGGAATTATCGTTATTAAATGCGGTTTGTATGATACAAAAAAATAATAAAAAACAAGGAAATATTGTTATTGCCGATCCGGGATATATGTATCTCGGAAATTTGACACAAACCGGTAATATAACAATGGTTGCTTCAAATGTTACTTACGAACAATTAAAAAATCAAAGTTTACCGTTACTTATTTCAGATCAAACAGATTTTTCTCAGGACGGCAGCAGTCGATTAAAGAAACTTTACAGAAATTTTGACTACACAAAAATATCAAATATTGCCGTGGCATATATGTTTGAACGCATGTATGACACGGAAAATCTCTCTCTTGTTCAAATGCCCGTATATGCCGGTATTATAGGTATGAATTTCAACAATAACAAAAACTTTGAATTGTTATTGGAATTTATGAAAATTGCAAAAGAATACGAACAATCATACAAAGGCAGAAAGTTTAAAACAGATTTAATTCAACATTTGCTTACACCGTTAACAATGTTAATGAATAAAGAAAATATTTTTGTTTATTTGGAGGTTTTAAAATCTCCTATATCAAACGTAACTCCTCAAATAAAAAAAGAATATGATGATTTTTTCTACGGGTTGTTCAATAAACTTAACAGTGAATTTAAGAACAAAGTTCCGGATTCGTTTATCAATGTTGTATCGGTGCAGGATTCTACTTTAACAAGAACGGGAATTCAGAGCAGTTCATTTTATAAAAAGTTTATTTCGTTATTGAGTACTTTAAAAAACTTTAATGCAGGAAAAACAATAAATAATATAACCGATGCAATAAAAAATACGGTTGTGTCTCAAAAACAGACCGGTATTTTAATAGTTCCTCAAATGACATCATTTTTAAAACATCAACTTTTTGCATTTGATAATGAACTTGGCGGCAATGTCGCAATCACGTACTTTGATCAATTGTCCGATAATAAACAAGATTCAGGAGTAATTATTAATGTTCCCGTTGAAAACACGGTAATTCCCGCAAGAATATATTATGATGTTATTGTCGATAATAAAGGGAACAACCATGTTGCTGTAGCACTGGTTCCCTTTTTACTTGATAACATCGACATGTATTCTTCGGTAACCGAGACCGATTTTATAAAATCTATTTTATCCGCAGAGAAATCACAACAAAACGAACTCAGAAAAAAATTGTTTATCGGCAGAGCAACGTTAGCTTTTATTAAAGAACTGAAAACAAATCCGAGTTTAAGTTTTATATATGATAATTCCGATTTTATGGTTGATACGGTGGATACTTCTTATATTGTATCTTTTGATGATTCCGGATTGTTCAGTGTTCCGGAACTTATAAAAGATGATTTCTTTAACGATACGGATTTACAAAACATTAAACATATAAATATTGTTACAAATAAAGATTCAACAAAAGTTTCATTAGATGATGTAAACAAATTACATTTATCACAGTTAATCGACGAATATAAGGTTTCGGATAACGGTAACGTAAATTTATCGTTATTATTTAAATTGATATCAAATTATAATTATTCCTTTGAAGAATCAGACTTCTCGTTATTTTTGAAAAACCCGAAACAATATGCACAGGATATGTTAAAAAATGTCTTTGATACACAAACCGTTATAAGAGATTTTGCCAATATAAATATGGTTACGGAATTGGATATAAACACTTGTTCTTTGGAACAAATAGAATATTTGTTGACTGATATTAAACCGGAAAGTGTTATAATAAGGAACATTTTTTATCCCGGAATAGAATTGTTTAATGTTTCTTCGATAAATATCTCTTCTGAAATAGCCAGACTTAACAATCCAGAATTGGATAAATTAAAACCTTTATTAGACGATAAAAATACTTTAAACAACAGTAAAATTTTTGTTTTGGCTAATTTGTTGCAATACATCAAATCAAATAAAAAAGAATACGATATGTTCAAGCAATATTGTGATAACATGACACCGGAATTAAAAAAAGAATTGGAACTTTTAAATGCCGGAATGATTACAAACAGTCTACCGGTTGCCGAAGAAGATGTTGAAAAGTTAAAATCGACAAACTTAGACAAATGGAATTATTATTATGAATTGAACGAATATATACAATATATAGCATATATTCGGTATCAAAAAATTATGGAATTGTCACAAGAAAGTAACACTAAAATAACGGTAGGAATCGACGTTTCTCAAATTTCGTTAACAGAAACGATAATTCAAATAAATAATCTTCATAAGATTTTCGGTATTAATGCTTTTAAGTTGAACGGACTTCCGTTTGATTTTGATAAACAACAAACAATGATTACATATATGTACAAAAACATAACTAATGATATTACGCTGATTTTTGATGATATAATACAAGCAACCGATACTGCTAAATATAATAATATTGTTTGTTTATCAGAAGCGGTATCCGATGGAACGGTTAATCAGGGTCATTTAAAAATTGATTTATCTTCGATAGAAGATATGAATGATTATTTAATAAACTTGTCACGAAATAATAAGTTAACAACATTATATATCGATATAAACAGTATTATAAACAATACGGAAAACATAACAAAATTTTTCTATTTGATAAATCTGCTGAAAAAAGCCGATTCGTTTAATTATTTGGAATACGGGAGATATTTTATAAGTAAATACGAAGACAGTATTATTGCCGATACAATAAAAAGAAATATTAAAATAATAGATATTTCCGAGATAGAGAATATGAATGTCGTAAATTGTTTTTCTTATGTACACAAAGTTTTATATGAGGCCGGTATAGATGATACGGACTACAGTAACCTTTTTGACTTAATAAATCATTTACACATGCAATATTCATATTCCAATGATTCAAATAAAGAAAAAATTGTTTTGGAACTTCAAGGATTGCTGTCGGCTATATCACAACTGCAACAAACGACAGGTGTTTCGTTGACAAGAAACGATGTTGAATTACGAAATATCAACTCGCTTCTTGCCTGTGCTTAATATTAACTTAATATCTTCATTACATTTATTGTTATTTTGTTGAATCCGCCGGAAATTACCAGTATTCCCATCAGTATCAAAAGTGTTCCGGAAACAATTTCGATTACTTTGTAATACTTTTTTAATGAGTTAAACAATGTTAAAAATTTGCTGACAAACAGTGCCGTTAAAATAAATGGTATTGCAAGCCCTAAAGAATAAATTAAAAGCAAAAATGTTCCTTTTGCAATAGTTCCCTGAGTTGCTGCCATTATGAGAATAGATGCTAATATCGGGTCGACACACGGTGTCCAACTGAATGCAAATGCACACCCTATAAGATATATAGTGAAATAGTTTGAAGTTCTTTTTATTTTGTCCATCCATCCAAACTGTTTATATAAAATTTTTATTTTGAAGATGCCGAGCAGATGTAAACCAAAAATAATAATTATTATTCCGCCGACGGTTCTTAAAATATCTATATTGTTCAAAAAGAATTGACCTATAATCGTTACCGATAATCCCAAAAAAACAAATACTGTGGTAAATCCTAACACAAAACAAACAGCAGACAACAAAATGGATAACAGATTTTTTCTGTTATCCAATTCTTCAACAGACAGTCCGGTAACTAATGTTATATATACGGGGATAAGAGGCAGAATACAGGGACTTATAAATGTTAATATTCCCGCTAAAATACTTGCAAATATGGGGAAACCGCCTAATTCTTGCATTATGAAGGTTTTACCTCAAGCATTCTTTGTATAGGAACAATTGCTTTGTCGGCAATTTCTTTAGGAACTTTTATTTCGTTATTCATTTCTTTTAACACATTTAACACTTTTTCCAACGAATTCTTTTTCATATTCGGACATACTGCCAAATCCGTAACGGGATAAAACTTTTTGTCAGGATATTCTCTTTGAAGTTTAAATGTTATTTCGTTTTCCGTTCCTATAATAAATTCCTGTTTATCACTTTTTGCGACATAATTCAATATACCTGTTGTGGACAGTACTTCATCGGCAAGTGCAACCGTTTCGGGACAACATTCCGGATGAACCAAAAAAATTGCATTAGGATGTATTTCCTTTTGCAGGGTAACATATTCGGGCAACATTTTCATATGTGTCGGACAAAAGCCGTTCCATAATATTAATTTTTTATTTAAAACTTTTTGGGCATAAGAACCTAAATTTCTGTCCGGACAAAAAATTATTTTATCGTTTTGAACAGATTTAACTACATTTATAGCATTTGAAGAAGTGCAACAAATATCCGTTTCCGCTTTGACTGCGGCAGATGAGTTTATATATGTGACGACGGTTGCACCGGGATTATCTTTTTTAAATTGTACCAACTGTTCTGCGGTTATCATGTCCGCCATAGGGCACCCCGATTGTAAATCCGGTAATAAAACTTTTTTATCGGGACTTAATATTGAAGCCGTTTCTGCCATGAAATGAACACCGCAAAATACTATAACATCCGCATTGGTGTTTGCGGCTTTTCTGCTAAGTTCCAAAGAATCGCCCGTGAAATCAGCAATATCCTGAACTTCTTTCTTTTGATAATTATGAACAAGTATTACGGCTTTTCTTTGTTTTTTTAATTCTTGAATTTGTTGTATTATTTCTTCTTGCATAATAATTATAACCCTTATGTTTAAGATAATTTTTTCTTTCTGACAATGTTTCCTATAAACTTACTTGTTCCTATGACAGCATATATAATAAAACCTATAATGAAAAGTCTGCCCCAGGAAGCAAGAGAAATTCCTTCCGTTGAGAAAAATGTATTTACCGGGGAAACATATAAGAACACAAATTGTGAAGCAAACATTATAAATATGCCCAACCAAATGTACGGATTTGAAAATAATCCGAGAGAGAACATGGATTTTGTCATTGAACGGCAATTTAATAAATACATACTTTGACATACTATAAATACGGATACGGCAACACCTCTTGCCTGTGCAAGTGTTGCACCGTGTGCAAGTTCATAATTAAATAATACCATAACACCGGTAACTATTATAACACTTATGATTATGAGTCTATACCAAAAAATTCCGTCCATGATTTTCATATCCGGGCTTACCGGTTCTCTGTCCATTATTCCGTCTTCTTTCGGTTCAAAAGATAACATCATTCCCAAAAACAGTGCCGTTGACATATTTATCCAAAGAATTTGTTTGGGCAAAATAGGAAGTTCGGACATATTAAGAAATATTGCCGTCATCATTGCAATACCTTGTGCCATGTTTGTAGGAAGTGTCCAAATAATAAATTTTCTTATATTGTCGAATACACATCTGCCTTCTTCAACGGCTGCAACTATGGAAGCAAAGTTATCATCCGTCAAAACCATATCAGCGGATTCTTTTGCAACTTCCGTTCCGGTTATACCCATGGCAACACCGATATTTGCCTGTTTTAATGCAGGAGCATCATTTACACCGTCACCCGTCATGGCGGCAATATTGTTTTGAACCTGCAACGCTTTAACAAGTCTTAACTTCTGTTCGGGAGTTACTCTTGCAAATACGGAATATTTTATTACTATTTCTTTTAATTGTTCATCATCATACTGTTCAAGTTGGCTGCCGGTTATAGCGGTATAGTCCGCATTTTCACCTTTAATTATACCGATGGATTTTGCTATGGCAGAAGCCGTTAATGCGTGGTCTCCGGTAATCATTTTAATTTTTATTCCCGCATTATGACATTTTCTTACGGCTTCTATAACTTCCGGTCTTGCCGGATCTATCATTGCTTGAAGGCCCACAAAAGTTAAACCGGTTGCTATATCTTCGTGTCTTAACTGTTTATGATTTTCGTCCATATCCGCATAAGCAAAGCATAAAACTCTTAAACCTCTTGTTGCCATTTCGTTGGAAACTTTAATAATTTCTTCTTTGTCAAAAGGAATTTTATTGCCTTGTTTATCGAGCATATATGAACACATGTTTGTAATTTTTTCCACCGCACCTTTTACAAATGCAATATTTGTTCCGCCGTTTTCGTGTAACGTTGCCATATATTGATATTGAGACTCGAAAGGTATTGTATCTAATTTCGGGAATTGTTCCACAATCTCATCGTTAAGTTTTGCTTTTGCTCCGGAAACTATCAAAGCACCTTCGGTAGGATCTCCCTGAACATCGTTTTTTCCATCGATATTTATTATTTTTGCATCGTTACATAAGTAACCTGCAGTCAAACAAAGTTTTAACGATTTTGAATATTCTATGCCTATAACGGTATTTGTTTTTTTAACTTTTAGTTGTCCGTTGAAACTGTATCCCGTTCCGGAAACATCTATGGTATTGCCGTCCGTAAATATTTCTACAACTGTCATTTGGTTTTCAGTCAGGGTTCCGGTTTTATCGGAACAAATTACCGTTGTGCTTCCCAAAGTTTCTACCGCAGGTAATTTCCTGATAATGGACTTTCTTTTAGCCATTCTCGAAACGCCTATCGCAAGAGTTATTGTCATTGCGGCAGGAAGTCCTTCCGGAATTGCGGCAACCGATAAACCTATAGCAGCTAAAAACATCAATACCCAACCTTGGTTATGGTATATACCTACACCGAATGTAATTATTGCCATAGACATAATTAAATATATAAGAAAGACACTGAACTTTGCCATTCTTTGAGTTAAAGGCGTGTCCAACACATCTGCAGAAGAAATAAGTTGTGAAATTTTACCGACTTCCGTATTGTCTCCGGTTGCGACAACAACACCTTTACCGCTGCCGTAAGTTACAAGTGTTGATGCATACAACATATTTTTCCTGTCTGCCAAAACGGTTGAAGAAGATAAAGTGTTTATATTTTTTTCTACCGGTACCGATTCTCCGGTAAGGGCTGATTCGTTTATTTGTAATTCTCTTGACGAAATAAGTTTTATATCCGCTGCAACTTTGTCTCCGGAAACAAAAAACAGTATATCACCCGGAACAATTTCGGAAGAATCTATATGCATTCTTGTACCGTCTCTCATAACTACAGCTTGTGTTGTCATGGATTTTGCAAGTGCATCCAACGATTTCAATGCTTTTGATTCCTGTATAAATCCAACTATTGCATTAACCAACACAACACCGAATATTACACTGCAATCCGCCCACTGTTTTAAAAACAATGTGATAAAACCTGAAATAATTAATACGTACAATAAACTGTTATGAAACTGTAAAAAAAATCTTTTTATCGGGCCGTCGCCTTTTTTTTGAGTTAAAATATTTTTACCGTATTTTTGTTGTCTTTCGGCAATTTCACTTTCTTTAAGCCCTGTGTGGCTGTTACTGTTTAGCTCTTTTAAAACATCGTTAATTTCAATACTGTGCCAAAATCTGTGTATTTGATTTGTTTCTTCTTTTTCCATCGTTATCCTCTATATTTTATGAGATTTATTTAGTGATTACAAAAATTGCCTGTTGTGCAAATAAGTTTGGTAGTATATAACAATATTTATTGTTGGCTATAAAATATTTTTCTATTATTTTGTAATTTCTTTCTTTACAAAAAATTTCAAAATCTTTTATGCTTAAACATCTGATATTCGGAGTATCATTCCAACCATACGGAAGTGCTTTCGTAACAGGAGCTCTTCCACCGAAAAAAAGTTTACTTCTTACTGTTATATGTGCAAAGTTCGGGAATGCCACAATAACTTTTTTCCCTATTTTTAAACATTGTTTCAAAACTTCATCTGTTCTGGTAACCTGTTGTAAACTTTGACTTAATATCACAAAATCAAAAGTATCTTCTTTATAAAAATCCAAAGCACCGTCAATGTCCGAATGCATAACACACAGACCTTTTTCTACACATTTATATATTGCATCTTCCGATATTTCCACACCCTGGGCATTTACCTTCTTGTTTTGTTCAAGTAAATACATTAAATCGCCATTACCGCACCCCAAATCCAAAACTTTTGATTTCGGTGTCACGATTCCGGCTATTTTTAAATGTGATAATAAAGTGTTTTTATTGTCCATTACCGAAAACCTCATCGTACAACTTGTTCAAAAAGTTTTTTACAAGTCTTGTTTCATCTTTTACTTCTAAAAGAAAAGCATCATGTCCGTAAGTTGAAAATATATTGCAATATGTAACTTCCTGATTTTTCATTTTCAAAAATTTAACTATATTTTCAGACTGATACGGAGGATAAAGCCAGTCCGATTTAAATGATATTACAAGAAACTTAATATCCAAATTTTTGTTTTCAGGCAAAAAGTTATCTTTTTGAACATCAAAATAGTCTATTGCTTTTGATAAATACAAATAACTGTTTGCATCAAATCTTTTTACGAAAGAACTTCCTCTGTATCTTAAATATTCTTCCACTTCAAAATCCGCATTAAAATCGAAATTTTCGTTTGGTTCGGGACTTTTTACCGGAAACTTTTTCTGCATGGAATAGTCACTCATGTATGTTATGTGTCCCAACATTCTGGCAACGGCAAGACCTTTTTCCGGTTCCGGACCACCGTAATAATGGCCTTTTTTCCATGCAACATCTCCCATTATAGCTTGTCTTCCGACTTCATTAAAAGCTATTTGTTGCGGGGTGGATCTTAAAGTAGCCGCTATAGGTATTGCCGAATATATAAATTCCGGGAAATTCATTGCCCACTGTAATACCTGCATTCCGCCCATAGAGCCGCCTGCAACGGAAAATAATTTTTGTATACCGAAAAATTCCACCAACTTTTTCTGAGCATTTACCATATCAGATATCGTTATTGCAGGGAAATCCGTTCCGTATTCAATTCCGGTAGCCGGATTTTTTGATTCGGGACCTGTCGTTCCGGCACATCCGCCCAATACATTTGAAACAATAATAAAAAATTTGTTGGTATCAAAAGCTTTTCCGGGACCGACCATCATATCCCACCAACCGGGTTTTTTATCCCCTTCGTGAAAACCCGCACAATGAGCATCACCCGTAAAAGCGTGAGTTATCAATATAGCATTGTTCTTTTTCTCGTTTAAAGTTCCGTAAGTTTCGTAAGCTATAGTAACCTGCGGTAAACTTTGTCCGTTTTCAAGAACAAGGTTTTCAAAAGTGAAATATTTAGTTTGAACTATTCCTACATTTTCTTTTGCCAAAATAAAACTCCGATAATTAAGTATAGTAAGTTCTATATTATAGTATTTTTTATATCAAAAAGTATAGTGTTTTAATATCTAAAAAATTGCATAAAATTTACATTTTTGTTATTATTTGAAGAATATGAGCAAGGATAATATTATCTTGTTCTTTTGTTTTTCAAATTAAATTGGAGGATATAGAATGCATATACTCGTTTGCATTAAACAGGTGCCCGGGACAACAAATGTTCAAATTGATCCGGAAAGAGGTACTTTAAAAAGAGAAGGGGTTGAAGCTATAATAAATCCTTTTGATGAATATGCCATAGAAGAAGCGGTAAGACTTAAAGAAAAAGTCGGCGGTAAAGTTACTGTTATTACCATGGGACCGCCTCAAGCGGAATCTGCTTTGAGAGAAGCTATTTCAAGGGGATGTGATGATGCAATTCTTATTGGTGACAGAGCATTTGCAGGTGCAGATACTTGGGCAACATCTTATGCAATATCTACCGCAATTAAAACAATAAATGATTATGGTGTTATATTTTGCGGAAAACAAGCAACAGACGGTGATACCGCACAAGTCGGGCCTTCGGTAGCTGAAATGTTAAATATTCCTCATGTTGCATATGTAAGAAAAATCGAAGAAGTTACGGAATCTTCAATAAAAGTTCAAAGAATGATGGAAGACGGGTATGATTTAATAGAAGCTCCGGTTCCATGCTTACTTACGGTAGTTAAAGAAATAAACACTCCGAGAATTCCGTCTCTTAAAGGCAAAATGGCGGCAAAAAAAGCCGTAATAAAACAATTAAACGCAGCAGCAATAAATGCAGATACCAAAAAAACCGGACTTGCGGGTTCTCCGACACAGGTAAAAAAGATTTTTACTCCGCCTCAAAGAACCGGCGGCGAAAAATTTGAAGGTGAAGCACAAGATATTGCCGCACAATTAGTAAAGAAATTAGTGGATAACAGCTTAATATAGGAGAATAAAAATGGCTAATAAATTGAATATAGACTTAGATAAATGTGTAGGTTGCGGAGCTTGTGAAGCTGCTTGTCCGTTCGGAGCAATATCTTTAAAAGATGGCAAAGCAACAGTTGATCCGGAAAAGTGCAGATTTTGCGGTTCATGTGTGCAAGCTTGCCCGGTAAACGCTATTGCAATGCAAAAAGAAGAAGTTCAAGATGCCGTAGATAAATCTTTATATAAAGGCGTATGGGTTTATGCCGAACAAAGACACGGTGAAATATCTTCCGTAGTGTATGAACTTTTAAATAAAGGTTCCGAACTTGCAAAAACATTAAATGTTCCTTTAAGTGCTATACTTATAGGTTCAAATATATCGGCAAAAGCTCAGGATTTAATAAACAGAGGCGCAGATAAAGTTTATGTATATGATGATCCCATCTTGGCAGAGTTTCAAGATGATCCGTATAGTTGCATACTTGCGGACTTAATAAAAGAAGAAAAACCCGAAATCGTTCTTATGGGTGCAACAAATATAGGAAGATCTTTTGCTTCAAGAGTTGCGGCAAAAATTTATACCGGTCTTACGGCAGATTGTACGGCATTGGAAGTGGATTTGGAAACAAGAAACTTAATGCAAACAAGACCTGCTTTCGGCGGAAATATAATGGCTACAATTTTAACACCGAGACACAGACCGCAAATGGCAACAGTCAGACATAAAGTGTTTAAAGAAGCTAAAGTTCAAGAAGGAAGAACAGGCGAAATTATAAATAAAACAATAGATGCACAAAAAATTATTAACAGAACAAAATTTATAGGTTTCTTTAAAGATCAAACAGCAGATATCAATATTTCAGATGCAGATATTATAGTTTCCGGCGGTAGAGGATTAGGTAATCCCGAAGGATTCAAACTTATAAAAGAGTTGGCGGATTTGTTGGGCGGTGCGGTAGGTGCCTCAAGAGCTGCGGTGGATTCCGATTGGATAGCTTATTCTCACCAGGTTGGACAAACAGGCAGAACGGTAGCCCCTAAAATTTATATTGCATGCGGTATTTCAGGTCAAATTCAACATATGGTTGGTATGAGCTCATCGGATACGATTATTGCAATAAATAAAGACAAAGATTGTCCTATGATGCAAGTGGCAACATATTCATTGGTCGGTGATTTGTATGAAATTATACCTGCAATAATAAAAGAAATAAAACAAATTAAAGGATAAGGAGAGGTAAAGTAAAATGAAGAAATTAGTAATGTTGGTAGCAGTACTTGTAAGTTTGTCGGTAGTTTCAGTTTATGCAGCAGATTCATCTACATTTGTTGACATTTGCAAAACCGGCGGTATCGCAGCTATTCAAAGTATGTTGAATACCGGCAGTGTAGATGTAAATGCAGTAGCAGCAGAAACAGGAAAAACAGCATTGATGTCAGCTTGTGAAAATACTACAACTTCATCACTTGCTATAGTAGGTTTGTTGTTAAACAAAGGAGCAAATGTTAATGCAACCGATGTTTTGGGAAAAACAGCTTTGGATTATGCAAAGAACAATGTAAAATACGGTGATAAAATTGTTCCTCTTTTGGAAAAAGCAGGAGCAGTTAGCTCTGCAGTTAAAACAATGAAAAATTCTTCCGCAACTGTTTCCGAAATGGCAACAGCAGCAGCAACGGCAGCAGCAGTAAAAGTTGCAACATCTGAAGACGTTTCAACAAAAGATGTTGTAGCAACAGCAGCAAGTGCAGCACAAGAAACAGCAGCAGCAAAAGCAATAGAACCTACACAAGAAACAAAAGCTGAAGAAGCAGGTTTCTTTAGCAGAGTAAAAGGTTGGTTTTCTGGTTTGCTTAAATAGTGTTGTTTTAAATATATAATTTAATTGTAGAAAAAATTAAATTATGTTATAATCAAGAGATAATCTGGAAAGGTCGCATAGTTGGTCTAGTGCGCCGGTTTGCTAAACCGGTGTACAGGTGAAAGCCTGTACCGAGGGTTCGAATCCCTCCCTTTCCGGATTTTTTTATTGCCAATTTAAAAATATATTTTTATAATTTGTATACTATTTACTGTTAAAACAGTCTAAAATAATATATATTTTTTAAAGGAGAATTGGTATGAAAAAAGTGTTTTCAATAATTGCAATGTTGTTTTTTACAGCCGGTTTATTTGCTGCAGACACCATGAATATGAAACTCGGTAAATTTGATGTAACGGCTATAAAAATACAATCTACGAATCATAACAAAAAATTGTTTCGTTATAAAGATGAAAAAAAACTTGAAGAATTTTTAAACCAAAAAGATTCTACGGAATCGGCAATAAATGTTTTTTATGTTGATACGGGAGACCACAAAATTTTGTTTGATACGGGAATAAATGCACAAGTTTTGTTGGATACATTAAAAAGTATAAATGTTGAACCGAAAAGTATAGATACCATATGTATTACACATATGCACTACGACCATATAGCAGGTTTAATATACGATTATAATAAAACATTTCCTAAAGCAAATGTTTATATTGCACAAGAAGAAATTGATGCAAATAAAACTTCCGAGATATTGTTGGCATATCCGAACAGAATCAAAACGTTTAAACAAAATGAAAAAATATTGCCTTATATACAATCTGTTCCTGCATTCGGACATACTTTGGGACACACAATGTTTGAAGTGACAAGCGAAGGGCAAACAATGTTGGTATGGGGCGATATTTTGCATGCACCTATACAGTTCCAGGATCCGAATATATATTTAACCTACGATACAGATCCGATACAGGCATTGTCTACAAGGAAAAAAGTTATGCAAGATTATGCCGATACCGATAAATATATTGCCGGAGCACATTTATTAAATTGCGGCATTGGAAAATTACAAAAAGATAATACGGGATACAAATTTATTTTTTTTAATAGCAATTCAGGCAAATAAAAATGTTCAGATCATTAAGAAGATTTAAACAACAATTAACACAAGAAGAATGTGTTGAAATATTAAATAACGAAGTCAGGGGAGTATTATCCGTACTGGGAGATGATGATTATCCTTACGGTATTCCTATCGACTTTTATTATAACCGGCAGGAAAACAAAATTTATTTTCATGGTGCAAAAGAAGGGCACAAAATAGATTCAATAAAAAAACATAATAAAGTTTCGTTTTGTGTTTATGATAAGGGTTATAAAAAAGAAGATCATTGGGCACTGTATTTTAAAAGTGTTGTTGTGTTCGGTAAAATAAAAATAGTTGAAGATTTTAATAAAGCAATCGAAATTTGCAGAAAGTTATCTTTAAAATTTACAAAAGATACCTCCGAAATTGATATAATGATAGAAAAGTATGCCAAAAATGTAATGTGTTTGGAAATGGATTGCGAACATATTACAGGTAAAAATGTAACGGAAAAATAGTAATGGAAGAAGAAACATTATTTGAAGATAATACCAACCAACCTTTAGCTTGGAGATTAAGACCGAGAAATTTGGAAGAGTTTGTCGGTCAACAACATTTGGTTGGTGAAGGCAAAATTTTAAGGAAACTTATAGAAGGGGACAAAGTTTCTTCCATTATATTTTGGGGTAATCCCGGAGTAGGTAAAACAACTCTTGCAAGAATAATTGCCAACAAAACAAATTCAAAATTTATAGATTTTTCTGCCGTTACAAGCGGAATAAAAGATATTAAAGAAGTTATGGCTCAAGCCGAAAACAACAGAAAATTCGGTCAAAAAACAATAGTGTTTGTAGATGAAATTCATCGTTTTAATAAAGCTCAACAAGATGCTTTTTTACCTTTTGTAGAAAAAGGAAGTATTATTTTAATAGGTGCAACAACGGAAAATCCTTCCTTTGAAATAAATTCCGCACTTTTATCTCGTTGTAAAGTTTTTGTTTTTAAACCGATAGAAACTAAAGATTTAGTAAAACTTCTGCAAAGAGCAGTTACCGATAAAAGGGGATTCGGCAAAGAAAAAGTTGTAATTTCCGACGATATGCTCAATATTATTGCCGAATTTGCCAACGGAGATGCAAGAACGGCACTTTCAACTTTGGAAATGGTAGTTTTAAACGGCGATATGGACAAAAACGGAAAAATTACCGTTACAAAGGAAACTTTAGAACAATGCATTTCCAAGAAGAATCTTTTATATGATAAGAACGGGGAAGAACATTATAATATAATTTCCGCACTTCATAAATCTATGCGAAATTCAGATCCGGATGCTGCGGTTTATTGGCTTGCAAGAATGTTGGAAGCGGGCGAAGATCCGTTATATGTTGCCCGCAGGGTTACAAGGTTTGCAAGTGAAGATGTAGGTCTTGCGGACCCCAGAGCACTTGAAATCGCGGTAGCAGCGTACCATGCTTGCCACTTTATAGGTATGCCGGAATGTACTGTTCATTTAACCGAAGCGGTTGTTTATATGTCTCTTGCACCGAAATCTAATGCTATGGATACCGCATATCATCTTGCCGCAGAAGATGCAAAACAACATCTTGCAGAACCTGTTCCTTTGGTAATAAGAAACGCCCCGACAAAACTTATGAGAGAATTAAATTATGGTAAAGGATATCAGTATGCACACGATACAAAAGATAAACTTACCAATATGCAGTGCCTTCCGGACTCTTTAAAGGATAAAACCTACTACTATCCGACCGAACAGGGATTAGAATCAAAATACAAAGAAAGGTTGAAACAAATAAAAGAGTGGAAAAAAGCGCATAAGTAATCGTAGTCATTTATTGATAACTTATACTGCCGTTGTCATTTTTATTATAATATTGAAACTTAAAACCCTTATATAATTTAACCAAAAAAAAGCCCTTGGTGAAAGGGACAGTTATGGCAGTCCGTACCACAAGTTTTGCTTGTTTTGTATCACCAAAGGCAAATCAAGTATAATATCGGTACAAAATATTGTCAACAACTTTTTTTATTTTAATAACAACCAAAACAGTTATCAACTTTTATCTATAATCTACTTTTTATTCGTTAAATATAGATAATTTCAAAAGTTATCCACAAGTTATTCACAACCGGGGGAAAACAGAATTTCAAAATTATTCTGCTGCAGTAAGAGATATTGCTACTCTTCTGTTTTGTGCTCTTCCTTCTTTTGTATCGTTTGTTGCTATAGGTTCTTTTTCACCTTTACCTGTTATGAAAACACTGTTTTTAACTTTATAATCTCTTTTTAACGCCACTGCTATTGCATAAGCTCTGCGTTCAGACAATCTTTGGTTATACTCGTCTTTACCTACATTATCCGTGTGACCTTCTATTAAAACATCTGTATTAGGATAATTTGCAATTTCTTGTACTACTTGTTCCAATCTTGCTTTTCCTTCACTGGTCAATTTATCCGTTCCAAACACAAATGTAGGTTTCTCATCCAATTTTATTTTCTTTATTGTTTGTTGTTTCTTTTGTTCTGCCTGTTGAGCATTTACAATAGTTGCTTCTTGTTCTTGTATCTTATCCTGCAACTCTCTTTCTCTTACTTTTGCTTCTTCCAATTGTTTTCTTAGTTCTTCTTCCTCTGCATTATATTCATTATCTGCCATCATCTCTTTTTTGTTATTCTTGCATCCGAATCTATATGCTAATCCTACATTTGCATAATAGTTTGTGGATACATCTGCAAAGTTGCCTAATCCGTTTGCAAATATTGTCCAATTTTCAGATAAATCATAGTCTGCTCCGATTCCGCCCATCAATGTTGTTCTTGCATTCTTTGCACTTCTTATATTCATCTTAGTAATATCTGCATAATCCAATAAGGATAATTCTATTTCTCTGTAATCTTCAGTTAACAACTGTCTTGCTCCGGCTTTTACATACCATCCGAATCTCTTTACTTTTCCGTTTAGTTCTAATCCTGCTCTTGCTTCTGCTGCAAATTCGGAATAATCATTAACTTTTAAATTCAATGAATCCGCACCTTTTTCTTCATATCCCTCGTTGTTCATGTAACTTCCTGTTGCTCCTATGAACGGTTTCAAATACATTCTGTGTTTTGCTTGGTTATCTCTATTTAAGCTTATCTTATAACCCGCTTCCAAATCCAATGCTCCGCTATATCCTTTATGTTCACTTGTTGCTGTTCTGTCCATAAATGCTATTTTTCTTGTTATATCATATTGTTCATATCCGCCCAATAACATTCCTTTTAACAACCATTTATCACTTTCATATCCGCCATAAAGTCCTAAGTTTATATCTTTCATATCTGCTTTATCTTTTTTCTGTTTCAATTCGCTTGTTCCGTATCCGCCCATTATTCCCATTGTCCAATTCTTTGAATTTATCATATCAAAGCCTACCAAGAAGCCGTTCACTGATAATTCTTGTTTCGGTGAGTTTTCATCTTTGTCTACATTGTAGTTGTTATAATAATATTCCGCCCATATTTTGTCGTGTACTTTGTTGCACGGCAATATATCTTTTGTTCTTTCTTTTATCTTATCGTATACATGTTCTGCTTTTGCATTAAAGAATGTTAAATTCGTTGCATTTGAATGTATTACACCGGCTATATCGTTAAGAGCCGCTTTTAATCCGTCTATATCATATGTATCTTGATAATAGAACATCTTTTCCATTGCATCCAACGGAATTGTTATATCTCCGTCGTTTCCTGTCGATACGGCATCTATTGCTTTTGCAGCTTCCTGTTCGTTATGACTTCTTTCAAACTCTAAAGTATCTGAATATTCACTTCTCTTTCTTTGTAAATCTAACTTTAATGCACTTCCTTCAGTATATACTCTTGTGGATATTCTTGTCTCATATCCGGGTCTTAAGTCGGAACTGTCATTATCATTAAATACTACGTTTCCTTCTTTATATTCATATCCGTCTTCCAATGTTCCCGAATTTATTAGTTCTATTGTTTCTGCAACATAATATTTACCTTTCAAGTTATTCAATGTTAATGTTGCATCTTCGCCTATAGTTGTTGTACCGGATACTTGTGTATTATCGTTAAAATGCCCTTTGCTGTCCATATCGGTTTGTCCGAACTCTACATCATAGTTTCCGTTATCTTCAAATCTTAAATTGCCTTCTACTTTAAATGTTGTTGTTGAATTTCCGGGTGCCAATGATGCATTTTCACCTATTATCAAATCTCCGGTCTTGATATTTCCGTAACCTTTCAATGTTGAATCGTTTAATCTCATTGTATCGGATACTTCAAAAGTGCTTCCGCTTCCGCCCATTTCACTATCATTATTTATTACAAATGTTCCTTCTGTTATATTTGCATTTAATGCAGTGAAATCTTTATCTACTGTCATTGTTGCAGAACCGGTCTTTTCAAATAATCCGATATTCTCTATCGTGTTCAATGTAACATCATCACCATCGTCATTAAATTCAACACTTGTACCTTCTCCGTTGCCAGTTACGGTTCCTTTAATATTTGCAGTATTTCCTATTATTCCGCCTTCTTCTATTTTTGTATCTCCTGCATAAGAATTTGTTTCACTTTGGAATTCTATTATTCCGCTGCCGGTTTTTACTAAATTTTCATTTCCGAATATTTCGTTGGTTAATGTTACTTTTTCACCGGTTGCTTCTATATTCACATCGTTGTGATCCGTTCCCATAATTTCATTTCCTAATTCCATTTCTGTATCGTTATCAATTATCAATTTACCGCCGCCCATATATATCGTGTTTTCGCTGATATTATCTGCAGAACTTATTGCTATAGCGCCATCAGTTATTGTTGTTGTTCCTGCATAATCATTGTTGCCACTTAATGTTACTGTTCCTTCGCCTTCTTTTACTATCTTTCCTGAGCCGGTTATTGTTGTTTCAAGTTCTGCATCTTGTTCATCTTTTAAATTCAATACTGTTTTATCTCCGGCCAAAGTTATGTTATCACTTATATCTAAATCGTTTGCATCGGTTACAAATGTTGAATCTTCCTCTACTGTTATCTTCTCTTGTTCTATGGTTGTTCCGGTTACATTCTCTACGATTCCGTCTACAACTAAATTGCCTTCACCGCTGATATTATTTTCGTTTGTTCCGCCGGTGTAAGTCAAAGTCCCTTCATTTACTATTCCGGAATCTGTTGTTATATCGTCCGCATTTGCCGTTAAGCTGCCGCTGTCATTTACAGTTACCGAATTTTGATCTATGGATGTTCCCGTTGCATTTTCTATTGTTCCGTCTATAGTTAAATCTCCGTCTCCTGCTATCTCGTTTTTATTTGTACTGTTTCCTGTGTATGTTAATGATCCATCATTTGTTATTCCGTCAGTAGCAACTACATTATTTACATCCGTTACTAAACTTCCGTCTTCTGTTATTTCTATCTCACTCTGTTTAACACTTGCTTCGTTTGCTACATCTCCGGAAACTTTCAAGCTTCCGTCACCGGTTATTGTATTTTCATTAGTTCCGCCGGTAAACTCTAATTCACCGACATTTCTTACTTCTGTATCCGTTACTAAATTGTCTGCATCCGTTACTAAACTTCCGTCTTTTGTTATTAATATTGTATCTTGTTCTATACTGTTATTATTTGTTACAGATCCTTCTATCGTTAAATCACCGTCACCTGTAATTTCATTATTGTTGGTTCCGCCGATAAATATTAAATCACCGTTATTTGTTATTCCTATCGTTGTTTCTATATCGCTTGCATCGGTTGTTAAACTTGCATCTTCTGCAACAACTACAGTGT
>JAFXSD010000028.1 GCA_017525905.1 Elusimicrobiota bacterium | reverse complement strand
GGACTTGGGGTACAGAGTTGAAGATGAAGTAACCATAGCGGCACCTGAATCTTGGGGACCCGGACAAACACAGACGAAACCGGCAGGAGTAGACGGATATTTGGTTGTAAACATAGATGAACCTTATTTAGTTAACATAGACGAACAGACAGGTTATCCAATAAACTATGTTCCGACCGAAAGTACTTCACCGACACTTCTTCAAGCAGATTTTGTAACAAATTTATTAACAAAATTGTTCGGAAAAGCTTTTCTTAAAACACCGTTAGGTGTGGCAATAGCGGTAATACCGGAGGTAGGTTGGATGACTTCCCTTGGTTGGATTGCACCTAAACTACTTATAAAATTACACCCTCAGTGGAAAACACCGGAGCGACAGAAAATAGGAGTAAGGAATGCAAGAATAATATCTGCTGTTAATATTGGTATTACTGTTGGATTATCCTTATTTTTGAACCTCGGTTTAGCTGCCATTGCTTGTTATTTTCTTACAGATTTTGTGCTCCATACCGCTCACAATCTTTTAGCACCGAAATTTAAATGGGCTAAGCTCCAAATCGGAAAGGAACAAAAAGCAGAGGAACAAGAGTTAGAGCAGAAGTTAAGGGAAGACCTTACTGCAAAGATAAATGCGGTAGATATTTCATTTTTAGGTAATTTAAAAAATCTTTCAAGAGGAACAACGAGAGCGCTTGCTCAAATAGAGAAAAAGTTTGGAGAGTTTGGTATAAAAGGAGGGAAAGATTTAGACAGTTTAAGTCTTAAAGAGTTGGAAGAATATTGGAATTTAAAGAAAGAAGTTTTACATATTTATGAGATAAAGGATGCAAAAGAGGTAAGAGAGAAAGTAGAGAAGGCATATGCGAGTGTACTATATTTCTTATCTATTTCAGGGTATTCGGATTCTAAGGAATGTCCTTCATATAATAAAGTTGCTTTTGCAATAATGGGTAGTGTGGTTGGAGAACTCAAGAAGAAGTTTGGACAAGATGCGATTGGAATAAATTCATCTCCTACAGCTTCGAGTGGCAGTATAGATGCGATATCAACGATTTTGGCACAAGCTTATAATGCTATGATGGTATACAATACTGCGGCCGAATACTTACAATACATACAGACCGGACAGTTTCCTAATGTTGAAGAGATGCAGAAATATAAGGATTATTTTGATGACGGAAGAAATGAAGATCTTTTCACGAAAGGACTAAGCTTGGAAGAATATGCGGAAGTGACGAAATTTGTTGCTGCAGATGGAGATACATATTCTAAAGCGATGGCAGCAACAAACAACAGAAATTCAAAAAACATTGCCTTTATTATTGGAGGAAGAGGCGTTTCAATAAAGAACGATTTATTGAATGCACTTGATGCAGGCAATGAAATATTTTTAATCAGCAGCAAAATGCTTGCACAAGAAGTTCCTGCAATAACAGAAAAGAGACCTATAAACAACTCGGTAGAATACTTTTTATTCTTGTTGGATTTAATAGAGAAGGGTGTTATAACAGAAGTTAAGACAGATGAGAACGGCAAGAATATGCTTGTTCTTGATAAGAGTAAGGCAGGCAATTTAGCAGAAAAAGGGTTATATGATCTATTGGAAGCAAAGCATGGCGGCTTAGAGAATTTAGATAAAGAAATTAAAGATTTGTTAAAAAGGATGATTGATGTAAAAGAAGGTGATAAAGTAAATTTAAGTAAGCTCGGTATTCATATTATTAATGTAGAAGATGCTGATGGAAATTTCCAAAAAGCAGGAAAAGCAGCCGCAAGTGAAATATTACTTGCCATTAATGAAATGGAAACAAAAGGAGAAACTGAAGTTTCTCTTGGAGAAGATTTTGACAATTTAAGAGAAGCTATGAATGCCTTTAGTAATTCGGAAAAAGTTAAAACTTTAAAAGCTGACATAGAAACTGCAAAAAAGAATAATGATAGTTTACTATTGGCAAAATTAACAACTGAATTAGCAAACCTTCCGGAAATGAAAAAGTTGGAACAAGCTATGGATGCAATGGAAATATTGGAAAGTAATAGTGACGAATTAAATATATCAAGAATATTGGAATTAAAGAAAGCATTAGCTTTACACGGTTACTTTGTTTTCTCCATTAACAAGAACAAAGAAAAGGTATATAGTTCATACTATAACTATAGAGAGATAGATTTAACAGTATTTGAATTGCAAACAAAAGCCGGTTTTGGTTTATTAGGTTTGGAAAAAGAACCTTCCTTTCAAAATGGAAATATAACACCCTATGCCGTAAAAGAAGGCGATTCGCCTTTGTTAAGTTACGATTATTTACAAGAATACAATGAAGCGAAAAACATAAGCAGAATTGTTTATATGTATTTAAATGGTGGATTAGGTGAAAGTGTGAAAGGAAGAGAACCTTTTATCTTTGCTTTTAACAATTTTAATACGGCATTAGAAAATGCAAAAGCGAACGGAGATGGAGAAGCTATAAGTCTGTTATTAAAAATGGCAAGAAATAATGATGTTTTTGGTAAAGATATAAAGACGAGCAACGATTTGGAAGCATTGAAAAGGAATGGATTTATTAAAATCAATCCACTTCATTTCTATGATGAAGATAACAAATTAAAAAAAGAAATATTTGTAAACAGTAATGGAGAAACAACATTGGAAGAAACTCCGGGCTCAAATAAAATCTCGGTTCCAAGTTTAACAGGTAAGGCTTCCGATACGGGTTTCGAAAGAATAAAAGATAGTTTTGTAGCAGCTATGAATGAAGCAAAAAAATCCGGCGATAATGAAATCATTAACATTATAAATAAGTTATTTGAGGATGAAGAGACTTTGACCAAAGAAGAAATAGAAAAATTAAGCAAAAAAATTGATTTAAACTTTATTGCTACTATCATGGATATTAAAATGCAAGAAATGAATAGTCATGATGGTGTAGGAGCATTACAAATAGTAGGCCCCGGTGGTGAAGAAAATGCAATAAAAACATTATCCTCAATAAAAAGTGCTTTAAAGAGTGAATTAACCGAAACTTTTAGTGAAGGGTCTGTAGCAATTATTCCGGGTGAAACTGCTGATAAAGCTGGTGGATTATTGTTACAAGAAAGATATTATTCGTGGAAAAAGGGAGCGAATGGCGGTTTATGTTTGGATTTTGATAATATAAATCCGGGAGGGCACGGAACGGTATTCTTTACACTTTTTGATTCGGTAGTTCCTCAAATTGAGCAAATATTATCTAATGAAAAAATTGATATCTCGAAGATAACAAGAGAACAAGTTGAATATTTGATAAAGAAATATGGCAGAGAATTATTTTTCGGTAATGGTGATGGATTAAATTCAGCACCTACAGGAAGAATTGGAGCCGGAACAATGACAGCTGTTACTGCAACCGATGTTGATTCTAAAGGCGGAAAGTTTATGTCTTTATCCGTTAAATTTTTATCTTGGATAAATTGGTTCAATCAATTGTTTAAAAATTCAAAGATTTCAGATGCAAATATCACGGATGATATGGTATATGATTTTGCTTATTTATTTGAAAGAGGAAATGTCTCCGACAAAAACGAGATGGATAAAAATTCCTTCTTAAAATTATTTGAATTGTATGGATTAGAAAAAATATCTAAAGAAGAATTAAAAAAACTTGCAGAAAAAGCTAAAGAAGACGGAAAACAAAAAGATGCCGATATATTTGAAAATTTAATAAAACTTATGGATAAATATGATATAAAAGGCTCGGATGAGATTAGATTACAGCCTTTTAATACAAACGGAATACAATTTAACAATGTGTTGATGGGATTAATTTTGATAGGTTTAAAAGATATCTTAGGATTAACGAAAGAAGAGGTTTATCAATTATTTGCATCTCCTACAATAACATCTGACAAGGGTAGCTATCAAAAATTCGAATGGGCTATAGGTCAAATATTTTTATGGGGAAACATGAATATAGAAATGTTACGAAAGGTTTCTCCCGAATTAAATAATTTTATGAATATTATATTGGGCGGCGAAAATAAACAGATGGCAACCATTGCAATGGCAAACCCCGAACAGAGAGAAGAAGCCGGTTTTACACCATATAAATTTGTACTTGATATTTTAAAATATCTGTTGAGTGGACATGTTGAAAATAACAAGTTGGTTCTTGAAGGAAAAACAAATGTTTTGGGCGTAACCGGTTTAAGTGCGGAATATTTATGGGCAGCATATTATTATTGGATATACAACAAAAATGAAGCTAAAGAATTTGTTCCGGAAGGAAATATTGCAGCAAATCATCTTACACTTAGAGGGGAAAAAGTACAACTTATAAACAAATTAAGTGATTTTGTAGAAATATCACCTGAATATTTAGCGGAGCACGGATATAAATTCCCGATGGAAGATGGAAACATGATTCTGGAAAATGTGACTATAGTTATTGATGATACCGGAATTTCAGTAGAAAAAGACGGCGTTGCTTTATTACCGGAAGGCACAGTTTCTACAACTACAACAACCAATATTGAGCCGATAATAACGACATTGATACAAAGAGCTAACGAATGGTTGCAATTAACTTCTTTAAAAATAGTATCAATATTTAAATTAAAACCTACCGCAACAATGGTAGTTGATGCAAATGATGCAAAAGCAATAGAAGATGCTAGAGCTCTTGCGGAAAGCGGAATAAAAGTAAAAATGATATTATTGAATTCCGTAACTGAATCTATTACAGATGAAACAGGAAAAGTTGTATACGGTGAAGGAAAAGAAGCTCTAATAGAACTTGCAAAAACAAGCGGTAACTTGGAAACAATTACATATGAAGAACTTACCGGAAAGAAAGCAAACGGCAAAAATGCAATAAAAGGTATTCTTGACGATTTTAGAGCAAGTAATAATATCGGAAAGAAAAACAAAAATGTTCTTTATGTTTCGCCCTCTTTACTTGAGGGACAAGAAGATATAATTGACGACTATGTTAATGATGGTACTTTCCTCGCGGCAAGTGAAGAAAGCATAAATGGAGCATTGGTAAAAGGATTGTTAAATTTTGAAAAGTTAAAAGTTCAAGCATTAAGAAATATGACTATTCAAACAACAAATATCTTTGGAATTTATAAAACAGGAGAAGTTACGCAAGATGTAATTAACGAACTTAAGAATAACGGAATAGAAAATATCATGATAGATGTTGCATCAGCAAATTCGACGGAAATTAATAATGCGATAAATTTGGCAACAAAAGAAGAAAACGGAATGAATGTTATCGTGTTTGGTGAAGGTGCAGAAAATATTAAGCAAGAAGGTGTTTATGTTGCAGTAAAAGAACAAGCAACAGGAGAGCAGAAACAAATTATGAGCTACAATGAAGCTCTTGATGCTTTGAAAAAAGGACAAAAAGTTGATTGGTCAAATGTTATTGTAAATGTTTTAAGAGACGAAAAAGAAAATATAGTTTTAACATCCGATAATATCAAAGCTATTATTAATATGGGAACAGCAATTGCTTTTGACGGAGTAATTTTAAGGGAAATAAGTAAAGAAGACACAACTGAAAATGGTATTACGATGCTTGGACTAATCAAGGCAATGTTTGTCGATACACCGGAACAGAAAGCTGCAAAAATAAGAGCAAGAAATATAAGAGCCGGTAGAAATCTTGCAGTTAATGAATTAAACAAAGGAACCGACTTAAACAAACTGATAAAAAATGTAGATTTTATTTGGGATTTAATAGAAAATAAAGAAATGGGACCATTGATTGTAGCCGGAGGATTTATTGATAGTGAAGGAGAAATAAAATTAGCTGAACTTCTTGGAATAACAGATGCGACAAGTTTAACCGGAAGAGAAGATGAATTGTTGGAAAAAATAGAAGGAATTATGCAAGTAATAGAACTATCTAAGGTTATAGATAATATTAAAAATATTGACAGAATAGATAACATGAACGAACTTATGGAAAGACTTGTAGAATATAGAATGTTGGCACATACGAGTTATGATGTTAATGTCGGAGAATCAGCTGCGGAAAGAAAAGAAAAAATTCTAAAAGAGCAAAATCCAAATACAACTATTACGGCAGATATGATAATGCAAGCATTCAAAGAAGATTTAAAAAAGAATACAAATGATAGTGTTGCTATAAGCGGAATAATAGATTTGCTTTTGGCAGAAAGTTTACAAGTTGATAGTGCCCTATTGGAAAGAGGAATTGATGGTATGGACACAAAACAAATTCATGCACTGCTTTCAGCCGCATAGAAATTGTTAAGAAAAGCAAGTACTTATTTTATACGACAGCCTGTTGAAATTTTAAATTCGACAGGCTGTTTACTTTGCTGTTCTGTCTTCTATTCTTTTACCATTTTTGGTATCATACTAACATTATGGAAAATAAATTAGCACAAAATTTTAATTTTTTCGGTTTGATAAAATTTGCACTGCCGACAATGATAATGGTGTTTTTTGTATCGTTATATGTAATGGTGGACGGGGTATTCGTTTCCAGATTTGTTAATACCGATGCTTTTGCCGCAATAAATATTGTTTATCCGTTATTCAGTATGTTATTTGCAATTTCAAGTATGCTTGCTTCCGGAGGCAGTGCTTTAGTTGCAAAAAAGATGGGAGAAAGAAAAGATAAACAGGCTAAACAATACTTTTCTTTAGTAGTCGTTTCTTCGGCTGTAATCGGTTTAATTTTTGCCGTAATATGCTTAATATTTATAAAACCTATAATTTATATTTTAGGTTCAAATGATTCAATTTACAAATATTGCTACGACTATATTGTTCCTATTTTAATTTTTTCTCCGTTGTGCATACTGCAAATGATATTTCATTCTTTTTTCATTGCAGCCGGAAAACCTAAAATGGGGTTATTTACTACTGTCACCGGAGGAATAGCAAACATTATATTTGATTATATTTTTATCGTTTTAATGGGTATGGGAATTTCCGGTGCTGCTTACGGAACGGTTTTAGGTTTTATCTCGCAAATTTCAATAGGAGTATTCTTTTTCACATTCAATAAAAAAGGTACATTGTATTTTGTTAAACCCGGTTCAAATTTGCTTGCTGTTGTTAAAAGCTGTTATAACGGGTTAGCGGAATTTATAGGAAATTTAGCGGTATCTGTAACAACTTTTTTGTTCAACATAGAAATGATGAAATATATAGGCGTAGACGGTGTTGCGGCAATAACGATTGTTCTTTATGCGGAATTTATTTTAACTTCCATTTTTTACGGATATTCTTCGGGTGTTGCCCCGATATTCAGTTATAATTACGGAAGCAAAAACACATATCAACTAAAAAATATTTTTAAAACAAGTATGATATTTGTAATACTGTCTTCGGTTTTAATTTGTTTCTTATCGTTACCGGCTGCTCCTTACATAATAACTTTTTTCGCAAAAGAAAACTCACATGTGTTTTATATTGCATTAAAAGGATTTTTTATTTTTGCAATTTCATTTTTGTTTACCGGAACAGACATTTTTTCGGCAGCAATGTTTACCGCTTTTTCCAACGGAAAAGCAGCAGCAATAATCATGTTCCTTAGAACATTCTTATTCTTAAGTTTGGCAATATTGTTGTTACCGTTAGTGTTAGGAGTTAACGGAATTTGGTTGGCTATTCCCGTTGCGGAATTTTTGTCTATATTAGTTTGCATATTTTATTTCATAAAATACAGAAAAATTTATAACTATTGTTAACTTTTTTATATTTGGCAAAACGATTTCATCTTTTAAGATATAAATATTTATAGTAAATATGACTAAAATTTAGTAAAATACTTCACAATGAACAAATTAAAAATTTTATTATTTCCAATATTATTGTTTTGCTGTTCTTTTAGTGTAAATGTATTTGCACAAAAAGAATCCGGTGAAATCAGTATTGCAATTTTAAAAGGTGATGATTTTGCAAATTATAGTGAACAAATAACAAATGCAATAAAAGAAAAACTTAATAAAAAAGCAATAATAAAAATTTTGGATTACGATGTATTTGTAATAGATCTTTTCAGGGGAAACAGTGATTTTTATAAAGGTTCTCCGTTAACTTATGTTCTTTCATTGTCGGATACTGTTATATTAAAATCCGTTTATAAAATTAATAATGAGTGGCAAGTTGATTATACACCTGTTATACTTGCAAGAACGGACAAAGACATAAATGATATTAAAGATTTAAAACATAAAAAATTTTATTTTACAAACCCGAATTCCGCTTCAGGATATTTATATCCAAAACTATTTTTAATAGAAAACGGCGTTTACTTAGGAAAAGAATTTTCCAACGACTATTCTAATAGTGCAGAAGATGTTTACGAATATGTTTTAGAGGATAAATGGGATGCATGTTGTTCTTTTTACGGTCTTCTTGATGATGATCCGTTATTTGAAAATAATCCATCAATAAAAATATTTGAGATAAATTCTAAAATACCTAACGATCCCCTATGGGTAAATGATAAAATAAAAAAAGAAAATCCGCAATTGGTTTCCGATATAAAAAACTTAATATTGGAACTGTTTAAAGATAATGAGACCATTTCTTTTATACAAGCTCATGACAGAGATTACGCTTCAATAAGAAGAAAAGTAAGAATATTAGGGATTATAGAGAACAAGGATTTTATATCCGTAGACAGATTGCTCGGTATTTGTACTAAAAATCCTAAAACTTTAAATTTTATTTTGGAATACAATTTACATTTCGTTCTGGCTTATTTAATATTTATATCGGTAATAGTACTTATTGCATATATTGTTTTCAAGAGAACAATATTAAAAAAACATATTTCGGAACAAAAGCTGTTGAACAATAAGTATTCCGCTTTATTAAAGAAATTGGAAGAAGAAAAGGATTTTAATTCAAAAATAACCAAGATCGAAGAAGAAATAAAGGCTGCCTTTAAAGATTTTAAAAATTTCATATATGATCCGGTTATGGTTAAATATGTTGCTACGGGAGAATTTTTATTCAACAAATACAAAGATACAAAGGCACTGGAACCGTCAGCAATAGCAAATTGTTATGTAAAAGCTTTTGAAAGAATAGTTATGGTTAGTGCATACGGCGAGGAAACATTCGAAAAGCAAGATGATACAAAAGTTCCGGACGAACAACAAAACATACAAAACAAAATTGATCCAAAAAAAATATTGGATAACGGCATAAGAGATATAAGAGAACAAGCAGGTTTAAGCAACAAAGAATATAAAAGTTTGCAAAAATGCAGAAGTCTAAGAAATAAAGTTGCACATTTAAAACCCGTTTCCATAGAAGAAGTCATTTCAATAAGGAAAACTCTTTTAGGGGAAAATTCTTATACTGACGGAATTTTAGCAAGGTTAGCCCCATACTTTTAACGGCAATTTATAATTTATAATGAACGACAAACGACAGAGGGATGGAAGGCTGGGTGTATAGATGTATGGATGTATGGAAACGACAACAACGAACAGAGAGATTCCGCATCAAGTGCGGGATGACAGATAAAACGGCAATTTATAATTTACAATTAAATTATGTCTAAATATATAGAAATAAGTTCCAAAACCGCCTGTAACAGAATTAACAGCAAATTCTTACCTTTCAATTGGGATTTGAATATTTACAGAGGATGCGAACATAAATGCCAATATTGTTTTGCATTATATTCTCATAAATATATGGAGTCCGATGATTTTTTCGATGAAATTTATGTAAAGAAAAACATTGTGGAATGTTTTGAAAAACAAATATCTTCAAAAAGATGGAACCGAAAATTAGTAAACATCGGTGGAGTTACTGACAGTTATCAGCCGGCAGAAAAGAAATATAAATTAATGCCTGATATTTTAAAATTGTGTATAAAATATAAAGTGCCTGTAAGTTTATCTACAAAATCTAAACTTATACTGAGAGATTTTGATTTGTTTGCCGAACTTGCAACACTTGTTCCGGTAAATGTTGCTTGTACCATTACAACCATAAATGAGAAAATCAGACAACTTATAGAACCGGGGGCATCTACCATAAAAGAAAGGTTTAATAATCTAAAAGAACTTTCAAAGACGAAGGTTAATACCGGCATATTTATTATGCCTATAATACCCGAACTCACAGATTCTTACAACAATTTGAGTATGTTATATAAATTTGCTCAAGAAAACAATGTAAACTTTGCGGTTACTTCAATTTTAAATTTGAGAGGAGAAACAAAAATAAATTTTTTGAATTTTGTAAAAAACAAATTACCGCACTTGTATAACAAAATAAAATCTCATTATAAAGGCTCTTATGTAAATTCCGTATATCAAAAGCATATAGACAATATATTAGAAAAAATAGAATCTACTTTCCCGTTAAAAGAAAAAAAGATTTCTTATCCGAATTATGAAAACACAGATGAACAACCATCTCTTTTTTAGAAAATTTATTAATTGAATTGTTCTAACCAATTTAAAATTACAGGAACATTATGTTCTTTAAAGAAAATATCGTGATGATTTACATCTTTTACGAGAACAAGTTGCTTTGCTTCCACCGTCACTAAATCAAATAATCTTTGAGAATGAGAACTATCTATTAATTTATCATCTGTTCCGTGTATTATTAATATAGGACACTTTATATTTTTAATATACTCATCAGACGGATATTTATCTTTTAATACCAAAAAAGCTAACGGAACAGGATATTCTTTTACTTCCTGATAAAGAGACGAAAACGGAGCTGTCAAAATAATGCCGTCCGGATTTCTGTGTTGCGTAAGTCCCATTGCAAAAGCACAGCCGAAAGAGTATCCGTAAAGAATAATTTTTTTATCGGTTTTATTTTTATAATAATCAAAAAAAGAAACAGCATCCGAAAAAATCGTTTCTTGTGAGATTTTGCCTTCAGTATTTCCAAAACTTCTATATTCCATCATGGCAACGGAATAACCTTCATTTGTGAGTTTTGTTATAGCGGGGGCAAACCTTGCCATTAAACCGGTATTACCATGAAAATACAATATTAACGGTTTATCTGTATCTCCTTCATAATACCAAGTCATTACTTGTGTACCGTCTTTAGCAGTTACAGGTTCTTCCGTAAACATATCGAACCCTGCTTCTTTAGGAGATTTGTAATTTGTGTCGGGATTGAACAAAAAATTAATTTGAAAAATATATAAAACAGCAAAATAAACGACACAAAATATCACAATAGATAATAATACTTTTATTTTTTTATTCATATCGTATATATTTTAATATAAATTTTTTAAAACAACAATAAAAAAAAGGGGACTTGGTATTTTTTCCAAGTCCCTTTTTTATCATACCAAAAATTATAATGAATTTTTGCTTTCAAAATCTTTCATGAATGCAACTAATTTTTTAACACCTTCAATAGGCATTGCATTATAAATTGAAGCTCTCATACCGCCAACTGTTCTGTGACCTTTAAGACTGGTCAAACCTTCTGCAGTTGCTTCTTTTATGAATTTTGCTTCCATTTCTTCGTTACCGATAACGAAAGGAACATTCATTAATGATCTGTCTTCTTTAACAACAGTTCCTTTAAACAATTTACTTGAATCCAAGAAATCGTACAAGATTTTTGCTTTTGCTTCGTTCATTTCTTTCATTTTTGAAAGTCCGCCGAGTTTCTTAATCCATTTAAATACCAATCCGCAAATATAAATACCGTATGTCGGAGGTGTGTTATACAAAGATTTGTTATCTGTTTGAATTTTCCAGTTCATCATTGTAGGTGTATTAGCAATAGCAGGACCTTCACCGATTAAATCTTCTCTGATTATTAAAATTTGAACACCGGAAGGGCCAACATTTTTTTGAACTCCGCCGTACATTACACCGTATTTTGTAATATCTACAGGTTCAGATAAGAAACAAGATGAAACATCGGAAACTAGCGGTTTACCCTTTGTGTTGGGAAGTTTTTTATATTTTGTTCCGTAAATTGTGTTGTTTTCACAAATATAAACATAGTCTGCATTTTCACTCACAGGCAAATCGGAACAATCCGGAATATATGAAAATGTTTTATCTTCAGATGTTGCAATTTTGTTTGCTTTTCCGTATTTTTGTGCTTCCTGGAAAGCTTTTTTTGCCCATTGACCTGTTACAATATAATCTGCAACTCCGTTTCTCATTAAATTCATAGGAACCGATGCAAATTGTAATGAACAACCGCCTTGTGCAAATAAAACTTTATAACTTGCAGGAATGTTTAATAAATCTCTTAAATCCGCTTCTGCTTCATCGATAATTGCCTGATATGTTTTTGAACGATGGCTCATTTCCATAACAGACATTCCCGAACCTTTATAATTCAACATTTCGTCAGCTGCTTGTTGCAACACTTCTACCGGTAATACGGCAGGACCTGCAGAAAAATTGTACACTCTTTCCATTTTGGTCTAAATCTCCTTATAATAAATTAACTTAAATTTTTAAATTGAATAATATTTTATAAAAAATAAAACAAATAATAAAGAGATTTGTTATAAACTTATTCATTGATAAAATATTAAATTTATGTTAATATTTGCATGTAAATGAATTTTATAAATTTTTTCTTAAAAAAACATTTAATATTCACTTCAATAGTCGTATCTTTCATTATATCGAGCATAATATGGCTTTCGATAGGGTGGGTTTCTTATTTTAGCGGAAGAGAACAAGAAATAAGCATAGAAACCGATATAATATTCGATATTGTTACGGATATAATAAAACATGATAAACAGTTGGTTAAAGAAAACATTTTGCCCTTAAATGATACAAACAATTCGGATTTTGATTTTGCGAACAATTTTTTAACCAATGTGAACAGAAACAACATACTGTTAAACAATCCTTTATTTTTAAACAATTTTATAAATTTGTATTCTTACGAATATGCAAATAAAAGACTTAAATATTTTAATAATTTATATACAAAACATTGGTTGGAAGTAAGAGACAGTAAAAATAATATTTTGATACAAACAAAATACAAATATAATGAAATAGTTCCTTGGGATGACAAATATTATGAAGAAAAAAAGATAAAAAAGATGGTCTTCATTGAGGACAGTTTTTATACCTATACTTATGTTTATAAATATAAACCTTATTGGTATATAGCTTTAATAAGAAGCATATCCTTAAACACAATACCGGATATTTTTGAAAACAGAGAGTTCTCGTGGAACAAATGGGTTCAAGACACTTTTTTCAATGTCGGAAAATGGGAACAAGTTTTTAATTTCTGGATAATTTTTATTATACTGATGTTTATCGTTCCTTTTGCATTAAAAAATCTCTATGAATTATACAGATCTTTGAGTATTTTGCGATATAAAAACTTAAGATATACCGTTAGATTAAAGAAAATAACAAAACAATTCGAAGAACAAAAAAAGCAAATAGCTCAGCAAGAAAATTTATCGGAAGAAGATATATTAAAAAAAGAAAAAGAGCTTGAAGAAAAATTTGAAAGACAAATTTTATTATTGAAATCCGAGCATAACAGACAAATTACAAGTGTTAAGTCCGGATTCAGTAAATATTATGAACATACCGAAAAAGAAAACGAAAGATATAAAACAATAATAAAACAGCAACTTAGTGAAATAAAAGATCTTCAATACAAATTACAAGAACATAACATAAAATATGATCCTTATAAATTCACAGACTTTAAATTCCGAGATAAAGCAGACATTTTGATTTTGGGAGGGGAAGGATCTATTTCTTTAAAAGAAGCTTACAGTATATTAAAAGAGTTAGGACTTTCACACAATACAGACATAAAATGGATAGCTTACAGAGATATGGACCATTTTGATATTACTGCACTTCAAAATACAAGAAATTATTCGGATATTATAGTGGGAAGTGTTCCTCACAGCATACTTAATGTTCCGGAACAAAATCTTGTGGTACATTTACAAAACAATGCATCCGTTTATCCGAAATTTCAAATTTTAAGAAAACTTGACGACGGAGATTTGCAACAAATAACAAAAACCAACCTTAGAGAAGCTCTTAAAAAGAGTGACAAATATAAATTGTTAATGGAAACTCAAAAATTAAATTTATATAGCAATCAATAATTTCTTATTTACAGAATTTATTAATTTCTTCTTCCAAAATTTTATAAACTCTTGCCAAAAGGTATCCGTCTGCCGATGCATGATTCAATCTTACTGTTAAAGGCATAACAAGTCTTCCGTTTTCTTGTCTGTATCTTCCCCAATTAATTATCGGCATAAAAAACAAGTAACCGTCCGGAAGTTCCACATTTAAAGAGTCATAAGAAATCCACGACATATAGGAAGCATCAAACCAATTGGGATGATTTAACATATCAAGACCGTACCCGTGTGTTTTTTTCGCCATTTCAATATCTTTACTTGCATTTTGATAAAACTTCTTATAATTTTCATCATATATGGTGTAAACCGGTGTGCATGTTTCGGTATCTTCATGAAAAATATATTGCGTGGGATTTATTTTATCATAAACTATCAATTGATTTGTTTGATGCAACCATGCCAACTTATAGTCTTCCCTTGAATTTAAAGTTTTAGCCAACAAATATAAGAAATTTATATAAAACTTTGTGTTGGTTTTTTTTGAATAATCATACAAGGCTTGAACATCTATTCTTGCCGTCATGGAAATTGAACATTTTGTTTGAGCGAAATGTCTGAAAACATCTTTTCTGTAATACTCGTTCATGTTAATTACTTTATAATTAACCATTTTAATAGCCTCTCTTTTAATTAAATTTATTTTATTGTCTCTATTATATAAAAGTTATTTTTCTTTTGACAACCATAAAAAAAAATAATAATATATCTAAAATTAATTTTAATGAAGGGGGACTTAAAAGATATTTGTTTTATAATATTCTTTGAGTCCCCTTCTCTCTTATAAGGAGAAAAACATATTATGAAGTATATTTTTATGACGGGCGGAGTAGTAAGTTCTTTAGGTAAAGGTATAACAGGTGCAAGTATCGGAAGACTTTTACAGTTGCACGGATATAAAGTAAATATGATAAAAATGGATCCTTATATAAATGTGGATCCCGGAACCATGAATCCTTTTCAACATGGAGAAGTTTATGTTACTGCCGATGGTGCCGAAGCTGATTTGGATTTGGGAACATACGAAAGATTTTTGGATATAGTAACAAAAAAAGCAAACACAAATACATCCGGAGATATTTATCAAACCGTCATAAACAAAGAAAGAAAAGGTGAATATAACGGAGGAACTGTTCAGGTAATTCCTCATATTACAAACGAAATAAAGAAAAGATTTATAGCTTTTGATAAACAGGTGGACATAACAATCATAGAAATAGGCGGAACAATAGGAGATATAGAAGGTCTTCCTTTTATTGAAGCAACAAGACAATTTATGTTGGAACAAAAAAGAGAAGATATTATGAGTATCCACTTAACTTTTGTTCCTTATATCGAGGGAGCAAAAGAACTTAAAACCAAACCTACACAACATTCCGTTAACAAATTAAGAGAAGTGGGAATCATTCCCGACATGATTATATGCAGGACTCAATATCCGATAAATGATTCAATGAAAGGTAAAATTTCATTGTTCTGTAATGTTCCGAAAGAAGCGGTTGTTGAAGCAAGAACCTGTTCTTCTATCTATCATGTTCCGGAATCTTTGCACGAGCAGGGTGTAGATGCTTTCATTTTAAAAAGACTTAACTTAAAGAGCAAAGTAAAATTCAGTAACAAGTGGTTTAAATATGTTAAGCAAGACACAAAACATTATAAGACGGTAAAAATAGGTGTTATCGGAAAATATGCGGATTTAAAAGATGCTTATAAATCCATAGATGAATCTTTAAAAATATCCGCTATGGAAGCAAAAGTTAATTTGGATATTCAATACATTTCTTCCGAAGATAAAAACTTAATCAAAAGATTGAAAACATTAGACGGAATATTGGTTCCGGGCGGATTCGGTATGAGAGGAATTGAGGGAAAAATCGCAGCAATAAAATTTGCAAGAGAAAACAAAGTTCCGTTCTTCGGAATATGTTTAGGTATGCAATGCTGTGTAATTGAAGCCGCAAGACATTTGTTAAAATTTAAAAATGCAAACTCTACGGAAATAGATCCTAAAACGATTTATCCGGTAATAGAAATGTTGGACGAACAAAAAGATGTAAAATATTTGGGCGGAACAATGAGACTCGGCAATTATGAGTCTGATTTGGTAAAAGGTTCATTGGCTCATCAACTTTATAAGACGGATAAAATTGTGGAAAGACACAGACACAGATATGAAATGAACCCCAAATATATTGATATGTTCAAAAAAGTGGGTTTTGATGTTTCCGGCTATCATAAAGGAGTATTACCCGAAATAGTCGAAATTAAAAATCATCCTTTTTATATAGCGGTTCAATTTCATCCTGAGTTCGGTGCAAGACCTACAAAGCCGCATCCGATATTTCAAGGGTTTGTTTTAGCTGCAAAGAAAAAAGCACACAAATAGAAGAAGGTGCAAATGTCTTTATCTAACGAACAACTTGAACGATATTCAAGAAACATCTTATTAAAAGGTGTCGGGATAAATGGGCAGGAAAAACTTTTATCATCCAAAGTTCTTGTTATCGGGGCGGGCGGACTCGGTTCTCCTGCGGCAATGTATTTGGCTGCTGCAGGTATAGGAACTATAGGTATAGCCGATAAAGATAAAGTTGAACTTTCAAATCTTAACAGGCAAATTCTTCATAAAACAAATAAAACAGGTATAGATAAAATAAAGTCCGCACAAGAAACAATAACGAATTTAAATCCGGACATTAAAGTAAATATTTATACCGAAATATCATCCGATAATATTTCCAAAGTTATTTCCGAATATGATTTTGTTATAGATGCAACAGATAACTTTGAAACAAAATTTTTAATAAACGATGCTTGTGTGAAGGGTAAAAAACCGTTTTCTCATGCGGGAATTGTAGGTTTTGAAGGACAACTTATGACTTATGTTCCAAACGAAGGTTGTTGTTACAGATGTGTATTTAAAGAACCTCCGAAAAAAGAATGTGTTTCTTCTTGTTCTACGGATGGTGTATTAGGTGCAGCTGTGGGAACAATAGGCACATTGCAAGCGACGGAAGCAATAAAATATATATTGGGGATAGGGGAACTTCTTACCGGTTATTTACTCACATATAATGCTTTAACTTCGGAATTCAGGAAAATAAAGTTACCGCCGGCAGACAAAGATTGTCCTGCCTGCGGGAACGGCAATTTATAATATACAATTTACAATGTACAATATCGGTAAAAATTGCTGAGCAATTTTTGTTAAAATAATAGTTTTTTGCTTTGCAAAAAACACATTAATTATAAATTTTAAATTATAAATTATAAATTGTAGTTTGCACTTGACTAAAATTTAATAAAAATGCATAATAAGTAGATAAAATTTTACAATTAGAGGAGTATTAAAGAAAATGAAAGAGGGAATTCATCCAAAATATGTAGAATCAACAGTAACATGTGCTTGTGGTTATACATTTAAAACAAGATCAACAAAGCCGGTAATAAAATTAGAAATATGTTCAAATTGTCATCCTTTCTTTACAGGTAAACAAAAACTTATAGATACAGCAGGTAGAGTTGAAAAATTCCAAAAGAGATTTGTTGCTACGGAAGGAAAGACTGTTGTAAGAAAGAAAAAAGAGAAAAAAGTTTCTTCACCGAGAAAGACATCAAAACTTTTAACATCTACACCTAAGAGAGTAAAAAAAGATGTTAAAAAAGATGCAGCAAAGAAAGATGCTAAAAAAGAAAAATAAATAAAATTTTAAATATTGACAGGATTATCATTTTTATGAAATATGAAATCCTGTCATATTTTTTTATAGGTAAAAAATATGTTTAAAGAAAAATTAGAAGAAATAAATTCTAAATTTAAAGAAGTTGAACAAAAGCTTAGCGACAGCAATATAATTGCAGATCAGGAACAATACAGAGCTTTATCAAAAGAACATTCTTATTTATCTCCGATAGTTGAAAAATCCAAAGAATATTTTAAATTGTTAAAAGATATCGACGATTTAAATGAATTAAAAGAGTCCGATGATAAAGAAATGAAAGAAATGGCTTTTGCTGAATATGACCAAGCCGTTGCAAATAAAGAAAAAATGGAATCGGAAATCAGACTTATGTTAATTCCTCCGGATCCTCACGAGGATAAAGATATTATCGTTGAAATAAGAGCAGGAACAGGCGGAGAAGAAGCAGCTTTATTTGCAGGAGATTTGTTCAGAGCATATACAAGATTTGCCGAAAGAAACGGTTGGAAACACGAAATAATAGATTCCAATCCTACCGGTCTTGGCGGATACAAGGAAGTTGTTTTTTCTATATCAGGAAATAAAGTTTGGAAATACTTTAAATTTGAAAGAGGAACTCACAGAGTTCAAAGAGTTCCCGAAACAGAAGCATCCGGAAGAGTTCATACATCGGCAATAACCGTTGCCGTCCTTCCTGAAGCCGAAGAAGTTGATGTTGAAATAAAACCGGAAGATTTAAGAATAGATACATACAGAGCAAGCGGCGCGGGCGGACAGCATGTTAATAAAACAGATTCCGCAATAAGAATAACATATTTGCCTACGGGACTTGTCGTTGCTTGCCAGGATGAAAGAAGCCAAATAAAAAATAAAGCTAAAGCAATGAAAGTTTTGAGAGCAAAATTGTATGAACAAAAAATGATAGAGCAAGAACAAAAACTTTCGAGTGACAGAAAACAGCAGGTAGGTTCCGGAGACAGATCCGAGAAAATAAGGACATATAATTTTCCTCAAAACAGAATTACCGACCATAGAATAGGTTTCAGTGTTTACAATATTACCGAAGTTATGGACGGAGATTTAAACGAGCTTATAGAAAAACTTATATCTTGCGAAAACGAAGAAAAGTTGAAATCGGCAAACATATAAAGACAATGTACAATGCATAATTAACGACAACGACAGAACGGCATTTTATAAAAATGTATCAAACTGAAAAAAATATTTTTAATTTATTAAAACAGGCAACAGACTTTTTAACATCACATAATATAACAGAAGCACAACTTGATGCAGAAGTTTTATTATGTGGTGTTTTAAAAATAAAAAGAAACATTTTAGCTACACTCCGACAAGAAAAAATATCTCAAGAACAATTTCAACAATATCAAAACTATTTAAACAAAAGAATTAAAGGTGAACCTGTTGATTATATTTTAGGAACATCTGAATTTATGGGCCTGACATTTAAAGTTAATTCCAATGTTTTAATTCCAAGACCCGAAACGGAATTGATAGTTGAACAAGCAAACAAATTCATAAAAGAAAACAACTTTAAACATATATTGGATTTATGTACGGGATCTGGAGCAATTGCCGTATCTGTGGCAAGATATAACGATAATATTTCTGTTACGGCAAGTGATATAAGTTCAAAAGCATTGCAAGTTGCAAAAGAAAATGCCGCAATAAATAATGTATCAAGCAAAATAGAATTTTTAGAAAGTAATATGTTTGCTAATATTATTGATAAAAAATTTGATATAATTATATCTAATCCGCCTTATGTAACCGAAAAAGAATATAAGTGTTTGGAAAGAGAACTTTTTTTTGAACCGAAAAACGCTTTTTTAGCGGGAGAGGACGGATTAGATTTTTATAGAATAATAGCAGAAAATTCTGCTCGATATTTAAATCCGAAAGGGTTATTGTTATTGGAACTTAATGCAAATATCTTTTTACAAATTGCGGATTTATTTAATGATTTTCTTTTTGTAAAAATAATAAAGGATTATTCCGGTTTAGACAGGATATTAATAGCACAAAATGGATAAAATAGTAATTTACGGCGGTAAAAAATTAAACGGTGAAGTAAAAATTTCAGGAGCAAAAAATTCGGCATTACCGATACTTTTTGCAACATTGTTGACTGACGATAAATGTAAAATAAAAAATGTTCCTGTTCTTGCAGATATTAAGACGACGGTCAACTTTTTGAATTTTATAGGCAAAAATACTATACGAAAAGGTAATACAGTTTATTGCGATAAATCTTCAAAGTTAAATCATATAGCTCCTTACGATTTGGTAAGAAAAATGAGAGCAAGTGTTTTGGTTATGGGACCTCTGCTTGCAAGATTGGGGAAAGTAGATGTTTCTTTACCCGGCGGATGTTCCATAGGTGCAAGACCGATAGATATTCATTTGGATGCTTTTAAAAAAATGGGAGCAACTATTGAACTGAAAGAAGGATATATAAAAATATTCACTAAAGGAAGACTTAAAGGTACAGACATAGAATTCAGATTTGCAAGTGTAGGTGCTACCGAAAATGTTTTACTTGCAAGTGTTTTGGCAAAAGGCACAACCAGAATAATAAATGCCGCAAAAGAACCTGAAATTCAAGATTTGGCGGATGTATTGGTAAAGATGGGTGCAAAAATTTCAGGTGCAGGAACAAGAATAATAACAATAGAAGGTGTTGACAGGTTACATGGTTTTGATCATGATGTTATTCCCGACAGAATTGAAGCTGCAACATATATGATTGCCGCGTTAATGACAAAAGGTGAAATAAAGTTAACCAAAGTTAATCCTAAACATTTGGATCTTGTGATAGATAAACTTATTGAAGCCGGTGCGGATATAAAAATAAAAGGTGATACTTTAACCGTAAAGTGGAAGAAAGAAATAAAACCCATAAATATAAAAACCGAAGTTTATCCTGGATTTCCTACAGATGTGCAGGCACAATGGATGGCACTTATGTCTCTTGCAAAGGGAAATTCAATCATAGAAGAAACTGTATTTGAAAACAGATTTTTACATGTATGTGAACTGCAAAGATTAGGGGCAAATTTAAAAATAGAAGGCAGACAAGTTTCTATTCATGGTGTAAAAGAACTTTCCGGAGCTCCGGTAATGGTTTCGGATTTAAGAGCAGGAGCTGCACTTGTTTTAGCAGGTCTTTGTGCTAAAGGAAGAACGGAAATATCAAGAATTTATCATCTTGACAGAGGATATGAAACTTTAGAAAAAAAGTTCAGAAAACTCGGTGCAAATATAAAAAGAATAAAATAGAATATTGTGTATACGGATGTTACCCATTGGAGTAAATTCAAATATTTGCTAAAATAAATAAGATGTTTTATTGATCGGAGGATTTTATATGAAAAAGTATTTGGTTGTTCTGTTATTGCTTATTTCAACAAGTTGTGCATTTGCAATAGATATCATTCCAAAAGTATCGTTATGTTTACCGGGAACTTTTAGAAGTGATTATGAGGTGGATCTTGCACTTAATATCGGCGGTGAAGTAAGAGTTCCTTTAAGCAAATATTTTGCAGTAGCAGCAGGGTTTGATTATTTAATCAACAGAAACATAAGTATGGGATCAAAGGCTAAAGAAGAAGATTGGGGAAAAGATCAATATTATACTGATGCAAATTTTTCAATGTTACCGATATATGCCGGTATCATTATTTTCCCTTTGGGAGATACGGGAGAATATAAACCTTATTTAAGAATAGACGGCGGATATAATATATATTTTTCAATATCTAACGGAAACAATTCTTCTCCGGGATATTATGTTGCAGGCGGTTTCGGTTTTGAATTATTTGAAAAATATATCGTTGAATTGTATGCATCAAGATATGAAGCCGAAGATAACGACAATAATATAACCTACAAAAACATATTTTTTAAATTAGGATACAAATTTACACTTTAATTATTTACGGAGATATAAACAAAATGCAAGAAAAATTGACACAATCCAAGCAATGGAACGATTTAAAAAGACAATATGAACAAAAAATGAAAAGTGTTCATATGAGAGATCTCTTTAAAGATACCGACAGATTCAATAAGTATAGTGTGAGACTTGATAATATAGGAATATTGTTTGATTATTCAAAAAATATTATAGATAATGAAACTTTAAAACTATTGTTCAACTTGGTTGAAGCAAGTGATTTAAAGTCTTGGACGGAAAAAATCTTTTCAGGTGTAAAAATAAATTGGACGGAAAAAAGAGCCGTTTTACATTCGGCATTAAGAAATATGTCGGACAAGCCCGTTTATGTTGACGGAAAAGATGTTATGGTTGACATAAAAAAAGTCCTTAATAAAATGAAAGATTTTACCGAACAATTAAGAAGCGGAAAATGGAAAGGTGCAACAGGAAAAGAAATTAAAGCCGTTATAAATATCGGTATCGGCGGCTCCGATTTGGGACCGAGAATGGTTTGTGAAGCTTTAAAATATTATGCTGACGGACCGCAAGTATATTTTGTTTCAAATGTTGACGGAGCAGATATATATGAAGTATTGAAAAAATTAGATCCTGAAACTTCTTTATTTATTGTTGCTTCAAAAACTTTTACAACTCAGGAAACAATGACAAATGCAAATACTGCAAGAAAATGGTTAGTTGAAAAACTCGGAGAAAGTGCAATCAAGAACCATTTTGTTGCATTATCCACAAATAAAGAAAAAGTTGCAGAGTTCGGTATAGATACAAACAATATGTTTGAATTTTGGAATTTTGTCGGCGGAAGATATTCTTTATGGTCAGCAATAGGTTTACCTATAGCATGTGCCGTAGGTTTTGAAAAATTCCAAGAATTATTAAAAGGTGCTTATGAAATGGATCAGCATTTTATAACTGCTCCTATAGAAAAAAATATTCCTGTAATAATGGCAGTTCTTGGTATTTGGTACAACAATTTCTTTAATGCTCAAAGTTATACGGTTTTACCTTATAGTCAATATTTGCACAGATTTACCGCTTTCTTACAACAATCCGATATGGAAAGCAACGGAAAAACAATTAACAGAAACGGTGAAAAAGTTGACTATCAAACAGGACAAGTATTGTGGGGAGAACCTGGAACAAACGGTCAACATTCTTTCTATCAATTAATTCACCAGGGAACAAAATTGATTCCTTCGGATTTTATAGGGATAGTTAATCCTCCGGAAAGAGTTGGCGACCATCACGAAAAATTGATGTCTAATTTCTTTGCACAACCGGAAGCTTTAGCATTCGGACTTACAAAAGAACAAGCTATAGAGACATTGAAAAAAAGCGGTGCTTCAAACGAAGATATAGAAATGTTGGCGCCTCATAAAGTTTTTGAAGGAAATAAACCTACAAACAGTATTTTGTTAGATGAACTTACACCAAAAACTTTAGGTGCATTAATTGCTATGTATGAGCATAAAATATTTGTTCAAGGTATAATTTGGCAAGTTAACAGCTACGATCAGTGGGGAGTAGAACTCGGTAAAAAATTGGCTAATGTTATTTTACCCGAATTAAAAGGTGAAAAGACAAACGAACATAATTGTTCTACGGCTGCGTTAATAAAACATTACAATAAATTAAAAAAATAGATTTTTTATAATTATTGAAAAAATATCTTTTATTAATTATACTTATAAAGTATGTATAAATTCGGTTTATTTTTATCATTTATTAATAAAAGTATAGCTTTATTGATAATTTTTGCTTTATTATCAGTATCTTTTTCATTTAATATCAATGCTAATGTAAAAGAAGAATTTAATTCTCTTTATAAGACTACATCTATTTCAGAATACTATAATTCCATAGCAAATTTTTCTTATAGTATAATAAATAAAATATTGGAATCTACAAAGATTGTTTTAAAAGATACGGCATCTAAAAACAGTTCTAAAGGAAAAAAGAACAACACAAAACAAAATAACAAAATAGAATTTGTAAAAGTTGAAAATGAAAAAGAGTTAAAAACAGTAAATACTTTTTCAGATAACGATTTGTCTTTTGTGTATTATACATTTGGTTCAAGTACAAAAATCATGAACATATTAAAGACTTTTGTGCTTGATTTTTATACTTTATTTTTAAACAAACAAAATTTGCTTTTTTGCTATTTTCCGAGAGGAAACATAGATACAAATATAAATATTAACAGTATAATAGAAGAAATCCGTCTTGTATAATTTTACAAGGCGGATTTTCTTTTTAGGAGAAACAAAATGAATATTTTAAAATTCGCAAAGAAAAACTTAAAAAAATTCCCTTTTACAAAAGCTACGGCAATATTTACATCTTTATGTTTTATTGTATCTGTAGTTTTTTCTCAAGCAGCTTATGCGGTTATGCCGACAACAATCCCGGTAGCAAGCACATTAAACAATGTTCCAAAAACTTTAATCCCGTTTAATTTGGGTAAAATAACAGATGCCTACTATGCCGGAACCGGTGACATCGTAATAAATATTCAAGATTTGCATTCTCATGAACAAACGCAAAGAAATATAAGTTCTATTTTATCGATATTGGATAATAAATTCGGAATAACAGACATATATTTGGAAGGAGCAAGCGGAACATTAGATACAAAATGGTTATCAAATATAGAAGATGATTCCGTAAAACAAAAAGTATTAAATACCCTTTTGGCAAACGGAAGACTTACAGGCGGAGAATATTTTGCGGTTCAAACCGGCAAGAACGATATTTTAAAAGGATTAGAAGACAGAAACGTATATTCGGAAAACACAAAAAGATTAAACGAAATTTATAATAAAAATGTTGAAGTAAAGAATTATATATCTATATTAACATCCGTATTTAATGAAAGAAGTAAACAGTATTATTCAGCGGAAAATAAAAAAATAAACAGAATTGTTGACTCTTACAGAGACGGGACAATAAAAACAGAGAAATATATTGAACGAATATTAAAAAAAGCTCAAAAAACGGATATAGATTTATCAAAATATAAAAGCATAGTAAATTTTGCACAAATAATATCTAAACAAAAATCTTTCAATTCTAACAGGTTAAATAATGAAATAAAAGAGTTGTTAGCAGAACTGAAAGAGAAATTAAGTTTTGCCGAGTATAACTCATTAATCGAAAAGGCAACAAAAAAAGAATATGAAGTTGAATTTTATTTTAATTTATTAAATAAAGCAAAAGAATTGAACATTTTATCTGCAAGAAAATATAAAAACACTGAACTCTTTTTAGAATATTTAATATTAAACCAAAATATAAACACTATTGAACTTGCAAACGAAGAAAAGCTTTTTATTCAAGAGTTAAAAAATAAATTTGCAGCTACACAAGCGGAAAAAGATATTTATTTCATACAAGACAATTTAGAGAGTTTGTCACATTATTTAACAAATAAAATGACTGCTAAAGAGCATGAGCATTTTACTAGAAATAAAGATAAATTTCAATTGTTATGGAAACAATATATAGACATAGATAATTTAACTAATTTAGAGCAATACTTAAATTTAGTTGACGATTTTTATAATAATAACATAGAAAGAAACAGAATATTTATTAAAAATATATTCGGTAAAAATACAAAAGGGTCTATTAACGGACTAAGAATAAAAAATTCAAAAATAAATCATAACGAAAAAATATTGGAAGACCTTTCCAACAATAAAATTACAAAAAATAAAAAAGTGCATGTTGTTATAACCGGAGGTTTTCATACTTACGGTTTTAATAAAATACTCGAAGATGAAAAAATAAATTATGTTGTAATAACACCAAATGTAACCGAAGATACAACAAAAGCAGAAAATTTATATAAAAACATTTTTAATGAACAATATGATATAACAAACACAACTTTTGCAAACAGGCCGGTTTCAGAAGTAATAGAACTATTGAACAAAGGTGAAATAAAATCTGTAAAAGTTGTAAATGATGTTGTTGAAATTGAATTCCCGAAAGAAACATATTCTTTAAAGAATATAAAAGCAGACGAAGCATCACATGAAGCAGAAACTTTATCGGAAGAGCAAGCGGGTATTGCCGCCGAACTTGTTGTAAATATTCAAGAAATATTGAAAAAAATAAGAAACAATAATAGAGCCGGAACAAGTATTGACATATCCGCCGAGTTAAATTATTTAGAACAGTTAAACTCAAGAATAACCGATACTAAAATAAAACAGTTCTTCATCGGTCAAATAAATAAAATCCGTGATGACAATCCCGATATGTTTGAAGATACGACAGACAAACTGATGTTGCCTTCGACAAGAAAATTTTTAAATATATTATTCGGATTTATAAAAAACAGAGAAATAAAAAACAGATTGATGAGTATAGCGGCAGCTGTGCTCGAGAACACATTCTTATTTCCATGGATTTTGCTCAGTCCGGAAACTTTTGTACTAATGCATTATAAAAAAGGAACCAGACAGAAAATAAAAAGCAAATTATATGATTTAGAAAAACTTTATATAAAAGAAGAACTTAGCCCGAATGATTTGGATGATACAGATTTGGAAGAAATAAGGAAAATCGAACTTTTTCTTGAAAAAATAGGATATACTCAGCGTTTGGAAGGAACACTAGAGATGAGAGAAAAAGGGTTTGCCGGAATGATCTTGGTTGGCATTATATTTCTTGCCAGCGTTGCAGGTACAATAGAAACAACAGAAACTTTCACGGAAGCTTTTTCCGCAATAACAAGCAGTCTTCTATACTTTTTATATGCTTTTGCGGGAGTTTTAGGTTTAGAACTTCATTTCTCTCATATAAAACATAACTTAAAAGTTGATTTAAACAGATCCAAATTAAAAAAATCAGTCACTGATTTGGTAAATATTTTTCCTAACGATGTATCTTATCAAAATCTTCAAGATTTGGAAAAAAGTAATCTTTATCTTGTGTTTTCGGATATTTTGGAAATTTTTAAAAAAGATTTCTTCGCCAGGGGTTATCTGGAAACAACAGGAAACATCTACAGCCCGTTAACCATCTTGGAAGTATTGAAAGGATCTTTGGAAAGAGGCGGAGAAAAGAATCCTGAAGAATACGATTACAACATTGAAACTATTGTTGATTATTTTAAACGTATGTCCGAGGAACAAACAAATATAATTATCGACAACATCGATGCAACATTATACAACAACTCCTTATCAAAAGAAGAAAGAAATTTATTGAAACAATATAAAAAAAATCTTATAAATTTCAAACGAAACCGTTGGAAACTTAGTATTGCGGAAGCAATAGATGAAAAAACAACTAAAATCCATGATGACAATCCCGATATGTTTGAAGATACGACAGACAAGTTAATGTTGCCATCCACAAGAAAATTTTTAAATATATTATTCGTATTTATAAAAAATAAAGGAATTAAAAACAGACTAATGAGTATAGGCGCTGCGATAATTGAAAACACATTTTTATTTCCTTGGATTTTATTTACTCCGGAAAAATTTGCATTGTGGCATTTTCAAGGTAAAACAAGGCAGAAAATAAATAGAACTTTAAATGAATTGAATGATCTTAAAGGAATACAAAAACTATTAGCGGATTTGGAAGATTTGGCTGCACAAGGACAAGAGAGCACACAAAATTATGAAGAACAATTGAAAAATTTATCACAACAAATGGTAAGAATTAGAACAAACATAAAAAATATTGATATATATGAAATAGATAACGAAATACACAAAAGAGAAAACTTCTTACAAAAGATTGGATATACAACTATTCTTAAAGGCGCAAAAAACATGAGAAATAGCGGTTTTACCGGAATGTTCTTTATTAGTATTTTCTTAATTGCCGGGGTTGTAGGTACAATAGAAACAACAGCAACTTTTACGGATGCTTTTTCGGAAATAACAAGCGGTATTCTATACTTTTTTTATGCTCTTGTAGGAGCTTTCGGATTAGGATTTTACGGTTCTCACATAAGCCACAACTTAAGCATTGATTCAAAAAAAGCAAAAGCGAGAAAAGAATTAAAAAAGACAATCATTTCTTTAATAAATCTTTTTCCTAACGATGTATCTTATCAAAATCTTCAAGATTTGGAAGAAAGTAATCTTTATATTGTATTCTCGGATATTTTAGAAATTTTTGAAGAAGGCTTTTTTAACGGAGGTTATATAACAACTACTGAAAACCTCTATGAACCGTTAACTATCTTGGAAGTATTGAAAGGAATTCCTGAAAGAGGGCAAGGAATAAATGCTGAAGAATACGATTACAACATTGAAACAATTATTGATTATTTTGAAAAAATGTCAGAAGAACAAAAAAAGACAATTATCGAAGATATCGATGCAACATTATACAACAAATCCTTATCTGAAGAAGAAAGAAATTTATTAAAAACATATAAAAGTAATATTATAAATTTCAAAAAAAGATATTGGAAATTGAGTATTCTGGAATCACGAGATGAAAAACCAAAAGATAAATATATCGTGATAATTTACGGAAAAAAGTATTTCACTTCTGCAAAAAGTTATGCACAAGCAGTCAATAATGTAATTGGAAGCATTGCAAAAAAAGGCATAGCCCCTGTAGGTGTAGAAGTAAATAATATTCTCGATAGCTTAAGCTTAAGATACAACGGCTCAACATATGAAGCCTATACAAACGCTCTCATTAACAGAATGGCAAAAATACCTTTTAAAACAAAAAAAGCAAGAGAAGAATATAAACAAGACTACCTTACCGAAAATTTCTATAAAAAGTTTGTGATGAAAATAGAATCAACAACATCTCCAAAAATAATTAATAAAAACTTCACCATAAGATGGCACCCTAGACCTGATGAATATAGGTTCAATATACATGTGGAAGGACTAAACGACACACCGGAACTATCAGTTTTTCAAACAGTATATGCAAGATCTCCGAGACAAGCCGTTCGGTCATTGGTATATCAATTGTGTATGGCTACAGAAAAAGGATATATTACCGGTGGAAAATATGAAGATTTAGTTTTTTCAAATTCTTCAAACGAAAATATACACAATATAACAGAGGCTATTCTAAAAAAATATGAAGACAATATGTCAAAAATACTTGGAGAAGATGTAAAAGAAAATGTTCCTCCTGTTTTGAATACTTCTACTCCAAAAAAACAACAAGGAAAAAAGATAAAAGCGGAAGGGCAAAAATATCAGGTAAAAATACCAGGCTTGAATGACGGAGCAGGTTTCGAATCATATCAAACCGTATATGCAACAAGTAAAGAAGATGCTGTATCTCAAGTAGTTAAACAAATAAGAATAGCAATAGATAATGGAGAATTGATAGGGGGATATTATAATTATAGAGCAATCAACAGAGGCAATCAACAAAAGATAATAGAAAAGATATTATCAAATCCTAATATAGATTCATTTGTATCTCTGACATATGAACAATTATCGTTAGATTTAGAGTCTCTTTTGACTACGCCTTCGGAACCTGTAAGAGCAACTACAAAACCGGTTACTCCGATCGTAGAACAAAGCATACCTGATTTACAAACATTAATTTCTCAATTAACAAACTCACAAAATGATATTGAATTAAAAGCTGCCATTGAATCAATGATAAAATCAGGATTTAAAGAAGATTATATAGAAAATCTGCTCTATCAATATTTAACTTTAAGAAACGGAAATATCCCGCAAGAAATATACACAAAAACAGCTCCCATAAAATTCGGAACGGCAGGAGTCAGAGGAATTATGGGGGAAGAAGTAGACTTTTTAGATATCATTATAATAACACAAGCAATATCAAATGTCATAGATGTAATTGCAAGCAAACAAAATATTAATAAAAAAGATATAAAAGTTTTTGTCGGTGGTGATTCAAGATTTTTATCGAAACAATTTGCCGAAATAGTTTCAAAGACACTTGCCGCAAACGATATAAATGTTGTAATAAGTAAAGATGACATACCAAGCCCAACTATTTCATATTATACGAGAACTAACGGATTTACATTATCAATAAACATAACGGCAAGCCATAATCCTAAAGAACATAACGGTTATAAAATAACACTTGGAGACGGAGGACAAGCCGGACTTGATGTTACAACAATGATTGAAAATGAAATAAGCAACATACAAAACAATCTTATTTCAAATGCCGCTCACGGAATTAATGTAGTAAAAGATTCCGAAAAAATAAAATCCATAGATGCAAAAGATAAATTTATAAATGCTTTTGAAAAAATGATAAGTAAAATATTTGCAATAGATAAAGATTCTCCTTTAAATAAATTTAAGCAAAAAGCGGCAAAATGGACGGTAGTTGTAGATCCTAAAAACGGAGCTACAAAAAAATATTATTATGAAATATTGAAATTTTTCGGTTTTAATATTGTTATGATAAACGATACGATTGATCCGACTTTCGGCGGTCAAAAACCTGAACCTTCTTTTGAAAACACAAAACAGTTAAGAGAAAAAGTTAAGTCCATTAGCGAAGATAATCTTTTAGGAATATCTACCGATGTTGACGGTGATAGATTTGCCGTAGTTGATAAAGACGGTAATTTTATAACTGCAAACAATATAGGAACAATATTGTTGAATTTCAGATTACAAACTTTGTTCGACAATTTAATTTCGGATTTGAATGCGGCAAACGGAAATAAAGAAAAACAAAATAAAATATTAAAAGACTTTATTATTAAAAAAGATGCCAACGGAAAAGAAGCTGTCAGAAAAATAATAATTCCGAGAAACTGTGCAACAACACATGTCTTGGATGATTTGGCATTCGATATTACCGCAACTTATTACGAAAAGTTAAAAGCTTTCGGTTTGGATTCCGAACTTTTAGAACAATTCAAAAATTGTGTTGAAGTAAAAGAAGTAAACGTAGGGTTTAAATTTTTTGCTCAAGCAAAACATAATGCCGAGGACAATGGAGACTTATTCTTGTTAGGAGTAGAATCTTCCGGAGGGATATCGGTAGCGGAATGGATATATGACAAATGCGGATTCTTGGCAAACTTAATGCTTCTTTTTGTTTTGGTTGGAAACGATAAACAGCCAAAAGATATTTTATCCGATATTTATTCAAGAATTAATTATGAACCGCAAGTATTGGAAACCGCTATCAGTTTCAGAGAAATCGTAGAAGCAGAAAGAAAACTTAAGACTCCAGAACTGATAAGTGCAGAAGCAAAAAAAAGACAAGAAAACTTAATGTCAATAGTAACAAAATTAAAGCAAAATGAAAATCTTGTCGTCATTAAAAATATGTTTGTACGTATAGATAAAGGACTTGTAATAAAAGAAATCAGAGACACCGATGGTATAAAGATATTGTTCGAGAATGGTGCTTGGTTATTGATAAGACCTTCCGGAACTGAACCGCTTGTAAGAGTTTTTACCGAAAGCAAGAAGAAAATAAATGTTTCCGAAGAGGAACAAGATCTTTCCAAAGCCATTGCTGCTTTTGTTACGGAAAACGGCGGAAAAACACTTATAGATACTATAGAAAAAGATCTTCAACTAAAAGAAACACCGTTTAAAGCAAATGCAGCATTGTTTAAAATAATTATTGAAAACTCTATAAAATCTTTACAAAGATTAACATATTCTGTTTTGTTTAAAGATAATGTGGAATATACAATGGTTGCAAATGCAACCGATTTTGAAAGAAGAGCAGAGGCAAAAAAACTTTCCGAACAAGGAATAAAGGTTAATTTAGTATTGCTCGGAGAAACCTCTTTAAGTCAAGAAACAAATTCAAGAATTTCAACGGAAAACGGAAAATTGGCATTCTGTTTAATTGATAAACCCAATGAAAACTTAACCGTTTACGGATATGACGATAAAACATACGGACAAAATATAGATATAAGTAATATAGATAAGCAATCCGGTTTAATTGGAATGTTAAACTATGTAAACGACAATTCCGACAGAAATATAAAATTGTTGGATTTACCCGGAAACTTGAGCAGAGATATTGCAACAGCAGATGTTGAAGAATTTGCAAAAGAAAAATTCTCCATCGTAGGTGTGGGGAAAAAAGTATTAGATTTGTTTGTTGATGTATTAGCAAATAAACTAAACAGAAAAAGCAGTAATAATATGATAATACAACCGTCAGTTGTTGCAACGAATTTATCGGCAGGACAAATTGATACTTTCGCTCAAAATGATATTAACAAACTTGTTAATCAAGGAGTAACAACAATAATAGTATCCGCAAATGATCAATTGATGCATGACAACTCACAAACTTTAAAAAATTTGTTACAGATGGCACATGATAATGGTTTAAAGGTAATGTTTAATTATAATTTTGATCTTAAAAATATGACCATAGATGATTTTTCAAACTGGATATCTTCATTTAACGATAAATTCCAACAATTCAATGAAAACGGAGGAATAGACGGTTTCCAAGCGGATTTATCACAAAGCGAGATATTGGCAAATAACAGCACTGTACTATCTCTTTTATCATCTTTTTCTAAAATCATAAAAGAACAAAATACAGGTTCTTTCTTATCAATAAAAATGCCTGATAACATTTATCCTACGGAATTTTTAATACTTTGTAATAATGAAGATATCAAATTAGTTGTAGATTACAATTCTCAGTTACTATCTACCGGGCTTTCCAATTTGAAAAATGATAATATGATAATCAATATTTCTGCAGACAAAAACGGTAATATATCTATTGAGCAATTGTCAGGTATGTTTAAAAATAACAACAGTGTTTCTATGTTGTCTCTTGATTTCCCTATTTTAGAAGCAATTGGCGATGATGAGGATTTTACTTTTAATAATGAACGAATGACTATAGTTAAATTTATCACTTCACTTTTTGAAACAACTCCGGAAGGTCAAAAGATAAAAGGAATAAACAAAGGAAGAGAGTTTGTTCTAAACAGAGATTCTGTTATAGAGGACGATATATTGAACACTTTATTATATACCATGTATATAAACGACAACTGTGATATTAACCAAATAAATGCGATACTTCAACCAAACTTTAAAGAAAACATTTCCAAATATGAATTAACCGGTTTTGTTGAAGGTGTTCTGCAAGCTACGGAATTAAAGAAACAGAATGCACTTGATATTTCTTTTGACAAAAAAGATTATACCAATTTACTTATGAAAACATTATTAGACTATAGAATTGATAAGGGTATGAGTTTTAACAAAGATTTATCTTCCGATATAGAAAAAATATTAATAATCGATAATTTTAGAAAAGAATTCCAACAAGAGATAAAGAAAGTGCTTGATACACTAAATGCCGCCGGCACGGTTGAAGGCAGAGAAGATTTTGCTATTGCGGAATTATCTTCATTAAAAGATAATTCTCAACTTAATGAGCAAGAAAGGACAATGGTTCTTGAAGGTATATTGTTATTATTACTTGGTTATGCAAGACAAGATACTATCGATATAGGTACTGCTGTAAATGCTGATAACATAGCAAACATCAAAGCATTATTATCCGCAGCATAATACAAAAACAAATTTATTTTCCGGAAATGCACTTTGGTATATAAAAAGCCGAAGTGCATTTTTGTTTTTATAAAAAAAGTCAACAGCTATACCAAAACAAAAGAATTTTGTCAAGAAAAATCTCCTTGACAAAATCAATATGTATGTTATATCATTAAATTCAAACACAATATATAGTAGAAAATCATCACTATACTTTTTACTACAAAAAGAGGTTTAAACTATGAAATGTCCTTTTTGCGGTAGTTTTGACGGACAAGTATTGGATTCAAGACCAATAGAACACACTTCGGCTATCAGAAGAAGAAGACAATGCAACCAATGCAAAAAAAGATACACAACTTATGAAAGACCGGAAGAAGTTATTTTAATGGTTATTAAGTCCGATAATAGAAGAGAACCTTTTGACAGGAAAAAGCTTTGGGCTTCAATAGCAAGAGCTTGTGTAAAAAGGCCTGTTTCAACAGAAACTATAGATAAAATAGTTTCGGAAGTGGAAACAGAAATCAGCGACTATATTATGGAAGTTCCTTCTTCCGTAATCGGTCAAAAAACATTACAAAAATTATTGGATATAGATACGGTTGCTTACATAAGATTTGCATCCGTATATAATAATTTTGCAGATGTGAATGATTTCATGAAGGAATTGAAGAGTTTAAAAAAAGAACATGATAAAAAAAATATAAAGAAAAAATAATTTTGGAGGAAAAATGCCAACACTTAAAGAAAAACTGGTAGGTAAAATTAAGCCTGCCTTAAATGAAAATGCAATGAAGGTTTTATCTAAAAGATATTTAAAGAAAGACAACGACGGAAATCCTATAGAAGAACCAAATGATTTATTTTTCAGGGTTGCCGAAAACATTGCACAAGCCGATAAAATTTATGATAAATCCGCCGATACGGATGCTATTATAGAAGAATTTTTTACAATGATGGCTAATTTAGATTTTCTTCCTAACTCTCCTACATTAATGAATGCGGGAAGACCGTTACAACAACTTTCAGCATGTTTTGTTTTACCTGTGGAAGATTCTATGGATTCTATTTTTGAAACACTAAAAAATACGGCATTAATACATAAATCCGGCGGTGGAACGGGCTTTTCTTTTTCAAGATTAAGACCTTCTAACGATAGTGTAAGATCAACAAACGGTGTTTCTTCGGGACCTGTATCGTTTATGCAAGTATTTAATGCCGCAACAGAAGCAATTAAACAAGGGGGAACAAGAAGAGGAGCAAACATGGGTATGCTCAGAGTAGATCACCCCGATATAATGCAATTTATTACATGTAAAGATATTACCACAAATCTTACAAATTTTAATATATCCGTGGCGTTAACAAAAGAGTTTATGGATGCTGTTGAAGACGATGAAGATTATAATTTATATAATCCCAGAACAAAGGAAGTTACGGGAAAATTACATGCAAGAGAAGTGTTTGATAAAATCGTAACACAGGCATGGAAAAACGGTGAACCGGGAATAGTTTTTATTGACAGAATGAACGAAACTAATCCCACGCCGGAAATCGGTTTTATAGAATCAACAAATCCTTGCGGAGAACAACCGCTACTTCCTTATGAAGCTTGTAATTTGGGCTCCATAAATTTATCTCATTTTGTTAAAAACGATAAAGTTGAATGGAAGAGATTGGAACAAACCGTAAAATCCGCAGTTCATTTTTTAGATAATGTTATCGACATGAATAACTATCCTATACCTAAAATAGGAGAAATTACAAGATCCAACAGAAAAATAGGTTTAGGTGTTATGGGTTGGGCAGATATGTTGTTCCAATTGAAAATGCCGTACAATTCTCCCGATGCTGTTTTGTTAGCGGAAAAAGTAATGTCTTTTATAGAAGAGACATCTCATAAAGCATCCGAAGAAATAGCATTAAAGAGAGGAGCCTTCCCTAATTTTAAACAAAGTATATATAAAGACGGAAATCCTATAAGGAATGCAACAACAACAACAATTGCTCCTACCGGAACAATAGGTCTTATAGCAAATGCTTCCGGCGGTGTAGAACCTATGTTTGCTTTAGTTTACAAAAGAGCAAATTGTTTGGACAAAGCCGAAATGTTCATTATAAATCCTTACTTTGAAAAAGCAATAAAAGATGCAGGAATTTATTCAGAAGAATTGATGACAAAAATTGCTCAGGAAGGAACAATACAACATATAAAAGAAATTCCGGAAAAAATAAGAAGAGTTTTTGTTACCGCTCATGATATTTTACCGGAAGATCATATAAGAATGCAGGCTGCATTCCAAAAATTTGTAGATAATGCAGTATCCAAAACCGTTAATTTTACACACAATGCGACAAAAGAAGATGTAAGTAAAGCATACATATTATCTTATAAATTAGGTTGTAAAGGTGTTACTGTTTACAGGGACGGTTCAAGAGAAGATCAGGTGTTAATATCCGCCAATACAAATAAAGATAAGAAAGAGTCTCAGCCTCCAATGCAGGATATAAAAAAAGCAAGATTAAGACCTAAAAAAGTTATGGGATCAACATTATTGATGCATACAGGTTGCGGAAAAATGTATGTGACGATAAATGAGGATAAAGAAGGTGTTTTTGAAGTATTTACTCAATTAGGAAAATCCGGAGGTTGTACAGCAACACAATCAGAAGCTATAGCAAGACTTATTTCTTTGGCTTTAAGATCCAGGGTAGAAACATCAAAAATTATAGAACAATTAAAAGGCATAAGATGTCCTTCTCCGACACTTACCGAAGGCGGAGCGATTTTATCTTGTCCGGATGCAATAGCAAAAGCTCTCGAATCTTATCTTTCCGAAAGAGAAACACCTAATTTATTTAATGACAGTTCCGAGTCTGTTTCCGTAAAACCGATAGCCGATAAAAAAACAGAACCTAAAACTTATCAGTCAAAGGGTATGGGAAATTCGGAAGGGACTTGTCCTCAATGTCCAGAATGCGGAGAAATGTTGGAATTTGCCGAAGGTTGTGTAGTTTGTAAATCTTGCGGTTATTCAAAATGTTTCTAATATTGTAAATTGTATTTTTAATAAATAGGTTACGGTTTATTTTGAGCCGTAACCTATCTCCAATGTAAAAATGTTAAAGATAATATCTAAATTTTTTTTATTCTGTACAATCTTAATAATTACAACATCTTGTGCAAGAAACAATGATGCACAGGACATGATATTCGATTTTTATAATCAATACTTATCTTCTTCCGTTGAAGAAACAGACAGACAAAACCTGATAAAAAAATACTGTACAAAGAACATGTTGGAAACTTTGGATATTTTATATTCTTTCGACGATGAAGAAGGACTGATAATAGGCATAGATTATGATCCGTTTTTAAATGCTCAAGATTTTTTTCCGATAGAAAATATAAAAATAGAAAAATTAAAAGAAAATAAATATAAAGTCTCATGGGATACACAAAATGTTGTAATTCTTAATATTGTACAAGATAAAAAAGATTGGAAAATAGATTCTGTTGATATCGAAAATTTAGATCAAATAAAAAAAGATGTTAATGAGTATTGGAATAAAAAAGGAAAAGACACACCTAAAGTATTCAGCAAATAAACATATTATCGGAGGAGTACAAAATGGTAAAATCGGACAAATGGATAAAAAGAATGGCTATAGAGAAAAAAATGATAGAGCCTTTTGAACCGGAACAAGTAAGAAAAGGAATATCTTACGGAACATCTTCTTACGGATATGATTTTAGAATTTCCAATGAATTTAAAATAATGCAAAAGAACACGGACGGATCTTTTATTGATCCCAAAAAGATAGATCCCAATCTGTTTAAGGATGTAAAAGTTGAAGATTTTATAATTTTACAACCGCAAACGGTAGTATTGGCAAAGACTGTAGAATATTTCAGAATTCCGAGAGATATTATAACTATAGCTTTCGGTAAATCCACTTATGCAAGGTGCGGTATTATGGTAAATATAACTCCTTTTGAACCGGAGTGGGAAGGTTATGCCACAATTGCAATATCAAATATAAGTTCCATGCCGGTAAAGATATATGCAAATGAAGGCATAGGCCAACTTTTGTTTTTAGGTGCCGACGAAATATGCGAAACATCCTATGCAGATAAAAAAGGGAAATACCAGGCTCAAAAAGCAATAACGACAGCAAAAATCTAATATAACAATGTATAATTGACGTATTTAAGTTGAAAAAAGATACATAAAATAATAGAATAGATACAAATATGCACAAGACTAAAATTCATATTGCATTTCTTGCTATACTTGGTGTTCTGCTATCATGTTCTAACCAACAGGGAAAGAACGTTAATGCCGGTATGCAAATAAAAGGTTCCGATACCATAGTAAACTTGGTTCAAGTTTGGGCAGAGAAATTCAGCCAAATTCATGACGGGACAAATGTAGGTGTTACGGGAGGCGGGACTGGAACAGGTTTTGCCGCTTTATTAAATAACACCTGCGATATTGCAATGGCATCAAGGCAAGTCGAAGAAAACGAAATCAAGTTAGCTGAAAAACAAAATATAACTTATAAAGAATTTATTGTCGGTCTCGACGGTTTGGCTGTTTTAGTTAACAAAAATAACCCTATAGACGATATTTCAATTGATCAACTCCGTGATGTTTTCATGGCAAAAATTACTAATTGGAAAGATTTAGGCGGGGAAGACAGACCTATTGTTTTATTATCGAGAGAAAGCAATTCCGGAACACATATGTTCTTTAAGGAAACTGTTATAAGATCAGGTGATATCAACAGTAAAGATGAATTTTCTCCTAAAGCTTTACTTATGCCGTCTTCTCAGGCAATAGTCGATGAAATTTATCAAAATCCCAATGCCATAGGATATGCCGGAATAGGTTTTATGAACGATCAAACCAAAGCCCTTTCCGTATCCGCACGAAATTCGATAGAATATTTTTATCCGACAATAGAAAATGTTATGAACGGGAAATATCCTATTTCAAGACCGTTATATTTATATACTAACGGTGAACCTAAAGGTGTTGCTAAAGATTTTATAGATTATGCATTATCAAAAGAGGGACAACAGGTTGTAGTAGAAACATCTTTTGTTCCGATTAAAAAATATGAACAGTAAAATAACAGATTATATCATAGAAAAAATAATTTTTTTATGCGGTATCATAGCAATAGTTTTTGTTGTATTGATATTCGGTTTTCTTTTAAAAGAAGGTTTTGCTTTCTTTAAAGAATACGGAGTATTCAATTTTATATTCGGGAAATATTGGTATCCGTCCTCAAACCCCGCGTCTTACGGAGTTTTTTCTTTAATAATAGGTTCACTGCTTGTTACATGCGGAGCGGCAATACTTGCCGTTCCCTTCGGTATTATGACGGCATTGTTTATTGCGGAACTTGCTCCGAAAGGTATCAGAGATATCTTAAAATCAATTGTTGAGCTTATGGCCGCAATTCCCAGTGTTGTGCTCGGGTTTGTGGGCATGGTGACACTTGTTCCGTTAGTTCGTTCCGTTTTAGATATACCTACGGGCTTAACCGCATTTTCAGGTTCAATAGTGTTGGGGTTTATGGCAATGCCGACAATAGTTTCAATATCGGAAGATGCAATAAGATCTGTTCCTTGGCAATATAAAGAAGGTGCTTTTGCTTTAGGAGCAACAAAATGGCAAACAATAAGAAGAGTGGTTTTAAAAGCTGCTATGCCCGGAATAATAGCAGCTGTGATGCTTGGAATAGGCAGAGTTATAGGGGAAACAATGGCTGTTCTTATGGTAACCGGAAATGCAGCGGCAATTCCGTCTTCGATATTTGATCCCGTTAGAACATTGACGGCAACAATTGCGGCGGAAATGGGAGAAACCGTAAGAGGCGGTCTTCATTATAGAGCATTGTTCGGTATAGGTTTAGTATTATTTACAATTACATTTTTAATAAATTTTATAGCGGATTTGTTTTTAAATAAAAAGAAATGAACTTTAAATTAAGTCCTAAATTATCACAGCAAATAGCTTACACCTTGTTAGTAATATCAACTATCATTGTGATAGTTCCTGTTCTTACCGTTATTGTCATTATTATAAAAAACGGTTGGTCTGCTCTGTCTTGGGAATTTTTAACAACTATGCCTAAAGACGGTATGAGAGCAGGTGGAATTCTTCCTGCAATACTTGGAACACTTGCGATAGTATCATGTGCCATATGCGTTACTTTACCTGTAGGTGTTTGTGCGGCAATATATCTTAACGAATATGCAAAGGATAATCTTTTAACGAGAATTATAAAACTTGCAATAGTTAATTTGGCCGGAGTTCCGTCCGTAGTTTACGGTTTGTTCGGTTTGGGAATATTTGTTATGTTGCTTGGATTTGGTGTATCTATTCTTGCAGGAGCATTAACATTATCTATAATGGAATTACCTGTAATAATAACAACAGCCCGAGGAGCTTTAAGCAGTGTTCCTTATTCTTTTAGGGAAGCAAGTTGGTCTTTAGGCGTAAGCAAATGGCAAACAATAAGAAGAGTGGTTCTCCCTAATGCTTTACCCGGAATTATGACAGGAGCAATTTTAAGTATATCAAGAATCTCGGGAGAAACAGCACCGATTCTATTTACGGCTGCAGCTTTTTATGTTCCTCATTTACCGAAATCAATGTTTGATCAAGTCATGGCTTTACCATACCATTTGTATATTATATCGACACAAATACCTAATATGCCAAAGAATATAATTTTCGGAACGGCATTGGTACTTTTGTTAATGGTATTGTCTATGAGTTTGATTGCAATAGTTGCAAGACTTTATTTTAGGAAAATCAGAAAATGGTAGATAAAATAAAAGTTAAAAATTTAAGTTGTTTTTATAGCGGAAAGCAAGCATTGAAAAATCTTAACTTAACCGTCGAGGAAAACGAAATACTTTCTATTATAGGGCCTTCCAACAGCGGGAAGACATCTTTTTTGAGAACATTAAACAGAATGAACGATATGAATGTAGCTTTCTCAAGGAAAGGGGATGCATTTCTTGACGATGACAATATTTTTGAAATGAATCCGGAAAAACTGAGAACAAGAATAGGAATGTTATTTGCAATGCCCATACCATTACCGATGTCGATTTATGATAATATTGCCTATGCTCCCAAAGTATTAGGCTTAAAAAATAAAAAGAATATGGACGAAGTTGTAGAACAATCTTTGAGAGATGCTTCTTTGTGGGATGAAGTAAAAGACAGATTAGATTCTTCGGCTATAAAAATGTCCGGCGGGCAACAACAAAGATTATGCATTGCAAGAATATTGGCTATAGAACCGGAAGTGATTTTATTCGATGAGCCGTGTTCGGGACTTGACCCTATATCGACGGCAAAAGTTGAAGAAGCAATGTTAAAATTAAAAGAAAAATATACTATAGTTTTAGTTACAAATAATGTAAAACAGGCTTCGAGAGTAGGAACAAGGACGGCTTTCTTTTTGATGGGTGAACTCATAGAGATAGACAAGACAAAAAATATGTTTTTGACTCCGAAAAACAAATTGACGGAAGATTATATTACGGGAAGATTCGGATAGGGATAGGGAATGTTTTTAGTTTTAAGGAATAAACAATGGTAAAGAAAAAAGGCGAAATAAAAATTCAAATTAAAAATTTAAATTTATATTATTCAAATTTTCATGCATTGAAAGATATAAACATGGATATTAGAGCAAACAGAATAACCGCTTTAATAGGACCTTCAGGCTGCGGAAAATCTACACTTCTTAGAACATTAAACAGAATAAACGATACTATTGACGGGGTAAGAATTACCGGCGAAATTCTTATTAACGGCAAAAATATCTATGGTGAAGATATGCAGGTTGACAGAGTTAGAAAGGAAGTAGGTATGGTTTTTCAAAGGCCGAATCCTTTTCCTTTATCTATTTATAACAATATAGCTTTCGGACTTGAAATCAACAGAATGGTAAAAAGTTCAAAAGAAACGGCCAAAATAGTACAGGAAAGTTTGGAAGATGTTTTGTTATGGGACGACTTAAAGAACAATTTAAAAATGTCCGCTTTAAATTTATCTCTTGAGCAACAACAAAGACTTTGTGTTGCAAGAGTTATAGCAATAAAACCGCAAATAATTTTATTGGATGAACCTTGTTCTGCTTTAGATCCAAAATCGACAACGAACCTGGAAGAATTAATGCAAGAAATGAAACAAAAATATACACTTGTTATAGTAACACACAATATGCAACAGGCAGCAAGACTTTCTGATGATACTGCATATATGTTTATGGGAAATTTAATAGAGTTTGACGAAACTTCTACAATATTCACAAATCCGTCCAAGAAAGAAACGGATGACTATGTTTCCGGAAGATTCGGTTAAAAAATGGTTAACCGTTTTTTAACAATTTATAATGTAAAAAGTATAATGAAAAGTCGTTAATTATAAATTGTTGTAATACGTTCTTTTAAATTATAAATTATAAATTGTAAATTATAAATTAAAGTTATAGGGGGTTATATGAGACACTTTGATTTGGAAATGAATGACTTAAAGAAAAGACTTGTTGATATGGCCGAAATAGTTCAGCAGATGATCAAATTTTCGGTAGACATGATAGTTAAAAGAGATATATCTATGTCCAAAGAAGTTTTTAACAGAGAAAGAGAAGCCAACCTTACAGAAATAGTTGTCGACGACACATGTTTAAAACTCATCGCATTAAATCAGCCTGTAGGCACAGATTTAAGATTTATAACTTCGGCAATGAGAATAAACAGCGATTTGGAAAGAATGGGAGATGAAGCCGTAAATATTTGTGAAATAGGGGAAGAACTTTTAAAATATCCGGATTTGAAACCTTTAATTGATATTCCTAAAATGGCAACAGCGGTTACAACTATGGTTAAAGACAGTATACAAGCTTTTAATTTAAATGATCCTGATCTTGCGGATACGGTTCTCTCAAAAGATGATGAAGTTGATGAGTTAAAAAGGATAATTATAAAAGATTTGTTGGCTTTTATGACCAATACGTCCGATCAAACAACGCTTATAAGAGCAATAGATTTAATGTTTATAGCAAAAAGTCTTGAGAGATTAGGAGACCATGCAACAAATATTGCCGAAGATGTAATATTTATGGTTCACGGTAAAGATATAAGACACTTGAAGAGCATTTAGGACGGCAAATTTATAATTTACAATGTATAAATAAAAAACGAGAAGAATTTATCTTCCCGTTTTTTATTGTAAGATTTAAACTACAATTTATAAACTTTCTTAAATATTTTTACCATTATATAAGAAATTATTATTCCTTCTATCGCACCGCAACAAACATCCAACGGAAAATGGCAACCGGCATACATTCTTTCAAAACCTGTTGCAAAAGCAAGTATTAAATAAATATACCAATATTTCGGAATCAACAACAACATTGTCGTAAGTGCGGTAAATGCAAATTGTGTATGTCCGGAAGGGAAAGATCTTGCATGCAATATTTCATAAAATATGTTTATATTTCCTTCACCAAAAACAGCTAACGGTCTTGGTCTGTCAAATAAACCTTTTATAAAAGTATTTAGAGTACTTGCCGCTACTACGGTACATATAATAAACGCCAACAAAATCCAAAATTTATTTTTTTCTTCTTTCCTCAATATAATTAAAGAAACAATAACAATTATTATAAAACTCGGATTAAAACCTTTTGAATCGAAAAAAGAAATTTTTGATACTATAGAATCAAAAAATTTATTTTTTAAATCGATATTTACAAATTTAAATATTGCATGATCGGTATCAATCAGTCCTTGCATTAATGTTTTTTTTGCACCTATAATGTTTGCCGTATAATTTTCAGGCAAATTTTCAGGTTCGAAGTTACTGCATTTTGTTATCCAAAATTTTTTAACAAGTTTATTATTTCTGTAAACCGGAACTTCTATGGGTTGTTCAAATTTATTAAAAGGATATACTTTTTCAGGAGTACCAAAATCAAACATATTACTTGTAATAAATAAGCCATCTTTTTTTTCTAAGTCGGAAATATCCCTTTGCCACAAATCGTAAGCATCTATTTTTGAGCTAAAACAATAAACTCTTATGTTCGGAGTATAAAAATATATTTGACTTGCCAAATAGCTTTTATGTGTAAATAAAAACGGTTTTTTGTCTTCGGGATAAGTATCATATATTTTGTTTATTTCCGAAGACAATTCTTTCCATCCGTATAAATCGTTTGATACATCTATAATCTCAGCTTTAGAAATACCATATTCAATTTTTTCAGCCTCTTTCTGAGGTAAAAAAGGTTCTATCGGAATAAGTTTATACATACAATGAATCGGAATCAACAAATCCAAAAATAAAGCAAATCCGCAAGAGAAATAAATTACTTTTCTAAATTTGCTGTTATCCCAAAACTTATTAATCAGGTAAGCTGCATATATTGTTAAAATTAAATAACCCATAGCCGGCCAATGAGGTAATATCTCATTAAATGTTGCAACAGCATTAAAGAAAATTAATACCGGTAAAGAAAATGAAGCTATATATAAAGCATCTTTTTGTTTTTTGAAAAAAGCATCTTTAATAAGAACGCATGCAACATAACAAAAGAATATAAACAAAAACGGGGAAACATATCCGGCTTGTGCTCCGATTGATCTTCCGAACAAAGTAAACGAAAATTTCGGTAAAGAATTTCCTAAACCGTGTTGTAATTGAAAGCCGAAGCTTGCCCAATTGTTTTGAATATTCCAAATAACAACCGGTAAAAAAATTATAAAAGATATTATCATAGAAAAATATAATTCTTTTTTTGCAAACCAAAATCTGTTCTCTTTCGAACATAATAAAAATAAAATAATAGACGGATATATCATAACGGCAGTATATTTTGACAATAAAGCAAAACCTATGGCAATACCCAACATATACCAATATTTTTTTTCTTTTGTTTCTATAATGGTTATAAACAAGTAAAAAGACAATATCCAAAACAGTGAAAGAGGCGAATCCGGAATAGTGACAACCGCGCCTAAAAAAGAAAACACCGGCAAGACATTTATTAATATTATGCCTATAAAAGCAATTCTTTCGTTAAATATTTTTTTTACACACAAGAAAAACAACCACGATGTTATAACAAAAATAATAACGGAAGGAAGTCTGACCGCGAATTCGTTTATTCCGAAAATATCGGTAAATACTTTTATTATATAACCTATCATAGGTGGATGGTCATAATAAGATAAATCTAAAAATTTAGAATACACCCAATAATGAGCTTCATCCACGGTTAAGCCCAGCTTCCCTATAACAGAAAGTCTTAAGAATGTAGTTATAGTCGTCAAAATCCAAAAAAGTTTATAATAATATGACATTTGATCTCCCTAAATATATTCTAAAGAAATATTTTAACATAATTGAATAAAAAAAGATATAAAATTTTTTCAAAAATTTCACAAATAAAAAACAGAAAAAACATTGAAAAATAAATGAGTATATATTAGAATATTATATGTATACGGAGGAGTTAATTGAGAGTTAAAATTTTTTCTGTAATTCTCTTATTTTTTATTGTCTTGTCGAACATATCTTTCGGTTTGACAAGTTTCTATTCTTTTATGGTTAAAAAAAACTCTTTAACTTGCTCAAACATTGTGGATATCCAAGAGCAATACAATATGTTAATAAATATGCCCAAAGACTTTGTTAATATTTGTATAAAAGTAAGTTATGATATTAAAACATTAGCAAATTCAGTAAACAAAACTCAGTATATTTTTGCCAACACTTATAAATTCGAGCAAATTCCTATAGCATTAATGTATTCAAACATAAAACTAAAAGTAATAAGAGCTGTTGTTGAATACCAAAACTTATTATTTAATATTATAAACTCATCGATAAAAATATTTGTTATACCGATTATACTATTCTACTTACTGTGTTATATAGGATTGTTGCGCCTTTTTGGGAGTGTAAGTTTTTTATCATTAAAACTTGGTAGTGAGGATAATTCTGTCTATGTTTTATAATAGACAGAATTTTTATTTTGTGTGGAGATATATGAACAAAATTAAAATTTTAATAAAGTACATCAACTTTAAAAAAGCATGTGCACTATTAACAATGTTTTCGTTCTTATTGTTAAATATAAACTCCGACTTATATGCATTAACAGCACAGCAACCGATAAATAATCAATTAAATAATTTATTTGAAACATCAAATTTAATTCAACAAAATTTCGGGAAAGTAACAAGCTTTAAAGATTTAGGAAGCAATATAACCGTTATAAACATTCAGGATTTACATTGTCATTTACAAACTCAAAGAAACATCAATGAAATACTAAATGAGCTTAATAATATAAAACCAATTGATATAATTTTAGCTGAGGGCGGATATGAAAAAATTAATCTCGATTGGATAACAAATTTAAAAGATGAAAAAATAAAAGAAGATGTTATACAAAAGTTATTATACAATAACAATATAACCGGCACAGAATATTATGTATTACATAATAAGAAAGAAAAGATTTTAAAAGGTTTGGATAAACAAAGTTTACATCAGGAAAATTTAGGAAGGCTTAATTTTATCATAAGCAAAAAAAATACTTATTCTGATATTTTAAAACAAGTAAACCAAGAAATTTTTATACTGAACAATAAATACATAAATCAAAGAAACAAAAGATTTTCAAAAATTTTAGCAGATTATAAAAGAGAGAAACTTTCTTCAACAAAATTTTATAAACTTTTATTCAAATATGTAAATAATATAAACAACAATAATAACAACTATAACAATGTTGTTCCTATATTAACAAATTCATATCCTAACATTTCAAAATTTTTGAATATTTATTCGGCTTCTACAGAAATAAATCCAAAAGTTGTTACGTCTCAACTGCAATCGTTAATTTACACATTAAAAAACACTTTGCCTTATGACACATATAACAAATTGATTTCTTATACTGATACTTTTTCTAATACTTTTAAATTAGCTGAGTTTATAAAAAAATACTCGGTCGAATTTAATATAGATATTGCAACACAGTTTCCGGAATTAAATAAATTTCTTGAAAACTTAAAATTATCCGAAGATTTAAATCCGGTCAAACTTTTGAAAGAAGAAGAACATTTGATTTCACAAATAAGGATGGCTCTTTCTTATGATGATACCGAATATGAAATTACTTTTATCTCCGATTTTTTCAGTTATTTTGAAAAATATTTAAATTATTCTTTAACTGCCTATGATTGGCAATATTATAAAGATAATTACGACAAATTTATAGAATTGTACTCCAAATATAGCAGTATAAACAGAATAAAAAATATAGAAAAAGATTTCAATGAAATAAATTTATATTATGAAACAAACAACATAAGAAATGATGTATTCATATCTAATATAATAACAAACATAAACGATGAAATAAAAAACATTAATATCGGGAACAGAGATTTAATAACAACTTTAAAACAATCGGACAAAATATTGGTTGTTGTGGCCGGTGGTTTTCATAGTGAAGAATTAAAAGATTTCCTTTTAAAACAAGGTGTAAATATAATAACAATAACACCTGCTATAACGGAAAATACGAAAGATGCAAAATTACAATATGAAAAAAATATAAAAATTCAAAACGAAGTTATGTCTCAGGCTTTAGCCTTGAGAATGGCAGCATCCGCAACAGAAATTGAACAACAAACATTATTGGCACAAGTTGCTTTGCAAATATACGGTGATAAAGATATTACAAAATTAGAACAATTGTTAAGCAACAAAATAAAAGTTTCAAAAATTAAAAATGGTGTATATGCATTAAAATTCGAAAACGGACAAGAAATTGAAATAGACTTACAAAACAACAATACTAAAGAAGAAAAAGAAGTTTCTTTCTTAATAAACAACAGTATAAGCTCCATATTTGATGCAATTCCGGACTTTTTACCTGCTAAAGGATTACAATCAATTTTTATTCCGGAAACATATTTGATTTTTAAGAACTTATCTTTACAATTGTTCAAACACGATATTTATTTGGCAGATGGAGTTATTATTGACATAGAACAATCAGAATTTAATGAGCAAGATATTGATGGCATACAACCGGAAATTTATTCCACTTTTCTTCCGGAAGTTCAACATATGTTGTTGAATAAGATAAGTCCGAAACCGTTGCTATCATTAACAAACAAAGCAACTTTAAAACAGGTATTAATTGAAGAATTATTTAGAATTATTCCTATGGCAATATCAATAATAAATCCTTTAATAGGAATCCCTGTTTTTATGTTGGCACAATTCTTGTTCGTTTATGCACATTCAATAACAAATTATATTCATACAAAAACCCCGAACAAAACAATTTCTTTTTTCGTATATTTTAATCAACTAAAAAATATTGTTTTAAATAAAGATATCAGACAAGATTTTATAAAACATTTAAAAAACAAAGAAACAAATAAATATCTGTTTTATATAGGAAAACAAACTATTATGTTATCTTTACCCTATTTGTTTGCAATACTTATACATATAGTTTGCCCGACATCAGTAATAATATTGCCGATATTATCAAGTTTATTGTCTGCATTTATACATTATAAATTGGATAAAAAAAACTTATCAACAGATACTCAAAGAAACATCGAGGAAGTAAACAACAAGACCAAAGAAGACAACGATATTGCAACTATTTTAATACTTACATTTGCTATTAATATTGTGTTAGCAGTATTATCAACAGCTTCGCCGGCAATAACATTTATACATTTTATTTCCTTAATATTCCCAATAAACAGCAGTTTAACGCTATTATGGTCTTTTTTTAAAAAATCTTATCAAAAAAGAATTTTTGGTGAACAATACTATGAATCGAAATATTTCTCAAATATTCCTGAAGAAAATTACGATTATTCTCAAGGAACAATGGATGTTACAATACAAATTCCGGTATATACAGAATCTAATGAAGTTATTTTTGAAACAATAAAACAAAGTTTAAAAGCTGCAGAAAATTATAAGGGAAGAAAATTCGGGGCAAAATCAAATGTTTTAGTATCGGACGACGGATTAGCGGTATTACTTGATGGAAATATTTCTCAAGAACATATAAAAGAAATACTATCTAAACCTTTTGATGAACTATCCGTCAAAGAAAAGCAAGCCGTTGAAAGAATAATATTCTATAGAGAAAATAATATTTCTTTCATAGCAAGGCCTAAAGAAAACAGAGCCGGTTTGTTTAAAAAAGCAAGCAACTTAAATCATACTTACAGGACAATAGAAAAAATAAAGAAAAATATTTCTATTGACGACGGGACATACTACGAAGGAGAAGATTTAGAAGTTTATGATGTTATTTTACTATTAGATAAAGACAGCGGCCTTCACGAAGATATTGTATCCGTATCAATTCCAAAATTTATAAAAGATAATAAACTGGCTTATACTGAAAATGTTACTGTCCCGTCAAATCGCGAAGATAATTATTTTTCTAAGACTATTGCTGCATTTACTGCTTTCTTGTACCAATATATATATCCTTCAAATGCATTAACCGGAGGCATTGTCCCTTTTGTTGGTCATAACGGATTTATAAGAAAATCAGCGTTGGAAGAAGTCGGATTTTGGCCGGAAGACAGAGTATCGGAAGATTATTATATATCTACTCTTTTTTCATCAAGAGGATATCATGGACAATATTTGAATTTTAAAGGATATGAGTTTACAGAAATTGTTAGCCGCTCTTTTATAGAAGAAGCCTCTAAAATTGCCAGATATACTTTTGGTCTTTTAGAATTAATATTTAACAAAAACATTTTAAAAAATCCGAAAGAGAAAAGGAATGGAATATTAACCGATTGGATGAAAGAATTTCTTTTATCAAAAGACATAAAATGGTATCAAAAAATTCATTTTTTTGTTTATCCTTTATCTTATGTTAATATAATATCAATAATTCCTGCAGCAATTATAAAAGGATTGTTTTTAAACAGCGGGACATCCAACTTAATGATTTTGGTATTAGGAGCAATACCGTTAATTGTTGCTTTATATAAAATTTATGATAAAACAAATTTATTGTCTGAACAAGAAAAAAATAACAAAACGGCAACATTAAAAAACATATTCAGAGATGTAGTTATTATTGTCTCGACATTTATATCTTTTTCTCATGTTATGTTAAACTCGGTTATAAACTTTTTACATAATCCAAATAAAATTACTTTTAATGCAACAAATGTGGATAATGACACTTATACTTTAAAAGAAGCATTAGCAAAAATAAAAAACATTTTTAAAATATATCGATCAGTCTTTATATATATTGTCCCTTTTGTTATCAAATTTATTCTAATGCCTTCAAGCATATTAAATTTTCAAAATACATTTATTCCTTTCATAATAACTTTTGCTTTAGTACTATCAAATATAATACTAAATCCGTTTTTGATAAATTCGTTAAAAGATAAGATTTCAAGTATTTTAATGCAAGGTGAAGAAAAAATAAAGATTATATATTCCACACAAGACAACACAAGACAACAAACACATCCTTTAAGTTTAACAGATATAAAAGCAAAAACTTTACGGATATTTGTAACGAATGATATTTCTAAATTCAATAAACAAGATTTAATAAACACCGGGCTTAAAGCGGAAGGGAAAATCATTTGGCAAGTTAAAGATAAGAACAGTCTTATTTTTGTTGCTGATGGTTTAGACACTAAACACATTATAAAAACAATAAATAATAGCAGAAAATTAAAACGCCAAATAAAAAAGATATTAAATCTGAGAAACAATATAGAGATAAATATAGAAGCGGCATTAATAGTTGACTCAAACAGCAAAGATACATACATAGAAAATAATATATTAACAAGTAACACAGCTAATTTTACTTCAAGCTTTGCCGAAATAATAAGAGTTTTCGGTGTAATTTTCTCTCAAAAGATGATGGTTTCGTTAGCAGATATATCCGATAATAATTTATATCAAGCACTTAGTAATGGTTCCGTAAAAAAAGTTATTTCGGAAAAACAATTTGAATATCTAAAAAACAAATTTGAACAAGAAAATAAAGATATTCTTCAAGAGCTTATAACTTTAAGAGAAAACGGTATTGAAATTTATATAATATCCGAATTAAATATTGATGATAATTATTACAGAAATTTCGGCATTTCCGGCAGAATAAAAGATTCTGTAATATATGACTATTTCTCACAAGAAGAAAATGAAATAGAAAAAATACCGGAAAACATACAAATTAAAGAATTGGAGAAAAAAATTATTTATTCAAAAACTCCATTGTTAATAAATTTGAAAGTATTACAAAATTTATTCTCAATGCAAAATAATATTTTAGACACTTATAATGCCTTTGATGCCTTATTAGGAAAAATAAAAATCAAACTCGGTTTTACAAATATAAAAAGCAATGATCTTAAAGAGTTTGCTTACAACATAAACTTATCACAACTGCCGAATATAAACGAAACCGAAATAGAAAAAATGTTGAATTCCGATATTATTAATTTTATATCAAACTTAAACATTTCAGATAACAATATTATTTCTGTTATTTTGGAAGACACAAAGATAACAGATGAAAGCAAAAAAATATTTTTAAATATAATAAAACAAAGAATATTAACAAAAATAAAATTACAAGAACAAAATATTGAAATTATCACAGATAAAAAAATGGAAAGATTATTAGGACAAATGTTATTGATACATTATTCGAAAACCAATACGATAAAAGAGAGCAAAGAAACTTATAGTGATATATTGGAAGATTTAAAATTGTCAAACAGTATGAATAAAATAAACGAATTGTATACAAAGGCAATAGATGAAGATGACGTTGCTGTCAATACAATAATAGAAATTATTCTCTTTATGCAAGAAAGAAGAATTTATAAAATTGAGAATAAACAAATTAATACTATTGACTACAGACAAATGTTGGCAGCAGCATAGTATTATTAAAATTGGGAATATTATGATTACTATTAACAACTTATCAAAATCTTACGGAACAAGAGTATTATTCGACAACCTCTCTTTTAGTGTGGGAAAAGGAGAAAAGATAGGTTTAGTCGGAAGAAACGGTTATGGGAAAACAACCTTACTTAAAATGATTACCGGAGAAGCGGAATATGACTCAGGAGAAATCCAAATTCCTAAAAACTATAAGATAGGATATTTAAAACAACATTTGGATTTCAAATATAAAACAATAATTGAAGAAGTTGCATCGGTATTGCCTAAAGAAGAAACTGACAACAGCTGGAAAGCGGAAAAAGTTTTATTCGGGTTAGGTTTTACAAAAGAAGATTTAAATAAGGAACCTGCCGTTTTTTCCGGTGGATACAAAATAAGATTAAATTTAGCCAAAATATTACTCTCGGATGTCGATATGTTGTTACTGGATGAACCCAATAACTATCTCGATATTGTTGCAATAAGATGGTTAATAAACTTCCTTAAAACATTAAAAGGAGAACTTATACTTATAACTCACGACAGATCTTTTATGGATCAAGTTGTTACTCACACAGTTGCAATTCATAGAAACAAAGCAAGGAAAGTAGAAGGGACAACGGAAAAGTTATATGAGCAAATAGCAAAAGAAGAAGAAATTTATGAAAAAACAAGGATAAACATAGAAAAAAGAAGAAAAAGAACCGAACTTTTTATAAGAAGATTTAGAGCAAAAGCAAGACTTGCCGGTATGGTTCAGTCAAGAATAAAAACTTTAGAAAAACAAGATGATTTAAAACAACTCACGGAATTGGAAACTTTGGATTTTTCTTTCACTGATTTGGATTTTCCTGCAAATAAAATGCTTAGCACATATTCTCTTAAATTCGGATATAAAGATGATGATATATTAATTGACAATTTGAATTTTGATGTTCTAAAGAAGGAAAGAATTTGTGTAATCGGGAAAAACGGTAAGGGAAAATCGACCTTGTTAAAATTGTTGGCCGGGAGATTAACTCCGATATCCGGTAATATAAAAAAACATCCGGAACTTGAAATAGGATATTTTGTTCAGTCCGATGTTGCACAGTTGAACGACGAAGATACAATTTATGATTCCATATTATCCGCGAATACAAAATTACCGCAAAATGCAAGAAATATCTGCGGAGCCATGATGTTCGGCGGAAACGATATGATGAAAAGAATAAAAGTTCTTTCCGGTGGAGAAAAAAGCAGAGTTTTGTTGGGAAAAATTTTGGCTAAACCAGCACATTTATTACTTCTTGATGAGCCGACAAACCATTTGGATTTAGAATCTACGGAATCGTTAATAGATGCAATTAACGAATTTTCAGGATCGATTATAATAGTAACACATAACGAAGAACTGTTACATGCCGTAGCACAAAAACTTATAATTTTCGACAGAAACAAAGTATCTTTATTCGACGGTACATATGCGGACTTCTTGGAAAGATGCGGTTGGGAAGACGAAAGCTCTGAATTAAAAGCAACAAATAAAAATGCTGAAAAAAAACTATACACAAAAGAAGAAGTAAAAAAAATAAGAGCAAAACTAATTCAGGAAAAATCCAAAGCATTAAAACCTTTGGAATTAAAAATTAAAGAATTGGAAAAAGAAATTCAAGAAAAAGAACTTGAAATAGAAAACATAACAAAACTTCTTATTAAAGCTTGTGAAGAAAATGACTTAAATTTTATGGCAGAAGGACCAAAACAAAGTAAACAATTAAAAGAAAATTTGGAAGTATTGTATAACGAGCTTATGGAAAATACCGAAATCTTTGAAGAAAAAGAAAAGTATTTTGAAAAAAAATTTAATAATATTAATAATATAAATTGAGGGGAACAAAATGAAAAAAAGCCGCTTTATAAAAAAACTGCTGTCCGTAATTATTTCTATATTCATTTTAAATTCTTTTGTAATAAATGATTATGTATATGCTGCCGCTCAAATTCAACCTGTGTTGCCGCTAATGCAGGAACAAAAATTTTTAAATCCTGATATTGCAATGATAACAGATTATTTTGTTTCTCCGATAATCAAGAATGATTTAGTTGTTTTCATACAAGATTTACACGGGAATCCTTCCGTTCAGAAGAACATATCCGAAATTATTGAAGAGCTGGATACCAAATACGGAATAGATACAATTCTTCTTGAAGGCATACCTGAGGGGCAAGCAGATATTTCCGTATTACAGGAATTAAAAAAATATAATGTTGCAGATGCATTATTAAAAAGTAATGCTTTGACCGGTCCGGAATATTTTTTAATTAAAAATAATACAAATGCAAAAATTTGCGGTCTTGAAAATTGGTCGTTATATATTAACAATATAAAAAGAAACGCCCAAATTTTAGAAGACAACCAATATATTACAGAAACATTTGTTGAGTTTGAAAACAATTTATTTTCAAAGATAGACAATATAAAAAACTTGAAAAAAATTATAAGTTCGGATTTATCGGACAAACAGACACTCAAAGAAATAAATCAACCTATTATTAATTATGATGACTTACACAAATATATATCGATTTACAATAATATAAGCGCAATAAATAAAAGGAAATTAAAAGCAGAATACTCCGCTTTCATTGAGGATTTAAAACATAATTTAGATATTAACGAATATCATTCGTTAATAACACTTTCAAAAAAAGAAAATTTAACGGAATATTATAATGATTTGTACAATAAAATAACATCTCAAGAAAAAGACATAAACAAATATAATGAGCTGTATTTATTTTTAAAATACACAAATGAAAAATCAAAATTAAATTTAGTTTCTTTAATATCTCAACAAAACAAAATTTTTAACAACTATTTATCATCAATGTCCGATAATAAAATGCAACAAAATCTTTTTATTGTAAAGATGACTCAATTGTTTAAGAATTTCTTGTCTTTATCAATATCCGATGAAGATTATAATTTTTTCATAAATAATTATGAAAGATACATAAATTTATTACCGACTTATCTTGCTCAAGATTATTATGATTATGAAGATTTATTACTCGATGATTTACTTTTTGAATATCACCAAACAAATATAGACAGAAATAAAATATTTGTTGATAACATAACAAAGTCTTTAAAAGAAAAAGAAAACAAGAAAAAACTTACTATCGTTATAGCAGGCGGATTTCACAACTCAATTTCGCAATATTTAAAAGACAAAAACATTTCATATTTATTTATAACTCCAAGTATAAACGGGCAAACGACAAATACTTTTTATAATGAAATAGTATCATCTACAAACAGATCGGCTTTAGCTCCCATCAAAATAATGTTGGCAAATACGGGTTTGTTGCAAGATGCAACAATTTCCGTATTTTTCGAATCTTTAGTAAATGCATTGACATCCGTAAACAACTATTCTCCTGAAGAAACAGAAAGGAAACTTTTATCCATAATAGGGGAAAGTGAAGAAACCAGAAGCCCTTTGTTCGGGAATATACCTATATCTATAAAAAGAACTAACTCCGCTTTCATCATAGATATAGACGGACAAGAACTGAAATTCAAAGTAGAAAACGGACAAGTCATCTGGGAAAAAGCTTCGGTAAATTACAACAACTATACAGAAAAGCAAGAAAAGAAGCAATTAATAGAAAAACTCTTAAGTTTACTTAGAAAGCATTTCGGTATATATCAAGCAACATCAATGAAATTGAATCCCCATTTAGAATATTCGTCAAGTTTCTTTTCAAAAAGATTAGGAAACAGGAAGAGCTTATTTTTTAATTTATCCATGTTTTTCAGTGCAATAAAAGCATACAATTTAGCTTACGGACTGTTAATGTCATATATAGATACAAAGCCTGTAAAAAACAATGTTTCAAGATACGATATAGATTTTGATAAAGATCCTTTTTTCGATTACATGAAAAACAGAGCGGAGTTTAAATCTTTTACAAATAAAAAAGTAACAATATTTATAGAAAATGGGTTGAAAGAATATCTAACCGAAGAAAGTATAAAAGAGATATTGAAAGATTCAATAAAAAGAGTTGGCGGATCTAAAGCGGATTTCAAAGGTACTTTATTTATAGGCTTTTTGGATAAGTCAACAAATTTGTTTGAGGATCATCTTAATAATGGTTTTATAGGTGTAAACCGAGCTATTTTTGAAGTGGAAGATAACACAATAAAAGAAGCATTGTTGAAAACCGGTATTATTCATGAAATTGCTCATGAATTAAAAGGGAAATTATCTTCGGAAGAATATCGTAATTTTGAAAACTTAATGATGTATAACGATATAAAATATATTATTGATGCTGTAGCAAAACGAAATTACGGTAAAGATGCAGATCGAATTTTGACAGAAAAAGAATTATCAAAAATAAAAGGACAGATAAACAATGCTTTTTTTAAAACCAATGCAAAAGGACAGAGAGTCTGTTTATTTGCGAACAAAAGTCGTTTCCTAAAGAAATTGGCACATTATAAATACTTTATTGAAGAATTAATAAGTGTAGTAAACAAAAAAAACCTTTTAGAAAAAGGAAGAAAATATGCCGAACTTGTACATATGGAAGAACTTTTAAGCCCAAGTGACAATGATGAAAACTCCTTTGCTATATCAAGAAAAAAACAAGAAGACTTTTTTAGCGAATTGATTGATTCTAACCCTAATAAATTCAGCTCAGTGGAAGAATTCTTGGAAAAAAGTATTGAAGAAAAAGGAAATACTAAAGAAGAGGAAGAAGCACGAAAGAAAAAAGAAGAAAGAATAAAAGAAGTTAAATCAAAACAAGCGGATTTATATTTACAATACGCAGGCATTTTAAATCTTTTCTATGCAAAAAACAAGATCGGCAAAGATGATTTGGAACTTTTAAAGGACATACCGGATTTTGAACCAGAAAAACTAAAAGAATTGGAATACTTTCTAAATATAAAAGAATTTAAAGAATTTAAACAACTGTCGGAAAAAGAAAAAATAGAAATTATAAAATTGAATAATTTTATAACACACTTCAACTCATGTCTTAATGCTATGTATAAAGTTATGCCAACATGGATGTTTGAATCTTTCTACAACAACAATACTGTAGTTGCCGAACATGCATTAGATCATTCCATGGAAGTTCTATCTGTTGCGATGGACATCATGTCGCTTGATTTCAATAAAAAAGTAGATATGAAAACTCTAATTTATTCAGCCTTATTACATGATATAAGTTGTACTTTTTTTAGACAAAACCATGAAGCAAATTCTGCCGTATACGCAAGAACAATTTTAACAAGAGGTTCAAATTTAAGTAAAGAAGAAATAGATAAAATTTGTGTGGTAGGAAAGAATCATAAAAAATATAAAAGCCTTTTAGAAGACAAAAACAAGGAAACACTTTTAAGACCTGCTCACAATATAAAAGATCCTAATTACTGTTATGAAGCTTGTTTACTCCATGATGCCGACGGACTTACGGCAACACTTGATTTCGGCAGAGTATTGGACGTTTGGATAAAACGAAAAGAAAAAATCTTAAACAAAGATCTTAAAACATCCGACAGACAGACACTAATAAAAAAAGGATTGTATTTAGAAGTTGACGGAGGAGATGCAATAAACGATTTAATGAGACAATTCTACAGAAGAAATCCAAATTTCTACCTTACAACCGGTGGTAAAGAATTCGCAAAAGTGGCTTTCGAAGATAAACATGCTCTAATTAAATTCGTGTATAACAACCAAGATAAAATAAAAAATGCTTTAGCACTTTCTACTCCGATAGGAGGTGATATTACGGAGAGATACAAGAAATTTGACGAGGTGATAGAACTTGCAATAAATGCTATAAACGACACTTTCTCAACCGGTAACTTTATAGATGGATATGAAAGAATATCTATTGAACAACTTAGAGAGATATTAAAAGTAAAGACAGAAGAGGAAGAAGAAGAAGAAGATAGTTTCAAAAAGAAAATATTCAGTTTCATAAAAAAAGAATCATCTTTCGGATTCTCTTCAAAAATTTTAACAATATATAAAATACTGTTTAAGAGATCTTCGCATTCAAACATTGTTTTATCCGATATGCACGGAGGATATAACAGATTTTCGGAAATTCTTATAAAAATGTTGGATCCCACTTATAATATCTATGAAAGTATGAGAACATTTAATGAAGCAGATTTAATCAAACAAGACAAGACAATAACTTTGACTGTTGAAGAGCTTAATGAAATGGAAGATAAAATAGAAGAAACTGAGAAAAAACTTAATAAAGATATAATCTCAAGAATAAAAACTATTAAGAAAAACGTTTATATTTTGGGTGATATGCTTGACAGAGGGGATAAACAGTTTGAAACTTTCGAACTATTAAATCAAATATCAAAAACAGGAAAATTAAGATATATTATGGGAAACCATGATATATATGCTTTCATGAATTTGTTGGGGCTACATCTTCCGTTTTACGAAGGTTATAAAGGTATATATAAGAATTATACAGTTGAAGTCTTTGACAAAGAAGGGACAAAAAAAGAAATAAAAATTTTTGATCTTCTTAATGCTATGAGGACTTATGGAGCAGAAGAAGACAATGAGCCGAAAGATCCTGAAGAAATAATGGACAGAAAAATAAGAAGAACAAATGCAAAGAGTAAAAAATTTTGGGCAGAAAAACTTTATGACTATATGAAAAATGCTGATGCCGTTCAGAAGGAATGGAAAGAAAATAAGAAAGAGCAGAAATTACAAAAATTGTTTCATGATACTTTTGGCTTTGAATTAAAAGAAAAAGGGAACGATGTTTTAAATAATCCTAAAGATATTTTTGCACAAGACGAAGAACTTCTTTCTTTCCACAAGAAATTTTTTGGAAGGAATGTAGGTGTTGTTGTTTATACAGGTATCAGGGCTGTAAATAAAATGTCGATAAATTGGTGGAAAGACAGAAAGAACGAACTGACAAGTTTAATGTATAGATATCCTCAATATGAAAACTATTGGAACAGTTTACAAAATGAAATAGATTCAATAATAACAGAACAACAAGATATATTGAACAAAAAATATTCAAACGGGGATTGGGGATGGCTTGTAATAGATTCAATAATGTATAGAAATTATGAAAGCACGGAATGGAATGCATTGGATTGGGTATTTCATAATAATTGGGGGGGAGGATCTAATGGTTTTCTTGAACAATTAAACAGGAAAATAGAAAGAAGAAACAAAAAAATGTCCGATCAAATGCCTCTTGTTACTCCTGCAACATATTTTGATAATGAATATATAAAAGAACTATTAAAATTTTATCATAGGAATTTCTATTTATACAGAATAGATCATTTCGGGAACTGCTATATGCATTCGCTTCTTCCCGTAGATGATAATGGAGAAGTTTCTATCGGACATGTAAACGACGAAGATGGTGTTTTTGTGGAAAAAGATAAAGATGGTGTTCGAGAAAAAGGGTTCGTTTATAAAAATAAAAGATACAGAAACAAAAATATATTGAAAGGTTTAGGAAAAATTGCTAAAGATATAAGAGATTATGATCCGGAAAAAGAGTCGAAACAACTATCTAAAATAAGGGAAGCTCTTACACTAATAACAGCAGTTTATGCCGATAATACAACAAGAATAAAACCGGCAAATTTAAAACAAATGAAAGAACAGTTCGGCGGATTCTTCTCAATATTGAACAAAATGGGAATATCCACATTGGTTGTAGGACATAATCCGATATCTAAAATAAACAAAGTCGATATAAAAAGAGCCGAGTCGGAAATATTCAAGGTCTTCAATAAATATTATAGAAATTTAACAATCTTAAGTTCAGACGGAGAAATGTCTTCCGGTTATCAGAAACCTCATGGAGCGGGATTAGGTATAGAAATCTCTTTATCCGGAGTAAGATACAGAGGATTTTTAAAAGGAGACTCTGAAACTTTTTCAAAAGACTATACTCCGGATGTTTCAGAGCGGGATACAAAATTTACAATAATTTTAAATATTTTCCCTTTACTTAAAAAGATATTAATTTTAACGAGAAGGAAAACGACATTGGTAATGGTATCTACGGAAAAACAAATAAAAGAAGAAATCGAAAAGCTTCTTTTGAACGGGATTTCCACAATTGCAATTGTTCCAAGCAGAATAAAAGAAATTATTTCTGAAGAAAACATGTTAGAGCAGAAGTTTATTGTGATAAAAAACATGAGCATTCCTTTTACCGTTTATGTAAACAAAATATTGGCAGGTAACGGAAAGTATCTAACTTGCTTATCTTATGAATATCAAAATCCATCAGAGTCGGAAATATCTAATGAAGAAATAGAACTTGAAATAAACAAATATATCTTGGAACAGATAAAAAACAAGAATTATAAGAAACAGGGAGTCAAAACTGCAGGAAATGTATTAACAAATATAAAAATCAGTGATACTTTTGAATACAATTCGGAAGAAATCGCTATATCCGACAACTTTAGAAAAGCGTTAGTAAAATCTTTCGATAAAATACCTTTGTTATATGATTTGAACTTGAAATATATGACAACAGCAAAAACGGTTACCACAGATATTAACATTGATAAAATAAGAGATTTGTTGTCAGCCGCATAAGACAACACTATCATTCGCAATTAAAAAAAATTGAATTGAAAGATTTAACATTAGTTCAAAAAACTAATATTGTATTAGAGTATATTCCTTAGAACCGATACCCAATTCTTGTGCATAGTTTAATTGAACCATATAGTCTATATCGGGATAAAGATGTTTTATAAAATCTTTACCGTAAATTTTATTTACAATATCTATGCTTGCTTTGTCTACGGCAACAGGATCAGCACCGGCAACAATTCCTATATCGTCAAGTAATACTTTATCTCTTCTTGTATTACAGTCACAGTATTTAGTTATATGATTTAAAAAACTTATACTGAAACTTTTTTTATTCTTTAATACACCATAACAGACTTCAACGATTTTCTCTTGCACATTTTTTAAGCTGTCATCCCAAGAAAGCTCAAATACTCCTTTAGGACAACTTATAGTGCATTCTCCGCAACCTATACACTTTTCTTTATTAAATGTAATTTTTTTATTTTTAAGCTCCAATGCTTTAGGCGGGCACCATTTTACACAATTACCGCAACCTATACAGTTTGTTGTGTCAACTTCCGGACTTGTATTATGATGCATAGCATACTTTCCTGCCTTACTTCCGCATCCCATACCTATGTTTTTTAATGCTCCGCCAAATCCGGCAATTTCATGCCCTTTAAAATGATTTAAAAATATAAAAGAATCCGTGTAATAAATATCTCTTGCAACAGAAACTGTTTTAAAATGCTTTTTGTTTATTTCTACTTCAGCTGCAGCATTTCCTCTTAAACCATCGGAAATAATCACAGGACAACCGCAATTATCTATATTAAAGCCATGTTTATTTGCCAATAATAAATGATGATATGCGTCGGAACGTTTACCTACATAAATTGTGCTTGCATCTGTAAGAAAAGGAAATGCGGTTTTTTCTTTTGCAATGTCCGTTAAAACTTTTGTGTATTCAGGTTTAACATACCCTTCGTTACCATCTTCACCGAAATGCATTTTTATTGCAACAAACTGTCTTGCTTTTACATGGTCGAAAGCTCTTGCGAATTTTAAAAATTTATAAAACTCATTTTTCTTATTCCAAGGTAAAAAGTAAACTTTCCCGGACATATACTAACCTCTTTTATTATATTTTCTTAATTGTTTTAATGTGAGTTGAATATCTTTCGGTATGTCTGCAACAAAAACACTTTTTTCTTTGTTTCCAGGTAACAAAAGTTCCATTTGATATAAATGCATAGGTAGCCTTTTTAATAATGGTTTTTCTTTTGTAATACCTTTATATCTTCTTTTTAAATTTGAAAGCAAAATAAAATCTTCACTGCCATAAACTTTATCTATAGCAAGAGTATTTCCGATTGACCAAAAATGTGCTCTTATTTGATTTTTTCTTGTTGTTATGGGATAAACTTCAACAAACGCAAAATTTTTAAATTGTTCCACAACTTTATATTTTGTTACCGATTTTATACCTTTATCGTTAACTGAAGTTGTTTGTTCGTTAACTAAAAGTTTTTTATTTATTTCACCTTCTTCATTGTCCATAATGCCATTAACTAAAATATAATATATCTTTCTTACTTTTTCTTCTTTAAATTGTTTCGAAACAAAATCATAAGCTTTGTTATTTTTTGCAAAAATAACAATTCCGCTTGCCTCGTAATCAAGAGATGTTAAAGGAAAAATTTCCTGTTTTAAAGATTCTTTTAATACATCTGTTATTGTTTTGTTTTTCGTTCCTTCATTGTCTAAAACAAAAATCTCGTGGGATTTATTTAAAACAATTACATCGTCATTCTCAAATATAACATTAAATTTTTTATTTTGCATTTGCAGATTCCTTTCTTGTGTTTCGTATATTCTATCACTTTTTTTTATTCTGTTAAAGATTAATTTACAAAAATTTTACATTTTTTTAACAACACAAATCAGTATAATGTACTATAATAAATATGGATGTATAACACTTATTTATTTGTGGGGTAAATAGATATATGAATAAAAAAAATTTTATAAAACTATTTGCTGTTATAATTTCATTTTTACTTACCAATACATTAAACGTTTTTGCCGAAACAAACTCTGCCGGAAAAACAGCTTTACCGGAATACCAACAAACAAATTATCCTGTTAATATAAACAACAATGTTAGTGATGAAGAAAAAGAAAAGTTACTGAAAAAATATTTTAACAATAACAATGAACAAACAACAAGTGATTTCGACAATGCAAAAGAACAGTTAAAAAAAGATGGTTATGCAATTGTTCAAGACACTAAAAATCCGGATGCTTGGATTGTAAGCAAAGATATAAACGGAAAAAAGATATGTCTTACCGTATATCCTTTTGATGAGAACGGAAAAGCTACTATCAATGTGGACAACATAAAAAATATATTTAACACTTATACAAATTTGACGAAAGCCGGTTATACCATAAATTGTTCCGAAAAAACGAAGTTGGATTATTATTCCTCGTTGGGACAAGAAGGGCAAGATTATATCCAACTAACTACTAATGATTGGACTATATCAAAAGGACAAACGAAAGTAACAATATCTTATTTTGATGATAACGGAGAGGTTATTTCATTAAACAAAATTAATGAAACTTTTAAATTTGAAGATGCAAAAGCACAATTAAAAAAAAACGGTTATACAATTGTTCAAGACGGTAAGAATCCGGATGCCTGGATTGTAAGCAAAGATATAAACGGAAAAACAATATGCCTTACCGTGTATCCTTTTGATGAGAACGGAAAAGCTACTATCAATGTGGACAACATAAAAAATATATTTAACACTTATACAGATTTAACGAAAGCCGGTTATACCGTAAATTGCTCAGGAAAAACGAAGTTAGCTTATTATTCATCGTTAGATAAAAAAGGAGAAAATTATATTCAGATAACTGCCAATAACTGGACAATATCCAAAGGACAAACAAAAGTAACTATGTCTTATGAAGACAATGGAAAAACTATTTCATTAAGTAAAGTTAATGAAACTTTTAAATTTGAAAAGGCTAAAGCACAATTAAAAAAAGACGGTTACAATATTGTTCAAGACAGTAAAAATCCGGACGCTTGGATTGTAAGTAAAAAAATAAACGGAAAGACAACATGTCTTACCGTATATCCTTTTGATAAGAACGGAAAAGCTACAATCAATGTGGACAACATAAAAAATATATTTAACACTTATAAAGATTTAACGAAAGCTGGTTATACCGTAAATTGTTCCGGAAAAACAGATTTATACTATTATTTCTCATTGGGTAAAGGAGAAAATTGTATTCAGATAACTGCCAATAACTGGACTATATCAAAAGGACAAACGAAAGTAACTATGGCCTATTTTAATGATAATGGAAGAAAAGCTATTTCATTAGATAAAGTTAATGAAACTTTTAAATTTGAAAAGGCTAAAGCACAATTAAAAAAAGACGGTTACAATATTGTTCAAGACAGTAAAAATCCGGATGCTTGGATTGTAAGTAAAAAAATAAACGGGAAAATGAGATATCTTACCGTATATCCTTTTGATAAGGATGGAAAAGCTACTATCAACGTAAAAGACATAGAAAATATATTTAAAACTTATTAAATTTATCTATATCTCAAAATTACCTTCGGTAATTTTTTTAAATTCATCTTCGCTTAATATCTTTACACCGAGTTTAACGGCTTTATCGTATTTACTTCCCGGATTCTCACCCACGACGACATAGTCCGTTTTTTTGCTTACGGAAGAAGTTGTTTTTCCACCAAGTGACAAGATAATATTTTCTGCATCTTTTCTTGTTAATGTAGATAACTCTCCAGTCAATACAAATGTTTTATTTGCAAGAGGGGAGAAAGAAGTATCTTTTTCCGGTTCCGTTGTATTTACACCTAATGTTTTTAGTTCTTCTATCATTTTTAAAGTTTGCTCGTTCTCAAAAAAGTCTAAAATAGATTGAACTAAAATCGGACCTATTTCATTAATAGATAACAAATCTTCCTCTTTTGCGGAAATCAAATTATCTATATTTTTAAATTTATCTGCTAATATTTTTGCGGATTTATCACCTATATGTCTTATACCTAATGCAAAAATAAGTTTACTCAAAGGTTGTTTTTTACTATCTATTATTGCTTGTATCAAATTATTGGCTTTCTTTTCTTTAAATAAATCTAATAACATTAGATCGTCAAATGTAAGTTTATATATATCGGCAAAAGTGTGTAATTTATTTAATTTCAACAATTGATCGACAACAACTTCACCGAAACCGTCAATATTCATTGCATCTCTCGATACGAAATGAATTAAACTTCTTCTGAATTGTGCAGGGCAAGAAGGATTTATACAAACATAATAAACATCTTCTTCTTCCTTTACAATGTGGCTGTTACAAGACGGACATTTCAGCGGGGGAAGGAAATATCCTTCACTGTTTTTTCTGGCAACTTTTATAATTTTAGGAATAACCTCTCCTGCTCTTTCAATTATAACATCATCTCCGATATTTACATTTAATCTTTCTATTTCATCGAAATTATGTAATGTTGCATTTGAAATTGTAACTCCGGATAATTGAACAGGGGATAATGTTGCTTTAGGAGTTATAACTCCGGTTCTTCCGACTTGTAGTTCTATCGATAACAACTTTGTCGTGGCCTGTCTTGCGGGGAACTTATAAGCTATTGCCCACTTAGGACTTTTATTGGTATATCCTATTATTTTTTGCAGGCTGTAATCATTCACTTTTACTACCGCTCCGTCTATTTCATACGGCAAATTATCTCTGTTTTCCTGCAAATACATTAGAAAATCCGCAACTTCTTTAATATTCTTGCATACTTTTATATCTTTTTGAATGGGGAATCCTATTTTAGAACAAAAATCCAAAAATTCGGAATGTTTTTTTAATTCTATGCCTTGAACCTGACCGAAAGAATGTACATAAAAACTAAGCTTTCTTTCCGCCGTTATTTTAGGATTTTTTTGTCTTAAAGAACCTGCTGCGGCATTTCTGGGATTTGCAAACCTTGTAACGCCGCCGTCAAGTAAACTGGCATTAAGTTGTTGAAAATCTTTTTTATTTATATAAACTTCGCCTCTTATTTCACACAAAATACTTCTATCGTTATTTAACAATTTAAGGGGAATATTTTTTATTGTTTTTAAATTTTCGGTAATATCTTCTCCGTATTCGCCGTCACCCCTTGTTGCTCCGGATACGAAAGAACTGTTTATATATATAAGACTGGCACTTAAACCGTCTATTTTGGGTTCTACAATAAACTCCAAAGGTGTATCATCGCCTAATATTTTTTTTATTCTCTCATTCCAAGCCAAAACATCATCCAATGAATATGAATTATCTAATGATAACATAGGAGTATTATGTTTTACTTGTTTGAATGTTGAAGATACAACCGAGCCTGAAACTCTTTGTGTAGGGGAATCAGGAGTTATAAATAAAGGATTGTCATTCTCTAATTTTTGTAACTGTTTGAAAAGTTTATCATACTCAAAATCGGATATTTCCGGATTATCCAAACAGTAATATAAGTAATCGTGCCTTCTTATCTGATTTCTTAAATCTTCTATTTGTTTTTCAACAGAATATTCTTGTTCCATATGTTTTTATTTAGATTTTCTTTCGTTTTTTAACTTATCCAATATACCATTAACAAATTTACCGGAATCTTTATTTGAATAAGCTTTTGAAATTTCAACCGCTTCATCTATTATTACACTGATGGGGGTTTTTGGCATGTAAAGAATCTCGTAGGCAGCAAGTCTCATTATATTTCTGTCGATTACGGTCATTCTTGATATTTCCCAATTATCGGCATATTTTTCTATAAGAGAATCTATTTCTTTCTTATTTTCACAAACACCTTTAAAAATAGTAACAGTAAATTCTCTATACGGAATTTCTACCGGCAAAATTTCATCAAAACATTCAAAAATAGACTTTTCATCCATAGAACAGTTATCAAATGCGTATAACATCTGTAAAGTACATTCTCTGGATTGCCTTCTTGTGCCCATAAAAAGATCCTTTTGTTTAAATTGTGTGCAATATAACAATGAAATTCTATAAAAAACAGCTTTATATGTCAAATATAAATATTATGAAAAAATAGTCAAAAAGCAAGTAAAAAAAATAAAAAAGTGATAAGTAAGGTCTCAAAAGAAATAATGCATTATAAAATATACATTAAACATACATATAAAAATATTTTATTTAATTAAACAGATTAAATTTTCAATAAAAAATGGGAAAAAGCAGGTAAAATCTGGCAATAAAATATAAAAAAACAGCCAAAATAAATAAAGTAAATCAGACAAAAACAAACAAACTTGCTTATTTCAGTATTTAAAGTAAAAAATTCAACTAACATTTAAACATTCGTAAAAAGCATTGTGAATGCTATTGTATAATTCTTAAAATAAAATATAAAAACATATAAAATTAATACTTATAAATATAAATAATTTGCCTTAACTTAATATATTACTTCAATGTTAATTAAATTTATTTTTATATATTCAACTTAACATAATATATCTTATCGGAACCATTTAAAATTACAAATTTTGCCTGATTTTTGCAAAAAAAAATAATTTTTTCAAATTTTAGCCAAAAAAATAAAAATTTTTTTCTTAAAATAAAGGATTTTAAAATTTTGCAAAAAAGAACCCAATAAAGAAATAAAATTTTTTGACTAACCTAATAAAATAATTATATAATCTAAAAAAATTAAATTTTAGCCCAAAAGGATCCAGAAATGAATATTTTAAGAAAAATATTTCCTTGTTTTTTGGTAATTTTATTAAATTTTGTACTTGTAAGCAGTATAAAAGCAGAAGATAATATTTTTACAGCGGCAAAAAACGGAGATATTTTTGCACTGGAACTGGAAATAAAAAACAAAGCAAATATAAACCAGCAGGATGATTTAGGTAATACTCCCCTTATATATGCATGTTCAAAGAATAACTATGAGGCAGTAAAGCTGCTTTTAAAGAAGAAAGCAAATACAAAAATAGTCAACAAAGACGGTGTTTCCCCGTTAATGGCAACAAGTTATGCCGGAAATACGGAAATGTTAAAACTTTTATTAAAAGAAAAAAATGATATAAATTTAAGAGATAAAACAGGTTCAACGGCTTTTATGTATGCCTGTATGAATAAAAATATCGATAATCTAGCTTTATTAATAGAAAAAAAAGCTAATCCCAATATAGCAAATAACCTTGGAACAACACCTCTAATGCTTGCCATAAAAAACAAGAACACTGATGTAGTTAGGTTTTTATTATCAAACGGTGCAATTGTAAATATGATTGATAAAAACAAAATGTCCCCTTTCTTTATCGCTGCAAGGAACGGAGATGTTGATTTAATGAAAAATTTGGTGCTGGCAAATGCCAATACAACCGCTCCGAATATAAAAGGCGTTCCCCCTTTTATAGCTTGTGCCGCATGTGGAAATTTAGCAGCAATAAAATATATGGTTGAAACATTAAAAATTGATATTAACACAAAAGACACAAACGGAAATAATGCTCTCATGGCTGCCGTTGCTTTCATGTATCCGGGCATAATGGAAAATGTACTTATTGATTCAAAAGAATTAAAAGCTGCGTCGGAAAGTGATTTTTTTGATCAGGTTCAGAATATGAAAAAAAACAGCAAAGAAATAATGGAATACCTGGTTAATAATGGTATATTCATAGATAATACAAATAACAAAGAAATGAATGCTTTTATGCTTGCAATAGAAGAAAATGACGTAGAAACAGCAAATTACTTATATGGAGCCGGGATAAATACAAATCAAATTGATGTTAACGGTAATGACGCCTTACTTTTAGCTGCACAAAAATCCAATCTCAATGCCGTATCTTTTTTATTGCTTTTGGGTTTGGATATAAATATTGCCAATAACGAAGGTAAAACACCTCTTATGTATGCTATAGAAACCGGAAACTTTGACATGATAGAGTTGCTTTTAAGCAATAAAAAAATAAATGCTAATTTATCAGATCGTGCAGGAAAAAGTGCATTAATGTATGCCTGCGAATACGGATATATTAAAGTAACGGCAGATTTAATAACAAAATTTTCCGTTAATATAAACAGTACGGATATAAAAGGCGAAACTCCTTTGATGTATGCTGTACGAGCAGGAAATATTCCTATAGTAAACATATTAATTTCTTTAAAAGCAGATAAAGATATTCGAAATAAACAAGGATTGTCCGCTTTGGATATGGCAAGAACATATAACGATGACGAACATATCGAAATAGTTAAAATATTGGATGGAACAAAAACAGCCGAGGCTGCAGCTAAATTAGCTGCCGAAAAAGCTAAAAAAGAAGCTGAACTTGCAAAAAAGAAAAATTCTTCAAAGAAAAACACAACAAAAAAGTAAAAATTTTTTCTATAACATTACACTAACAATATCTTTAATATTTGTTTTATCGTCGATATTTAATATTTTGATATCGGGTTGATGCATAAACCAAGTTAGTTGCCTTTTGGCATACTGTCGTGTGCCTTGTGCAAATTTTTCTATTAATTCATTCTTGGAAATTTCATTATTAAGATATTTTACTATCAGGCTGTATCCTAAACCGGTAAGGCCGTAACAATCTTGTTTGTATCCCATACTCAAAACTTTTTTTGTTTCTTCAATCATACCGGAGTTTATCATTTTTTCACATCTTTCGTTTATTTTTTTGTATAAAATTTCTCTGTCTCTTACCAATACAAAATGTTTAAAATTCTTTTTCTTGTCTTTTTTCTTGTTGTTTTCCAACAAATATGTCATGGATTTGCCCGTGATTTTATATATTTCATAAGCTCTTATTATTCGTTGAGTATTCCCCTTATTTTTTGTTGCACTTAAAGGATCTACTTTAAATAACAGATTATATACAAAATCCAACCCTTTTTCTTTAATAATATTTTCAATTTCCTGCCTTATTTTTTCATTTGCATCGGGTAAATCGTCTAAGCCGTATAAAAAAGTTTTAATATATAAACCGGTTCCCCCCACAATTACCGGATTTTTATTTTCTTTAAAAATAATATCTTCATATTTCTGTGCATCGTTTTCAAAGTTTTTAGCCGTATATTTTTGATCCGGGGTAATTATATCCGTCAAATACTGATTTACCCCCTCAAACTGCCTTATATTGCCTTTAATAACACCTTCTTTGTTCGTTCCTATATCAAGATATTTATATACCTGTCTCGAATCCGCGGAAATTATTGAACCGTTTATTTTTTTACATAATTCAACAGCAACAGCCGTTTTTCCGACTGCCGTGGGACCTGAAATAATTATTGTTTGATTTTTATCCATTTTTGATTTTACGAAAGAAATTACATTTTGAAATTATCACCGAGATAAACTTTTCTGGCTTCTTCACTGTTTATCAAATCGTTTGCACTTCCTTCAATTAGAATCTGTCCTTTGGAAACAATATATGCTCTATCGATAATTTCAAGAGTTTCTCTAACATTATGATCCGTTATAAGAATTCCCAAACCTCTGCTTTTAAGTCTGTATATTATTTTTTGAATATCGGCTACAGTTATAGGATCTATACCGACAAAAGGTTCATCCAACAATAAAAACTTCGGTTCGTTAACAAGCGCTCTTGCGATTTCACATCTTCTTCTTTCACCGCCGGAAAGTGTTGTACTCAATTGTTTTCTCAATCTGGTTAAACCGAAATCTTCCAATAAAGCATCTACTTTTTCTTTTCTCTGTTTTTTTGAAATAGGCAACATTTGCGCTATCGCCATTAAATTATCTTCTACGGTTAATCCTCTGAAAATTGAAGATTCCTGAGGCAAATAGCCTATACCCGCTCTTGCTCTCTCATACATTGGAGCCTTTGTAATATCTTTTTTATCCAAATAAACATTACCGTCATAAGGTTCTATAAGACCGACAGTCATATAAAAAGTTGTTGTTTTCCCTGCACCGTTAGGGCCTAAAAGTCCCACTATTTCTCCCTGTTCAACTTTTATACTGATGGAATTTACAACCATTCTGTGTTTATATTTTTTATATAAAGATTGTGCGGAAAGTATCATTGTTTTACCTCTAAATTATCTAAACTTTCAAAAATAATTTTTCCTTCAACATTTTTATTCATTCTAACTGTTTTTTCATTATAAAGCAAAGAAATTTCATCCGCTTTAAATTCCGCCTGTTTATCCTCCTGCCAAACATTAACCTGCGGTTTGTTTTTATCTTTTTCCATATACAAAGAATTATCCGCTTTCTTCAAGATGGCATTATCGGAAGTTATCGTTCCGGAGGATGAAATAATTCTTACGTTATCTACAGCTTTTACAGATTCAAAATTATCGTTTAAATACAGCGCATCCATGTAAAGAAAAATAGTTTCCGTAGAATTTTGAACATGATATTCAACTACCGGATTATCTCCCCACATTTTTCCGTTCAATAATTTTGTATTATATTTAGCATTTGAAGCATTGGCTTTTATAACACTTCCGTCATCATTATTGACTAAAAATTTCACATTCCCTTTTGCATCTACATCATCGGTTAATCTGTAATAAGTCATTTCGTTTGATGTTATATTGTAATTTCCTCTTTTAACAGAAGCATGTCCTTTAAAATAAGCAATCTGTCCTTTATCTTTCACTATCATTTTATCGCCTACAATTTCAGTCCTTTGTTTTTGTTCTGCAGCATAAACAAAAGAAAAAACAAAAAAAACACAAATAATAGAACTTATTTTTTTAATCAATTATAATCCTTTGTTTTTTTATAACAATATTTTCCAAATCCGTATCGGACTGAAAACCTTTACCGTAAATAACATCTTTTCCTTTGGTAATTTTTATATCACTATCGGAATATATCAATTGTTTTGTTGCATCATAAGAAACATCTCTTGTCTGCAAATATTCGTTATCGGCTGTTTCAACCGTACATTTTCCGAGCGCTTTCACACTGTTTGTTTCCATATTTACTTCACCGGATTCTGCAATAAGTATAGACTTATATTTCCCGTCTTCATAAAATTTAACTTTAGGCAAAGTCAACTTTGCAATTTTATTATCTTCATCTATTATTGCCGATTCAGCTTCAAGTATTGTTTTGATATTCCCGTCTTTAGTTTCTGTAATAACAAATTTTTCTATGGTTTGTTCCGTCGTAGGCGGAGTTTCTTCTATGACATTTTCCTCTTCAACACAAGAACAAAGTCCGAAAGAAAATATTAACAATAATGATAAACACAAAATTTTACTTTTGTTTTGTTTTCCATCTTTCATGAAACCATACCCACTGTTCAGGATTTTCTCTTATAAAATCTTCAAGTTTTTTTGTAAGTTTTGCCGTAAAATTTTTTACATCCGTATCAAAATCACCGGTAGATTCCGGCGGAACAATTTCGTCGCTTATTACAAATTTGTGTTTTCCATTCGGTAATCTTTTATCTACAGCCAAAATAACCGGAGAGCCGACTTTTAATGCTATAGATGCAAGTCCCAACGGTGTAGATGCAGGTCTTCCGAAAAAATCAACAAAAACACTTTGTACAGAAGTATCCTGGTCTATTAACATTGCAATTATTTCATTATTTCTTAAAGCTTTAAGCATTTTCCTTGCAGAAGAAAGCTCTGATCTTAAAATTACTTTAACTTGTTTTATATTCCTGTAATGGACAAGCATATTATTTAATTCTTCAATATATATTTTTCTTGCAATAACATTTAAAGGATAATGTTTTGCTACACCTGCAGCAAGCATTTCCCAATTTCCTATATGACCGCTTAAAGCCAAAATTCCTTTTTTCCTTTCAAGAAGTTTGTTAAAAAGATCTTTTTGCTCCTGTTCCATTATTGCAATTGAATCAAAAAATTCCGAACTCATTTTCGGAAAATTCAAAAGTTCAAAGAAATTTTTTGCTTCATATTTAAAAATAGTTTTAATTATTTTTGTTATCTCTTCTTGAGATTTTTCGGGAAAGCACATCGTCAAATGTTTTCTTGCTTTGTTTCTTGCATCGCCGACAACATAGTATGCAAGACCGCCTAAAAAATTTGATAAAAATCCTACCGTAAATTTATAAGGCAAAATCAAAACGAGTTTTGAAAATAACCATGCTGCATAAAAATAACATTTTCTTATATATTTTTTCATAATTACTTACTTATTATATCTTCCCATTTTTTATTTGCTTTCAATATTATTTCGCAAACTTCTCTAAAAACACCTTTCCCCCCTGCATATTGCGAAACATACTTAGCAATCTTTTTTACTTCAACAACAGCATCTTGAGGGCATACGGATAACCCTACTTTTCTTAATACCGCCAAATCTATAATATCGTCGCCGATATAAAGAATTTCATCAGTTCCTATCGATAAATTGTTTGCTATATCAACAACAGCTTTTACTTTATCTTTACATTGTTGGACCAAGAAATCAATTTTTTGCTCTTTTGCTCTTATTTCAACCTGCTTTGATTTCCTTCCCGTAATCCAAGCTGTTTTTATTTCAGGCAAATATTGTTTTAAGGTATGAAGACCTTGTCTGTCTCTTACATTCCAAATTTTTACTTCTTCACCGCTTTCAAGAACAATAACCTCACCGGCAGTGAGAACTCCGTCTATGTCGGTAGCTATCAATTTGATTTTTGCTGCAGTATTTAATAATTGTTTCGTATATTTTTTCATATATTTCCAACCTTCTGTTATTACAAATTATCAATTACCTTTTTCGGTTTGTTGTTGCGAATTATTCAACCACGGAGTAATTTCCGAAGGTATATCTCTCATATATGGTTTCAACAAAAAATTCAATGCAAAAAACATTATCACAAGACAAACCATTATTACTAAAAAAGATTTACATAACCATTTTATCGATGGCATCCAAGTTTTTTGTTCATTTGTTTCTTTGTTAGCCATTTTAAAATCCTTTTACTAATTTATCTATTTGTTTTGTTTGATTTATCATAGATTTAAACATTTTTAAATCCACGGAATTTGCTCCGTCGGAAAGAGCCTTTTCGGGATTTTGATGAGCTTCTATAAATAAAGCTGCAACCCCAACGGCACAAGCCGCTTTTGCAAGGGGTAGTGCATATTGTCTGTCTCCGCCGCTTGCCGTACCGAGACCTCCCGGCTTTTGAACACTGTGAGTAGCATCAAAAATTACGGGATAGCCGAATTTTTTCATTATTTCTATTGATCTGTAGTCTACAACAAGATTCCTGTATCCGAAACTTGCTCCTCTTTCCGTAAGAGAAATTTTGTTGTTAAATTTGGCAATTTTATTTATAACTTGTTCCATATCTTCCGGAGCAAGAAATTGTCCTTTCTTTACATTTATAGGTAATCCTGTTTTTGCACATTCAACAACCAAATCCGTTTGTCTGCATAAAAAAGCCGGTATTTGTATAACATCTACAACTTGTGCAACTTTTTCCACATCATGTGTACAATGAACATCCGTTAAAACAGGAACTTTAAATTCTTTTTTTATCTCTGCCAAAATTTTTAAGCCTTCATTTATTCCGGGGCCTCTAAAAGAATTAAAAGAAGATCTGTTTGCTTTATCATAAGAAGCTTTAAAAATATAATTTACTTTTTCTTTTAAACAAATATCTTTTAATTTTCCCGCCAAATCAAAAACCTGCTTTCTGCTCTCAATAACACAAGGTCCCGCAATAACAGTTAAAGGCAAATTATTTGCCAGACTGATTTTTTTTGTAATGTCTATTTTCTTAAATTTATTCATTCTTATATTATATCAATTATGAAAAGAATTTAGCAATAAAAAAGATGTTTTATTTTTAACAATTTTTTGTATTAGAAAGGTTTGTAAATCTTGTAAATAAAGTATTTGTTTCCAATCTTTGTACAGGAGAGAGTTTTTTCAATAACTCTCTCCTGTATAAAATAAATTTACCAATGTAATTTCGGTTTTCTTGCCGCTTCAACTTCATTCAATCTTTTAACGGAAGTATTTACCGGAGCATTATGAACAACTTCCGGATTTGTATTAGATTCTTCTATTATATTTAACAATGTATCTGTAAATTCATCTAATGTTTGTTTAGATTCCGTTTCGGTAGGTTCTATCATCATAGCTTCTTCAACTATTAAAGGGAAATATATTGTAGGTGCATAATAACCGTTATCCAAAAGTCTTTTGGCAACATCTAATGTTTTTATGTCGTTACCTAAAGCACCTTTTAACGACATTGCAAATTCGTGCATACAAGAATTACCTGCAGGAATTTTAACTTTATGTTTTAATTTTGACAATATATAGTTTGCATTGATAACAGCTTGTTTTGAAGCATCTGTTAAACCTTGTCCGCCCAAAGATTTTATATAAGCACAGGCTTTTAATATTACCGGAAAATTCCCGTAAAAAGCTTTCATTGCTCCTATGGATTTATCTTTATTGTTAAAATAAAGTTTAAATTTTTCATCTTCTTTTACAACAACAGGAGAAGGCAAACATTCTTTCAAAAATGCTTTTACACCTACAGGACCTGATCCCGGCCCCCCTCCGCCGTGAGGAGTAGAAAATGTTTTATGTAAATTAATATGCATAACATCAAAGCCAATATCTGCAGGACGAATAATTCCCATAACGGCATTAAGATTTGCTCCGTCATAATAGAGTAACGAACCGTTATCGTGAATTAATTTAGATATTTCTTCAATGTTTTTTTCAAAAACACCTAAAGTATTAGGGTTTGTCATCATCATAGCCGCAACGTCACCGTTTAAAACTTCTTTTAATTTTTCGGGAGAAACGATACCGTTTTCGTCGGATTTCAAGGAAATAATTTCAAAACCCGACAAAGCTGCGGATGCAGGGTTTGTTCCGTGAGCGGAATCGGGAACTATTATTTTTGTTCTCTTTTCATTTTTATTTTTAAAATATTGAGCTATTATTAAAAGGCCTGTATATTCTCCGTGTGCTCCGGCCGCAGGCTGCAACGTAAAATAATCCATTCCGGAAATTTCGCACAAATCTTTTTGTAATTCATACATTATTTCCAAGCTTCCCTGCATACTCTCTTCGTCCTGATAAGGATGTATTGTAGAAAACTCATCGAATTTTGCAATTTTTTCGTTCACTAACGGATTGTGTTTCATTGTACACGAACCTAACGGATACATTGTTGTACTTAAAGCATAATTTTTTCTCGATAAATTTGTGTAATGCCTCAACAATGTTGATTCCGAAATATTCGGAATGTTGGGAATTGTTTTTCTTTTATATTTATCGTCAATACTTGCATTTAATTCAACATCGCTTTCAATTATTACACTACTTCTGTTTGATTGTATTTCATTTAAAGTTTTATTATTGTTTATCATAATTTTACACTCTGGTTAAAATTTCAGCTAATTTATCTATTTCCTGTTTTGTTCTTTTTTCCGTAACTGCAAACATTATGCAATTTTTATATTTTGCATCTGTTTTGCCTAAATTCAATGGACCTAAAATATTTTCTTTTAATAATTCTTCATTTATTTTTTTCACATCTTTATCCGTCTTGAAAACAAATTCATTAAAGAATACGGAATTTTCAAATAAAGGATAAAAACCTTTAATGTTTTTTATTTTATCAAAAGCATATCTTGCTTTAGATATATTTGTCTCCGCCAATTCTTTTATTCCCTGACTGCCGAGATAAGCGGCGTAAACACATGCAGCAAAAGAATTGAGCGCGGCATTCGTACAAATATTTGACGTGGCTTTTTCTCTTCTTATATGCTGTTCTCTTGATTGTAATGTAAGGACAAAACCTCTTTTACCGTCTTTATCCACCGTTTGGCCTACAATTCTTCCAGGCATCTTCCATTCCAAAGCTTTTGTTACGACCATAAAGCCGAATGTTGAACCGCCAAGATACATTTGATTTCCTAAAACTTGCCCTTCACCTACCGCAATATCCGCTCCATATTCACCCGGAGTTTGTAACAATCCCAATGATATCGGATTAACAACGGCAACAAACAATGCTTTTTTATCTTTGGATACTTTTGACAATTCCTGCATATCTTCAACCGTTCCGAAAAAGTTCGGAGATTGAACAACAACTGCAGCAACAGTCTCGTCTAAAACTTTGTTTAAATCATCTTTGTTTAAAGCGCCTGTCTTAGAATCGATATCTATTTTTATAATTTCAACTTTTAAATTTTTTGTATATGTTTCGATAACTGAAATATATTCCGGATTTAATGCGTTGGATATAATAACTTTATTTTTTCTTGATGCTCTTATTGCAAGCAATATTGCTTCCGCAACTGCCGTTGCTCCGTCGTACATTGAAGCATTGGAACATTCGAGTCCTGTAAGCTCGCACATAACACTTTGATATTCGAATATAGCTTGCAATGTACCTTGACTTGCTTCCGCCTGATAAGGAGTATATGCCGTCCAAAATTCAGATCTGCCGATAATTTCATCAACTATCGACGGAACAAAATGATCGTAAATTCCTGCTCCTCTGAAACAAGCAAGATTTGATTTGTTTTTGTGTGCATATTGTTTAAATAAAGATATTAATTCCTGTTCGGACATACCCTTATCTAAATTCAACTTTTTTACTCTCAATGCTTCCGGTATCTGCAGAGACAAAAGCTCTTGTGTATCTTTTACACCGATACTGTTAAACATTTCCTGTTTATCTTTATCGCTTATTGGTATATAATTCATTTGTTTTAACCTTCAATTGATTTTGTATATTGTTCTGCATTCATTAAACTTTTAAAATCTTCTTCGTTTGATAGTTCCAAAACGAAAAAATAACCTTTCCCGTAAGGATCCTGATTTATAAGTTCAGGTGCAGAAAGTAACTCTTCGTTAACTTCTACAATTGTACCTGATACGGGACTATAGATATCAAATGCCGATTTTACCGACTCAACAACAGCACATGGTTGTTCTTTATCAAAACTTTTACCTGTTTCTGGTAATTCAACATGAACAATATCGGTAATTTCATGTTGTGCATGATCGGTAATTCCTACATAAACTTTATTTCCTTCTTTTCTTGCCCATTCATGAGTTTTTGCATAAAACAAATTGTTTGGTACATTCATTTTTTCTCTCCCAAAAACCAATATTTTAAAAGTTATTTTTAGATGTTTTTATAGGATACTAAATTAAGAAGAAAAAAGGAAGAATATAATCTACTCTACTTTGTAAAAAATTTAACTACACAAAATCCGCCGATAAGAAGAATTGTAAAAATAATCGTAAGAAGGTTAAAATACTTTTCTATAAAATATTGAATCTTTTCACCGAAAATTCTTATAAGAATCGCCACTATAAAAAATCTTGCGGATCTTCCTATTGCGGATGCAACAATCAAAGACATTAAAGGAATTTTAACAAGACCTGCCACTATTGTAAACACTTTGAACGGGATAGGTGTAAAAGCCGCCGTAAAAATTGCAAGAAAAGCATGTTGGTGATATTTTGCACTAACAATATCTACAGCACCTTGTAAATTATATAAATCTACGATTTTTTGTCCTATAAGTTCATAAAACTGATAACCTATGAAATATCCCAACAATGCACCTAAAACAGAACCTGCGGAACAAATAAGAGCTATTTGAAACCATTTCTTTCTTTCCGCAATAACCATAGGAATAAGTAAAACGTCCGGAGGAACAGGAAAAAACGAACTTTCGGCAAAAGCTATAAAAAAAAGCGCCCACTTGGCATATTTCGTTTTAGACCAATTTATAGTCCAATCATAACACTTTCTTATAAAGTTCATAAGACTTTCAAATATTTTTTTCATTATTAACCTTTAAAATAGTAAAAGCCTAAAAGGAATGCTCCAAACAGAATTCTGTACCAACCAAAAACTTTAAAATTATTCGAGGAAATATATTTTATAAACCATTTTATTACTATTACCGCAGAAATAAAAGCCGACACAAAACCTATAGCTATTATCAGCCATGCATCACTGTTTAATACGGAAGAACTTTTGTACAAATCGTACAATGTTGCGGCAAACATTATCGGTATAGCTAAAAAGAATGAAAATTCCGCAGCCGCTTTTCTTGAAAGGCCGGAACAAACTCCACCCATTATCGTTGCACCTGCTCTTGATACTCCGGGAATAAGAGATAATATTTGCGCAAGACCTACTATAAGTGCAGATTTTTTAGTTATATCAAATGCTTCTTGTGTTTTAACCTGCAACTTTTTATTTTCTATATAAATTATTGCATAACCTCCCAATATAAGTGCAAAGGCTACAGTTACAGGATTAAACAAATAATTTTTTATTATTCCGTGAAAGAAAAAACCGACTAATGATGCAGGCACAAATGCTATAAAAACATTTATTATAAAATCAAAAGATTTTTTATCTTTAAAAGCTGTTTTTATTAAACTTAAAAGTTTTTCTCTGTACAGCCAAACCACCGCAAGTATTGCTCCAAGCTGAATCACTATTTCAAACAGTGTTGCAACTTCGTTATTGAATTTTATTATATCGGCAGCGACAATTAAATGTCCGGTGGAAGATATCGGTAAAAATTCGGTAAGGCCCTCAACTATTCCTAAAAAAATTGTTTTAAATATTAAGATTATATCCAACATTAGAATGTATCCTTTCGCGTGTTGCCGGAAATAATAATTCCAACGAAATTATCATCGTCATCTTTTATTGGAGTGATATTTATTTTATATACGGAAATATCAACGTTTATAACATCATTCGGATTTTCCATTAAAGTTGAAACGGATTTCAATATTTCGGAATTTCTTGTAAGTTTAACTATATGCTTTCCTATTACTTTTTCATCCAACACAACATTATTGTCATCGGAACAATAAATAAGTTTTGCTTTGTTATCCAAAACAACAAAAATTTCATCGCTGTAACTTAAATACGATTTGCACAAAACATTCATAAAATTTTTCAAATAAGAATTGTCATCATCTTCCGTTGGAGTATTTGAATTGTAAGATAAAGCCATCTTAACAATATCGTAATAAATTGTTTTTTTTGTTGTGTTGTTTGTCGATAAATATTTTTTAGCTTTGTTAAACGGATATAAAAAGAAAAACTTTGCAAGATAATAAACAAAAAACATAATTAAAAATGAAACAACAAAACCGTAAACATAAAGTTTTATTTTCCACATTTTTAAACTGCCGTAAATATTTTCAAAAGAAAACTTTACACAAAGGGAAGATGTATCATTTAAAGGCAACGAATATAACTTTGTATTTTGATCAACATTTTCAACAGACATATCTTTTTTCTTTACAAGTTCTCTGTAAAAATCCTGATCATATTTTTTGTTCCATTGTTCGGAATTGTTATGAAACAAAACATTTAAATTGGAATCAATGATAAAACTTTCCTGAACAGATTTAATTTTTGCTAATTTTTCTATTGAATACAACAAAGCAATATCATCGGGTTTTGAAAAAGCTGTTTTTATTTCCGGTGATATCAGTTCTATATTCGAAACAACATTTTCCTGTTCGGATTTTGTTTGAACGGATAATCTTTCTCTGTAAATAATTTCCACAAAGAAATACAGCAATGTTGCAGAAATCAAAAAAGACAATATTGATAATATTACTATGTTTCGTTTCATATAAAATTACAATAAATTTAATAATATTTCGGCAAACTCTTTTGCTGCTTCAGGACCGTTACCGGTAACAATATTACCATCCACTTCAACGGAGTTCCCCGTATAATTTGCACCGTTCTGTATTAAAATATCCGCTCCGCTCGGAAAAACGGTTGCTTTTTTATTTTGCAATAAACCGGCATTTGCAAGTATTACCGGAGCAATACATATTGCACTTACAATTTTACCTTTATCATAAAACTGTCTTGCTATATCATGAACAACTTCATCTTCAAAATAAACAGAAGCTCCATTACCGCCTACAAAGAATATTCCGTCGAAATCATCAACCTTTATATCTTTTGCAAGCATTTGGCTTTGAGCCTTTATTTTTATTTTTCCATAAATTTCCCCTACAACAGTACTTGCGGTAGTAACTTCAATTCCGGCAGATTCCAATATTGTTTTAGGTTCTATATATTCTTCATCTCTAAAAACTTCAGGTGCAACGACAAAAACCATCTTTTTCATGTTATTTCTCTTTTATTGTTATTTTATTTATGTACACAGGTTCTATAGGATCATTAGAAAAGCCGCAATCTACTCTTGCGATTTTTTTAACTATTTCCAAATCTTTACTGCTTGCAACCTGTCCGAATATTGTATGATGTCCGTTCAACCAAGGTGTTGTAACTTCGGTAATAAAAAATTGTGAACCGTTAGTGTTGGGACCTGCGTTTGCCATGGCAAGTAATCCCGGCTTATTAAACTTTAAACCGTTATTTGTTTCGTCCTCAAATGTGTATCCCGGTCCGCCTGTTCCGGTTCCCAATGGGCATCCGCCCTGTATCATAAATTCCGGAATAACTCTGTGGAAAGTTAAACCGTCATAAAATTTTCCTTTTTCCTTTTTACCTGTTTTTAAGTTTGTAAATTCTTTTTTCCCTGTTGCAAGGCCTACAAAGTTTTCCACCGTTACAGGTGCCTTATCGGGAAATAAATCTATTTCAATTGTTCCCATAGAAGTTTCAATAATTGCTTTCATTTTTTTATTCTCCGTTTTTCTTTTTTCTTTACTGACATCACTGCCCGCTTGTTCCGTTTTTGTAACAACTGTTTTATCCGACGAACAAGCAAAAATAAAAAACAAACCTAATAATACAAAAAATATCTTTTTCATAATAAGGAAATTTTACTACAAAACATTGTTTTGTGTCAACAAAAAAATGCCCGGCATTTTTTATTTCTTTTGATTCTTTTTGGAAACTATTTTGTTTTTAATATGTTGTTCGAATGTGGAAGAAAAATAATGTGTCCCGTTACCTTTGGAAACAAAATACAAACTATTGGTGGCTTGCGGATATAAAACAGCTTCTATTGCTTCAGCTCCGGGATTACAAATAGGTCCCGGCGGTAATCCTTTATATTTATATGTGTTGTACGGAGATTCAAACTTTAAATCTTCAAAAGATAATCTTTCTTTGTTTATCCCCATAGCATATAACACCGTGGAACAAGACTCCAATCTCATACCTTTGGATAATCTGTTTAAAAACACTCCCGCAATAATAGCTCTTTCAGAATCGGCAATAGATTCTTTTTCTACTATGGAAGCAATTATAATTATCTCCCTTTCGGTTTTTCCTGTCTGGCGTAATCTTTCGGTTCTTTCTTTTGTCCAAAATTTTTTATATTCATCGTTCATAATTTTTATAATCTCTCTTTCGGGCATTTGAGGTAAAAGGAAATATGTGTTGGGAAACAAAAATCCTTCCATATTTTGTTCGTTGGCCGATTTTATAAAATTCTCTGCGTCACAAATATTGTTTTTACTTAATGTTTCCGCTATTTGTTTTACCGTAAAGCCTTCAGGAATCGTTACTTTTATATATTTCCCGGCGCCGTCATGAATTTTTAACAAAATTGTTTTTAGAGAATCCTTAGTATTAAAATCGTAAAGTCCTGCTTTTAAGCTTGAAGAGTATCCGTAAAATTTCACTAAAGCAAGGAATAAACTTTTAGATGAAATAACTTCAGAATCTTTCAAAATCTTTGATATTTTATAAGGTGATGCTCCTTTGGGAATCAAAACTTCAACAGTTCTGTTTTCTTTCGTTATCCCCAGAAATAACAAGAAAGCAGAAATAAACAATGCTGCAAATATTATTGATGTTATTATTTTTCTTCTTTTAGCCATAAATCACTTAACTCCGCAGTTATATCAAATTCCGTATCTTTATTTTTCTTTTGCTTTTTATTTTCTTTTTTAGGTTGGTTATCATCTTCTAACCACAAATCACTTAGTTCTCTGCTTATAGCGGAGAAATCATCTTTTTGCTTCATTCTTATAATATTAGTCGGTCTTGTTTGTTCTTTTGCCCTGTTGTATATAAATTCGGCAACTGCCATTTTTTTTGCACCCTTACCCCCGATTCTTCTGAAAATACCTTTATCGTTGGTAACTACGGTTATGTTGTAAGGCTTTGCTGAATTTTCAACGTAATCTACAATAACATCGTCGGCAGATTTTTGTCCTTCACTGAAAATTGTTTTTATTCCTTTTATTGTGGTTGTCGTATATCCGTCACTTTCAAACGGATTGGAGCTTCTGCAATCAAAAACGATTGTTATTTTGTTATGTCCTTGAGGATTATACTTCAATATAAAGTCAATAAGTTTATCTCTCTGCTGTTCAAGTGTTCGTGCAGAAAACATTTCACTAAATTTAATTACATTATATCCGTCTATCAAATATTCCATTTAATATATCTATTTTTTAATAATAATTTTACCTTTCTTTGAAAGTTTAAATTTTATCTCTTTTGTTACTTCTTTTCCTAAAGCTCTTACTTTAAATACCGCCACATATTTACCTTTTTTCAAATCAGAACAAGCTAATATTCTTTCACCGAAATCTCTTTTTTGTTCACAATATGTAGGAACAGTTTCTTGTATAAAAACAGTCTTTAACAATTTCTTCTTCTTTTTATTATATATTTCAATGTCACCCGAATGTCTTATGTGAACATTACCTTTGTTTTCCAATGTCATTTTATAAGATATGTCATCACCTGTTTTATACAGGTTTAATGTATCGATAACAAAATCTATATTTTCCGTTCCTTTAACCGTAACATATATCGGAACAGATATAGATATACTTATCATTTGGCCTTGTTCTTTATCAACCGAAAAACTAACTCTGCTTGATATTGAGCCTTTAAAATTTTCATCAATTTTTACAGTATAAGGAACTTCAACAGATTCTCCTGCCGGTATAAAATATTTATACTTTTCAAACACCAACCATTTATTTATATCGGCATCTTTATTAGCCGAAAAAGAATTTCCTTTTGTTACTTCAACGGAAACACTTATATTTTTGTCGTAAGTATTTTTAACTTTATATTTACCTTTATAAACAGAACCCGGATTTTCAGAAATATTTGTCACAGACGGATCGACTGATAATCCGGCATAAGCTAAATTAACGCAGAACAAAAAACTTAAAATTGCTAAAATTTTTTTCATAATAAACTCCATTAAAAAGTACAAATATTTTGTATCATTTTACAAAAATTTATAAAGGTTTTGAATATATATCCAAATAAGTTTGCAGTATAAATGTTGCCGCAAGTTTATCTCTTATACCTTTTCTCTTTTCTCTTGAAACATTAGCTTCTTCAACCAACACTCTTTCTGCCTGTGTGGTGGTTAATCTCTCATCTATCATTTCAACTTTTATATCCGTTACTTTTTTTAATTCTTCAACAAATTCGGTTGCCAGCTCCGCCATTTCTCCTTCGGTTGCATTCATATTTACGGGTTTTCCAACAACTATACAAGACACTTCTTTTTCTTTAGCTATTTTTAAAATATTCTCAATGTTATTTTTAAGACCTTTAAATTCTATAACATCAAAAGGTTGTGCCATTATTCCCATAATATCGGATATCGCAAGTCCTATTCTTTTTTTCCCGTAATCTATTCCTAAATATCTTCCCATAACAAAATCCTCCGTATTGCGGTTATATCTGTTTCCCTCTATATCTCAAAAAAGTTACTTTATAACTTTTTTAGTTCTTGTTTTTAATATCAATCTTCTTAGACTGTCAAGTGCAACATTTGTTGCTCTTTCCCTTATATCTTGTCTTGTTCCCAAAAATAAACACTTATTTACTTCGTTATTACCGTTAAACGAAACTCCTATATAAACAAGTCCTACGGGTTTTTCACTGCTTCCCCCGCCCGGTCCTGCAATTCCGGTAATACTTACGGCATATTCCGATTTCGATAAAGCAAGAATTCCGGTAAGCATTTCATTCGCAGTTTGTTCACTTACCGCACCGAACTGTTCCAATGTTTCTTTTTTAACATTTAAAAGTTGCATTTTTGCTTCATTTGAATATGTCACTACGGATTGTTTAAAACACATTGAACTTCCTGCTGTATCGGTAAGTTTTGTTGAAACCATTCCACCCGTACAAGATTCTGCCACAGATACCGTTCTTTTTGTTTCAATTAACATTTTTTGAATTACAGACTCTAATGTATCGTTATTATATCCGTAGATATTGTCACCCAAAACATTTATAAATTCGTTATTAATATTTCTCAATGTGTCATCTATTATAAGTTCGTTTTCTCCGCTAACGGAAACTTTAACATCTATTAAAAACTTGTGTGCCAATATTGCAAATTCAATATCATCATTGTTAGACAAATAATTTATTGTCGGCTTTATTTTTTCGTCAACCAAAGATTCCGCCATACCGCAAATATGCAAAATTAAAGTTTTTTTCATTTTTACTTGATAACTTTTCATAAAAGGTAAACCAGATTCTTCAAACATCGGATGCATTTCTCTTGGAGGTCCCGGCAACAAAAAGATTGTTTTTCTGACTTTTTTATTTTCGTCTAAGGCATAATTAAAATGAAGCATTTGTCCCGGAGCTGTTCCGAATCTGTTTTCTAAAACTTTTGCTCCTTCCAAAATATAAGCTTGTCTTTCGTTATTTTGTGCAGGATTTTTTATTCCCCTTTTTTCAAAATATTGAACGATTGCCTGTTGAACTGTTTCATCCTTATATGTTTTTACATTTAAGATTTCAGATACTGTTTCTACCGTTATATCGTCGAATGTAGGTCCGAGTCCGCCTGTTACAATAATAACGGAACTTCTTTTAACAGCTTCCTGTAAAACAGCTTTAAATTCCTGTTTTCTATCGGCAACTGTAGTAATTAAAGACAACGAAAGACCTATTTCGTTAAGTTTTGTTCCGATAAAACTTGCATGAGTATTAAGTTTCCCGGTAAGTAATTCACTGCCGCTGCAAATTAACTCTATGTTCATATTAATACCTTAATTATAAAATTTAGATTGTTCCTGCTGATTTTGTTCGGCATTTTTTATTTGCCCGAATCTCATTTCATATTTTGCAACATTATCCTGCAATGCCTGTAATATTTTCTTTGCATGTAACGGTGATGTTATTATTCTGTTTTTTACTTTTGCTTTCCCGTTTTGCGGTTGCACAAAAATAAAATCAATAACAAATTCCGTCTGAGAATGAGTTATTAAAGCTAAATTTGAATAACTGCCGTTAGCTGTTTGTTCGTCTATTTCTATTTTAATTTCCTGTTTTTTCATCTCTTCAGCCATAATCTTCTCCCGATATAATTTCCTTATCCTGATATTATACAAAAAAAAACGGCAATGTCTTAACATTGCCGTTTAACCGTAAACTCTGTTTAAATTTAGAAATCCCAAAACGATTTTTATAATCCTATCGCCTTTATAATTTCCTTCATATCTGCTTTAACTTGTGTAGGTTTTGTCGAATTCTTAACTGCATTGTCGGGATCTTTTAATCCGTGACCTGTTAATATACAAATCGCCGTTACATCTTTTTGATCTTTAAAATAACCTTTTCTTGTATATTTTAATAAACCTGCAAACGATGATGCGGAAGCAGGTTCGGCAAAAACACCTTCGTGTCTTGCTATCATTTTATATGCTTCTATAATATCGTCGTCACTAACCATATCTATAACACCTTTGGATTCATCTCTTGCTTCTTCGGCTGTCTTCCAGGATGCCGGGTTACCTATTCTTATTGCCGTAGCCAATGTTTCGGGTTTTTCTATAGGATAGCCTCTGACTATAGGTGCTGCTCCTTCCGCTTGGAATCCCATAATTTTAGGTAAAGCATACTTCTCCGGGAACAATTGATTAAACTCTTTATAACCTTTCCAATACGCTGTAATGTTACCTGCATTTCCTACCGGCATAAACTGATAATCCGGAGCTTTTTCCAAATATTCACAAATTTCAAATGCTCCTGTTTTTTGACCTTGTATTCTGTAAGGGTTAATTGAATTTACTAAAGTTAAAGGATAATTTTTACTTAAATCTTTTACAAGTTCCAATGCCTTATCGAAATTTCCGTCTATTTCAAGAACCAATGCACCATGCATAACCGCTTGTGAAAGTTTACCTAAAGCAATTTTCCCTTCGGGAATTAAAACTACACATTTTATTCCCGCTCTTGCCGCGTAAGCTGCGGCAGATGCCGATGTGTTGCCTGTAGAAGCACATATAACGGCTTTACTGCCTTCTTCAACGGCTTTTGATACAGCCATTGTCATTCCTCTGTCTTTAAAAGAACCGGTAGGGTTTAAACCTTCATATTTAAAATATATTGTTCCGGGAAATCCGATTTCTTTTGCAAGATTTCTTGCAGGAATTAAAGGAGTATCTCCTTCATGTAATGTTATTACCGGGGTTTTATCACTTACCGGCAAATATTTTCTATATTTTTCAATTAATCCTTTATAAGCCATTATTTTTTCTCCTTAACATCATTCTTAACAAGTTCAATGAACTTTTCTACAGGCATTGAACCTAAATCTTTATTTCCTCTTGCTCTAACGGCGACAGAACCTGTTTCAAGTTCTTTACCGCCGACAACCAACAAGTAAGGAATCTTTTGCATTGCATTTTCTCTTATTTTGTGACCGATTTTTTCGTTTCTGTCGTCAAAGTTTACTCTTATTCCTGCTTCTTTCAATTTCTTAACGACATCTTTACAATATTGTTCCTGTTCGGGAGCAATATTTAAAACCGCTGCTTGAACAGGTGACAACCATACCGGCAAAGCTCCTGCATAATGTTCGAGCAATACACCGATAAATCTTTCAAAAGAACCCATCAATGCTCTGTGAACCATGTACGGTCTTGCCTTTTTACCTTCTTTATCTATGTAATAAATATCAAATCTTTCAGGTAAATTGAAATCGAACTGTATTGTAGAACACTGCCACAATCTTCCGATAGCATCTTTAATTTTAATATCTATCTTAGGACCGTAAAATGCTCCGCCGCCTGCATCTATTTCATAATCGTAACCTGTTTTCTTCAATGCATTTTCAAGAGATTTTTCCGCATCGTTCCATTTCTCTATTTCACCTACATACTTCTTTTCAGGTCTTGTTGCCAAATAGATTTTATATTCGTTAAAGCCGAACATTTTTAAACAATCTATTGCCATTTTAAACACTGTCAAAATTTCTTCTTCCAAAAGTTCGGGTTGAACGATAACATGTCCGTCGTCTTGTGTAAATCCTCTTACTCTCATAAGACCGTGTAATACACCTGACTTTTCAAATCTGTAAACCGTTCCGAGTTCTCCGTATCTTATAGGAAGTTCTCTGTAAGAGTGAAGTTTTGTTTTATAAATCATTAAATGCATAGGACAGTTCATAGGTTTTACTCTATAAGGTTTGCCTTCTATTTCCATCGGAGCATACATATTTTCGGAATATGTTTGTAAATGTCCGCTTATTGCATAAAGTTCTTCACTTGCAATATGAGGTGTACACAACAAATCATATCCGTTATCTAAATGAAACTGTTTCCATTCTGTTTCGATTATATTTCTGAGCATAGCACCTTTAGGATGCCACAAAACAAGTCCTCCGCCGACTGCATCATTTATAGAGAACAAATCAAGTTCTTTTCCTAATTTTCTGTGATCTCTTTTTGCGGCTTCTTCAAGTTTCTTTAAATATTCATCCAAATCTTTTTTTGTATAAAATGCCGTTCCGTAAATTCTTTGCAATTGTTCTCTGTCTGAATCTCCTCTCCAATAAGCACCTGCTACGGACAAAAGTTTAAAATATTTTATTTCGCCTGTAGATTTTATATGAGGTCCTCTGCAAAGGTCTGTAAAATCACCTGACTGATAAAATGTTACCGTATCATCTTCAATAGCTTCCGCCAACTCTTTTTTATACTTTTCACCCTTTTCTTCAAAGAGTTTTATTGCATCCGCTTTGTTTACCTTTGTACAAACAAAAGGATCGTCTTTTTTTGCAAGTTCGTGCATTTTTTCTTCTATTTTCGATAAATCTTCAACCGTAAAAGGTTCTTTTCTGTCGAAATCATAATAAAAACCTTCTTCTATTGAAGGGCCTATAGCAACTTTTGTTCCGGGAAACAATTCCAAAACCGCTGCCGCCATAAGATGTGATGTTGAATGTCTTAATATATTTAAATCTTTTTCCATTTTTTTTCTCCGCATGTAAACTAATTTTGTTAAATTTTAATACTGCTGCCGACAACACTCATTACTGTTTTATTTACAAGTTCGTGTTCGTGTCCGCGAATCAAACGAATACTTAATTATAAGATAGGATGACGAATATCCCAATATATATACTTCTTTTTCCATAATAAAATACTCCATATTTCAACTTAAATATTTTTTATTTGTTTACGGCAAAGTATTATAACATATTTAAAATAAAAAAAACACTAACTTAAGTTTAATTTAGTATAATAAAAAAATATTAAAGAAACTTACAAAAATATAAGGAACAACAAATGAATTTTGAATTTAATCTTTCAATGGAAGAATTAGAAAAAAGAACCAACAAAGAATATTTAGCTACAAAAAAGTTTTTAACTCCGGAATCACCGGAATATGTCGGACTTAAAGACGGTGACAAACAAGCATTAAAACATCTCGTTAAAGCAGCTTCCGTTATAGAAAAAATAAATATGCAGTTAGACTGCAAATATAATTTGGCTTTTAAAACTTTTCTTGAAGAAGAAATAAAAAAAGGAAACAAGCAAGCCGAACTTACAAAAATACTTTTTGATGCACAAAAAGGAATCAATGCAATAGATTCCATGTCTAACATAATAAATCTTGCAAAAGGGATAAAAGAAACTCTCGGTAAAGGAGCATATCCGGAAGATTTATCTAAAGAAGAGTTTCATAATATTCTTATAAAAATGATTCAAGACGGTAAGATTAATGAAGTAAAAAACATTTTAACTCAAAGATCCGTAGTTATACGAGATAACGATATATTAAAAGGCATAGATTATATAGATTACTTCAAAGAAGATTTTTCTAATGTTGCAAAAGAACTCGAACAAGCAAGTGAAGTTTCCACAAACAAAGAATTTAACGAATATTTAAAACTTCAAGCTAAAGCATTACAAACAGCAGATCCGATGCTTGATGCTTATGCGGATAAACAGTGGGCAACATTGCAGGATACCCCGTTGGAATTTACAATAACAAGAGAAAACTACGAAGATGAATTAACGGGAACGGTTTTTGAAAACAAAGAATTATCTAAACTTTTAAAAGAGAATAATATTTCCCCTATACCAAAAGATTTTTTGGGCGGCAGAGTGGGAATAGTTAATAAAGAAGGAACACAAACTCTTTTAAAAATAAAAAATTTCCTCCCGTCACTTGCAAACAATATGCCGTACTGCAACGAATATAAACAAAATTTTTCTTCGGAACAGGATGCCAAACAAACTATGGTTGATGTGGATATGGTATATGCTTCGGGCGATTGCGGTGCATACAGAGGAGGCATTACTTTAGCTGAAAATCTTCCAAATTCGGACAAACTGTCTTTAACAATCGGCGGCGGTTTAAGAAATGTTTATCACAGACAAATAAGATTTATAAGTGATAAAGAAAAATTACAGAAAATGCTCGACGAAATTTTAGACACAAGTCAACATAAATATTATCTTGATGAAGCAGACCATTGGTTTACAATAGGACACGAAAACGTTCATTCTTTAGGGCCTAAAGGTAACGAAAAGCTCGGCAAATATTTGAATATTATTGAAGAAAATAAAGCGGATATGGGATCTTTGGCTTTTGTAGATTTATTAACGGAACTCGGCATGTACACTCAAGAACAAAGAAAACAAATCATAGTAACTTTTGTTACGGATAACTTTTTAAAATCAAAGCCTGCATTATCTCAAGCTCACAGAGTAAGAACAGTTATGCAAAACAAATATATGTTTGATAACGGCGGCTATATTTTGACGGATAACAACAAAATTTTTGTGAACACGGATAAAGTTGTTCCCATAGCAAAACAGATGCTTAGCGAAATTATAAGAATACAAATAAACGGAAACTTTGAACAAGCCCGAAACTATATCGAGAAAAATTTTGTGTGGACCGCACAAATGGAAATAATCGCACAAAAGTTACAAAAAGTAAGTAAAACTCTCAACGGAAAACTTGAAACAAAACTTGCGGATTATTTGTTGAAAGAATAAGTTATAGATAAACAATCCAAATATATATTGTGCTTAAAAGTATCACCATTACAGTTGCAGGACCTGAAACTTTGCAATACCTTGCCCAACTTATCGGATGACCGGACTTCGCTGAAACCGAAGTTCCTACAACATTTGCACTTGCTCCTATAGGAGTAGCACTTCCGCCGATATCCGTTCCTATGGAAAGAGCCCAGCTCATAGTTGCCAAAGGTAATCCGCTCGTTACGGCAAGAGATTGTATTACAGGTATCATAGTTGCAGCAAACGGAATATTGTCTATAAATGCGGAAGCTATTGCACTTACCCAAATGATAATTGCAATTAAAATATAAGGATTTCCCGCTGCAGATTTTTCAATTAATTGTGCAATAAGTTCAAGAATACCTGTTTGTTCAAGTCCGCCGACAACTATAAAAAGTCCTACAAAGAAAAGTAATGTTTTATAATCTACTTTTGTAATTATTTCTTTAAAATGTTTACCGCTTGTAAGAAGTGTAACTAACGCAATAAATACTCCTATAGCGGCAACACTTAAGTGTGTTTGTGCATGAGTTATTAAAAGTATAACGGCACAACCAAAAATTATACAGCTTACAACAAAACCTGTTTTATCCGTAATTGCCGATTCCGGTCTTGGAAATGTTCTTCTGTCTATATGTTTTCCCGCTACGGAATATTCTTTTCTGCATACAAAATAAAAATACACTAAAGTAAACACTAAACCGATTAATGCAATCAGCCCTGTATTACATAAAAAGTCCATAAAAGTATAACCGAGTTTTGAACCTATAATAATATTCGGAGGATCTCCGCACATAGTGGAAGAACCGCCTAAATTAGCACAAAAAATTTCCGCAAGTATCATTGATATCGGATTAAAATCCAAAAGGAAAGATAATTCAACCGTAACCGCCGCTAAAAACAAAATAACGGTAATTGAGTCTATAAACATTGAAAGAACGGCAGATAACAACATAAAAGCGATAAATATAGGTATAACTTTATATTTTACGGCTTTTGCAAGTCTCATACATAACCATCTGAAAAAACCTACTCTTGCCATACCTTCAACCATTACCATCATACCGGCAATGAAAAATATTGTCGCCCAATCTATTCCTTTGGAACTTAAATGAGCATTTTTCGTATACCAAAAACCCAAAGAAAAAACGTCTTTTATGTTTAAAGTTTCGATCGTTGCGATAACGGATTTTTCACTAAAACCAAATCCTATCGCAAAAACTAAAACCAAAGTTAAACCGCCGCAAACAAGAGTAACCCATTGTCTTTCAAATTTTTCGGTTATTATCAGTGTGAACATTGCAAGAAAAATTACAACTGCAAAAATTTGTGCCAGTAACATTTTAAATCCTTTACTCTTATTGTAAAATTTGTTTCAAAATTGCGGAAATTCTTTTACCGTCCGCCGCGCCTTTTAGAGCTGCAATAGATGCTTTCATAACAACTCCAAAACTTTTATCTTCGCAGGAAGCAACAACTTCTTTAAGTTTTGCGGTTAATTCTTCGTCTGAAATTTCAGCTGGAAGATATCCTTCTATTATCTTAAGTTCTTTACTTTCTTTTTCGGTTAAATCCGTTCTTCCGGCTTTTTCAAAAGTTTCGATGGATTCTTTTCTTTTTTTAGCTTCGCTTCTAAGAACTTTTATTACTTCTTCATCGGTAATTTTTATATTTTTCATTTCTCTTATATTTATTTCGTTAAGTATACCTCTAACGGTATTTAAACTTACCATATCTTTTGCTTTCATATAAGTTTTTAAATCTTCTTTAAGTTTTTCAATTGTTGACATTTTATGTCTCCTTTAATTCCATATATTTGATATATTTTTGTTATTATACAAAATTTAAATAATAAAGATGTAATTAAGATTTGATGCTATAACAAAGAAACTCAGAAATTTAAATAAAATTTCTGAGTTTCCGTTTTATTAAATTTATTAAATTTATTTAAATTTTGCTTTCAAATCGTCAAGTTGTTTTCTTAACTGTTTCGGTAACCTGTCACCGAACTTAGCATAAAATTCCTCTATCAAAGGAATTTCTTTTTGCCATTCTTCTTTAGAAACTTTAAACAATTTATCCAAAGTTTCTTTAGATATATCAAGACCCGATAAATCCAAATCTTCTATCTTCGGGAACAATCCGATTTCTTTTTCCTGAGCTTCAACTTTACCTTCGATTCTATCTATCATCCATTTTAATACTCTGGAATTATCTCTGAATCCCGGCCACATATAGTTTCCGTTTTCGTCTTTTCTAAACCAGTTAACCATAAATATTTTAGGCAAAACTTTTGCTTTTTTCGTAAAGCTTAACCAATGACCGAAATAGTCTCCCATATTATAACCGCAGAACGGTAACATAGACATAGGATCTCTTCTTACGGCACCTACTTTACCTGCTGCAGCTGCAGTTGTTTCAGAACCTATAATTGATGCGTCAAACACACCGTTTTCCCAACTTGTGCTTTCATATACCAAAGGAATTGTAGATTTTCTTCTGCCGCCGAATATAATACCTGAAATAGGTACTCCTTGAGGATCATCAAATTCCTTTGCAAGTGTAGGACAATTATATGTTGAAACCGTAAACCTTGAATTTTTGTGTGCCGCCACTTCACCTGAATTTTTATCGTATTTTTTCCCGTGCCAATCAATTAAGTTTTCGGGAGTTTCCGAATATCCTTCCCACCATGGTGTATTGTCGTCTGCATTAACTGCAGTGTTTGTGTACAATGTAGGGAAGAATTTATTGTTTTTCAATGTTTCTACCATTATAGGATTTGTATTCTTACCTGTTCCCGGTGCTACACCGAAGAATCCCATTTCAGGGTTCATTGCGTAAAGTCTTCCGTCGGGACCAACATTTATCCATGCGATATCGTCACCCAATGTCCAAACTTTATATCCTTTCAAAACAGGGTTTAATAATGCAAGATTTGTTTTTCCGCATGCTGAAGGGAACGAACCCAAGAAATAAGTTTTTTTACCTTTAGGATCTTCCACCCCGATAATAATCATGTGTTCTGCAAGCCAACCTTCTTTATAACCCAAATAAGAACCGATTCTTAAAGAACAGCATTTTTTACCGAGCAATGCATTTCCGCCGTAACCGGAACCGAAACTCATAACGAGATTTTCTTGCGGGAAATGCATAATATATCTTCTTTCCGGATTAACATCACCGATGGAGTGCATACCTTTAAAGAAATCTTTTGAATTACCTATTTTATCTATAGCTACTTTTCCGGTTCTTGTCATAATTCTCATACTTATTGCAACATAAACGGAATCAGTAACTTCAACACAACATTTTGAATAAGGAGATTTCGGGTTACCCATAAGGAAAGGAATTACATACATTGTTCTTCCTTTCATACAACCTTTAAAAAGAGAATTTAATTTTGTTTTTGCTTCCGTCGGATCCATCCAGTTATTGTTCGGACCTGCATCTTCTTTGTTAGGCAAACAAATGAATGTCAATTGTTCTGTTCTTGCAACATCATTAGGATTTGATCTGTGCCAATATGCGCCGAAAAATTTATCTTGATTTAACTTTTCCAATACAGGATGACCATCTATTTGTTCTTTTTCACCTATATCGGCCAATCTTTTACCTTCTTCCTCGGAACCGTCCATCCAATATACTTTGTCAGGTTGCATCAATGCAATCTGTTCGTCAACCCAATTCTGTAAAGGTGTTTTCATTTTCTCTCTTTTCTCCTAAATATATTTTTCAAAAAATTTATTTATTATCGTCAATTACAAATTATCGTATTATGCCCAAACTTGTTTTTCTTCGGTTACGGTTTCTTTCCTTGTAGGATATATTTCTTCCGTCAATTCACTCGGATTAAACCAAAGCTGTATCTCTCTTTTTGCATCGTTTATGTCTGAAGAACAATGAACAACGTTTTCCATTGTTCCGTTTTTAGCTATTCTTCCGTAAGAACCTCTTATTGTAGTAGGATCTGCGTTTTCGGGATTTGTTGCACCAACAATTTCTCTTAACTTGGATATTGCATTTTCCCCTTTATAAACAAATGCAAAAACTCTGTCGTAAGGTGCTCCGCCGAACGTTTTACCTTGAATAAAATCCAAAACGTCTTCAAAGAAAGGTTTATCTTTCAAATGTCTGTAATGTTCACTTGCCAACTCTCTTGAAACTTTTACAACTTTTGAACCGATAATATGAAAACCGGTTTGTGAAAGTTTCGATAACACATTACCGGTTAAAGATTTTTTTACTCCGTCGGGTTTTATCAAAATTAAAGCATATTCCATTGCCATTTTCCATCTCCAAAACAATTATAAAATAAAAAAAATTGCAGCGTTGATTGCTACAATTTTAAAACTCATAATAATAACAATCAATATATTATAAAAAAAACAAATATTTTTTTCAATAAAAATCTTATATAAAATATTATATGTTTTTTAAAAGTTGCTTTGTATATTCATGAACGGGGTTTTCGAAAATTTCTTGTTTATTTTTTTGTTCCACTATTTCCCCTTTATACATTACTGCAACATAGTCGGAATATTTTTTTGCTATTAAAATATTGTGAGTTATCATTATCATTGTTAAATTCAATTCTTTTTTAAGTTCGGCAAAAAGTTCAAGAATTTGTTTTTGAACCGTTAAATCAAGTCCGGAAGTCGGCTCATCGGCTATAAGTAATTTAGGATTGTTTATTATAGCCATAGCTATTAAAATTCTTTGTTTTTGTCCGCCGGAAAGTTGGTGCGGATAGGAATTATATATTCTTTCAAAATCGTCGAGTTTTACTTTTTTGAAAACATCTTTTACTCTGTTTATTTTTTCTTCTTTAGTTAAATTTTTATTATACACTTCCAATGCTTCCGTAACTTGTTTTCCTGCAGTTATTACGGGATTCAAATAAGAGTGAGGATCCTGCAATACTATCGAAATATCTTTCCCTCTTATTTTGTCTATATTTGAAATTAAATCTTTATTACAAAAAGTTATGCTGCCTTTTTCTATTTTGCCGTTATCTATGGAAATTAGTCCCATTAAACCGAGAGCAAGCGTGCTTTTACCGGAACCGGATTGTCCGACAATTGCATAAGATTTTCCTTCCTCGATATCAAGATTTACATTTTTCAATACTTCCTGATATTTCGAATTTACATAATATCCGGCATATAGATTTTTAACAGACAAAATATTATTTAACATTTTCTTCCTTAGGATCAAAAATATCTCTTATCGCTTCGCCTACCAAATTAAATGCCAACACCGTTATAAGTATTGCAATACCGGGAAAGAGAGAAAGCCACCAAGCCATATAAATATAATCTTTACCGGATGTAAGAATTTGCCCCCACGACGGCATTGGAGGTTGAACACCAAGCCCCAAAAACGAAAGTGCGGATTCCGTAAGTATTGCTCCGCCTATCGCAAGTGAAGAATATACCATTAACGGTGAAATAATGTTCGGCAATATGTGAACAAAAAATATTTTTATATTGCTTATTGCCATCATTTTGGAAACTAGAATAAATTCTCTTTCTTTTAACGATAACACTTCCGCCCTTACTAACCTTGCAAGGCCGGGCCAGGAAGTAACTCCTATAACTATCATAACATTGTAAATGTTAGGTTCTATAAACGCTATAACAAGTATAATAAGGAAAAATGTAGGGAAACATAAAACTATATCGGTAAATCTCATTATTATATAATCTATTTTGCCGCCGTAATAACCGGAAATTATCCCCAAAAAAGTTCCTATAACAAGAATTATAAATACTGAAATGAATCCTACGGCAAGTGATATTCTTGCACCGAAAATCATTCTTGTAAAAACATCTCTTCCCAAATCATCAGTTCCGAAAATATGATTTATTGAAGGAGATTGTAACCTTTCAAACACATTTTGTTCCGACGGAGTATAAGGAGATATAACAGGTGCAAACAAAGCAACGATAATTAACAATAATATTACCGTTAACCCTATAACTGCAAATTTATTTTTTAATAGTTTTACTAAAACATTTCTCATTCTTTGTTCCGCAATTATAAATTATAAATTGTAAATTATAAATTGCCGTTTTTATTTGTACTTAATCCTCGGATCCGCATAAGTGTATAAAATATCCGCAATAATATTTCCCAACAATGTAAGTATTGCCGTTAATGTTGCTATTCCCATAACTATCGGATAATCTCTTGCCATTACGGCTTCGTATCCCAATCTTCCTATACCCGGATAAGAAAATATCGTTTCAAAAATAAAACTTCCCCCGATAAGTCCGGGGATTGAAAGGCCTATTATCGTTATCATCGGTAAAAGAGTATTTTTTAAAGCATGTTTAAATATCACCTGCTTTTCCGTTAACCCTTTGGCATAAGCTGTTTTAATATAATCTTGTTTTAACACTTCAAGCATTCCCGAACGGGTGTATCTTGAAAGAGTTGCAAGAGAAACTATTACAGAAACAGATACAGGCAAAATTAAATGTTTTGATATGTCGAATATTTTTTCAAAAATGTTCATGGTATCAAAATCAAAAGATACAAGCCCCGATATCGGCAGCCACCCCAACTGAACACCGAACAAAATCATAAACATTAAAGCCAACCAAAAGGAAGGAACGGAATAAGTTATAAACAACAGAATAGTTATTGATTTATCCGCAAAAGAATCTTTTTTTATTGCACAATATATTCCGAGCGGTATTGATATAAGACAAATAAAAAACAAAGATAATACATTTAGTAAAATTGTTGCGGGTAATCTTTCGAATATTTTATCTCTTGCAGGTCTTGAATCCTTAAAAGAATCTCCGAAATCAAATACAACCAATCTTTTCAACCAATCACAATATTGAACATAAAAAGGTTTATCCAATCCGTACAATTGCTGTAATCTTTCTTTTGCTTCGGAAGTAACTTTCATATTCATATCGGTTATTGCATCGGTGGGTTTCCCCGGAGTAATATGCATAATAAAGAAAGTTATTATTGTTATTCCTATAAGTATCGGGATTGATGATATTATTCTTTTAATAAAGTAATACATAGTATTTATATTCTTTTAAAAACATCTGTTTTAAGAGATGAAACTTTATCTAAGAAAATAAAACCGTCTAAATGATCTATTTCGTGTTGAATTGTTATCGACTCAAAGCCATGAGTTTTTAACAATTGTTTTTTGCCTTCTATATCGGTATATTCAACTTCTATTTTGTTTTTTCTCACAACATTTCCGGTAAAATCGGGAACACTTAAACAACCTTCTCTTGATTTTAACTTTCCCGAACTGTAAGTTATTTTAGGATTTATCATTATTAAGAAACCGTTATTGTGGTGCGGTTTCGGATTTAAAGAAATATCCACCAAAACTATTCTTAACAACACACCAACCTGCACGGCAGCGATACCGACACAATGGCTGGATGAAAGCATTGTTTCTCTCATATTACCTATGAGAGTTCTTATTTTATAATCTATTTTTTCTACCGGTAAACTAACTTGTTTTAATATCGGATTTGGAATTGTTACTATATCTAATATCGGCACTTTATTTTTTCTATACCTCTATACTTCTATACTTCATTATATCTTTTGGGAATCCGCTTGATTTACAAAAATTTCAACATTAAGTTCTTGTGCCAAATGTTTTAAATTATGTTTAAAATCGTCCATCTTAACGGTTTTAGGGATATTTACTTCCAACAACATTATATACACTTTATCTTTTTTGCCTGAAATTTTTGTTTGAACATCCGTTATATTTATCTTTTTGTCGGCTAAGAATTTACTTACATTATAAACAATACCTACTCTGTCGGAACCGTAAACGGCAATAATGTAGTCGCCGAAATTCTTTTTATTTGTTTTAGGTTTATCTACTTCCGTCACGGAATAAGATAATCCCAACTTTTTCATTGAAGAATTTAAACTTCTCTTTATTTTGGAAACATCCGAATTTTTCGGACAGGCAAGCAACAATATAACCGCAAACTGCCCCGATAATAATGTCATTGTGGAATCTTCAATATTGCAACCTAACTTAAAAAGAATTTCCGATATTGAACTTACAATACCTGTTCTGTCTTTTCCTATTGCCGACAAAGATAACATTTTCATTATTTTAATATTTCCCCTATATTTTCTATAACAGATTTTAAATTATCTGTTTTTTTACCGCCGCCTTGTGCAAAGTCCGGTTTACCGCCGCCTGAACCATCGATTTTTGCAGCAAATTGTTTTGCAATTTTTCCTGCAGCATAACCTTGTTTAACTATATCCTGGCTTACTGAAACAACAAAAGATATTTTATCTTGAAGCTTTGATGCTATAACTATAATTGCCGATGCTTGTTTTTCTTTAACTTTATCCACCATCTCTCTTAAAGTTTTAACATCAACACCTTCAACGGCAAAAGCAATTACATTAACACCGTTTATATCTTTTGCTGATTTTATATATTCGTCAATTTCTCCCGCAATCAATTTACTCTTTAAAGAAGAAATTTCCGTATCGAGATTTTTTGCATCCTGCAACATTTTTTCAATTGCAGGAACAACCATAACTTTTGAAGTTTTTAATAATGCTGCAATTTCTTCTATTTTGTTTTCCAAACTATCGACATATTTTTCACATGCACTGCCGCAAACGGCTTCTATTCTTCTTATTCCGCTTCCTACGGAACTTTCGGAAACAATTTTAAACATTCCGATATCGCCGGTTTTTTGAACATGTGTTCCGCCGCAAAGTTCCATTGAATAATATTTATCGTCGGTTTCTATAACTTTAACGGTTCTTACAACATCACCGTACTTTTCACCGAACAAAGCCATAGCTCCTTCTTTTCTTGCTTGTTCTATAGGCATTTCCGTAATAGATACCTGATAATTTTGTCTTATGGCTTTATTTACATCTTTTTCTATTTTTTTAAGTTCTTCTTTTGTTACCGCTTTAAAGTGGTTAAAATCAAACCTTAAATTGTCGGGGCAAACCAAAGATCCGGCCTGAGCAACATGGTTACCTAAAACAGATCTCAAAACTTTTTGTAACAAATGTGTTGCGGTATGATGTCTTGCAGTTTGATTTCTGTTTTCCGTATTTATTGAAGCCGTTAAAATATCATTAGTTTTAACTTTGCCTTGTGTTACAACAACTTTATGAACAAAAAGTTTACCTATAGGTTTTGTAACATCGGTAACTTCTATATTTACGGATTCGTTAAACATTGTTCCGGTATCTGCAACCTGCCCTCCGGACTCACCGTAAAAAGGAGTGTTAGACAAAATCATTTCTCCCTTATCACCTTTAGACAAGCCGTCAACTTTTTTACCGTCTTTTACAAGTGCAATAACTTTTACGGAAGAATTGTTTTGTGTGTATCCTTCAAAAGTTGTATCGCCGCACTCTTTATGCAATACGGAATAAAATGTTATATCTTGTTCACCCGAACCGCTCCAAGCTCCTCTGGATTTTTCCTGTGCAAGTTTCTTTTCCTGCTCAAAACCTTTCTCGTCTATGGTTAAACCTTGTTCAAGTGCAATTTCTTTTGTAAGCTCGTGAGGGAACCCGTAAGTATCGTAAAGTTTAAATACATCTTCACCTTTTAATACCGAAACATTTTTTGCTTTATATTGTGATATAAGATTATTTAACAAATCGGTTCCGGTATTTAATGTTTCAAGGAACTTCTCCTCTTCAACTTTTGCCATAGACTTTATGTTATCAAGTCTTGCCGTAAGCTCGGGATATGCCGGTTTCATAACATCATGAACAACATCTACAAGTTTATACAAGAAAGGTTCGTTCATACCGAAAACTTTTCCTTGTCTTACCGCTCTTCTTAAAATTCTTCTTAAAACATAACCCCTGCCTTCGTTTGAAGGATGAATACCGTCGGAAATTAAAAATGTTATTGCTCTCGCATGGTCCGCAATCATTCTTAATTTCGGTATATTATCGTTAAATGAAACTTTCAACAAATCGGCTGCAGCATTCATCATGGGCAAAAACAAATCGGTATCAAAAACATTGTTTTTACCGTTAGCTGCCGCAACTATTCTTTCAAGTCCCATTCCCGTGTCTATATTTTTTCTTCCCAACGGTTTTAATGAACCGTCTTCTTGTCTGTCGAACTGTGTAAAAACAAGATTCCATATTTCGAGATATCTGTTACAATCGCACCACGGACCGCATGTAGGTTTATGACAACCCATATCTTCGCCCAAATCTATCAATATTTCAGAGCACGGACCGCAAGGACCGGTAGGACCCATTGTCCAAAAATTTGTTTCGTCACCCATTTTTATAATTCTTGATTCCGGAACAAACTTTTTCCACATTTGTCCTGCTTCATCGTCGTCTTTATAAATTGTTGCATACAATTTTTCTTTAGGTAATTGCATGTAGTTGGTAAGAAAATCCCATGCCCATGCGATAGCTTCTTCTTTGAAATAATCTCCGAAAGAAAAGTTACCCAACATTTCAAAAAATGTTAAGTGCCTGTTGGTTACTCCCACTTGATCTATATCTGAAGTTCTAAAACATTTTTGTGAGGATGTTGCTCTCGTAAAAGTATCTTTACTTTGACCTAAAAAATGTTTCTTAAATTGAACCATTCCCGCGGAAGTAAACAATAATGTTTTATCCCCCGAAGGTACTAATGAATCCGACGGTACAACTTTGCAACCTTTTTCACTAAAAAAGTCCAAAAAAGTTTTCCTGATATACGCTGATTGTTTATTCATAATAGATAATTTTAGCAAACTAAAAAAGCATTGTAAACGGCAGTACTGCAGAGATATGGCTGCATAGCAGACAACAAACTGCAAGGCATAAGCCGCTGTTATTAGTATTTCATGAATTGAATAAGATAATAAAATACAGGGGCACAGAAAAGATATGAATCGAATCTGTCGAGCATTCCACCGTGTCCGGGAAGAATATTTCCGGAATCCTTTATATTACAATCTCTTTTAAATAAAGATTCCGCAAGGTCTGAAAATTGTCCTACAAAAGATATTACAAGAGCAAAAATTATTGTCTCTTGATTTGTTAAAACTTGTTGTAAGAATAAATTTCTGTAAATTAAAGAAATTATTATTGCCGTAACTACACCGGCTATTGCACCTTCTATTGTTTTTTTAGGGCTTACCAACGGAGCTAATTTATGTTTACCGAAAGCTTTACCTATGAAATATGCTCCGGTATCCAACATCCAAATATTTACGAACAAAAATATAATATAATGCATACCGTACTTGGGTATATCTCTTATTAAAACCATATGAAATAATGTCCAAGTAATAAAAAAAGCTCCGAAACATGTAACCGTTAATGTGGAAGAAATGTTTTCTATGGATTTTTTGAACATTGCAAAAAAGAACAAAATAAAAATTGACACTATTATTGTTTCCTGAACATAAGTCCCCGTACTTAAAGCAAGGAAAAATACTATTGATACCAAAGTTCCCAAAATGCTCATCGGTTTATATTTTTTGCATACCGAAAAAAATTCCATAACGGAAAATAAAATTACGGCAAAAAACATAATATAAAAAGCAAGTCCTCCGTAATATATACATGCAATAACAACGGGTATTCCAACTAATGCGGTTAATATTCTCGGTATCAACATTTTTTTATCCTTTATTTACATTTTGTTATTTAATTTATAATTACAAATTGTCGTCTTAAACTTTACCGAATCTTCTGTCTCTTTTTTGATAATCCAAAATTGCTTTGCAAAATTCTTCTTCATTAAAGTCCGGCCACAAAACATCTGTTATATAAATTTCGGTATATGCAATTTGCCATAATAAAAAATTTGAAATTCTTTTTTCGTTTGAAGTTCTTATCAATAAATCAGGGTCGGGCAATCCTCTCGTATACAAACAATCCTCGAAATCTTTTTCCGTAGGATTTTTTATTCCCTTATCTATTAAACTTTTACAAGCCATTAAAATTTCTTGTCTTGAACCATAATTCAATGCGACATTCAAAACAAGGCCTTTCAAATCTTTTGTTTTATCCATAGCATCTTTCAATTCTTTTTGAATATCGTCGGACATTTTTGAAATATCACCGCTTACTCTTAACGACACTTGGTTCTCAATCAAAGTATTAAGTTCACTTTTCAAATATGTTTTCAATAATGTCATTATCCCCGATACTTCATCTTTAGGTCTTTGCCAATTTTCCGTAGAAAAAGCATATAGGGTCAAAACCTGTATATTGAGTTTTGCCGCAAACTCAACAATCTTCCTAACAGTCTTGACCCCGTTATTATGACCAACTATTCTGGGCAACATTCTTTTTTTTGCCCATCTTCCGTTACCGTCCATAATTATTGCAACATGTTTCGGTAACTTGGATAAATCTATTTGTTCTTGTAAAGACACTTTTTACTACTTATAAACTTACTTTTGAGATATTGCATTTACAGGGCAATTTGCTGCACATGCACCACATTCAACACAAGTATCACCTATTGCATACTTGCCGTCATCACCTGCTTTTATTGCTTCTACAGGACAATTTGCTGCACAAGAACCGCAACCTACACAAGTTTCCTTATCTATTGAATAAGCCATTTTACAACCCTCCCTTTTTTGGATTATATTTTCATTAACTCTTCTTCTTTTTGTTTTACCAATTCTTCTATTTTCCCGATATAAGAATCAGTCAATTTTTGTACATCAACTTCATATTTTTTTCTGTCGTCTTCGGTAATACTTTTTTCTTTTTCCAATTTTTTTATTTCGTCAACAATATGTCTTCTTTCGTTTCTTATTGCAACTTTATAATCTTCCGACATTTTACCTACAACTTTTACAATTTCTCTTCTTCTTTCTTCGGTAAGTGCAGGTATAGAAATTCTTATAAGTCTGCCGTCGTTTACCGGTGTAAGGCCTAAATCCGATTTTAATATAGCTTTTTCTATAGCTCCAAGCTGTGTTAAATCCCAAGGTCTTATTTCCAATGTTCTACCGTCGGGAACACTTACTCCTGCAACTTGGTTTAAAGCTAATAATGAACCATAACTTTCAACTTTTATTCCGTCTAAAAGAGCTGCATTTGCTCTACCTGTTCTAACGGTAGAAAAATCATGTTTGGTTTTTTCTATTGTTTTTTTCATAGCATCTTCGCCGGATGCCAAAAGTTCTTTAGGTAACATTACTCCTCCGCTATTTAGATACTATAGTTCCGATTTTTTGCTTGTTCAAGACCTTTTTTAAGTTGCCTTTTTTATGGAAATCAAAAACATAAATATCAATATCGTTTTCCATACATAACAAAAAAGCGGAAATATCCATTATTTTCAAGTTTTTACTTATAGCTTCACTATAAGTTATTCTATCATATTTTTTTGCCTTCGGATCTTTCTTAGGATCTGCAGTATATACTCCGTCAACTTGTGTAGCTTTTAATAAAATATCCGCTTTTATTTCACAAGCTCTTAAAGCTGCAGTCGTGTCGGTCGTAAAGAAAGGACTACCCGTTCCCCCGCCGAAAACAACAACATAACCTTCTTTCAAATATTTATCTGCTTTTGCCTGAGAAAATGTTTCACAGAAATTTGTTACTCCGCGGGCTGAAAGAGCAACGGATTTTATACCGTTGGATTTTAAACTTTCGGATATTGCTATTGCATTCATCACCGTTGCAAGCATACCCATTTTATCCGCAGATACTCTGTCTATTTCTTTTCCGGCACCTCTCCAAATATTTCCGGCGCCGACAACAATAGAGAGTTCCACTTTTTTCGATAAAACAGATTTTATTTCATCTACTACTTTCTTGAGACTTTCAGCACAAATAGATTTACCGTCACCGGCTAAAGTTTCTCCCGAAAGTTTAAGTAAAACTCTCTTATTTGTTTTCATTTAATTATTCACCTATTTTAAATCTTGCAAAATTTTTAACAACTATATCCTTGCTGACTTTTGCTATAACATTTTTAATAGATTCTTTTTCTTCTCTCATGTATGGTTGTTCCATTAAACATATTTGAGAATAGAATTTGTTCAATTTTCCTAAAACGATTTTATCTATTATGTTAGCAGGTTTTCCTTCTTCCTGGAGTTGTTTAACATAAATTTCTTTTTCTTTTGCAATTTCTTCCGCAGTAACTTGATCTCTTGTTATATAAAGAGGACTTACTGCTGCTATTTGCATTGCAATTTCTTTTTCAAGATTTTTGAAAGCTTCACTTGCTATAACATCTGCAGGAGCTTCAAAATCCACCAAAACACCCAAAGAATTGTTCATATGAATATATGAAGCAATTTCACCGGTTGTTGTATATTTTGCCGTTCTTTTCAAAACAATGTTTTCACCGATTGTTCCGATAGCTTCTTTTATAACATCTTGAACTGTTCTTGTATCGTCGAATTTTTGTTCCAAAATATTATCTTGTGAAGAAGAGTTCATAACGAAAGAAGCCAAACTGTTTGCAAGATCTTTAAATTTATCTGTTCTTGCAACGAAATCTGTTTCGCAATTTAATTCAACAAGTACACCTTGTTTTTTATCATCACTGAGTTGAGCAACAACAACACCTTGTTTTGCGGATCTGTCTGCTCTTTTAACTGCTGAAGCGATACCTTTTTCTCTTAAAATTTTTACTGCTTCTTCTATATTATTATTTGCTTCTTTAAGAGCATTGTTACAATCTTTTATTCCTGCTCCGGTCATTTCTCTTAATTTTGTTATAAGTTCAATTGCTGACATAATTATTCTCCTTTAACTTCTTCTTCTTTTTCAGCTTCTGCTTCAGCTGCTGCAACTTCTTCTTCTTTTACTTCTGCTTGAGCTTCGGTTGTTCCGTCAGCTTGTTTATTTTCTATACCTTTACCTTCGAGAATTGCATCTGCTATAACCGAGCAGAAAAGTTTTACAGCTCTTATAGCATCATCATTTCCCGGTATAGGATGATCTATTAAATCAGGATCACAGTTTGTATCGCAAACTGCAACTACGGGAATATTTAATTTCCTTGCTTCAGCCAAAGCTGTTGCTTCTTCAACAGGATCTATGATGAACATAACTTCAGGAAGTTTGTTCATTTGTTTTAAACCTTCAAGAGATTTTTCAAGTTTAATTCTTTCTTTTTCTTTTTGAGATTGTTCTTTCTTTGAGAGAACTTGAAATATTCCGTTTTCTTTCATAGCTTCAAGTTCTTTTAATCTTGCTATGGATTTTTTCAATGTTTCGAAATTTGTAAGAGTTCCGCCCAACCATCTTTCACAAACAAAGTATGCTCCGCATCTTAAAGCTTCTTCTTTGATAGGTCCCTGAGCTTGTTTTTTTGTTCCTACGAAAAGAACATCTTT
>JAFXSD010000027.1 GCA_017525905.1 Elusimicrobiota bacterium | reverse complement strand
CTTTTCTTTCTTCTATTTTTTCTTTTAATGATTCTAATTTTTTCTTTGTTTGTATTTTCTCTTCTGTTAATGATTTTTGGTTTTCTTCTTCTTTTTTCTCTTCAGGATGAAGTTTTATTTTCCAACGGTTTGAAACATCTTTAACAGCTCTTCTAATAACGAAAATGAAAGATTCTAAAGAGAATTTATAGAAAGTGTGTAATTTATACAACTCAGTGAATAAAAAGAATATTAATGACCCTCTTTGAGCTGCTGGACTATAAGCGTTTGAGCTTTCATTGATTTCTTTTTCGGCTTCTTTGGCTTCTTTCATTTTGATTTCGACATCTTCAGAAACTTTTTTTGATTTTTCCAATCTTTCGACCATAGGTTCGTTTTCTAATAAGTCTCCGGGAGTATTTAAATCATTTAGAATTTGTTCTTCTAATTCCATTAAAGTGATTTTGTATTGATTTTGTTCTTGGATGACTTGTTCTTTTCTAGCGGCTAATTTGGGTCTTTCCATTTTAACGATGATGGCTAATAATTGATCGGCCAAACCATCTTCGGTGACAGAGAAATTGATAAGACAAGCTTCGGCTTGAATTTCGGGTGGGTAGTGAGGATTGGATAATTTGGTGTGCATGATGAATTTGAATTTGGGATGAATTTCATGTGTATTGTTACCCAATTTATAGAATTTCTTTTTAAATACATTTCTACCTATTATAGGATTTAATGTGGCGTCGATCATTTCATCTAAGTTTTCTAAAACTACGGTTTTACCATCTTCTATACAATCTCCGATTATGTTAATTAATTTTTTGTTATTCATTCTTAATAATGTTAAACCATTTTCTTTTTCTTTTTCTTTTATCCATTTTATTCCTTGTAATTGAGGGTCTATCATCAACGACCATCTTTCTGAATTTGTTAAAATTGTACCATTTTCAATACTAATTGGATCGGCTGGTAATTTTTGATTGTTCCATTTTGCTTTTTCAGCATCGTTTGTTAATATCTTTAATGGATCGACAGCTGCTTCTGATTTTGGAATTCCGTTTGTTTCAATGAAGTTAAAGAAACTTTCTTTTATTTTTTCTCTGTATTTTTTGGGGAAAGGTCCGCAATATGAAACGAATGCTGAAGCGATTAAAATGTCTCCAATGATGACTTCTAATTGTTCATTATATTCTTTAATGTTGATTGTCCAACGTTCACTTGAGCTTCCTAAAGCGTTAGTGAATCTTTTTGCTAAACTTAATTTGTTTTTGCAGTTAGTTTCGTTTTGAACGGCGTCATTAAGTTCTTTTTCGGCTTTATTTTTGGCGTCCATGACAACGGCCAATTCTTCATTTAAAACTCGGACTTTTTCTTGGACTATGGCTAATTTTTCTTCGGCTTCTTTTAGTTCGATTGTTTTTTCGTCGACATTTTTTTGCATAGGTTCGACGGTTTTAGCTGCGTTGAAGAATTCATTCATATAATATAACCATTTGTATAAAATATCAACTCCTTTTGCTGCTTTTGCGCTTTCAGCGGCTTTGGTTTCGAAGTTTTCAGCGACGAAGAAATCGGGGAAGTTTTTGTTTAAGTTTTCGAAGTTTTTGACGTTGTATTTGAAGGTTTTGATAACTTCTAAGAAATATTGGAAGGCATCGATTAATTTTTTGGTATCTAATAAAAGAGCTAAAATATCATTTTTTTCATTTTTTTTAGGCATTGCTTTGTTGTCAACTTCGATTGGAATATATTCGTTGATTTGACCGGCGACCATCATTCTAATTGCAGTTAAAATGTCCATGATTTTTTTAGGTGGCGCTGGTTTGATTTGTCTGACTTTGTCTAAATCTTCTTTTTTAATTGATTTGGCTAAAAGCATACAATTGTCCATGATTGGTTTGAATTTATTAAGTTCTGCTTGACATTTTGCGCTTTCTTCTTCGATTTTTGCTTTCATTTCAGATACTCTCTTTTCTTCTTCTGTTGCCTTTTCTTGTTCTCCTCCAACGACTTCTGCTTTTTCATTTGCGACTTTTGATTTTGCTTCTGCTTCAACTTTGATTTTACTGATTTCGACACTTTTTACTTCTAATTCTTTTTCTAAATCGGCGATTGATTCTTTTGCGATTTTTAATTTGTTCAAACCGGATTCTAATTTACCTTTTATATCTAAAATGGCTTGAGTTTTTTTCTTATACATCGAACCGAAAAGTTTTAATAATTCCAAGAAAGATTTTGGAGTAATGTAGGTGTATCTTCTATCAGCTTCTAACATTTGTTGAGCTTTTTCTCCAACAATGTTGAATGAAGTGGGCATGAATTTGACAACATTTTCGAACCATTCTTTTTCGACCAATTCTTCGAAATCTTTTTTAAGTTGTTCTCTTGCGACACTGGTCAAAGCTTCTTCGGGCCAAGGTTGGAACCAATCGATGACGGTGCTGTTAATAATAGATGGGAATTTTCTTGCTTTGTTTCTGAGGTTTTCTCCGGGCGAGAAGCAAATTGCGACGTGTAAGTTCTTTTTAACTCTTCCAATAAAGAAGTTCCAAACATCTTGAGGAGTGTCTTTTCTGGTCGCTGCTTTGCATGCTGCTTTTACTTTATTGAAAATAACTTCTTTATCATCTGCATTGAAAAGATCTTGAATGTCTCCGCTTGATAATAAATCGTTGACTAAAATCATGAATTTTTCGTCTATGATTTGATTTTCTGTTAAAATGAAAAGTAAACCTGCGTCGTCTGACATACCAGTAATGTTGAACATTTTTTGGAGATCTTCTTTGAAACTATTGAATTTATAATCGCTTGAAATTGTAATGCTATAAACGTTGTATTGGCATATGAAAGCTGATAACTTGCTCAATGATTGTTTTCCGGAACCTCCAACTCCGACTAGGTTGGCGTGTCCTGAAGGTTGTGAAATGATACGAGTGATTCTGCAAACATGTTTTACTGCGTCGTCGAACAACACTAAATCCATTCTGGTATTTGAATCGTTGTATTCGCTTAAAGCTTGGTTCGCTTTGTCTTTTACATCTGATAATTTATTCGCCATTTCATATACGTTATCTAAATATCCATTTACGAATCTACAGAATATTATTGGTTCGGCTTTTTCTGTTAAGTACTTTCCTAAATTGAATTTACCTGCGAAGGCCACTTTTATGACTTCTCCTGCTAATTCTCCTCTGAAGGTATTTAAATCCTTCACTGAAACTAATCTGTCTCCATAAACTCTTTCACATTCATGTATCCATAATTTAGCTACTTTTTCAGGGTCTTTGAACTTTTCTACCGTACTCATTAAAACTCCTTGGAAGACTCCAGTGATGTGTCTTATATTGAATTCATAGTGGAAGTTAATAGCTGATTTTTTAAACTTTGCGAAAACGCTTTTGTGTAGTTTCACGATACCGGCGACTAAACCTTTGGTTAATTCTTGAATATTTGGCGAGAATTGTTTGAAGTGACCTGTGAGGAAGAATTGATAAATTGTTCTGATGGAATCGTCGCTTGGGAATGGAATGGAACAAATCCAGAAATGTCTTTGCAATCTTGGGTTGATGTTGAATGATCCTGCTGTTGGGTTCATGCTTGCGATAAATTGAATGTTCATGAACTCCATGAGTTCCATTTTTTGGCATTCGTAGATGTGTTTGTAATCCATGAATTGTCTGACTAATTCAATTGCGTTTTGGGTTAAACAACTATCTAATTTTTGCATATTCAAATCGTCGATGAAAATTGCCATTAATTTTGGGTTTCCTTTTGGAACGAATGTTCTTTGCGAGAATTTTTCTGTGTTTTGGATTAAAACGCTTTGCATGATATAAGTATCTGAATAATAGTTGAAGTTGACAGTGACATATGTGAATGAATTTGTTTTTTCGTTTTTGATTCTGTTTTCTTCGAGCATACCATTTGCGATTTGGGTTTTACCACAACCGGCGTTTCCGATTAACAAACTGGGATGTCCGATTTCGAGTAATTTTTCCATAATTTCAGAGACTGAAACAGTTTCGCTTGTTGGGACGGTGATGTATCTGATGTTTTCTCCTGGTTTGAATTCGATTTCCTCGATTTTGTTGGTCCATTCATCGAATCTTGGGTTTTCGGGGTCCATAATGACGTAATAGTCGAAGATTGTTCCTTTTGGAGGGATTTTGTATTGTTTGAAGTTTTGTCTGAACCAGTCACTAAAACTACGACGGTAATCAACTCCGTCTTTGTCGGTTAAAATTGCTCCCATTGCCCAGATGGCTGCGAAGCAGAATAGTAAATCATATCCTGGATAAGGTTCTTCGTCTCCTTTGATTTGTTTTTTTGGGTCTTTGTTCAAACATGCTTCTTTTTTTTCAATGTACGCTTCAAGGATTTTACAGAAACTAATAGCGAAGGTGATTTGGAAAACTTGGTCGACGATGAATCTCGTTGATTTTAAGAATTTGAAGCAAGGTTCTAAAAATACTTCGAAATAAGCTTTTGTATCTTCTTCGATTTTTTTTCTGAATCTCATTTGTTGCATCCAAGATTTGATGTATCCTCGATATTGATATCCGTCATCATCGGTTATATATAAAATACCAGCACGACTGACAGTGGCTTTGGAGGCGAATTTAAGATCTCTGATTTCGAAGAACAATCTCATATGTGGTAGCAAATCAATACGATCGTTGTTTGGTAAGGTCAACACTTTATTGTCGTCCATGACAGAGTTCATATTTTCGATCCAATGTGCGTCTAAATCTCCGTCCAATATTATCCACTTTTGGTTTTTATCGGGGGCTGTGCTCATCGTTTTCATGATGTTGGATAAAATTCCGTATTTGAAGTCTCTGGTTTGAATGTTGATATATTTTCCGTACAAATCATCACTGGCAATTGATTTGGGATTCAGGTCTTTAGTTTCGGTTTTTTTTCCGGCGAGTTCGAAGGCTTTTGCGAGAGTTCTCCAAGTTGATGTTTTTCCGGCTCCTGCGTTTCCCATAATAAAAACGGAGTGACGAATTTCAATTAATTCTTTTAGTTGAACGCATTTTAATATGAATCCATCTTCTTTCGAGAATTTAAATGTGGGAATGTCTTCTTCGATGACTTGTCCACGACTGTTCTTTTTGACATTAACTTCGTCACAAGCGTCTTCGATTTTCTTTTCGAAGTTCATGTCTCTTTTACGGGCGACTTCGACTTGAGGGAAAAGATCTCCGATTAGACCATCGAAAATTGGAATATCATCTTGAACGATTTTGGGGTAGTTGAAATCTCTCAAAGCTCTTTTCAACAATTGCAATTCAGTCATGTTTCTATCTGCTCGTTTGAATGCTCCTGCGACGACTAAGACTGATTTAATAGCTCTAAGACCCCAATCGTAGTGCATTTGTTTGGATAACAAGTCTTGACATAAGGCGTATAACACAACGAATTTTTTGGCTAAAACTTTTGCTTCTTGGAAACCTTGGGCCATAAGAGAGTTTTCACTAATCATACCGAAATCGGGAACGACGACTGTGATTGGTCTAAATAAAGCTTTCAAACCTTCGGGCAATTCAGATCTTCCTAAGTAACCAGGGTTCATGGTAATGAATACTCCACAAGTTGGGTCCAAAGCGCATTTTTTTTCTTCCATAATGAATTCAGATTCGTTCTTTTTCAAGGCGTCGATGACACATTTAAATTGCATGGAACAAACTGACAAGACTTCGGGGACCAATCTGTTAAATTCATCGAAACATCCCCAAGAACCTGAGGCGGCTAATCCTCTGAAAATATCTCCCATACCTTTGTAGTCCATTTGTTCAGAACAGTTGAAAACGTAACAAGCTTTTCCCATTGCTGAGGCCAAATCTTTCGTGGTTTCTGTTTTTCCTGTTCCGGCTGGTCCTGCGGGACTGCAACCCATCTTTAAATGCAAGGCTTGTGTTGCGGTGACGTAAATTCTGTCTGTCAAGGGCGTAACGACTAATCTATCTCCGTTTCCCAAATATTCATATCCGTACCAAATCTCTGCGTCGCATACATTCAAGTGGCAATCGTCTTTTCCGCTGTCCCAATATGCTTTCAATTGAGATTGCCATACGAAATCATCTATTCTATTCACGTTCATATCCATCAATTTTTCTATGACGTCTCTGCTATGAGTTTCACTCTTAATCAAAACCATAACTTTTGCCATCGTTTCTTCATTGAGATTTTCCATAACTGCATCGATTAAACTTCCTAATGATTTTAATTGCTCGTCTAAAACTCTTTTCAATGAATTTCCGCTGATTCCTCCTTCAACGTTTGTTACGAATTTCATTAAATCTGATAATAAACAAATTTGTGATGGAGTGGCACCGATCCAGTCTAATTGACTCATGGATTTAATGTCGTTGTTTGATTTTTTAACGAGAGCTTTTAATGAACTTTTCATATGTCCCAAAATTTCAACTAAATAAACTTCGACTTTACCTAATAATTGGAAAGGTGAGTCGAAAGGAATTTTTTCAATACCGGTTCTTGTGATCATTGCTTTGGCTGAAGGTCTGTTGTTGTTGTCTCCGCCTTCCATTTCTAAGGAATCCATTGCGATAATGATTTTACTAATGTGTTTGTTGATTGATTTGGGGTTGTTACCGTTTGATAAAACGTCTAATAAATCAACAGAAGACATGAAATAAAATCTGGGAAAATCGACACGTTTTGTGTCCATAAATGCGTTTAATGCTTTTTCACATACGCTTAATCTTGCTATAATGTCTTTCAACCATTTTAATAAAGATCTTTCGTTTTCGGTTTTTTCATCGAAGACCATAACTGAAAAATTTCTTATGTTTTTTGTATCAGCTCCTGCTTTTAATATTTCTTTAACTTCTTTGTCGATTTTTTGGAATTCTTCGGTTTCGTTTGGTAATTCCTTTTTAATTTCGTCTGAACCGATGAATAAACTTTCTAAGAAAGTCCATGTTTTTTGAGTGTCACTTAAAGCTACCCAAACTTCATTAATTTCATTCAAATCAGTTTTCCAATTGTTAATTCTATCTTCATAATGTTGTTTATATTTATTTCTGATCATGGTTTGAATTTGTTGCATATTTTCTTCTAAGATGGCGTATTGATCTTCGTTGATATTTAATAATTTCACACCAGGAACTCGATCGTAATCTTTAATTTCATATTCAAATTCAGCCCAATTTTTATCGATTTCATCCAATTTTTTACCCATTTTATCTTCGCTTGCGGCTTTGTCGGTGATTTCTTGAATTTGTTCAGCTTTATCTTGGATTCTCATGTCGTAAAATCTTTGCAATTTTAAATTTTCGTTTGGTTCTAAATCAGGGGCATTGAGTTCTTTTCTGACTTCATCCCAATGTCTTTTTTGCATGTAGTCATTTTTTAAATAAGTTATTAAAGGCACCAATTTTTTCCATAAATTAATTTCTTTTTGAACACAATCCATGACTAAAGTGTAACTTCCTAATTTTTTTCTCATTTGATTGTTTTTTTTGGTTAAACCTTGTGAAATATCTTCATCCATTTGTTGACCATTAATATCTGGCCAAGCAGTTGCTTTGAAATTTTCGAATTTTTCTTGTGTTTCTTGAATGAAAGTCCACATTTCAGTGACTAAATTCAATTCATTTTTACTGTTTTCTAATGATTTTTTGCATCCGCTTGTTTCGTCAGGATAACCTAAATTATCCATAATGTTATTGTATCTATTAAGTTCTTCTTCTAATTTTCCTAATTGTTCTTTGAATTTATTTATGTCTTCAAATGCTTTTTCGTAACCTATGTTGTAATTTGTAGCGAATTCTTCTTTTTTGATTGTAAGTGCAAATTGGTTGATTTTGCTGTAGAAATTTTTGATTTCGTTTTGATAAAAGACTGTTTTATCACTTATTATCGGAGCGATTTCACTTGCGGAATTTTTTCTAGTTTCTTGTAATTCTTGATGTCTTTTGATTAAGTTTTCAATACGATCTCGATGAACTTCTTTGCTTAAGTTCTTTTTTTTTTCATATTCTCCATCGTTGTAATATTCTAATAATTGGTTGATAATTAAATCAAAGTCGTCAGAAACTTTTGTGATTTCGTTGTTGGTATTTTTGATGGAAATCAAAACATCAATGTCGTTTAAATCTTTTCCTTCGGTAGAGCTTCCATCGTGTAATCGATTTAATTCGCTTTCGAGTCTTTCAACGTTTTCTTTTATGAATTTTTCGGCCATGTATTTTCCGACGTATTCGTTATTGGCTGGGTCAGTTCCTGAAAATTCAACTGAAATTGGAGATCCTCTGACATCAACTTTTTCTTTGTCTCCGACTAATTTGACACTGATTCTGTATTTATCGTTGTCTTTTGGGGTGAATTTTACGTCGTATGTTCCGTTTTGCAAATCTGTTATTTTGATTGGGTCAATTGATTTTGTCATATCATTTTCCGAAACAACAGTGACTTCAAAGGTGTCTCTTCCACTCAAACGATTTTCGTTTTCGTCATTTCTTGCCCGAATTCTAAACGACGTTTCGACGTTCGGCGTTCCTCCCAAACAAGCTGGTCCAAAGAAAATTGTTTTGCTTGCGTCGGTGTCGTAGTAAATGCTGAATCGCATGGGATTTGTGCTGAGTTCCTCGTTGTCGATTTTGATGTAGACGTCACAGTCTTTTGTTCCTTGGAATCGCGTGTTGGGGTTGATAAAAGAGGGTTCACTGAAAACGGGGGTCATGAACTTTAATTCGGTGTCGCTGATCCATTCCGCTGTTGTTTGAGCGTATTTGCTTCCGAGGATGAAATAAACGGTGATGTTTCCCGCGGCGAGTTTGCTTCCGAACAAATGAATTTCTTGGTTTCCGGAAATTCTTCCCATGTTTGGTTCTAGGGATTTCACGCTGTAACTTGGACCCACTATTGCGCTTACGCAAATTGAGTAAATTTCATCGTACCATTCGTTGTTGAATCCTCCGAAAAGAAGAAGATTTTTTGTGTGTTGATAATAGAACATCGCGGCGTCTTCTCTTGGAGTTGGGATTAAGGTATCGTCATTTAAAGCTACATTTTGAAGAACTTCGTCTTCCATGTCACAATATTTCATAATATTTGTACAGTCTGCTCTTTCTCTCAATTTCGTTTCGTCGAAAACTTTTGAACTTCCACCGAAAATGAAATACTTCCATCCTGGCCCACTTTCTACTTCGATTCCACAATGGTTCCAAACTGGATGATTTTCGTCTCCCATGTTTGCGCTTTGCCATTCTTGACTTTCGAAATTGTATTTAATTGCCGAGCTGAATCCTTGTAATGTGTTCCATCCACCATAGATATATAATTCGTTGTTGTATACGAACATAGAATGGCATGTTCTTAATTCAGGATAGGTTGGGTTTTCTTTGTAAATGATTTCTTCCCATTTTTTTTCTTCGGGGTCAAAACACCATAGATCTTTAAAAATGCTGTTTTCATATCCTCTTCCTCCGTTTCCTCCGAAGAGATAGACTTTTCCTTCATAGCAGCAGCAAGCATGTCCGTTTCTGGGAGCAGGGCATTGAGTTTTGTCATCTTGGTCGATTTTATACATGGTGAATTTTTGTTCCGAGAAGTCGTATCTATATGTGTCGTTTAGTTTTCCGTTTTCTCCGAGACCTCCGAAGAACAAAATGAAATCGTCTTTTCCGTTTTTTTTGACAGTGGTTGCGGTGTGATTAGAACGAGGGGGAGGGACTTCTCCTTTTGGGGACAACTTTGACCAACCGTAGGTGTTTTTTTGGTATATATCAAGGACCCACATATCGTTTGCTGGACCTACTCTTTTTATGTTTGGGTCGTCTAATCCGTTTACTGTTCCTCCGAACAAAATAAATTTACCGTTGAATAATGTTATTGTGTGCCCACTACGAGCTAAGGGATTTGTGTTTGGCTCACGGTTCTTCCATTTAACCCATACTACAGGTTTTACATCTGCGAGTATTGAGTTCATTTTTTAAAATTATATTTTTTTAATTAATATGTTATTTATATTTTTTTTTGTAAAGTTTAGATACTTTATTTTTAAAGATGGAAAAAAAATGTTGATTTTGTTATAAAGATTATTTTTATTTTATTAGGTTGTTTTATAATGATATTTATTTAGATGAAGAAAAAAATTTTTTTTTCTAGAAATTTTTTTTATTTATATTAAAATGTAACTGTTGATTGTTGATATGAATTTATTTATTATTTTTTTTTTAATTTTTAAATTTATAATTAATTATATTATTTATAAAAAAAAAATTAATTTTTATCTTCAATTACATTATGAATGTATTCTTCAGAAAAATTATTGTCTTGATCGATGTTTGATTTAGTTTTATCAGAATCTTCTTCTTCTTCTTCTTCTTCGTTTTCGTTTTCATGATTATTATTATTAACATTATTTTCGTTGATATTTTTATTATTATTATTTTTAATATTATTTTCGTTTTTAACATTTGATTTTGATTTATCGCTTTTATTGTTATTGATGCTACTTTTTTGGCATTTGCTTGAGTTGAAATTGGAGCTCATTCCGAATCCGCTGCTTGAGTCGCTGAATTTTTGGCTTTTATTAGAATTGATTTTTTTTTTGAAGCTTTTTTTGCTTTTTTCATCGTCGTTATTTTCTTCAGTGATTTCGCTATTGCTTTCATCGTTATTGATATCTTCTAATTTTTTATTGACCTTCATAAAATCATAGATGATATTCTTTGCGTCATCAGGATATCTGAGAGTCCAATCGAAATAGAACTTTTCGGTATACAAACTATACAATCTTTCAATGAACAAATTTTTCAAAAAATCATAATCGGGTCTTTCATCGAACCTCAAATTTCGTACATATTTTAAATACACGCTAAACTCCATAGGCAAATCTTTGCAAAGAATGTCAATGTTGACGCTGAGTTTTTTTTCCATGATTTTATCGTATTTGCTTTGTTTCGTGCTCCCTTGCATCCCTTGCCACGGCAACCGCTTCTTCAAAAAGTATATCAAAACGTAGCCGATGCTCTCCAAATCGTCTCTTCGACTTTGCTCGATCCCCAAATGATTATTTATGCTCGCGTATCGCGTCGTGCCTGTCAAAGGTCGATGCTCTTTGTATGGCAAGTGGTTCATTTTGTTGTCTTTGTATTTTTTGCTCAGGCCAAAATCGATCATGTAAACTTTATTGCTCTGGAATCCGATTCCGATCAAAAAATTTTCTGGTTTTATGTCGCGATGCAAATAATTTTTTGAATGAAGGTTTTTAATTCGCTCTAACATTTGAATTCCTAATAACAATGTTGTTTGGATTGTGAAGTGGCCATCACATATTTCGAATAAGTCACTTAAATTCGGGCCCAATAATTCCATTGCTAAATAGTTGCTTTCGCCTTGGCTGTTGAATGTTATTAGTTTTGGGAACCCCACTAAATCTTTTGTTAGTTCCAAAACGTTTCTTTCGATTTTTAGGAAATAATTTTTAGTTCGGTTTTCTATTTTAAGCGCACAATAGTTGTAATTATCTTGATTGTCTTGTGCGATGTAAATTTCGCCGAAACTGCCTTTTCCGAGCAAACGACTTTGATTGACTTCGAAGCGATTTCCGAAAATGATTTTTTTTTCGGTGTATGAATCTCTTTTTTTTGTGGGAATCGCAGTGCGATAAATTTTATTTGAGATTTTTTGGTAATTTTCGTTGTTGGTTTCGTTGTTGTTTTGTAGAGATTTGGCGATTTTTGTGTTGAAATGATGAGATGTGATTGACATATCGAAATTTATGTTGTTGTTTGGGGTTGAATAATTACGCAATTGATTAATGTTTTGTGTACTTTTTCGAAGGAGTTTCGGAATGTGTTTAATTGTTGTTGGGTTGAGGTGGTTTGTTTCGGAAATGGTTGATTCTCGGAATTTAGTTCGATTTTTCATGGGAGAATTCATTTTGAAATTTTTTTTTTAGTGTTTTTAATATTATTATTATTATAATTTTTTTATTTATAAAATATTTTAATATTGTTTTTATTATTTGGTTGGTAATGGAAGAAAAAAAAGATAATAATATTTTTTTGAATGAAAGTAATAATGATAATAATAATAATGATAAT
>JAFXSD010000026.1 GCA_017525905.1 Elusimicrobiota bacterium | reverse complement strand
GTTCTATTGATGTTCCCGTTGCATTCTCTACCGTTCCTTCTATCGTTAAGTTTCCTTCTCCTGAGATGTCGTTCTTATTTGTTCCTTCTCCGGTATACGTTAACGATCCATCATTTGTTATTCCGTCTGTTGCTACTATATCGGTTACAGCTGTTTCTAAACTTCCTGTTATTGCTACTTCACTCTGCTTAATACTTGCTTCGTTTACTACATCTCCTGTTACACTTAAACTTCCTTCTCCGGTTATTACATTTGCATTTGTTCCACCGGTGAATTCTAATTCTCCGGCATTTTTTACTGCATTATCTGTTACTATACTACCTGCATCTGTTACTAATGTTCCATCTTCTGCTATTGCTATTGTTCCCTGGGTTATAGTGGTGTTATTTGTTACAGATCCTTCTATCGTTAAATTTCCGGATCCGGTTATTTCATTATTATTTTCTCCGTCTCCTACAAATATCATGTCACCGCTGTTCTCTACTCCGCTTGCCGCTGAGATGTCTCCAACATTGGTTGTGAATTCCGCATTTTCGTTTACTGTTATCTTATCCTGGTCTATGCTTGTTCCGTCTGCATTTTCTACAATTCCATCTATTACCAATTCACCTTCACCGCTAATCTCATTATTATTTGTTCCGCCGGTAAATGTTATCACACCATCATTCAATAATCCGTTTTCTGATTTTACTGCACTTGCATTTGTGGTTAACGAACCTGTTTCACTTATTGTTATATCGTTTGCTGTTATTGCTTCATCTGCTACATTTTCATTTATTAACGTTCCGTCTATTGTTATCTCACTCTGTTCTATGGTACTATCTACTCCGCTTGTTACTGTTACTCCTTCGTTTATCGTTGTTGTTCCTTCTCCGTCTATTCCACCGTCCATTGTCGTTGTTCCGGATTCAAACACTAACAAACCATCATTATAAATATCGTTTGCTTCTCCGTTTGCTATATTACCGCTAAATGTTGCACCTTTTATTGTTACCGTTGATTCTGCTGCATTATATATTGCTCCACCATTTTCTGTTGCAAGGTTCGCTAAAAATGTTGTTCCTTCTCCTATTATTACTTCTCCACCGTTACTATTATATATTGCTCCACCGTTCGTAGCAGTATTCTGAGAGAATTCTGTTCCTTCTCCAATTTCTATTTTCGAACTATCTTTACTATAAGGATCATCATTTGGTTCTCCATCATTATATATCGCTCCACCATCTTCTGTTGCCACATTGTGAGAAAATTTAGAATTATCTCCTATTTCAACAACTCCGGCTCTAAAGTTATATACTGCACCACCCTTTGCTGCAGTATTGTGAGAAAAATCTGCATTTTCTCCAATTACCAAACTAGCTTTTCTGTTAGCTATCGCACCACCTTTATCAGCTGCAGAATTAGATTCAAATACCGCATCTTTTCCTATAGTCAAAAATGTATCTGTTGAACCATCTGTTAATACAGTGATTGACCAATTATAAATAGCTCCGGCATCTCCGGTTAATCCTTCGTTACCAATAAATTGTACCCCGTCACCTATCGTCATAACTCCATCATTATCAACCGCACCACCGGATTCTCCCGATTTGTTGTAAGTAAATTGTACATCATTACCTATTGTTACGTTTGATCTCCAGTTATTATATATTGCACCACCATGACCTTTACCGGTAAGGGAAGAATCATTAGAATCAAATATTACTCCATCACCAATAGTCATATCTCCATAATTATTTACTGCTCCACCAAAAGTAAGAGGTTCTCCACCTGATAAAGCCGCATTATGAGAAATAACAGTTGCACCTGTTATTGTTGTCGTTGAACCTTTAGTTCCATATATTGCAGCAGCATTACGCCCCATTGTAGTATTGTAAGAAATTGTTGTTCCGTCAATCGTCATATTTCCGGAGTTAAGTATTGCTCCTCCATACACATCTCTACTTTCTTCCGTAGTAGCATTGTAAGCAATTTCTCCGCCTGTTATTGTTGTTGTTGAACCTGCTCTTGCATATATTGCACTACCATAATGCGCTGTACTATTGTAATAAAAATTTGTATCGACAATCTCTAAATTTCCTTTATTTGCTATTGCACCACCATCATTTCCGGAAGAATTATAAGAAAATTCCGAGTTTGTTATAGTTGAAACACTTCCTTCCGCATTAGCATTAAGAATTGCTCCGCCATATCTGGTGGTATAATTATTTTCAAATACGGAATCTGTTATTGTAAGTGTTCCGTTACCGTTATATATAACAGCTCCGTCACCATTATTAATATCGTTGTAAAAATTTCTAAAAGTTACATTGTTTACTGTAGCATCTTGACCTTCCTTCATTCTAAAACCGACATTATTGTTACCATTACCAGCATCTATGATGCCCATACCATCCATACCCTCTATTGTGAGGCTACCAGTTTTTTGATATACTCTCTTCTTATTTACTTCGGACGAATCAGCTACAACATTATCAACTGTTATAACTGCTGTTCCATCTGATACCATAGTTTGAAATTCTGTAAATGTCGTCGGTGTAGCACCATAACTCAATGAAGACAATGACAATGTTACAGCCAATACAACTGCAAGCAACCTACTGGACTTCTTTAGAAAATCTCTCAACATTTATTATCCTCCCAGATAATTTTATTTTTTATATTTTTATTTTTTCACACAATAATATGCTTTATTATAAAAAAAAAATATTAATAAATCAATACTATATTTATATTTGTCAATATTTTTCAATGTTTTTTATTAAAAAAACTTATTAAAAAAATTTTTCTTTAATATGAAGATTTGTTTCCCGATTAAAAATTTTTAGCTGAAAATACATTTTTTATAAGTAACTTTTTAGATATTAATATTAAAAGATTAATAAAAATTTTTTAATTAACTACTTAGTAAATTCGAATTCAAAGGTACCTATACGAACTGTGTCACCAACTTTGCACCCTTTTTCTTCCAAAGCAAGCTCCACACCCATTTTTTTTAATATATTTTGAAACCTTCTTAAAGCATCTTCTTCATTAAACTTTGTCATTTCCGCTAACACTTCAACTTTTTTACCGGAAATAACATATACACCGTCTTCATCTACATCTATTTTAAAGTCAGGTTCATATATATATTTTTTTACGGGAACAGATTTTATATCTTCTTCCTTTACGGGTAATTCTACCAACTTAGCCATGTTTTCCAACAATTCATCTATACCTTCTTTTGTTATGTTGGATATAGTAAAAATTTTCTTGTTTTTAATATTTTTTTTGAATTTTTTTATGGTTTGGTCGCATTCTCCGGCATCTATTTTATTTAATGCGATAAGCATGTGCTTTTTAGACAAATATTTAGAATATTTTTTTAACTCATTATTTAATATTTTGTAAACTTCATAAGGATCTTTACCGTCAAATCCGCTGACATCTATCATATATAAAAGAACTTTTGTTCTCTTTATGTGTCTCAAAAATTCAAGTCCCAACCCTTTACCCGAACTTGCACCTTCAATTATTCCCGGAATATCGGCAATAACTATTTGTTTATCATGTAAAGAAACGACACCCAAATTCGGTTCGAGTGTAGTGAAAGGATAATCTGCAATTTTTGGTCTTGCGGAACTTACTACAGACAAGAATGTAGATTTTCCCGCATTAGGAAATCCTACCAAACCTACATCAGCAATTAATCTAAGTTCTAGTTCTATTTCCGCAGTTTCGCCCGGTTCGCCTTTTTCTGCAATTCGGGGAACTGTATGTCTTTGAGTTTTAAAAGAAGAGTTACCTCTGCCGCCCCTGCCGCCTTTTGCAACAAGTACTTTTTGTCCTTCTTCTTTTAAATCTGCAAATAATTCTTTGTTTTTATATATCAATGTTCCCAACGGAACTTTTATTATTAAATCTTTACCGTATTTACCAAACTTATTTGAACTTTCTCCGCGGCTACCGTCTTCGGCAAAAAATTTCGGTCTGTAAGAAAGATCCAACAGAGTGGATTTTTTAATATCCGCCTCTATATAGATATCCCCGCCTTTACCGCCGTTACCGCCATCCGGTCCGCCAAGCGGTACAAATTTTTCTCTTCTAAAAGAAATACAGCCGGCTCCACCTGATCCGGCTGTAACAAATATTTTTACTTTGTCTATAAACATTATTATCCTTAGTTTGCAGAAGGTTCTACATTAACAAAACATCTGTCTCCTGCTCTTCTAATAAATTTTACTGTTCCTGCAACTTTTGCAAACAAAGTGTTATCTTTACCCATACCTACGTTTGTTCCGGGATGGAATTTCGTTCCTCTTTGTCTAACAATTATTGCACCTGCTTGTGCAAATTGATCGCCGTATATTTTTACACCTAATCTTTTACCTTGTGAATCTCTACCGTTACTGGTAGAACCTTGTCCTTTTACATGTGCCATTTTCTTCTTCTCCTAAAAACTCTTATGCCTTAATATCAACTACTTCTACTTCTGTTACATATTGTCTGTGACCTTGCATCTTCGTGTAACCTGTTTTTGCTTTTTTCTTAAATACAAGAATCTTAGGCAATCTTTTTTGTGCAATAACTTTTGCTGTTACCTTTGCACCTTCAACTGTAGGTTTGCCTACTGTTGCTTTGTCACCGTCTGCTATCATTAAAACTTGATCCAAAACAACTTCTTTACCAACTTCTGCTTCGTCAAGTTTTTCAATAACTACGTTCATTCCTTTTTCTACTTTATACTGCTTTCCACCTGTCATTACTATTGCATACATTTTAAATTACTCCCATTGACTTACATCTTTATAATCTGTATAATTTACAAAAATAAAATCAATATGTCAAGATAGTTTTTAATCTTAACAAATTTGATTCGTTATTTTAGCAAATTAAGATATTTTTTTAAAGTATCTTACTATTATATATGTATGTGAGGGATACTATGTACATTTCAAAAAGACTTCAATCAATAAAACCATCGCCGACTTTGGCCATCGACGCAAAAGCAAAAGCATTAAAAGCAAAAGGTGTAGATATAATAAGTTTCGGAACAGGTGAGCCGGATTTTGATACACCACAAAATATAAAAGATGCAGCAATAAAAGCAATTAACACCGGTTTTACGAAATATTGTCCCGTTCCGGGAACTCCCGATTTAAAAGATGCAATAATAAAAAAATTTAAAGAAGATAATAATCTTGAATATACAAGAGAAGAAGTTATGGCTTCCTGCGGCGGCAAACATTCTTTATTTAATTTGTTTCAAACAATATTTGATGATGGCGACGAAGTTATAATTCCCGCGCCTTACTGGGTATCTTATCCGGATATGGCAGTTCTTGCAGGAGCAGTTCCGGTATTTATCACAACAAGTGACAAGAACCATTTTAAAGTTAAACCTACAGAAATAGAAAAAGTTATAACAAAAAAAACAAAAGCATTTATATTAAATTCACCTTCCAACCCCACAGGAAACACATACGCAAAAGAAGAATTGGAAGAAATAGCAAACATTTGCATAAAACATAATTTATTAATAATTTCCGACGAAATATACGAAAAACTTACATACGATAACTTTAAATTCTTTTCTATAGCACAAGTATCAAAAGAAGTAAAAGATCATACTATTGTTGTAAACGGTGTTTCAAAAGCATTTGCAATGACAGGGTGGAGAATAGGATATGCTGCAGGGCCTAAAGAAATAATTGCGGCAATGACGAAAATGCAAAGTCAGTCAACATCTTGTCCGACATCTATCTCGTTAAAAGCAGCAACAGAAGCTTTGAACGGAGATAAAGCTTGTTTGGAAACAATGAGAAAAGAGTTTGAAAAAAGAAGAAATTATATTGTAGACAGACTAAACAAAATAAACGGTATAACCTGTTTAAAACCCGAAGGTGCTTTTTATGTTTTCCCTAACATATCAAATTTATTGGAAAAGACATATAACGGAAAACTTATAAATACGGATATTGAACTTGCGGACTATCTGCTTGATGAAGCAAAAATTGCGGTTGTACCCGGATCAGCCTTCGGAGCAAAAGGATTTATAAGATTTTCTTATGCAACATCTATGGAAAACATAGTTGAAGGTCTTAACAGACTTGAGGCTGCACTAAAGAAATAGTAATGGCAAATCTTAACGATTTATCCGAACAAGAAATAAAACAAAATCTTTTGGAACAGTACAAAAATTTTGATATAAAAATTTTTGACACTTTATCTTCAACGAATGATTTTGCCAAAGAATTAATAAACTCAGATTCTTTCACCGATGGAACAACAATAATAGCAAACTCTCAAACCTGTGGCAGAGGCAGGTTTGCAAGAACATTTTTTTCCCCCGCAAACACCGGAATATACTTTTCTACAATACTAAAAAAATCGTTACCTATAAAATATATTTTTTTAATAACATTTATTTCAGCGATAGCAGTATGCAGAGCAATAACAAAACTTACAAATCTTAATCCGAAAATAAAATGGATTAACGATATTTATCTTAACGACAAAAAAATTTGCGGAATACTTGTAGAAAATATTTGCGGTTTTAACAATATGAAAAGTAAAGCAATTGTTTCAGGTATAGGAATAAATATATCTACAGAAATTTTTCCCGAAGATATACAAGATAAAGCCGGTTCAATTATGTGTAACGAATTATCAAGAAACAAACTTATTGCGGAAATTTTAAATAATATATTTGATTTATCAGAAGATATTTATAGCAAAAAAATTATTGAAGAATATAAATCGTTATCTTTCGTATTAAATAAAGAAATCTCTTACACAAAAGATAACAAAACTTATACTGCAACGGCTATTGATATAAACGATAACGGAAACCTCATCGTAAAAGATAAAAACAACACTATATTTATACTTAATTGTGAAGATATCAGTATAAATCTTGCATAGAAAATTTGATAAGTTATATCAGTTTTATGCAGCAGCTAACATTCCTCTAATTGCCTTCACAGACATTTCGTAGTTGACTGTTGTTTCTTTTATAATTCTTAAGTTGTCCAACAATACTACATAGTTCTTGAAGTCTTCAATTGTTTTTGCAGTATCTTGTGTTCTTTCTATCTTGTATTCGTTTTGTTTCAATATATCTTCGATATTTATATTAACTTTCTCATAAACAGAATCTAAATATTGTTTTGCTGTCATACTTGAATCTATATAATCCGTTTCCAATAATGTCGTTATATCTGTACCTTCCATCATCAATTGAACCGCAACCGTAAGGAATGCTTTTTGATATTTGCCGTTTGCCTCTTTAGCAAATTTTTTCATATCCAAATTAAATCCTTTTTCTTCAAGACCTTTAAATACTTGAGTCTTTGCGGAGTTCATAGCAATACCTCTTATAAAGCCTAACAATTCTTCATCTCTGTTTTTATCTGCCAAATATTTTAAATAAGCTTTAGAATCGGCACTTAAATTTTTTAATAACTCCGATGAAAACTCTTCTCGAGAATTCTGTCCATATAAAGAAAGAATCTTTTTTAGTTTTTCTAATTTCTGTTTATCTAGTTTTTGCTTATCTAGTTTTTGCTCATCTGTTTTTTCGGAAGCCTTATTATCAACAATTTCGATATCCAAATAATTCGCCAATATTTTCACATCTGCACAAGTATAATCAAATTTACTACTTAATGCAGCATTGTATCCCTTGTTGTATTTATGTTCTTTAGAGAACAATTGTTTTATTATACCCTTTTTACCTACAAATACCCTTGCATTATCTATAACTATTCCCGTAACTAAATTATTTCTTAACAATTGTTCAATATTGTTTTCTGTTATATTTTCAACTTCACATTTACCTACATTCCATATTTTTTCTGCATTAACTATAGGACTTATTCCAAATTCATTTAAAATATCCCTATTTAAAGATTCAAATTGACTGTAAATATCATTATTAAACTTTATCGATATTTGTTTTGCAAGTCCTTGTTTCAAAACTTTTTTCTTTAAAGATTCCATAAATTTAGTTGCTTGATTTATATCTTTTATTTCTGTTGCATTTATCACCAAACCATCATAATCCGTTACATCTGCTACATTATCATATTTACATAAAATTATAAATTTAAAATCTTGTTTCTGTAACGATTTTATTTCCGAATTAAATTTTTCTGCTTGTTCCTGATTAACAGTAAAAGTTTTTACACCGGTTGCAGCAAATTCTTGTTTACATGATGTAACAATGTTCGATACAGGTTTTGAAGACAAATCAAACCTTTGCTCTTTGTTTGCCATAGTAACAGATGCCGTATATGCAGTTTTTAATCTGTTTGATATATCATTTAATGTTGTATCAGTTTCAGCAGCAAAAGCTATAACATCACCGGTAACAATATCTTCACTTCTTTCCGCAAAATATTCTTGCATTATTAATGATTGTATTTGTTCTTCACTTATATATACACCGCGTTTGGAATAAATTACAAGTTTGTTCTCTTTAGCATCGTATCTTGCCCTTATACCGTTTCGAATATCTAAAATCATATCACTTCTTATAATTTTTGTAGGTTCTGTTATAATTTCCATAGTTATTATTTCCGTATTTTCAAGGCTAAATTCTCCGCTTACCGTTTTTTCTTTTTGCAATTTTTGTTTTAAGTTTTGTTCTTGTTGCTTTGAAGTTACAATTAACAACTTTTTCTCCTTCATTATGTTATTTAAATCTTTTATTCCGAAAACTTTATTCAGTAACAATTTAGCGAAGAATGCTTTATTTAAACTGTTAGATATAAAATCAAAAATTTTTTCCTTAACAGCAGTTATAGGGCTTGTAGATATATTATAGTTATCTTTTACATATTCCGCTATTTGTTCATATTCGGATAATGAATAATTTTCTTTTTGCATATCAAATATTTGTACGGCACCTTTTACGACATTTATTATTCCTTCTATAACTCCGTCAAAATTATTTATCAGCTGTTCGTAGTCCACTTCGGATATAATATCTGTGATTAGCAATATTAATATATCATCTTTAGATAATTGTTCTTTAGATTTTATTACATTGGAAAACTTTTCAAGTTGCTCTTTTGTTTTAGCAGGATTTGACAAGATTTGTTCTCCGAAATAGAACTCGTTGTTGTTTCCAAGTATTTTGCTATATGTGTCCGGATCTATAGCTTTTATATTTTGAACAATATCAAAAGATAATAATGTCCACATCTGCATTTTTTCCATTTCTTTTAGTAACTTGTCTGTTTCTTTCTTGGTAAGTTTATCTTTTGCCACTAACATTTTTGTATAGGTATATAAAACATCTTCAAACACAGATGATTGATCCAGATTTTCGTCATCCATTGTTTTTATAGCTTCAAGAAGGATATTCCAATCAACCATTTTTCCTACATTTGCATGAGCATTAAACAAAAGTTCCAAAAATGCTATAGGTGCACTATGTTCTTCTTGTATAAGCTCATGATCAATGGTTCTTTCACTAAACAAGTTGTATAACACATGCAATTTTTTGCCCATTTTGACATAATCTATTATGCCTTTTGTTTGATGCATTGTATAACCGGTTTGTACTTTAGAATAAGCTTTAAACGACAATTTAGCCATAGCTAAAAACATGTTCGGAGTGACATAAGAAACAAGTTCATCAACAGTATCCGCTACTAACTTGCTATAAAAACCAGGTTTTGATACAACAACATGTGTAAGTTCGTGTACTATCGTAAACAAATCTACTCTCGCAAAAAAGCCATCTGAATTTGCTAACACAACACCATCCGTATTAATCATAAATGCATTATAAATAATCTCCGGGACAGGTTTGCTCAATGAATCGTCTTGCAGCAGTAAATATATACCCATCATATAAGATCTTAAGTCGAAATTGTTTGATACCTTAAAACTATTATTTTCCAATTGATTTTTAAATTCAGTTATTATCTTATATCTTGAAACTGTCATAACATTCATTTCTTCTTGAGTTAAATCTCTTCTAATTCGAACTAAATACATTAAAGCTAACAGTTTGAATTTCAGTTCGGCATCTTCTCTTGATACCACATCCAATAATTCATCTTTATTGTTTCTGTTTTGTAAAACATATAGATATTTTGTGCTTGCAGCAAATTCAAATTGATACTTCTCGCTGACCAGTTTTGAAATTTCTTCTTCATAAAGTTCTCTTGTTGCTTCTCTTTTTTCGGTATCTGTAAAAGCAAAAGATGGTAAATTTTCCATATGTTCAAACTGATTATAATCATCCAAGAACTTTATAAATCTTTCAGGAAGGTTTTCCTCCAAGAAGGCTTTGTTTAAGCGGTCTTTAAGACCTATTTTATCGTAATTGTGTGCGGAAATATATTTTAAAAGTTCCATTAATTTATCGTTACTTCTAATACTGAAAAGTTTTTTGTATATTTCTTCATCTAAACTTGAAATTCTTTCCTGACCTTCTTTATAAGAAATATTTTTTAAAGATTTTAACATATCCGCAAAATCTTGATTGTTCTCATCGATTGGGATACCAAGTGCTTTACATCTGAAAAGAATTATTCCTAAAGCAAATTCCGAACTCAAAATTATATCATCAAAACTTCTAGATGTATAGGCAATATTTTTAATGGTTCCTATAGACTTATTCTTTATAGCTAAATCAAAAAACTCTCTTATTTGTTCATCATTTTCATTGTTCTCAACAAATTTAGATAATGTTTCTGCTTCACCTTTTTTTGAAAAAATATTTCTATAATCGTTGTATAGATATATAAATCTTTTTATATCTTTTTTACTTTTACGGTTTGATGTTGTAAGATGGGTCTCGATATGATTTATTTCATCTACACTGAAAGGTGCTAAAATTTCTATAATATCGATATCTTCTTCAAGAGATAAATCTAACCCTTTAACAACACTGTATAAAGAAAAAAGTTTAATTTCATCTTCTAATAATTTTTCTTTAAGTATTGTTTCCGGCGATAAACTAAACAACATATTTGCCTTTTTAAGTTCTGCTTCCAGATCTGATGAGTGAAAATTCTGACTTCTGTTAAGCTTAGCCCCTTTTGCAAACATTAAAATTCTGTCAAATTTTTTGCTTTCAGAAAGGTCATCGTTTTTGTATATCAATTCTATATTTAATTGTTCTGCTTTTATAAAAAGCACTTCTATTTTTTTGTTTTCCGTTATTTCCGATATTATTCTTTCAATCGTGTTCTCATCCAAACTCAACAATTTTTCTATATTTTGTTCGGAGAAATCTGTTGTTGAAAGTATCTTAAACAAAATATTCGTCTTATTGTTTTGTTCCGTTATTATTTTCTGTTTGTAAAATTTATCCGCTAAAATTCCGCCCTTTATAAGTTGTTCTTGTGTTAAACTAACGGTATTGTTTTTTATATATTTCATGATGAACGGATCCAGCGACAATAACAAATCAATTTTTTCGGAACTTATATCCGGATAATTTGATAAAAGTTTTTCTCTAAACATATCCTCCTGTGTAACTTCATAACTTTCAACTTCTTTTTGTTTTTTACCGAAACGCATTCTTTTAAATATAGAAGCAACAGCGGTTAAAATACTATCTGATATTATCTTAAATTGTATACCTTTCTTAAAACTTAAATTGTTTAACAACAATAATTGCTCTTTTTTGCCTAAATTATCAAGATAACTTGATATTTTACTTATTGCCTGTATAAACATCATGAAATCGCTATCAATATTTTCTAATGAATTAAATATTTCAAACAAATCCACAAATTTGCTTTCCAAACTTGTTTTTCTATTTAATATTTCTTCTGTTTTTTTAAGAGCGTTTGCCTGTTCCAAATCTTTATAAAGTTTAGAATTATACGATTTTAATGCATTTATAAAATTTTCATAATTTCCGGAATACATATACATAAAAATATTTTTTAACGATTTACTTTGTTGAGCGGAAATGTTCCCTACACCGCCTAAATCTATAAAAGATATATTTCCTTGTTCATCCACAAAAATATTTCCGGTATGCAAATCGGCATGATACAATGCACTACCATTTTCTATAGGATCCACAAAAACTTCAGTAAAAAATTCTTTTAAAACTTCAAAATATATTCTGCTTTTTTGTTTTTTGGAAACTTTTATTTTATCTAAAGTTTTTCCTTTTGCTGTTGTCTGCAAGAATAAATTTTGAGTATATACCTTTATGCCGTCTACAGTTTCTACTAATTGCGGAACTTTTATTTTACTATTTCTTTTTTTAAGTTGTTCGTTAAAAGTTTTTAAATTCTCGGATTCTTTTTCGAATTCAAGCTCCTCATCAAACAGAGTTTTTAATTTATCCGTTGACGGAAGTGTTTTTTTATATATAGACGGAATTAAACTACTGTCACCTTTAAAATATTCCAATATCTTATCGGCAATTTTAAAATCTTCGGAATAATTTTTATTTATATTAGGCCTTTTTATTTTGGCAACAACAAGCTCAGACATATTTTTTAATTTTAACAAATAGGTTATTCCTATAGAAGCAGAACCTAATCTTTTTCCTACATATTCAACAGCTGAAGATACACCCAAATTTTCCAAATATTGAAACAAAACAGATTTTGATAAAGGTTCGTTTTCACTTTTAACTTTGGCAACTTCTTCATTTATTATTGACCCATATTTTTCATCCAGCGCCTCAAAAACTCTGTTATTGGATAATATTTGTAACAGTTTAACGACCATAACTCCGGAACTTGTTCCCAAAGCGACAATCAATTTTCCTAATTGACGAGCTTTTTGTTCATCGGTATCCTTTTCATCACTATTCTTTATTTCGGCAAGAGAGGAAATTAAATTATTCACAAACAAAACTTTCCTTTCATCACTTAAATTATTGAATACTATTGAAAAAACATTTTTAAATACTATCGACATGGAAGATGCTTTAATTTTTGAACTGCTAAAAGAAGACAAGAAGAAATCATCAAATAAAATATTTTTCAATCCTTGTTCAAATTCCTTGCTATTCTTTTCTGCAGTTGTCTTTCCCTTTTCAATAATGCCGGATTTTCCCAAAAGAATTTTTCTTATAAAGTTTTCTCTTTCGGTTTTTGTCATTGATCTAAAACTTTTTTGCAAAGAATTAAAATTAATTTCTCCCTCATAGTCAAAATTAATCGGTCTAATTTGTTTCAGCATTTGCGGTTTATACGAATCATTACCGCTTAGCAGCCAGAAGAAAAAACTTATCTTTTCAGAATCCGATAATGTAGGCAAAATAGTGTTGATTATTTCCAAATTAGTGACATTTTCATTATTCTTTTCCGAATTTGAACCGAAGGAATATAATCTTGTTTTCGATATTAATTTTCTATATTCCTCGACAGTAACATTATAATTATCCAACAGTTCCGTTATGTAACCATCTTTTACTGCAGAAAAATCTTCAAATAATAAATCCAACAATTCCAAATTATCTTTTGCGGAAGAAAACACGGATAAAGAAGAATTCCTTTTTAATAATGAGTATACAAGTTTTGCATAAACATCTACTGTTTCTTGCGGCAATTCTTTTTTTATAATTGAAAAGGCATTTATTAATTGTTGCGCTTGTTGTGCTGTAGGGACAAATGCATCATTAAACAATTGTTCATCCAGTTCAAAATATGTATATACAAATTGTTTTCCTTCATGGTTAAATTCAACATTTTTTTCTTTGGGACTTAACTCGAATATTCTATGAAGTTCAACAAGCCAAGCTTTTTCTATCTCCGTATTTTTTATCCGCTGTTCAGCCTCATCCGGATTACCGAGATCATCTTCAAGAGATATAAAAATTTTTATTTTTTCTTCACCATTCTTCTCTTCATACATGGGTTCTTGAAAAAAAGAATATGCGTCAAAATGATTTTTTATATTTTCAACCGTTTTTTCAAAAGAAACCGCAGAATAATCCGGTTTAAAAGTTTTAAATTCTAAAAACGGGACATAAAAAGCAACAAAACTTGTTTCTTGGTCAAACTCAGAAATTTCCATGGTTTGTTCATTTATATCCTTATAAAAAATCTGCATATTCACGAGATTTTTCAAATGCTCATAAGGTATTGAAGATATATCTCCGTTTATTTTTTCTATGGAAGACTGACCCTTTGGAAGCAAAGTCAAGATTTTGTTTAATTTTACTTTTTCAATATCACTTAAATTCAATACTTTTTCTGCAATAAAACACATCAAATAGGATATATTTTGACACCAACAATTATTTTCCAACATAAAATTTTGAAAATCCATGAGATCATTTAATGTTACATTTCTAAATAAACTTTTATCCAGTTTTTCTACATCCATACCATGATACAAACATATACCATCAGAATATTTCTCGTCGTAAGAAAGCTTTTCATCTTTAACAAAGTAAATTTTAATATCTTTATTATGCAACTTTAAAAAATATCCTAAGAAAAAAACATCAAATCTTGATATAAGATATTTTGTGGAAAGTGCCATTTTTCTTAATTCATCAACGGAAAAATCATGATTGGAAATATCATATCTATCCATCAAATCATCATAAGAAAAAACATCGGACAAGTCATAATCGTCGAAAATTTCGAAAAGATACAATATTTTTTCAATATTTGTCTTATCGGAATGCAACTCATCAAATAAATTTAAGAAAAAATTATTAAACTCTTCTTTATGTTCATTATTGATACTTTGTGAAAGTTTAAAAAGAAACTCAAACTTTTCTTGTTTTGTTAAAACACTGCTTCTCATAAAAAAATTAATAAAATGCATAGAATGTTGTTGGAAAGCAGGAACTACATGCGGATAATAAGATTTTTTTTCTAATAAAATCTTTAACATTAATTTAAGACTTTCTTCCTTTTGTTCTTGACTAAAATTATCGAATGTAGGAGGAAGGCCTTCAGAATCGAATATCGGATCTGTTATCATTAACATTCCCAATAAATTGCTAATTTCATTATCAGATAAATACTTGTAATTTGTTAACCAAAAATAAGCCGTTTCTGTCGAATAAGAAACATTTATTTTATTGTTCGTTCTAAAATCAAGAAATTTTTTTAATTCTTGTTCCGTGGGATTCATTTTTGAAACAATATAAAAAAGAAGGCCTTTATTCTCTATCTCGTCAACTTTCACCGTTTTTAATATATCAATACAAAAAATAAACAAATCTTTTTTTTGTCTGTTTTCTAATTTTTCAATAAGTTTATTAATATATGTACTCGAAGAAAAAAGAAGACAAAAAACAACTTCTTTTTCTTCATCACTGCAATTTTTTATAAAATCATTTTCGGCTTTTGTGAAAAACTTGTAATTACCGTTTAAAATATTATTAAATACAAAATCTTTTGTAGAACTATTATAAAAATTTATATCATTTCTCATATCGAATATACTCATTTGCTCAAAAAATTCGGTTTGATTAAGAATTTGTTGCAAATGTTCACCATCAAGGGAAAAACCAAAACCTAAGTGGCTGTTAAAATGTGTAGCCAGATATCTTTGAAAATCTTGTCCGTATTTTTGTACCGAAGAAGAAAACTTTTGTTGTTCTTTTGTCATAGATAAAAAAACCAACGATGGATCTTCTAAAATTTCGGATATCTCTTTTAATCTGTTTTTTGTGTCAGGATGTTCATCAAAAGCCCCTTTCAAAAAATCCTCTAATGTGCCCGAATCAGACATAAAACTGAGAGCAGTCATAGTCTCTTCAACCGCTCTGGGATTATATCCTGCCTGTTCCAATATAAAAATAGATTCTCTATCCGCATCATATTCTTTTCTTTTACCGTCTCCCTTCTTTGTATTGACTTTCTTATACACCTTGTTTTTTTGTACTGTATGTTGTAATTCATGTGCAAGAATTGCAGCTATATGATCTTTTGTAAGTTCTTTATCTTCTTCTTTCATTTCTTCAGCTAATTCATACAATAATTGACTGAAGATAAATACATCTCTGGTATTTGGCACGACATATGCATTTGCTACCGGAGAGTAATAATAATGAATTCTATATTGCTGTTTTTCTTGGACGGTAATTTTCCCTTGTGCTACCATTGCATCAAGTAATTTTCCAAATATTTCTTCTATATCTTTTTGTATTTCGGGATTTGGTTGATATTGGTATTTAGTATCATTTTCCAAGATAGTCTTTTGCAAAAATTGTTCATAATTTGTTATTTCTTCCTGAGACAAAGCTCTGCTTTGTTCTTCTTTTGATTCTTGTTTAGGAATCGTTATTTGTTCAATTTTTGATTTTTCCCCAGGAATTTGTAACATAAGATCTTTTCTTCCGATTAATGTTACAATACGGTCCCAAATAAAATGTAAAATCATATTGGCAAGAGCCGCTTTCCATATTGTGCCCGTAATCAAACCTACACCTATTGTTAATCCTAACATTCCAAATACAACTGCTGTCATTGCAGGTTTTACGGATGGATCAAAATTATGTTTTTCTATAAACACATTGGGAAGGGCAAACAACGGAAGTTCTATTACCGCTACGAGAATTAATCCTAAATTCGTATATTTGAAGTTTTCTCCCGCATTGTTTTTATAAAGTTTCCTTATTATTTTTGTGTTCCCCAACCAATTTAAAAAATCTTGTGTTGAAGGAAGCATGAGTGTTGACAATGTTTTTTTGTCTTTTGCTTTTTCCACGCTTATTACAAAATATTTTTTTGTACCTATATGATGTTCACTTTCTTGTTCTACCTTTACCAACCCTTCTTTTTCATATTCTCTAACAGTTTCAATTCCTTTATGTACTCCGCTTAGTCCTACTATTGCCGAAAAAGTTAATCTTCTTTTTCTGTTCTCTTTACTTACGGTTGCATCGGTACCATCTATTACGGCATTATATACCGTAAATTTATCACCATCAAGTTTTATATATATCGGTTTTGAAGGATCTGATAAGTTCCCGTGCACAAAAGCATTTTTTATAAACTCTTCAATCATAAAATTCATATTTATTACATAGCTGTTGCCTGTCTTAGGTTCGTAACTTATTATTTTAGGTAAATTTGAAAAATAGCCATCCGTTAATTGAAAAATATTATCCCTAACAACACAAAATAAAGCTGCCAATTCTTCATCAGTTAAAGAATCTACGTCATAAGTATGCGAAAACGGATATATAGCCAAAAGTTTATTTTCACCTACGGCATTAGCTATTCTGTAATTATTCGTAGAAGGTCTATCAAGATAAATCCTTTCTATTCCTTTGCTATGTGTTTCATCAATTAATGCTTGTTCGTTTTCCTGTTCTGGTATATTTTGTTTTTGTAATTTTGCTACAATTCCCATGACATCTCTGTATTTAACAACTGTCATATTTTTTACATCGTTGGGTGTAGTTATGGTAAGGTTTCTTTTTGAAAATTTTATTTCTATACCGGAAAGTTCTTTAACTTTTTTAAAATCTTTGCCTCTAAAAAAGACTTCGCTGTCAATAGAATTCAAATATATTCTTTTCCCCAAAACATCAAAAACAATTGAATACTCTACACCGTCTTTATTTACAAGTATTGTAACTTCTTTTTCCCTGTCATCAATTTCAATTTCATATTTTTGTTTTTCTTTTTCTTCGTGTTTTTGTTTTTGTAAATTTATATCATAGAAAAAATGCAATGTGTTTGCGATTATTGCTGTTACTATTATGGAAGGAAGTATTATAAGTGGAGTTAATAACGGATTTATACAACCTATTATACTTATTATTGCAGGAACCAGTCCAAATCCTATCCCGATGGATAAAGCTTTTATTCTCCAAACAACCGCTCTTGCGCCTGCTTTCTGTTCGGGTGTCATATTTTCATGCTTTTCAACAAAATTCGGTAACCAAAAAGAAATCGATTCTACAAAAAACACTCCGATTGCTATCCCAAGTTTTGTTTTCTTAAACTCTTTGCCGGAATTATTTTTATAAAGTTTCTTTATAATTGGAGTTTCTCCCAAATTATCCAAAAACTTTTTTGTTTCAGGAAGAAGCAACTGTGCATAAGGATTTAATTCCGCTGAATAAATGTGAGATTTTGAAATGTCAGAATAATTTCTTACTATTCCCTCGGGATCATTTTCTTTTATTATTGTACGAATATCTTCTTCCAATTTTTGTCTTAATATTGCTATATCTCTGTTTGTTATGCTTATAGTATGGTTTGATAAATATTTCGGAGCATCGGCAAGGTCTCTAAAAGTCAACCTTCCTTTCATTTGTTCAAGTTCGCCATTCTCATCTTTGAATTGTAAAAATTTAAGCAGAGAATAAAACAAACTGGATACTTTTATTTTTTCTCCGCCTTTTGTTGTTATATAACGATCGTAAGCAATATCTGTTTCTTTTCCTGATTCACTAATTATTTGAGGATGAGTAGCTGTTCCCTTCATCATAAATTTATACATAATATTGTTGATAAAAGTATCGGAATGACAACAGGAAAACATAAGTGTTAAATTACCCAAATCCACACTTTGATCACTCATACTCATCAAAAAATCTAATATTCTTTTTTCACTTATTTTTCCATTTTCGGAATAATAAAACCCATCTTCTTGACCGTGCCCATCAAACAAGAGAACAACTTTATTCCCTTTCAATAACTCGTCGGTAACTTTTTTAAAAATGCCATCAATTTCAGATTTAGATAAAATATAATTTCCTTTATCACGTTCTATAAAAGGAACTTCGATAAAGTCGGATTCCGGACTTATTTCTCTTATTTCTAACATCTCAAGAACTTCTTTTATGCCTTGCGGAGTAAATCTCGGATTCCCGGATTTGTTTCTTTCGTTATTGTGTAAAGAAATAAAAGTCATATGTTCGGAAAAGAGCTCTTTAGATGAAGCAATCTCACTGACCTGATCGTAATAATCTAATATTCTGGATATTATCGCTTCTCGTGTAGCAAGAGAAATATCAAATATATGTTCTCCGGATAAAGAATAAATTTCATCTGCAATCACCGTGGACAAATAATATTGTTGTGCAAAATCTGTTATTCCATTATTATTGCAGTATTCTATGAAATTAGTACTAAAAAAAACAACAATAGATAAAGCTTTATTATCAACATTTAATGCATCAATTTCGTATTCCGACAGATTATCGAATAAATCTTTAAGCTCTTGAATATTAAAATTTGGAATATTTTGTTTATCAATGTCACTAAATAATAAATCCATTGTATATCTAGCAACAAATTCATTGTCTACATAAAAATTTGCTGATATAAATTCGTTAAATATCTGCTCATTTATTTCTTTTGTTTCAAAACCGGAGACATAATTTTTATCATCCTCTACATCTTCTTCATCTTTTAAATCTAACTCTGAAATTATTGCCGCTAAGTATTCAAGCATATCCTTGCTGTACCCTTTATTTAAAAAAATAAAAAATAATTTAAAGGTCAAATCGGTAAAGTTCATTCTATCAAGAAGCTCAGTATACATATCAAAAATCATTTTCTGATTATCTTTACTCAAAGATAAAAAGGTAGCTATATTATCTCCTGTTCCAAATTCGGAAATTAAGCGCGTTTTAGACAAAATATCGATTATTACATTTGCATATTCATTGCTATATCCTTCATCACTTACTTTTTTTATAAATCCCTCTAAAAAATCAGAACTTATATCTGTATTATAATCATTATTTTTTAATGTCAAATATAAATTGTATATTTTATCTCTATCTTCAGAACTCATTCTAGAAAAAATATTAACGACTTCTTTCGTTTTAAGTAGCGACATAAAATTAGCATATCCTTCCATACCATCTTCTATTTTATCTATGCCGTAATCGTCTCGTATTTGTTTTTTTTGTTTTATTTGTTTATATTTCTTCTGCAATATATCACGAATATCTCTTAAATGTTCTATATCTTTTATATCTTTTATAGATTTTATATATTCATAAAAGCTATGAACAAAAGTAGCTATATTATCTTTTGTTTCAAATTCAGAAATTAAATGAATGGTAGACAAAATATCGGTTATTACATTTGCATATTCATTGCTATATCCTTCATCACTTACTTTTTTTATAAATCCCTCTAAAAAATCAGAACCTATATATGTCTTATATTTTTTCAATACAGACTCATATAAATCGTATATTTTATCTCTATCTTCAGAACTCATTCTAGAAAAAATATTAACGACTTTTTTCGTTTTAAGTAGCGATATAAAATTAGCATAGTCTTCCATTTTTTTCTTTATTCCATCTAAATTAGAATCGTCCGGTGCTTGTAATTGTTCATGTTTCTTCTGCAATATACCATGAATATCTTTTAAACATTCTACATTTTTTATAGTTTTTATGTATTCATAAAAGCTGTCACCATCTTTACTCCAAGGAACTAAAGACAGTATTTTTTCCTTAATCTTTCTCTCTTGACGTACCTGTCTGCCTCCGTTTGATTTCAAAAATTTTTCACCTTCTGAAACTTTTCTTTCTTGTCTCCAATTTGTTTCTCTTCTATCTCTTTCATCCCATACACTTCTTCTTCCTTTTATACCTTTATTTTTTGTTGTAAAAGAAACAAGCTCGTCAAGACCTTCATACGACTTATCAAGAATATCATTTAACATATTACTTAAAAGGATTAAGGATTTTTTTATCTGACTTTTTTCAGACAACAAATTCACTGTTTTTTGTAATTGTTCCTTATCTTTAAGTAATTCTTGTAAATTTTTTATTTGTGATACTAGTTCCGGGGTTACTGTTTCACCGACAATAGTCTCTACTATTTCATGAAGTTTTTCTTCAACTTTTCCGACATCGTCACTTTCCAACAATTTTGCAGCGGATAATTCGGCAATCATTTGTGCTCTTTCTTCACCGCTCATGCTAATTATTTGTTCTATTTTTTGAGTATCTTGTGTTTCTATTTTTTTTAGTAAGGCAATTTGCAGTTGAGATGACAAAGAAGCTATAACCGGAGCTATCATCTGAAAATCTATCTCACCTTGTTCCTGCAATATTTTATTGTATGTATCTTCAGCTAATTTTATTCCATCGGTAACATTCGGAGTTATAACGATATAACTTACGTTGTGTTCTTTTAAGAGCTCTGTGACGGTTTGGGAATGAAAACCTCCGGTAACAACAATATCCACCTTTTTTACTTCATCCATATTGCTTATTATTTTATTTATATCGACATCTTCCTGTTTAACCTGTTCAATTTGCGCAAATTGTTCATTTTCTTCAAATAGATTTTTTGTGAAATAGAAGTTTCTATCCATATTTATTTCATAAAACTTATCTATTTGTGCAATATATTCATCCAATAAACTCAACACTCTGTTATCTACATACTTGTTATATATTTGTCTGTATTGTTCTATGTTGTCTTTATAATATTTATAGTCTTCCAATGTTATTTTAGTGGTTACATAATCTCTTAAATATCTACCGAAATGAACCAAAAATACTACATCTTTTTGAGCTTTTGTTTGGGAAAATCTTGTGTTTATTTCTTGCGATAAAAATTCATCTTCTTTTATAAGTTCTACAGGATTGATTTTCTTACTTAATTCTATGTATTTAAAATATTTATCAAGTTTCGGGAAATTTAAAGATACATCAAAATTATAATTTTTGTCCAACTGAATTATATAAGAATATAATTTTTCCAATTCTTTAAAGTTGTCGGTATTTTCCAACAATTTTTTATAAACATTATATGGAACTTTCTGCTTTAGTGAATAAATTAAACTCTGCAACTCGGAAGTTATTTGTTTGTAATTTAACTTTTTCTGTGATTTCAAGAGGGTTATATATATTAAAGTGTTTTCGTATTTTGTTAAATCTATACCTAACTTATCTATGTGCTTTGACAATAATGTATAATATTTCTGAGAATTTATTTTTCCTTGTTTATATTCTTTAAACAAATTTTCTATTTTATATTGTCTTTTTGAATAATATTTTTTCTTCACTTCATTTACGGATTCATCCAAAGAATTTAATATTAAATCTATTTTCTCCTGATTATTCAAAATAGAGCCCAATCTTACTATATTATCCAAATAAGGTTCTTTTTCTTCCAAACCTTTAATTATTTCCGTTTTATTACTTAATGCACTGTAATATTCCGCTCCGGTAAGTCTTCCGGTATCGAGCATTTTTTCCAAAAGGGATTTGTTATTTTGTATTTTATCAGTGAGCCATTTTGTGCTTACATTCCCGTAAGCACCTTCCAAATAAATATTGTTTACTCCATATTTTTCATCAAAAATTTCTATTATATTGGATATATTTTTTTGAACTTTGGGATGACAATGTAAATCTTGAATATTTATTATTACTCTGTCTGTTGCCGCGAAATAAGCATTTGTTATTTTTCCGTAACTATAAGGCAATATGAACTCTTTAAAAACTTGATTATATTCTTTTGTTGTTTGTTCGTTGTTTATTGCAGATGCAGCAGCAGGTCCCACAACAAAAGATAAAAGCAAACTTGTTGCCGTAAATAAAGCTATTAATTTATTAATTTTTGTTTTAAATATTTTTATCATAAATAAAAAAAACTTGTATTGCTTTTTATGCAATACAAGCCCCCTGTTCTATATTTATATTGTTATAATTTACTGATATAGATCTCGGTAATACTACAAATAATAATCTTAATATTAAAATTAAAAATATACATTGCAAAAACGGTATTTTTATCGGATAATCAACATCCGCAACGAAATTTTCCGATATAAATATACCAACATTTGAAACTAAAAGATTACTTAAAGTTGACATTGCAGGAAGTGTTATTTCAACAGGTAATAAATATTCATAAAAAGATGTAATATCTTTTTTTTCTTTTTCGTTGTTGCTTTGTTTTGTTGTGTTATTTGTTTGCATCATAGATGATAAGATATCGGATGGTGTTTGAACAGCACACAAGATTTGTTCCAATGATGAACCCTTTACAAAATCATTTGACACACCTTTAGAAAAAGGCACAGCCAAACAATTTGCAAAAACAAACAAAAACACAAATAATGAAAAACATTGTTTCATTAAAGACACTTTCATACTTTATATTATAGTCTATATATGTTGATTTTTCAATAATAACTTGTGAAAAATTTGTAAATAAAAAAGCCTATATGATAACAAAAAAGTATCATATAGGCTTTTTATATTTATTAAAAGATTACCATTTATAATGAGCAAATGCTTTGTTAGCTTCTGCCATTTTATGAGTATCTTCTCTTTTCTTCATAACAGAACCTTCTTTTTTGCTTGCATCCATAAATTCTTGTGCAAGCTTTTCACACATAGGTCTGCCGGTTTTACTCCTTGCAGCTTCCATTATCCAATCCATAGCAAGGGTTGTTGATCTTATCATAGGAACTTCCATAGGAACCTGATATGTTGCTCCTCCAACTCTTCTTGGTCTAACTTCCAATAACGGTCTTGCATTTTCAATAGCTCTGTTGAATACTTCCAATGGTTCTTCACCGGTTTTTTCTTTCATTATTTCAAATGCTTTATAAATTATTTTTTCAGCTAAACTTTTCTTTCCTCTGTGGTCTAACTTATTTATAAATCTTGCTACTAATACTGAATTATAAACAGAATCACCTTTCGGCATTCCTCTTTTTTCTCTTGGTTTTAATGCTTTTCTTGGCATATTTAGTTATCCTCTTTTTACTTTACTTTAATATATTATTTTTTTACTTTTGCTTTCTTTGCACCATATTTACTTCTTGATTGTTTTCTACCATCTACTCCGGTAGCATCTAATGCCCCTCTGATAATATGGTATCTAACACCAGGCAAATCTTTTACTCTTCCGCCTCTTATAAGAACAATTGAATGTTCCTGTAAGTTATGGCCGACACCCGGTATATATGAAGTAACTTCATAACCTGATGTAAGTTTTACTCTGGCAACTTTTCTTAAAGCTGAATTAGGTTTTTTAGGAGTTGTTGTATAAACTCTTGTACAAACTCCTCTTCTTTGTGGACAACTTTTCAATGCAGGAGATTTTGTTTTTTGTATAACTTGTTTTCTTCCGCCTGAAATTAACTGATTAACTGTTGGCATTCTTACCTTCCCTCTAAATTTAATTTATAATTTCTTTTCAAATTATTTTTTATTTATCTTGCGCTTTAAGTCCTGTACCAGCAGGTATTAAATGACCTATAGCAACATTTTCTTTTAATCCTCTAAGAACATCTATTTGTCCTGAAACAGCTGCTTCCGTCAATACTCTTGTCGTTTCCTGGAAACTTGCTGCCGATATAAATGAATCGGATGAAAGTGCAGCCTTCGTTATACCTAACAATACCGGCTGAGCCTTAGGTAAAGGTTTACCTTCTTCTTTTAATTTCTTTCTTTCATTTTCATATTTATATCTTGATATAATTTCACCTTTAAGGAACTTACTTGCTCCTTCTTCGGTTATTCTTACATTGGACAACATTTGTCTTACAACTACTTCTATATGTTTATCGTTAATTGATACACCCTGTAATCTGTAAACCTGCTGTATTTCGTTAACAAGGTATTCCTGAACAACCTTAGGACCTTTAACTTTAAGAATATCATGCGGATTTACTGCACCGTCTGAAAGTGCTTCTCCGGCTTCTACTTTATCGCCTTCATATACAACCAAATGTCTTCCTAACGGAATAACATATTCTTTTTCTATCTTTGTTTCAGGATCAACAACTTTAACTTTCAATGCACCTTTCTTTGTTGCTTCGCCAAACTTAACTATACCGTCAATTTCTGAAACAACAGCAACGTTTTTAGGTTTTCTTCCCTCGAACAATTCTGATACTCTGGGAAGACCTCCGGTAATATCTTTAACCTTTGTTGCTTCTTGAGGCATTTTAGCCAACACATCACCGACCTTAATTTCATCACCGCTTTTTACCATAAGCGTGGTATCCACCGGTAACGGATATTCAACAACAGTTTTTCCGCCTTTTTCGATAACGAATTTAGGTCTGTGTTTTCTTGTTCTGTCTTCAATAATTACTCTTTCAATCTGACCTGTAATTTTTGATTTTTCTTTCTGTAATGTAACACCGTCTTTTATATCTACATATTTCAATTTACCTTCGTATTCCGAGATAATTGATTTTGAGTGAGGATCCCATTTTGCAAGCAAAATATGTTTTTTCGATTTAGTTGCAGGATCTTCTTTTAATGTTACGTCCTGACCGTCTTTAACATATATTACGGCACCATACGGAATTTTGTGAACCTGTCTTCTTCTCGGAGACATTTCCGTAAATACAAGTTCCGTATTTCTGCTAACTACCAAAGTTTCACCGTCTCTGTTTTTAATAGATTTTAAATTATAAAAATCTACGGTTCCATCTTTTTCCGCATAAATTTCGGATTTCTGTGTAACCGTACTTGCAGCACCACCGATATGGAAAGTTCTAAGTGTAAGCTGTGTACCAGGTTCACCGATTGATTGAGCAGCAACAACACCTACTGCTTCACCGACTTCGGCAAGTTTTCCGGTAGCAGGACTCAAACCGTAACATTTTGCACAAACACCATGTTCCGCTTCGCAAGTTAATACACTTCTGATACCGATCTTATCGATACCTGCTTCCATAAGTTTTTTAGCTTGTTCGAGAGTTATAAGTTCTCCTCTCTTTACGATAAGCTCTTCTTGTATATCATCACCGTGTTGTATAATACCTACAATATTATCGAGTGCAACTCTGCCTACAATTCTTTCGTCAACTTTTTCAATTGTTTCTTCACCTGATTTCAAATCTCCGATAAATACTCCGTTAGGTGTTCCGCAATCGTGTTCCGTAACAACCACATCGTGAGATACATCAACGAGTTTTCTTGTCATGTATCCTGCTTCTGCGGTTTTCAATGCTGTATCGGAAAGACCTTTTCTACCGCCGTGAGTAGAAATAAAGTATTCCAAAATTGAAAGACCTTCTCTGAAGTTTGCGATAATAGGTGTTTCGATAATTTCACCGACACCTCCGGAAAGTTTCTTCTGAGGTTTTGCCATAAGACCTCTCATACCTGCGAGCTGTCTTACCTGTTGTCTCGAACCTCTTGCGCCGGAGTCTGCCATCATATATACTGAATTAAATCTGTTCTTGTTAGGTTCATAAGGTTCACCTTCTGTCTTTTTCATTTCATCAAACATGATGTCGGCAACACCATCGGTAACCTTTGTCCAAATATCAATGATTTTATTGTATCTTTCGCTTTCGGTTATCAAACCTAATTTTGCCTGTTTTTCTATAGCTTTAACTTGTTTCTTTGCTTCGGAAACCATCTTGTCTTTTTCAGGCGGAACATTCATTGCATCTATTGAAATCGACACACCTGCCAAAGTTGCATATTTGTAACCGAGATTTTTTATTTCATCCAACAATACAACGGTTTTATATTGACCGAGTTTTTTGAAACATTCATCAATAATTGCAACCAAATGCTTTTTACCGAATGCATAATTTTTATATCCTAATGCATAAGAACCGTCTTCATTCTTAGGTAAATGTTCGTTAAATATTACTCTTCCTACCGTCGTATAATTTATTATGCCTTTCTTATCGTCATTTTTCCATTTAGATAAATCTTTTTGTTCACTGTCTTTAAGGTTAGGATCTCTTAATGAGGTTATACCCGCAACCTTTATTCTTGCTTGTAAATCTACTTCTTTTTGTTGATATGCACTTATAACTTCATCTACGGATGAGAATATACTTCCTTCACCCAATACACCCTTTTTCTCTTTAGTTATAAAGCAACTTCCCAAAACGATATCCTGTCCCGGAACCGTTATAGGTTTTCCCGATGACGGTGACAAAATATTTTTTGTTGTCATCATCAACATTTTTGCTTCAAGTTGTGCTTCTACGGATATAGGAACATGCACAGCCATCTGGTCACCATCGAAATCAGCATTAAATGCAGTACAAGTTAAAGGATGCAACTGTATAGATTTACCTTCAACCAAAATAGGTTCGAAAGCTTGAATACCAAGTCTGTGAAGTGTAGGAGCTCTGTTGAGCAATACAGGATGATTTTTTGTTACTTTTTCCAATATTCCCCAAACTCTTACATCTCCTCTTTCAAGAATTCTTCTTGCGGATTTTAATGTTGCTCCTTCCTGATTAATAAGTTCTCTTATAATAAAAGGTTTGAATAATTCAAGTGCCATTTCTTTAGGAATACCGCATTGATTAAGTTTCAATGAAGGACCTACAACGATAACACTTCTTCCCGAATAATCAACTCTTTTACCTAACAAATTCTGTCTGAATCTTCCTTGTTTACCTTTTAATGTGTCGGACAAAGATTTTAATACTCTGTTTCCCGCACCGGTAACAGGTCTTGACATAGAATCGTTATCTATTAAAGCATCTACGGCTTCCTGCAACAATCTCTTTTCGTTATTTATCATAACTGCAGGAGCTTTCAATTGTTCTATATGTCTTAATCTGTTGTTTCTGTTTATTATTCTTCTGTATAAATCGTTCAAATCGGATGCTGCAAATCTTCCGCCTTCCAAAGCTACCAAAGGTCTTAAATCGGGCGGAATAACGGGAAGAACAGTCAATATCATCCACTCAGGTCTTGTATTTGAATTTTTAAATCCTTCCACAACTCTGAGTTTTCTTATAAGTCTTGACCTTTCCATATCGGAAGATACGGATGCTATTTCTTTTTGTATTTGCTTTTGTTCTTCTTCAAGATTTATTTCTTCCAACAATTTTCTTATTGCAGAAGCACCGATATCAACTTTTAAATCATCACCGAAACCGGTTCTGAATTTCTTAACATCAGCTTCTTCCAACAATATAGGAGTTTCAGGTTTTGAAAATGTTTTTAATATAGGCATTTCCATTCTGAAAACTTCAACTTTCAATTTACCTTCAAAAGGTTTTAAACCTTCAGCATTTTTTCTTAATTCCAAAAATACTTTTTCTTTTTCGGTATCAAAAAATTCTATTCTTATTTTTCTGTCCGGTTCCGAAACGGAAACATCAGGATTTTTTTCGAATGCTGAAGCAAGAATTTTCTTTAATTCTGATTTCTGTGAACCTTCAACATCATAAAAATATATTGAATGAGGCTTGAAATAACATTTATAATACTTTGCACCGTTTGCGACATTTTCAGCTATTTTCTTTATAACATCAGCCTTCTTTTCACCGCTATAATCCGCCATGGTTTTAATAAGTCTGTCAAGCTGTTTTTTCAAAACTTTTTCATCACTGTCAAGTTCAATATCTTCAGCAACTATACCATCAAAAACATTTTTTAATTCATCTCTAACAACGGCACTCTTCATTCCATATTGAAACAAGTTATATTCTTCTTCTTTCAATAAAGAACCTTTATGCAAAATAGGCACTATTTTTGAAGCATCTTTTAAGGTATTTGTTACAACATACTTTGTATAATAAATAACCTTTTCAAGATCGGATATTTTCATGTTTAACAAAATACCTATTCTTGAAGGCGGTTTCTTTAAAAACCAAGGATGTGCAACAGGAACCGCCAAGTCTATATGACCAAATCTTTCTCTTCTAACTTTAGATTCGGTAACTTCAACTCCGCATCTGTCGCAGATTATACCTTTATGTTTAATATACTTATATTTTCCGCAATGACATTCCCAATCTTTCGTAGGTCCGAATATACAATCGCAGAACAAACCGTCTCTTTCAGGTTTAAATGTTCTGTAATTTATGGTTTCCGGTTTTTTTACCTCACCGTAAGACCACGATCTGATATCCTCGGGACTTGCAACTGTCAATTTTACTTCATCAAAATCGGTGAAGTTAAGATTTTGCGGCTTTTTCTTTGAATTTTTTAAATTTTTTATACTCATTTATAGTTGCCCTTCCGTATTATATTTAGTCTTCTTTAGCTTCGTTTACTGCTTCTTTATTTTCTGCACCTTTCTTCAATAAATCAACATTTAAACCCAATGCTCTAAGTTCGTTTATAAGAACTTTGAAAGATTCCGGAATACCCGGTTCGGATATTGCTTCACCTTTGATTATAGAATCGTACATTTTTACTCTACCGTCAACATCATCGGATTTTACGGTTAAAAATTCCTGCAATACATGTGCTGCACCATAAGCCTGTATTGCCCAAACTTCCATTTCTCCGAATCTCTGACCACCGAACTGAGCTTTACCGCCCAAAGGCTGTCTTGTGATAAGAGAATAAGGACCTGTTGATCTTGCATGCATCTTATCTTCAACCAAATGGTTAAGTTTTAACATATACATAACACCGATAGTAATTTTTTCCATAAAAGGTTCACCGGTTCTGCCGTCATACAATGTAATTTGACAATCATCGGTAGGCAAATAGTGAAGTTTATAATCTTCTATTGCATCTTCCAACTCTTTACCTTTAAAACCTCTTTGTTTAAATTCTTCGGTTTTTTGTGATACCAACAAATCTTTGGCTTTTCTTATTTGTTCTTTTACCTGCTCTTCGCTGGCTCCGTCAAATACAGGTGTTACCATCTGTGTATTTAACACTTTACCTGCCCAACCCAACATAGATTCCAAAAGCTGACCTACATTCATACGAGAAGGTATAGCAAGTGGAGAAAGAACACAATCTACCGGTGTCCCGTCCGGGAGTCTCGGCATATCTTCAACAGGAAGTATTCTTGAAACAATACCTTTGTTTCCGTGTCTTCCTGCAAGTTTATCTCCTACCTGAACTTTCAATTTTGCTGCTATATATACTTTAACAATTTTATTTACTGATACCGGTAACTCATCACCTTTCTTAAACATTTCTTTTTCTTTTTCATAGTTTTGTTTAAGTATATTTTCTTTGGCAGTATACAAATCTTCTATTTTTTTCTTATCGGATTTCTTTGCATTAGCCAAAAGTTCTTTTTGTTCTTTATCTAATTTTGCTTTTGCGGCTTTGTAAGTAGAGGTCATTTCTTCCTGTCTTTTCTTTGCTTCTTTTTCAGTAAGTTTTTCTCTTCTTACAAATGTTCTTACCGCTAAAACTTTACCGGAAATACCCGGATCAACTCTTAACGAAACATCTTGAACATCTTCTGCTTTTTTACCGAACAAAACTCTTAAAAGTCTTTCTTCTGGAGTAGTTTGCTGTTCTCCTTTAGGAGCGGTTTTACCTACAAGAATATCTCCTCTTTGAACAGTAGCACCTACTCTTATTACACCGTTTTCATCGAGATTCAATAAATCTTCGGCACCGACATTAGGAATATCCTTTGTTATTTCTTCCGGTCTTCCTTTTGTTTCTCTTGCTTCGGTTTCTAATTCTCTTATATGAATTGATGTAAATCTGTCGTCTTGAACCAATTTCTCCGATAACAAAATAGCATCTTCGAAATTATATCCGTCCCAAGGCATGAAAGCTATCAAAAGGTTTTGTCCTAAAGATAACTGACCGTTTCTTGTTGCTTGACCGTCGGCTATAATATCACCTTTTTTAACCTTATCTCCAACTTTTACAATAGGAATATGGTTAATACATGTATCTTGGTTGGATCTCAAATATTTGTTTAATGTATGAACTTTAATACCTGCTTTTTCGTTCCAAACTATAATTTCATCTGCAGAAACAGATACTACTTCACCGTCAATTTTTGAAGTTACACATACACCGGAATCTTTTGCTACTTTATCTTCAACACCGGTACAAACCAATGGTTGTTCCGTTACCAATAAAGGAACACCCTGTCTTTGCATGTTACAACCCATCAATGCTCTGTTTGCATCATCGTGTTCCAAGAAAGGAATAAGACCTGCGGATACAGATACTACCTGCATAGGTGAAATATCCATATAGTCAACTTTTTCAGGTGACTTAAATAAAAAGTCGTTCAAATGTCTTCCCTGAACTGAATCCGTAAGGAAATTTCCTTTACTGTCAACAGGTGTGTTTGCCTGTGCTACAAACAAATCATCTTCCGCATCTGCTGTCATATATTCGATTTTATCGGTTGTTTTACCGTTTTCAACTTTTTTATACGGAGTTTCTATCAAACCGTATTTATTAACTTTTGCATAAGCCGACAATGAAGTTATCAAACCGATGTTCGGACCTTCAGGAGTTTCGATAGGACATACTCTACCATAATGTGTGTAGTGAACATCTCTAACTTCGAATCCCGCTCTTTTTCTGTTCAATCCTCCGGGACCTAATGCAGAAAGTCTTCTCTTATGAGTAAGTTCCGATAACGGATTGATTTGATCCATAAATTGAGAAAGTTGGGATGTACCGAAAAACTTTCTTATTTGAGCAACAAAAGGAGTTATATTCATTAAAGATCTGGGAGTAATTGTTGCTTTATCTTGGCTGTTCATATACTCTTTTGTAAGTCTTGCCATTTGAACAAGACCTATTCTTACTTGGTTCTCAAGTAATTCTCCTACGGATCTTACTCTTCTGTTACCTAAATGGTCTATATCATCTAAACCTAATTTTATTTTTTTACCGTTTTCAACAAATTCTGTTTCACCGTTATATATCATCAAAAGGTATTTTATTGTTGCAACGATATCTTCTCTTGCAACGGTTCTTTTACCTTCTGCAGGAATTCCCAATCTGATTTCTCTCGGATAACTTTCAGTTATTCTCTTATAAAAATCGTATATAGGAGCCAATTTCTTAAGAATCTTGTATCTTCCGATAGTAGTAAAATCATATCTTCTAACGGATTTAAACAATAATTCATCCAAGAAACCTTGTGCTCTTTCCTGAACGATAAACTCTTGAGTTTTTAAAACTTTATAAATATGATTTACGGCTTCTTTTTGTGTTTTAACAGAATCTTTTTTCAATGTTAAAAGAATTGTTGCATCTTTTAATACGGTTACAGTTTGCAACCCTTTTGCCTTCATTTTTTCAATAACCGATTCCGTTAATTCTTTACCTGCATCAAACAAAACTTCACCTGTAGCCTTATCATAAATATCATCGGCTAAACATTCGTTAGCAAGTGCCGACGGAGCTAAATCTAAAGAAACTTCTTTTGTTTCTTTAAAAAGATTTAATATATCGCTATCACTTTCAAAGCCTATGGCTCTTAAAAGTGTAGTTGCCAAAATTTTTCTTTTTCTGTCTATTCTAACATACAAAAGACCATTTTGATCGAATTCAAATTCAACCCATGCTCCTCTGTAAGGTATTATTCTTGCAAAATATAAAGGTTTACCAAATATGGTTACCTTTTTTTCTTCGTCTTCCTCAAATATTACTCCGGGAGAACGATGTATCTGACTTACAACAACTCTTTCCGCACCATTTATAACAAATGTTGCGGTATCAGTCATTAAAGGAATATCTCCGAAATAAACTTCCTGCTCGGAAATTTCTCTTTCTTTTCCATCTTCTTTTTTTGAAACCAATCTAAGTTTTATTTTTAAAGGAGCTGCATAGGTTTCATCTCTGGCAACCGATTCCGTTACGGAATATTTCGGTTCACCGAATGAATAAGAAACATACTGCACTTCCAAACTTTCATCTGAATTTTTAATAGGGAAAACATCTCTAAATGCACCTTCAAGCCCTTGAGCTTTTCTTTTCTCAGGAGCAACATCCCTTTGCAAAAAATCCGCAAAAGAATTTCTTTGCATACCAAGTAGTAAAGGTGGATCAATTGGTGACTTTATTTTTCCAAAATTAACTTGTTTCATTAGTTATAAACCCACTATATTTTTATTTTGACAAAAAGATAAAATTAAGTAATTATTATAT
>JAFXSD010000034.1 GCA_017525905.1 Elusimicrobiota bacterium | reverse complement strand
TTTCTCCTTCTTTTTTATCTCCTTTTTTATCTTTTTTTTCTCCTTTTCCTTTTTTACCTTTTTTATCAGCTCCAGGTTTAACATATCCAGGCATTAATTCTTCTTTAAAAGGTAAGAAATCTTGTCCAACAAAAGGTCTAAGTGGTTCAGGGACATTAACACCTTTATCAGTTTGGTAATTTTCTAAAATACAGCAAAGAGTTCTTTCACAAGCGCATAAAGTTCCATTAAGCATATGAACATATACTTTTTGATCTCCTTCATTTTTTTTATCAGTTCTAAGTCTTATTTCTGCACTTCTTGATTGATAATCAGTACAATTAGAACAAGAAACAAGTTCTCTATATGTTCCATATCCTGGGAACCAAGCTTCTAAATCATATTTTTTAGCAGCAGCATTATTCAAAGCACCAGAAACAATAGCAATAACTCTATAAGGTAATCCCAAACTTTTATAAAATTCTTCCGAAACTTGAATCATTTCTTCATGGAATTTCCAAGAATCTTCAGGAACACAAATTACAAATTGTTCGACTTTTTCAAATTGATGAATTCTGAAAATTCCCCAGGTATCTTTTCCATGAGCCCCAGCCTCTTTTCTAAAACATGGAGAAATTCCTCCATATTTAATGGGTAATTTACTTCTTTCGAGCCATTCCCCCCTATACATAGTTGAAATTGGTTGTTCCGCTGTAGCTATTAAATAATAATCCCCTTCGCCATTTTCTCCGCTTCCTTCAACTTTATAAAGCATTTCATCAAAATCGGCTAATTCTGCGGTTTCCCCCATAATTTCTCTTTTCATAAAATAGGGGGGTTGAACCTGGGTATAGCCCTTTGAGGCTAAAAATTTAAGACCATATTGAATTAAGGCTTGATTTAGCATGACTCCTGGCCCAGTTAAAAAGTAACCTCTATGCCCTGCAATTTTTACCCCTCTTTCGGCGTCATATCCTCCTAACCATTCTAAAACTTTATAATGGTGGGCATTTCCGGGGGTATCGTCAATTTTTCTATTTTTGTCGAAAGTTCCCCAAGTTCTAATTACTTGATTGTCGTCTTCATTGTTACTTATTGGGACTGATTCGTGAATAATATTACCTACTTGGGAATATGTTTTTTTGAGTTGTAAAAAAAGCTCGTCGGCTTTTTTTGAAAGCTCATTTTTCTCTTTTTCTAGCTCATTTTTTTTAGCAATTAATTCTGTACAGGGGTCTTGTCCTTTACTTTCTTTTTTCTTTTTTTTTATTTCGTTGTTGACTGCATTTAAGTTCATACCAGCTGTATCACATTTTTGACGGACTTCTTTCCATTGTTTGTCCAGCTCCATTGATTTTGTGACTAATTCTGTGCTTTTGAAACGCTTTTTTTGACTGTCTATTACTTTATCTGGATTACCTCCTTTGTCTGCACGAATTAAAAGTAAGTCTAACATTTTAATATAAAATAGATTAATTCTTTTTTAACTAATTGAATTTGATAAATAAATAAATTTAATTTTTATTTTATTAATTAATTTTTAT